>CAZLPS010000001.1:0-117853 GCA_964561455.1 uncultured Opitutales bacterium
CCCGACGGTCACCTGGGGCATCAATCCGGGTCAGGCGGTTTTCATTCACGAGAATTTGCCCGAGCCCGATTCCCTGCCGGAAAATGACCGCGCCACGGCTCGTGACGCCTACACGCACATGAAGCTCAAGGCCGGCCAGCCCATCAAAGGCACCAAGGTGGATGTCGTCTTTTTGGGCAGTTGCACGAACGGACGCCTTTCCGACCTCCAGGAAGTCGCCCGGCTGGTCAAAGGCCACCACGTGAAAGCGGGCGTGAAGGCCATTGTCGTGCCCGGCTCGCAGGGCGTGAGTAAACTCGCCGAGGAAATGGGCCTCGCTGACACCTTCCGCGAAGCCGGTTTCGAATGGCGCGGCGCGGGCTGCTCCATGTGCCTAGCCATGAATCCGGACAAGCTGGTCGGCGACCAGCTCTGTGCCAGCTCGAGCAACCGCAACTTCAAGGGCCGCCAAGGCAGCCCGACCGGACGCACCATTTTGATGAGCCCGGCCATGGTCGCCGCGGCAGCGGTCACGGGAGTCATCAGCGACGCCCGTGAGGTATTTAAGAATTAAGATTTATGATTTATGAAGTGGTTCATTTCCCTTCATTTTTCGATTCGTCAATTTCTTAATTCTTAAATCATAATTCATAAATCCAATTTTCCCATGTCCCTCGCCAAAATCACCTCCATATCCGGCCGCGGCGTTTGCATCCCCGGGGCCGACATTGACACGGACCGCATCATCCCGGCGCGGTTCATGAAATGCATCACGTTTGATGGGCTCGGCGAGTTCGCCTTTTACGACGAGCGCAAAAAGGCCGACGGCAGCGACAAGCCGCACCCGCTCAATGACCCGCGCTTCAAAGGCGCCAGCATCCTCATCAGCGGCACGAATTTCGGCTGCGGGTCCTCGCGCGAGCACGCGCCGCAATCGCTTTATCGTTATGGCTTCCGGGCGATCATTGCGGAAAGTTTTGCGGAAATCTTTTTCGGCAACTCCATCACGCTCGGGATGCCCTGCATGACGTTGTCTCGCGCGGATTTGCTGTCGCTCGCGGCGGCCATCGAAAAGAACCCGCAGGCGGAAATCGCGGTGGACGTGCAAAATCGCACGGTTACCTGCGCGGGCACGACCTATGCCGCCGGCCTGCCGCATTCGGCGCATGAAGCGTTGCTTTCAGGCAAATGGGATGCGATTGCGGACCTGCTGGAAGGCCTGCCGGAGGTGGCGCGGGTGGCCAAGTCGCTGGCGTATGTGAACTAACCGCCCAATGAAAAAGTCGTCGTTTGACGCCATTGCGCGCGCCTTGAATGAGGCGCAAGTGCCGTTTTTGGTCGTTGGGGGCATCGCGGTAATTGGAAAATCATCCAGCTATGACAAGGAAAACCAAGCCTGAGGTGGATTGGTGCCTGACAACCTGGAAAGGCAGCCGGCTCCAGCAACACCGCGAGTTTCAAGCCCTCCCGTTTGCCCGCAAATTGGAGGTGATGGATGAATTGCAAGCGACGGCGGAGAGTTTGCAAAAGGCAAAACCGGTAAAAGCCGGTTCACCGCCGGTGCGCAAAAGTTAGCCATCTTGTTCCGGGGGGTGATTATGATTACAAACCTTGCGGAACGATTGGTGCGGAGGCTTTGGCCGGATGGATTCGTATCCGTCGTCGTCGCGTTCATAACTTTGGCCGCGGCCGCGCCAGCCCCGGTGGGCTTGCCGCCGGCATTCTACGCCGCCTGGCGAAACGGCCCCTCCGCCGACCCCAATTTTTTCCCTATTGCCGTCTGGCTCCAGGATCCCAAGAACGCGGACCGCTACAAGACCGCCGGATTCAACACCTACGTTGGCCTCTGGGAAGGCCCGACGGAGGAGCAGCTCGCCACTTTGAAAAAATTTGGATTGCGCGTCATCTGCGAGCAAAACGCGGTGGCCTTAAGGCATCTCGACGACCCGACCATTTGCGCCTGGATGCACGGCGACGAGCCGGACAACGCGCAGGAACTGCCGGATAAGCAAGGTTACGGACCGCCCGTTGCACCGGAGAAAATCACCGCCGATTACGACCGCATCAAGCAAGCCGACCCCTCGCGCCCGGTCATGCTCAACCTCGGCCAGGGCGTCGCGTGGGACGGCTGGTATGGCCGCGGGGTGCGCAGTAATCATCCCGAGGATTATCCGCTCTACCTTAAAGGCGCCGACATCGCGTCCTTCGACATCTACCCGGTCAACCACGACCGCGCGGAAATCGCGAATAAACTCTGGTTCGTCGCGCACGGCGTGGACCGGCTGGTGGACTGGGGCGCCGACAAAAAAATTACCTGGAACTGCATCGAGTGCACCCGCATCGGCGACGTGGACCGCAAGCCGACGCCTGCGCAAGTGAAGGCCGAGGTTTGGATGTCGTTAATTCACGGCTCGCAGGGACTCATTTATTTCGTACATCAATTCAAGCCAACCTTCCGGGAAGCCGCGCTTTTTGATGATGCGGCGATGCTGGCGGGGGTTACGGTATTGAATAAACAGATTCAATCGCTTGCTCCGGCGCTGAACTCGCCGACCGTTCATGGCGCCGCGACCGTCAAGTCCTCCAATCCGGACGTGCCGGTGGATATCCTCGTGAAGCGGGAGGGTGGGGCGACTTACATTTTCGCCGTCGCCATGCGCGACGCTGAAACCGTTGCCACCATCACGCTAACCAACGCCGCGGGCTCGCAAAAGGTGGAAGTCCTCGGTGAAGGTCGCGCCCCCGAAATGACCACGGGTGTTCTCAGTGACCAATTTGCCCCTTGGGCGGTGCATCTCTATCGCATCACCGACCCGTTGGCGAAGCCCTGACCCATGGCCGGGGATCACGGGAAAAGGCTTCCCCGCGTGGCTTTCTCCCATTATATCCATGGCTGGAGTTCACCATTCATGGGCTACTTTCTTTTCATCGTCGTTGGAGTGTTCGGCTGCCTGATGGTGCTGAATATGGGGTTCACCATCTGGTCGCGGATTGCGGAGATGAGATACCTCTCTGCGCTTGCGCACCGTTTGGAAATCGAGATGGTGCCGGCGCATCAGGATGACGGCGCTTTCGACCGGTCCGCGGCGGAGGGCACTTCGGATGTGCTGTTTGACATTACCCGGGGCGTTGATCTTCTGGCGGGAGACTGGCGCGGCCAGCGGTTGCATTTTATCCGCTACGACCTTAACTCGACGAATTTCAGCACCCCGCGGGTGGAATTGGCCGTGCGGGCCCGGGTGCAGCCGTTTACGTTTTCCCTGCGGCGCAAAACGATCCGTTGGAAATTGCTGGAGCTGGTCGGCGCGCGCGAGGTGCGGGTGGACGACCCGGAATTTGACCGGCGCTGGCACGTTCACACCTCGAATCCCGGGCTGTTCCTCGCCTTGATGCTGCCCGAATTGCGCGCCAAAATTGACCGGGCGGCGGACGCGGGCGCGGTCGGCGAATACCGGTTGAACCATGGCTGGATGCGCTATATTGAACAGGGCCGGTTTGACAGCCCCAAGCGCGTCACCCGCTACGAGGGCTTGGTGGAAGTGATGTGGGAACTCGCGATGGCTGTGGAAATGGCCGCCAAAAACAACGTGGCCAGCTAAAGTCGGCCATATTTCCCCGAAAAAGGCTTTCCCGGGCAGCGAAATTTGATAGAGTCACCAGTTTCCCTTTTCCTCGGTGCCATCCGCCACCCATCCTTCATCCGGTTCCGCCGCTGCGCCGCATCTGCGCGTGCGGTATAAGAACCCTGCCGAGCGCATCGTCGTCACGGGCCTTGGCCTGACCGCGCCCAATGGGAACACGCCGGCCGAGTTTCGCGCCAATCTGCTGGCCACGAAGCCGAACATCCAGCGCATCACCACGCGCTACATGGGCGAAGTTCTGGCGGGGGTTTGCAACTACGACGCCCTCAAATACCAGAAGCGCAAGGAAGTGCGCAACGGCACGCGGGCCGGGAGCATTGCCATCTATTGCGCACGGGAAGCGCTGGCCGATGCCGGTCTGGACTTGGCGAAAATGAATCCGGCGCGGGCGGGGGTTTATATCGGCATCACCGAGCACGGCAATGTCGAGACGGAGAACGAAATTTTTAACATCTCGCAGTTCAATTACGACACGAAGTATTGGACCCACCACCACAATCCCCGCACGGTCGCGAACAATCCGGCGGGGGAGGTGACCATCAATCTCGGCATCACCGGCCCGCATTACACCATCGGCGCGGCTTGTGCCGCGGGGAACGCGGGACTGATCCAGGCGGCGCAGATGCTCCGACTCGGTGAGGTGGATGTGGCGATTGCGGGGGGAGTCAGCGAAAGCATTCACACCTTTGGCATTTTTGCCGCCTTCAAGGCCCAGGGCGCGCTGGCGCACCACGAGGACCCGAACAAGGCCTCGCGGCCCTTTGACCGCGACCGCAACGGCATCGTTATTTCGGAGGGTGGGGCACTTTATATTGTTGAACGCCTGAGTGACGCGCTGGCGCGCGGGGCCCGCATCATCTGCGAAATTGCCGGCTACAACATGAATTCGGACGCCACGGACGCCGTCCTGCCAAATCCCGACCGTCAGGCCGAATGCATGTTTGCCGCGATTGCGCGAAGTGGTCTTGAACCCGCCGATATCGGCCTCATCTCGACCCACGCCACGGCCACTCACCAGGGTGACGCCCAAGAGTGCGCCGCGCTGCGCCGGGTCTTTGCCAACTGCCCGGACACGTATTTTAACAACACGAAGAGCTTCATCGGCCACGCGATGGGCGCCGCTGGCGCGCTCGAGCTGGCGGGCAATCTGGGCACGTTTACGGATGGCCTCATCCACCCGACCATCAACTTGGATAATCTTGACCCCGCGTGTGAATTGCCCAATCTGGTGTCAGGCCAAACGCGCCCCGTCTCCGGCGTGCGCGCCATCCTCAACAACTCCTTCGGCATGCTCGGCATCAACTCCGCCGTGGTCGTCACCTCTTATCAAGGCACTTAGGCGCTGAGGCACTTAGGCACTGAGAATTTAAGACACAAAACTCGAAACACCAAACCCGAAACTTATGGCAGTAGCTGTTACCACTCCCGACGAAGTCAAAAAGATTGTCCTGGCGATCATTGCCGACATCGCCCCCGACGAGGACTTGAGCAACGTCAAGCCCGAGGTCCGCCTGCGCGACCAGCTGGAACTCGATTCGATGGACTTTTTGGACATCGTCATGGAACTCCGGAAGAAATACGGCATTGAAGTGCCCGAGGCGGATTACCCGAAACTGGCGAGCCTGGACAGTTGCGCGGAGTATTTGCTGCCGAAGTTTGGGAAGTGATTTTTGAATTTCTTTGAAGGCTCGGATATGTCCCCTTCAGACAATGCTCAACCTTTGGTTCAAAAGAGCTCCGGTAAGTGGACTGGGCGTCGAAAGAATGCTATAAGAGCGTTGATAGTTCTGAGTTATTTGTTTTCGTGCATTTTACCAGCCTTTCTATTCGGGCAATCTTCGGCAACGTATCTCTTGTATCCATTTGCTACGGCAACTGCTTTTGCATTGGGGCTCAGCGGAATTCATGACCCGGGTAACTATCCAGTAATTTGTGGAGTCGTCGTCTTTGTTTTGTTCTTTTGGATGCTAATACGGCCCCGATGGGTGATTGCCGTCTTTTTGATCCTGTATTTTTTGACCGGTGCTTTTTACATGTATTCGCTTAGCTTGATTCCAGCCCATTAGGCACCAAATTACCATTCTAAGTCATGGGCTTGACAACCACAATGGTTCCGTTATGGTTCCAGCATGGCTACCATCACCCTCAAGGGCATACCCTCCTCTCTGCACCGGGCGCTCAAGCAGCGCGCAGAGCGCAACCATCGGAGCCTCAATCAAGACATACTTTTTGCGCTGAAGGACTCCATTATTGCACCGCCAGAAAATGCGCAGCAACTGCGCGAGCGCGCCCAACGTTTCCGCGACTCCCTTGGTTTTATGACCACTCCGGAGGAAATTGACGCAGCCAAACGCGAGGGGCGCGAATGATTGTGGTGGATGTGAATGTGTTGGCCTATATATGGTTGCCGGATCCTTTGTCCGCAGCGGCGAATGCCTGCCATGTCAAAGATGAACATTGGGCGGCACCCTTGCTATGGCGTTCCGAGTTTTGCAACATCTTGGCCCACTATCTTCGAAAGGGCCTGGTGAACGTGGCGGGTGCGAAGGCGGCTTATCAGAATGCTGAATTCACATTGAAGAAGCTGGAGTATGCGGTGACCGTTGACGAAGTACTGGCGTTGGTTTCCCAATCCACTTGCACGGCCTACGATTGTGAATATGTAGCTTTGGCGCAACGATTGGGCGTTAGGCTCGTGACCAAAGACACCAAACTTGCTAAGGCATTTCCCCAAGTCGCGATTGACTTGGAGGCGTTCGTGAGGCCATAAGCTCCCTACTTCGCCCCCCATGCAAATCCTCGAATTCGCCTTCACCTGCTATTCCGTTACCGCGATGCCTCGGGCGCGGAGCTTTTACGAGAAAGTTCTGGGCTTGAAGCCGGCCAAGGTTTTTGGCGACGAAAAGACTGCCTGGGTGGAATACGAAGTTGGCCCGCACACGCTGGCGATCACGAATATGGCGCCGGATTGGAAGCCGTCAGCCGACGGCGCTGCGGTTGCTTTGGAGGTGGCGGATTTCGATGCGGCCGTTACGGAATTGAGGGCGGCGGGCGTCAAATTTGCCATTGAGCCGACTGATACTCCAGTTTGCCGGATGGCGATCATCTGTGATCCTGATGGCAGCAAAATCTGCATCCATCGGCGCAACCCGGTCAAATTGCCCAATGTCAGTTAAGGACTTTTGGGGGATGGATTTTTAAACACGGAGTACATGGAGGACACGGAGGAGGTTGTTCTATACTCACGCGCCGCTCGCGTCTCCACCCGGATCCGAACCCGTCTCGGCGTCGCCGCCGAATTTTGCGGAGATCCAATCGCCGAGAAGGTTTACCCGCAGGACGAAGGCGGTATAGACGACAATGAGCACGGCCCAGCAGTAGTAACCGAGGAATTGGTAATTGTGCCGGACCTGGAGGTCGGTCCAGTCGAATTGGTCCATGAGCTTGTTGATGTCGCCATTGTTGTCGTCCTCGCCATTTATCAGCGAGCCCATGGGCAGGTCCTCCTGAAAGTGATAGACCTTGTTCCAAAAGACGACGATGTGGAGAAAGGCGGTCGCGCCGATGACGAAGAAGACATACCGACAAAAGCCCCAGCGGAATTTATCCGGCAGTTGCACATAGAAAGTGCACATTAGCGCGGTGCTCAGGTAGAACTCGCCGCCGACGCCGCCAAAGGCGCTCCACCAGAATTCCTGCTGATTGGCGTTCATGCGCCACGTCATGTAATACTGCAGGGCCGCCAGCACCACGGCGGCGATCATCGGCCAGATTTTGCGCTCGATCCAGCCCGTTACGAACAGGGCCACAAAGAGGGCGAGCAGGCCGAAATAGACGAAGGGGGAATACTCGTCCTCGACGGGGGTCCAGCCGAAGGGCAGTGGAGTCGCCTTGCGCCCGCACAACCAGGCGGCGGTGGCATGACCGAATTCATGCACCCAGATTTGAAAGCCGATCAAAAAGGAACCGAGTTTGCTTTCGTTGATCCAGTAGACGGCGACCAGGAGCAGTGGCGGCACAAAGACGTTGGTGCGCCAGTTGCCAAAGGCGAACAACGGATGGGTTTCGGCATCCGGCTTGTCCAAAACAGACAGGTTGATGGGATTGAGGTCGCTCAAGGAGTTCTTATGGAATTTAGCCCGGTGACCTTGGGCAAAGCCAGCCCGAAAAAGCGGAAAACAAGCCCCAAGGCGTCAATAGAATTCCAAAATGAACTTTGTCTTGCCCCCAATTTTCTGATTTCTCCCTGTTACGCATGTCCTCGGCCCACAAAAACCTCTTGCAACAGCGCTTGGCTGACTATTATTCCGGGAAAACTAAAACGATTTCCCATGCGGAACTAATGTGCCGAGTGCGTGGTCAAACGAAGGGAGCGAAATCATGCCTGAAGAAGTAACCGAACTGGTGCGACAGCAGGCGCGCAAATACTTTTCGCCGGAAGACGCGGCGTTGGTGCTGGACGAATTCGAGCCTACGGGTTTGCCGCTGATCAATAATAACGGAGAGCGCGTACACTTGGCTGTCCTCTATTTGTCGAAGGGAAGGCTGGCCTTGTTTGATGAGACATGGAGCCTCGCCAAAATTGACTGGCGCGACACCTTGGTCGCAGCGGGCTTGGCCAACGAAGACTGGCCTGAAGTTTTGCGGCAAAGTGTAATTCGTCCGTAAGTGTCTTAGCCTTAAGCGTTGAGCGTTGAACATTAAGCGTTGAGCGTTTAACGTCCGCCCTCCGAACTCCCCTCTCCGCGCTCCCTGCGCCCCGCTAACTCCATGGCCACGCCTGCCGATACTCATTTCGACGCCGTCATCATCGGCGCGGGCATGTCTGGCCTCGCCGCCGGCATCCGGTTGGCCTTGTTTGAGAAGAAGGTGGTCATTCTCGAGCGTCACAACGCCGCCGGCGGGCTGAACAGTTTTTACTTTAAGGACGGACGCAAGCACGACGTTGGCCTTCACGCGATGACCAATTTTGTTCCGCCCGGCCCCCGCGCCAAGGGCGCGCCGCTGACCAAGCTTTTTCGCCAGTTGCGCCTGACACGCGAGGACTTTGACCTCGCGGAGCAAAACGGCTCGCGCATCGCCTGGCCGGGCGAGAGCCTGCGGTTTACGAATGATTTTGCGGTGCTCGAAAGCGAGGTCGCCCGGGCCTTTCCGCAGGAGATTGATGGCTTTCGCCGGCTCGATGCCGCCATTCGAGCGTCCGCAGCCGAGTCGCTGGCCCTCGATGCCGTGCCGCGGTCGGCCCGGGCCGTGGTGGGCGAATTCCTCCACAACCCGGTGCTCGTGGACATGCTGCTGCTCCCCCTGATGTATTACGGCAGCGCGCAGGAGCACGACATGGAGTGGCCGCAGTTCTGCATTATGTGGCAGGCGTTGTACCGCGAGGGCTTCGCGCGGCCCTTCGAGGGCGTGCGCAAAATCATCCACGCGCTCACGAACAAATACCGCGAGCTCGGCGGCAAACGGGTCATGAAATGCGGCGTGAAACAACTGCTCGTTCGCGATGGCCGCGTGCATGAAATCGTCCTCGACGACGGCCGCACGCTCACCGCCGACAAAATCATTTCCAGCGCCGGGCTGGTCGAAACGCTGCGACTGTGCGACGACCAGTTGCCGGAGGTGGAGGCAAAAGCCATTGGGCGCCTGTCCTTTGTCGAGACGATTACGATGCTCGACCAGCAACCGCGCGCACTGGGCTGGGACGATACCATCATATTCTTTAACGACGCCGAGCGGCTGCACTATCTGCGCCCGCCGGAATTGGTGGACCCGCGCAGCGGGGTTATTTGCTGTCCGAACAATTACCAGTATTCTGGTGGACGCCAGTTGTCGGAGGGCATTTTACGGGTTACGGCCCAGGCGAATTTCGACCGGTGGATGGCGCTGGTGCCTGATGCCATGGCCTATGCGGCAGAGAAGAAAGAGTGGTTCGCGCGGCTCCAGGCGGAAGCGTTGAAATTCCTTCCCGGACACCACACCCTCCCTGGGCTGGAAAAGCATACTCTGGCGACCGACATGTTCACCCCGCGGACGGTGCAGCATTTTACCGGGCATTTGGCCGGGGCGATTTATGGCTCCTCGCGCAAGGTCCGCGATGGCCGCACGCATTTGAGCAATTTATTCCTTTGCGGTACGGATCAGGGATTTCTGGGGATCACGGGCGCGATGCTCAGTGGCATTACGATGGCGAATGTGCATGTGCTGGGGGCGGGCGGTCGGGATTAGCGCCGGTTTAAATATATTGCGGGCGATTTGCGGATGCCGCTGAGATGGAGCGGAGTGCTACAGCAGCGGACTGGAATTTTCTCGCGCGAAGCCGCGAAGTCGCGAAGCGCTACTGTTCCGCCTCCTCGCGGCTTCGCGTGAATCCTCGGTGACCTGTTTTAGTTGCATAAGTGCTCCGTCGCGCCCCAACCAATCGAATGGGTTGCGGAATTCCTAAATCCGCTCTAGTTGGCCTGAGTCCGTTTCAAAATTTCCAGCACTCGGAGTACCGCCGGCTCATCCGGTCCCAGGGTGGGGCGGAGGGCGAAGAGGGCGCGGACCACTTTTTCGTAGGCAATTTCCTTGCCGGTTTCCGCCTTGTATAGATGCCGCGCGTACCGCACCGCGCGATCAATGAGCTTTAAATTACTGGCCCGCACATACGTCATCAGATTTCCGCGGCAGCGTCCGAGGCGGGCCATTACGGCAGTCGAGTGGGCGTTCAACAGCATTTTCAAATGCAAGTGTGCAAAAAGAATTCCCCCTGGTGGAATCGGAAAGGATAATTCGGAGGCACTGATGGAATCTTTGGTTTGAAAGCGCAGATAGTCCTCGTCAATTTCGACGTCCACCGTATACGAATCATGCTGCTTTGTTCTTGTCGTTCGGTTGACAATTACCTGGTCGGAAAAATCGTAACCTTGGAGCCATGCGCGAGAAGTCAGTTTTTCCAGGCCCGGCCATTCGAGTGTGCGGGGCTCACGCAGTAATAATGCCCGCCAGGCCGCTGCGGAGTTGTAAGTGCCTGGAAGTTGAAGATAGGTGAGACTGGCCGGCTGTTCCTGGGCAAAAGTATTCTCAAAGGCTGCCAGGCTGAAAGTCGGTGACCGCTCGGTGGTATCGGTCATGGTGGTCAGGCCGGTGGTCCGGGTGCGGTAGAGCGTGTATTCCCCATTTTGGTATACTTTTGCTTCGTCGTTGGTCAGCCCGACAAGGGCCCCATAATGACTACGGTCGTCGTCGTTGAGGAAATGCCGAAAAGCTCCGATCGCCGGCGAAATCCTCTCCGGCTCATGATGGTATTCGAGTGCGAGACCGACGGCCGCGAGCAACACCGTGCTCGCCTGCATCCGCGTGCTGCCCGCCAACGCCATTGGCCCGACATGAAGGTTGAGCTTCTTGATCCGCAGGTCGTCCAGCACGCGGCGCGACCGCTCGACCGCGGCCCGCAGTTGCTCATCCGGATTGCAATAGAGGAACCATGGCGCGTTGGGCGAAACTGCCGCCGCGCGCTCGACGGCGCCGATGACCCAGGGTGTCTCGCCACCCTCTGTAGAGGCGATAAGCAGGTCGCCTTCGGCAAAACCCAGTTCATCCAATTGCCGCGCGCCGTATTCCGGGAAATCCTCGAAATTCTCGATGGACCTAATCAACGCTGCGTCCCCGCCGGCCATGAAGCCAATGACGCGCTCCGCCAATTCCAGCGGCAACATTCCTGCCCGCCCCAGCCATTCCGCCGCCAGCGACAACCTGCCCGTCGCGCCACAGCCACAGAGGAACACGCGTTTGCCGGCAGCGAAGGTCTTATTTACGGCCCCTGCCAATTCAACCACGCCCCCGGCTTTCGCCTGAAACCGCTCCAACGCCGCCACATCCACCGCCTGCAACGCCCGCAACGCTGCGGGCAAATCGTTCTGCGCCTGTTCGGACAGATTTGCCGTCAGCGGATGAAAGGCCTCGGTGTCAAGCACGCCGAGCTGGTATTGCGCGGCCAGCGCAAGAAATTCATCGGCGGTGTCGGCGGTGGGCATGGAAAAAGGCAGAATTAAGAATTAAGAATTAAGAAAATGGAACACAATGCCAAGAAAGTATCGTTTGGGGGTCAATCGGGTAACGAAATCAATTGGCCAAAGCTTTCGTTTGACTCGTCATGCACTGGACAGGGATGGTATAATCAAAACATGGACATCGCCCAGGAACTGGTTGAGGCCGCGCAGGAACTCGCCGAACGGACTTCCAAGTTGAAGTTCGCGCCGCCCGTGGCCTACGTCTATCGCCCGCTCGAATACGCTTGGCGCGCCCATGAGGCCTATTTGCGCCGCCACGGCAATGGCGAAAAAAAGGTCGTATTCCTGGGTATGAATCCGGGCCCCTTCGGCATGGCGCAGACCGGCGTTCCCTTCGGCGAGGTCAAAGCCGTGCGGGACTGGGTGGGGGTTTGTACACCGGTGGACCATCCCGTGCGTGAGCATCCCAAGCGGCCGGTGCTGGGCTTTAATTGTAAACGCTCGGAGGTCAGCGGCAAGCGGCTTTGGGGTCTGTTCGCCCAGCGGTTTGGCACGGCGGAGAACTTTTTTAAGGACCATTTCGTGGTTAATTACTGCCCATTGCTGTTCCTGAGCGAAACCGGCAGCAATCTCACCCCCGACAAATTCAAGGGCGAGTCCGCCGAGGCGCTCTTTGCCGCCTGCGACACCCATTTGCGGCGGGTGGTGGCGGACATGCGCGCGACCTGGGTGGTCGGGATCGGGGCCTTTGCCGAGGAACGTGCGCGCCAGGCGCTGCTGGGGCACGGCGTGGCCATCGCGCGCATTCCCCATCCCAGCCCGGCCAATCCGCAGGCGAATAAAGACTGGCCCGGCGCGGCGACGAAGGCCATGGTCAAGCAAGGCGTGTGGGAATGAGGTTTTCGAAAGGGCATCGTAATGAGAACATTTAAGATCAATTTGCTCGATGGAATTCTGATTATTGCTCTTTTGGCTCTTGTCGGAGTAATAGTGTTTGAATACCACAGGGATGGATTCGTGGATAATTTGGGGCCTGCTCTTGTCGCAGGAGTGGCGGGTGTTTTGGGCTATCTCCAATATCGGAAGGGGTATTCAAAGAAGCCTTAATAGTGACATTTCGGAATTATTTGGATACACCCTTTAGTCCATGCCCGCCAATTCCCAGCCCCCATTTTCCCAATATCGCGAAGGACTTGCGGTGGTATGGCGGAGCTTGTGGGTCAATATCGCGCTGGCTGCCATTAAGATGGGCGTGGGGTTGGTGGCGCGTTCGCAGGCGCTGGTGGCCGACGGCCTGCACAGCCTCGCGGACTTGGCGGGCGACATCGCGGCGCTGCTGGGTTTGAAAATCGCCGAGAAGCCCGGCGACGAGGACCATCCCTATGGCCATCACAAATTTGCCAGCCTGTCGTGCCTATTCGTCGCGGTGCTGCTGCTCGGTTTTTGCGCGCTGCTGATTTGGAACTCGGTGCATAATTTGCAGGAGCATGGGGACGAAGTGCCCGGGGCGGCGGCCCTGTGGGTGGCGCTGGTGGCGATGGTGGTAAAGGAGTTTTTCTACCGCTATGCCTCCCGCGAGGCGCGACGACTGAAATTGCGCGTACTCAACGCCAACGCGCTCGACCATCGCGCCGACGCCCTGGCCTCGCTGCTTGCGGTTGGTGCCATTGGCGCAGCCCGGCTTGGCGGGCCCTCGTGGGCGTTTATGGACAAGGTCACGGGCCTGCTGCTCGGCGGCTATCTGGCGGCGTTTGGCGTGAAGATTCTGTGGCAGTCGTGCGCCGACCTGCTCGACACGTCGCCCGGGGTGGAGATGATCAACGACCTGCGCGAGCACATTTTGGCGGTGCCGGGGGCGATGGCCTACCACCAATTCCGCACGCGGCGGGTGGGGGATTTGTTCGAGGTGGATTTGCACCTCCAGGTGGATCCGCAATTGACCGTCGAAGCCGGCCACGAGATCGCCAGCGAGGTCAAGAAGGCCATTCTGGAAAAACACCCCGAGGTGTTCGAAGTGCTCGTGCATCTCGAGCCGGCGTCGCCCGCGCACCTCAAAAATACCGGCGTGCACGACAGCAACGTTTGATCTTGCCAGTGTAGGACGTAATGATACCTTGTCCGGAATGGATTTTTTGCCAGTAAGGTTTTTGACCAAACAGTCCTCGCGCGATGTGGAGGTGGTCGCTGATTTTGCCGGGCCCGGTGAACTGGAGACCGTTGGTCTGGCAATTAAGGGGACGGGTGAAATGAGCAAGGCGCAAAAGTCCGCCTGCGGAATCCTCAGGTGTTTGTTGTGGGAGGTTGACTATTACCGGAGGAACCAATCCTTGGCCCGAAATGAAATGGAGCTTTTGCGGCATCGGGCCAAGGGCATCTCGGAAATGGGCACCGTTTTAGTGTTTAGGGTGGAGGGCAAGGTGGCAGGTGCGGCGATGATTCATTCCACTTGGAAAGGAAACGTCTATCTCGACTGGATGGCAACTCTTCCCGATTTTATGAAACCGGAACGAAAAATTATGCGACTGGGTTGGTTTATGTTGCAGGCGGTTTTGCAGATTGCGTGGCGACTCGGCGCGAATTTGGTATTCATCGAATCCACCAAGGGTGCCGCCTAAAGCTATCAAGTCAGTTTAAACTTGCGGCAGGAATGCGATTTCATCCTTTTAGCCTGGAATCCGGCTCCTGCCAATGCCTGGCAACCTGTTCCCCAAATCTACGATCTTGCCAATCGGACAGATTGATCTTACTTTATGGTCATGTATGATTTCAATAAAGCGGGCGCTATTCTGCGGAAAACTGGAGTCCTTACGCTGAAGGACTTTGGTGGGAGCAAAGGTGGAGACGGTGACTTGTTTGCCGCGCGGTCCGGATGTCCCCCCACCTTCTTTATGGATCGTAGCGCAAAAAAGACGGTCAAAGGTGCCCAAAAATTAAGCAAGAGGCGGTAACTTATGGATTCTTGTGCTCGCGACAGATTTTCCTTCTTGCGCTCCGGCGCGCACTGCGAAATCTTGGCTCCGTATGGAAAAACGCGCCCTGCTCTCCGTCAGTGATAAATCCGGCCTCGCCGACTTTGCCCGCGCCCTCGCGGCTCGCGGCTACCAGCTGCTCTCGACGGGCGGTACGGCCAAAACGCTGCGCGACGCCGGCTTGAAGGTCACCGACGTCAGCGAGTACACCGGCTTCCCCGAAATGATGGAGGGCCGCATCAAGACGCTTCACCCCAAGATCCACGGCGGCCTTCTGGCCCGGCGCGACCAGCCCGAGCACCTCGCCCAGGCAAAGCTCCACAACATTGGCCTGATTGATTTGGTCGTGGTGAATCTTTACCCCTTCGAACAAACCGTCGCCAAGCCGCATTGCACCTTCGCCGAGGCCATCGAGAACATTGACATTGGCGGGCCTTCCATGCTCCGCAGCGCGGCCAAAAACCACGCCTCGGTCACCGTCGTTTGTGACCCGGCGGATTACGCTCGCGTTCTGGCCGCCATGGATGACGAGTCGAAGCTCACCGCGCTGCGCCGCGAACTCGCCCTCAAGGTCTTTCAACGCACGGGCGCTTACGACACCGCCATCGGCGCCTACCTTGCCCAACAGGCGGAAGGGCCGGACCTCAACGCCCTCGCCGGCTTTCCGGAAAAATACACGTTCACGCTCCCCAAGGCGCAAAACCTCCGCTATGGCGAAAACCCGCATCAACGCGCCGCCCTCTACGGTTCGTTCAGCGACTGTTTCGAGCAACTTCAGGGAAAGGAGCTTTCGTATAATAATATTTTGGACATCACCTCGGCCGCCTACCTCATCGGCGAATTTGAAAAACCGACGGTCGCCATCCTAAAGCACACGAATCCCTGCGGTGTCGCCAGTGCCAAAAGTTTGCTGGAAGCGTGGGAGCAAGCCTACGCCACCGACCGCCAGGCGCCTTTCGGCGGCATCATTGTCGTCAACCAGACCGTGGATGAACCTTTGGCCAAAGCCATCGCGGAAATCTTCAGCGAGGTGATTATCGCGCCAGGGTTCGATGACGCCGCCCGCGCCGTGTTTGCGAAAAAGAAGAATCTGCGCCTGATGATTGCCAAGGCGAATTTGCGGGCCGACATGCTGCTGGAACTGCGGAGCGTCATCGGCGGAGTGCTGGTGCAGGATCGCGACCACAAGCCGATCAGCCCGTCTGCCTGGAAAGTCGTGACGAAGCGCGCCCCAACCGAGGCCGAATGGGATGCGCTCAAATTTGGCTGGCGCGTGGTCCGCCATGTGAAGTCCAACGCCATTGTGTATGCCGCAGCGGAACGCACGCTGGGCGTCGGCGCGGGGCAGATGTCGCGGGTGGATTCCTCCAAAATCGCGGTCTGGAAGGCCGGCGAAGCGGGCTTGTCTTTGAAGGGCTCGATTGTCGCCTCGGATGCCTTTTTCCCGTTCCCCGATGGGTTGATCGCCGCCGCCCAAGCCGGCGCCACGGCTGCCGTGCAACCCGGCGGCTCCGTGCGGGACCCCGATGTCATCGCCGCGGCCGACGCTCATAATCTCGCCATGGTTTTCACTGGCGTCAGGCATTTTAAGCACTAAAATCCCCGGGTATGTGGCGCAGCATTGAGCGAATTTGCTTCCTGGCAGTTTGCTTGCTGGCAGGCAGCCGACTCGCGTTGTCGGCAGAATTGCCGACCTCTCCAGTTTTCCCCGGCAAAGCTGGGGTCTTCGTTGAAGAAAGAATCACCGTCGGCACCGAGCAGCGCATTTACCGCCTCGAAGTACCGGCCTCCATTGACCTCAACAAGCCCGCTCCGATCGTCTTCGCTTTTCACGGGATGGGCGAAGACAACAAGGACCACTACTCGGCCATCTCCGGGCTGCCGGAATTGGCGGCGGAGCATAAGTTCATTTTGGTATTTCCGGCCGCGGGCGTGCAAGTGGCGCAGGGACAGCCGATTACGGCGTGGGCGCTGGCACCGGAGCGGGCCGTGGCCGACATCCAGTTTTTTGATGCGCTGCTGGCGAAACTGCAAACCCAGTATCAAATTGATGGGGACGCCATCTATACCACGGGCATGTCGAATGGGGCCTATTTTGCTCATTTGCTGACCCGGGAGCGCGCGGATAAAATTGCGGCCGTTGCCGCGCATTCCGGCGAACTGGGACCCTTTGACCTGCCGCTCATCCAGTCGGCGCGCAAGTTTCCCGTGATGATCATTCACGGCGATGCGGACCCGATTTTTAACGTGAGTCTCGCCCGCAATGCGCGGGTGCTCTACGAAGGCGCCGGGCATCCGGTGACCTATCTTGAAATTCCTGGCTGGGGCCACCAATGGGATAAGCGGGTGGACGAGAAGATTTGGGAGTTTTTCAGCTTAAATCGCCTCCATCCGACCGAATCCGCACAGACGCCGACCGTGCCGTCGGCGGCGATGGTCGAAGCCCCGCCCATCGCATACCCCGGCTATGCGCTGGTTTGGCACGACGAGTTTTCCCAACCCGGGCCGCCCGACCCGAAGAATTGGACTTTCGAAACCGGCTTCGTCCGCAACGAGGAATGGCAATGGTATCAGGCGCAGAATGCCTGGTGCGAAGACGGCCACCTCATCATCGAGGCGCGCCACGAGCAGGTTTCCAATCCAAAATTCAATTCCGCCTCCACGGACTGGAAGCTCAACCGCCGCTTTGCCGAGTACACCTCCGCCAGCCTGAATACCCGCGGCCTCCATTCTTGGCAGTACGGCCGCTTCGAAATGCGCGCCAAAATTGATGTGCACAACGGCATGTGGCCGGCGTTCTGGACCCTCGGTGTCGCCGGTGCCTGGCCTCGCAACGGCGAAGTGGACATCATGGAATTCTACAAAGGCACCCTCCTCGCCAACATCGCCTGGGGTTCTGCCCGCCCCAACAATGCCGTGTGGAACACATTCAAAAATCCCCTCGCCGATTTCCACGACCCCCAATGGGCGGAGAAATTTCACGTCTGGCGCATGGATTGGGACGAAACCAGCATCAAACTTTACCTGGACGACCAGTTGCTTAATACCCAGGATTTGGAAAAAGCCTACAACGAAGATGCCGCCCACCAAAATCCCTTCCGGCAGGCACATTATGTGCTGCTGAATCTAGCCATCGGCGGGCAGCAGGGCGGTGACCCGTCGGCCGCCCCATTCCCCGCGCGATATGAGATTGATTACGTCCGCGTTTATCAAAAGACTCCCGTTCCCGCGGTCGCTGCTCCCGCTCCCGCCAACCCCCAAGCCCATCCTTAACCCCCGGGGATGTACCCATGCACCGACCGGCCCTTAAACATTTGCGCACCGACCCCGTCATGAAGCGGGTGATCGACGAAGCTGGTCCGCCGTCCTTGACCCCCCGCCGTCAACCGACGTTTCAGTCCATCACGCAAGCCATTATCAGCCAGCAATTGAGCGGGCGTGTGGCGGAAGTCATTCTGGGGCGATTCAAAAAATTATTCAGCAAAAATGGCGAACGCTTTCCCGCCCCAAAAGAAGTCCTGGTAAAGTCGGTCGCCAAACTCCGCACCGCCGGCTTGTCCGGGGCCAAGGCCAACGCCATCCGCGACCTCGCCCGCCGCACCGTGGACGGCCTCGTGCCGACCCTCGCGCAATGCGATGACCTGACGGATGCCCAGCTCGTCGAAGTCTTTACCGCCATCAAAGGCGTCGGCCCTTGGACGGTCGAGATGCTGCTCATCTTTAATCTTGGCCGGCCGGATATTCTGCCGATTAACGACCTCGGCGTCCGCCGCGGCTTCCAAGTCGCGCACGGCCTGCGGCAAATGCCCAGTCCGGAACGCGTCGCCCGCGACGGCAAAAAATGGGCTCCCCACCGCACCCTCGCCGCTTGGTATTTGTGGCGGGCGGCGGACGGGGACAAGCAGAAGTAATTAATTTTGAATGACGAATTTTGAATTTCAACCGCCTGCCACCATTCAAATCTCAAATTTCAAATCCTTAAGTCCCATGAGCATCAAAAACACCATTGTCTGGGTTGACGTGCCCGTCAAGAACGTCAAACGCGCGGTCAAGTTTTACACCGCCATTCTCGGCACCAAAGTTTCCCGGGAAACCATGCCGGGATTTGAATTTGGCCTCCTTCCGCACACCAAGGACAATGTGGCCGGGTGTCTCGTGAAGATGAAGGACTATAAGCCATCCCAGACCGGCCCGTTGATTTATTTCAACATGGATGGCCGTCATGATAAAGCGGAGAGGGCCGCGGCGAAGTCCGGCGGGAAGATACTGCAAAAGAAACATCAAATTGGTCCCCACGGTTTTCGCACGGTGATTCTCGACAGCGAGGGCAACCGCATCGCCCTCCATTCGTCGAAGGGTTAAAGGGACGGTGTAATTCCGCTGGTCGCTCTACATGAATCGCCGTTCCATTGTGGTTTTGGCTCTCTTCCTGGTGGTTGGGATGTGGATTTTCCGGGTGTGGTTTATGGATTTCCCCTCCGTTGAGGTGGTCCCTGCGGTGAAGGTAAAAACGCCGTCCATTTCCCAAAATTCGGCGGTCGCGCCTACCGCCGGCTTGGCGAACGGGCAGCCGGCCGCAGCCGTTGGGTCAAGTGCTGGTTTCACATCGGTCGGAGACCGGTCGAAATCAGCGGTGGGCCAACCGCCGGTTCCGGCGGACGCCGGCGCCCATTCTTCCGGTGGAAGCACCCCGGCTTCGTTTCACTTTGGGCCAGGTCCGGCCAACGGCGAAAGTTTGGTATTCGCCGCTTTTTCCCGGCCTCCTTCCCATCTTACGTCAACTTTACAATTGTGGCCGGCCATCGCTGCTTATAAAATGGCGTTTGGCCAGGATTTATCCCAGGCTTCGCCGTCGGGATTTTTTTATTTGGCCTATGATTCCGGCAAGCTCGTCGCCGGGGCGGATATGACCGGCCCGGACGCCAGAGGCGCCTACCGGGTTTTTCATTTTGCCACGGATCCTCCCTATGCCGGCGGCCAATCGGTGGCGGTGGGCCTGGAGCGATTGACCGCCAACAAGGCTTTCAACGCTGGCGCGTATGAACTGCGGTTGTTGCGGATGCCCGCGCCCAAAATCGGGGGCGCGCAGATTTGGATTCTCTGGTTGAAGGCGGACGCCGGCGGCACCGATTTGTTTTTTCCCCTCCCCACCGGCGGGACCCAACCCTTGCCGAACGGCATGGAAGTGTGGCATCTCTATTCGGCGGACGAATTTCAGAAAATTGTCCGCCCGCCGCCGAAAATGTCTCCCTAAGTTTTTGGCTGCCGGATCGCAACTCGTCCGTGACATCCGGGCAATTCGTAGTTAAGATCCTGTTTATGACGTGGACTCCCATTTTGTCCGTTTTTTCCCTGTTGCTTGCGGCCAAGCTCGCCGCCGAGGCGTGGCTTGACACCCTGAACCGCCGCCACGTCCGCGCCCATGCCGACACTCCGCCGGAAGTTGTACGCGACGTAATGGATGCCGAGACCTACCGGCGCTCCGTGCAGTATACCCTCGCCAAAAGTATTTTTGGCGAGTGGCAGGGCTGGTATGACGCCGCGTGGCTGTTTGCCTGGCTGGGCTTGGGGCTTCTGCCATTGATTTATCACGGGTTCGCAGGTTTGTTTGGCCCTTCCTTGTGGGGGCAGGCGGCAACCCTCTGTGCCTTGGGCATTCTCACGGCCGTGCCGGGCCTGCCGTGGAGCTGGGCGGCGCAATTCCGCCTCGAAGCACGGTTTGGTTTCAATAAGAGCACGCCGAAACTGTGGATCGCGGATTTGCTGAAGGGTGGGGCGGTGGGCCTCGTACTCGGGTACCCATTGCTTTGTTTGGTCCTGTGGTTCTTTCACTGGCAGCCCAAATGGTGGTGGTTGTGGGCCTGGGGGGCGCTGATGATTTTCCAACTCGTCATGGTCGCCCTCGCGCCGAAGTTGATCATGCCGCTGTTCAACAAACTTGCGCCGATGCCCGAGGGCGAGCTTCGCGAACGCCTTCTCGCTCTCGCCCAGCGCACCGGTTTCCGCTGCTCCGCCATTGACGTCATGGACGGCAGCAAACGCTCGACGCACTCCAACGCCTTCTTCACCGGCTTCGGCCGGTTCCGCCGCATTGTCCTCTTCGACACCCTCCTTGCGCAACTCGCGCCGCGCGAACTTGAAGCCGTGCTGGCCCATGAAATCGGCCACTATCGCCGCGGGCACGTGCCGAAGATGATGGTTTTTTCCGCCATAATTTCCCTGGCGGGCTTTGGGCTGCTCGCGTGGCTCGCCAGGCAGAACTGGTTTTTCACGGGATTCCGTTTCGAGCCCGCCGATGGCATGCCGGTCGCCCTGCTGCTCTTCGCCCTGGTGGCCGAATTGGCGACTTTTTGGATGCATCCTCTCGGCAATTGGTGGTCGCGCCGCCACGAGTACGAGGCCGACGCTTTCGCCCGCGCCGCGCTCGGCGAGTCTGCGCCGATGGTCGGTGCTTTACGCAAGCTCTACGAAAAAAATCTCAGCAACCTGACGCCGCACCCCGCTTACTCATTTTTCCATTACTCCCATCCAACCCTGGTCGAACGTGAGGCCGCCTTGCGCGCTCCATCGGTGAATGCTGTGACATGAATTTTTTCCCGCAAAATTTTCGTTTCCGGTGGCGCGACCTGGTTTCTACGGCGGTGCTGGGAATCCTGTTGGTATTTTCATCGTCGTGTGCCAAAAATCCGCCCGCCGCAACCCCGTCGGCCACCGCTGCTCCCCAAGCCACGCTCCGCCTCGCCACTTACAACGTCCGCAATTACAACTCCATTGACCGGCACATCGACGGTGAATTCAAGCCCCATTGGCCCAAGCCCGAGGAGGAAAAAACCGCCCTCCGCGCCGTCATTCGCGCCGCGCATCCGGACGTCCTTGCCCTCGAGGAAATGGGCGGCGACGCCGAACTGGCCGAGCTGCAGCGCGACCTCGGCCGGGAAGGGTTGAACTATTCCTTTTCCGCCATTGTCACCGGGCCGGACGTGGATCCCGACCGGCACGTCGCCCTCCTATCGCGCGTTCCGCTGGGGGCCGTTCATGTGCACGAGAATATTCCCTTCAAACTCAGCGGCGCCGCGAACCATGTGCTGCGCGGCTTACTCGAAGTGGATTTCACCAGCAACGGCCGGCCTTGGGCGCTGTATGTCGTGCATCTCAAAAGCCGCCTCTCCCAAAACGCCGCCGACCCGCAGAGCGCCGCCGAGCGCGAGGGCGAAGCCCGCGCCGTGCGCGACCTCGTGCGCAAAGAGCAATCGCTGGACGCCGGCGCGCTCGTGGCCGTGGTTGGCGATTTCAACGACGCCCGCGATTCCACCCCCCTCAAGCGTTTTACCGAACTCGACGGCAAACCTCTCTTGAAAATCGCGCCCGACTCCGATTCCCGCGGCGAAACCTGGACCTCCGTTTACGGCCGGGCCGACGAATATGATCGCTCGGACTACATCCTCCTATCGCCGTCACTCCTGGCACTGCAATCCAAACGCGGCGTCATCGAGGACATCCCCGAGACCGCCACCGCCAGCGACCACCGGCTGGTATATGTGGATCTGGCGCTTCCGCCGGATAATCCGAAGCGGAAGAATTGAAACACGGAGTACGCGGAGAACAAGGAGGGGTTTTGGTTCACAAGAACCCCGGCTCCGTGTACTCCGTGCTCTCCGTGTTTCAACTTTTATTTCTACTCAAACTCCGCCGCGCTGCTTCCGCCGCACCGATAATTCCGGCATTATTTCCGAGTGCCGCCAACGCCGTCGCGCAGGGCACGGTCAGCAGCGGCATGAATTTCTCGCCCTTCTTTGTTGCGCCGCCGCCGATGATGATCAACTCCGGCCAGAATAACCGCTGGATGTATTTTAAATAGCGGTCAAAGCGTTTGGACCACGCCTTCCACGATAAGTCATGTTCCTGCCGCGCACGGTCGGAGACAATGTCCTCGGCGTCGCAGATCTTCCCCGAATCCTTGTCCTTCATTTTCACGTGGCCCAGTTCCGTATTCGGAATGAGCTGGCCGTTGTAGAAAAATCCACAGCCGATGCCGGTGCCCACCGTGATCAGTAGTACCACCCCGCGGCGACCTTTGCCGGCGCCATAGGTTACTTCAGCCAATCCAGCGGCGTCGGCGTCATTAATGACATGGGCCGGGCAGCCCGTGCGCTCCTGCACCATTCGGGCAAAATCGACCCCAATCAAAGTCTCATCGAGATTTGCCGCCGACATGATGCGTCCCTGGTGCACCACGCCGGGAAATCCGCACCCAATCGGGCCGGTCCACTGGAAATGTTTCGCGATGGCAGTGAGTACGTCCCCAATGGCCGCCGGGGTGGGGGGCTGGGGGGTGTCAATGCGAACGCGCTCGCCGACGAGCACGCCTTTGGTTAAGTCAACGAGACCACCCTTGATGCCGGTTCCACCGATGTCTATGCCCAGCAACAAGTTACTATTCTTTTGAGCTTTTGGCATGGAAAATGGATTGAGAAGGTAAACTTTGAACTTTAAAGCCGCTTTTGCGCCAAAATGAGTGATTTTCACGCTTGGCCGAGGCGATAAAAATCCATATTTTCAGCAAAAGCGATGCTGAAAATATCCCCGGCGTTCCCCGGCACTTCCGGGAGGGTCAAAAATGGGGTGAAACCCCACCACAAATCTGCGAAAAAGGACTTGCTTAACCTACGTTGGGCTGATAAAAATAGACCCGGTTTAAGGAACTACCCTTCAACCGTTTCGGTTCCATTTATAAATATTTATGACTATGAAACATATTAAACTTTGCCTTATGGCAATGTTGGGCTTGCTCTTGGTTCCGCAAATCTCGCGGGCACAGGCTGGCTCTTCCCCCGCCGCTGGCAGCACTGTGGGCAAAATTAGTGCCTATATTGTTTCCGGTGATGTTGAATTGACCCGCAAGGGTGAATCCGCCTCGCACAAGTTGGTGCGCGGCGAGCAGTTTGAAGAAGGCTCCTTCATCCGGGCCATGCCGGGCGGCAACGCCCTCTTGGTCTTCTCCAACGGCGCGACCATGAAAATTCTGGAGAACGCCCAGATGGCGGTAACGTCCTACAAGCAGGATTCGTACAATGAAGCTGCTGAAGGCACTTTCCTTCGCCTGAGCAAAGACCCGAGTAAATCCACCACCCAGCTCGATTTGCGCAATGGCACCCTTCAGGGCGAAGTCAAACAGCTCAACACCACCAAGGGTTCCAAATTCACGGTGGACACCCCGGCTGGTTCCGCCGGCATCCGCGGCACCGTTCTCTCCATCACCGTCGTACGTAACGCGGCCGGGCAGGTCACGGGCATCATTGCCAACTGCATGGTGGGCAGCGTAGCGTTCACGCCGGTGGGTAATGTCGTGGTCGCCAATGGCGCCGGTTCCGTCATTTCTTCGGGCAATGCCAACGTCGGCCCCGAAGTAAATGTTAACCAGGGTGGCCAGATGCAGGTCAATTTGATGGTCGATCCGGCGACTGGTAGGGTCGTCGGCGGTGGTGTTACCGGCTCCAATATGGGTGCAAATGCAAACAATGACTTGATCCAAGCGTTTAATGACGCCGTGAATGCGGCGAAAGTCGTTGCCGGCGTTCCCATTACGCCTCCGGCAACCGTGGTGCCTTCGACTCAGACCGTTACCGTCACGGATAGCAGTGGCAATACGCAGTCAACCAGCACCACAAATGCAATTACCGTCATCCCACCCGCTGCCCCGCTTCCGCCCATCGCTACTCCGGGTGTCACCACGACTCCGAACGCAGGCGGTGGCACAACGACGACCACCACCACGACGGCGGCGCCAGTGAACACCAATCCGGCGAACGCGTCGGCGGACGGCACCTAATCCGGTCGCCAGATTTCCGGGAGCTAACTCTCCCGTCACCAAACCCCGGTTGCCTCGCGCAACTGGGGTTTGTTTTTTTTGACCACAACATGCGGGTTGGTGGGAAATTTATTACATTGTCCGGACCGTCAGCAATGAATATAAACTATCTCCATGAAGGGCCCTCTCCGGGGCCGTACCCGGTTGTGGGCAAATTTTTTTCTCCGCGATGCGCTATAAAGTACATTTGCTGGCACTGGCGGGTTTCCTTGCTGTCGCGCAGATTGCGCAGTCCCAGCCGGTGCCTACCGGCCTTCCGGCCGCCGCCGCCCCCACCAGTATCCACGGTAAAATCCTCGCCTCCATCGTGGCGGGCGATGTGGAATTGACCCCAAAGAGCGGCATGCCGCATAAATTGATTCGCGGCGAGCAATTCGAAGAAGGCGCAGTCCTCAGAGCCATGCCGGGCGGTAGCGCCCTGCTGGTATTCTCCAATGGCGCGACGATAAAAATCACGGAAAACGCCCAGTTGATGGTCACCAGATATCAGCAGGAAGCATTCGACGAAAAGACCGAGGGAAGCTTCCTCCGCTTGAACAAAGACCCGGGAAAATCCATCACCCAGCTCGATTTGCGCAACGGCACCTTGGTGGGGGAGGTCAAACAACTCAATATCGCCCGCGGTTCAAATTTCACCGTGGATACCCCGGCCGGTTCCGTCGGCATTCGCGGCACCATTCTTTCCCTCTCCGTCATCCGCAACGCCGCCGGTCAAGTCACCGGCATTATTGCCAATTGCATGATTGGGTCCGTTGTATTTATTCCCACTGCCGTGGTCACAGTCACCAATGCCGCCGGCGCGAAAGTCACCACGGCGACCAACGGTAATCCCGACGTGGAAGTCCGCACCGGCAGCCAGATGCAACTCAGTGTAACCGTTGATCCGGTGACGGGCGCGATCACGGGCGGCGGTGTGGTGGGGGCCAATTTGGGTGTGAATGCCACGAACAGCCTGATTCAGGCGCTGTACGACACCGTAAACGCTGCCAGGCAACTGACCGGCCAACCCATTTCTCCGCCGCAGCAGGTAACTGCGGCCGACATTACCACCACGGTTGTGATCAATAACGGTTCCGGTCAATTGCAGGCGGTTCCCACAACGACAAGTTCGATTACCGTTCTCCCGCGAGTCCCTGATCTGCCTTCTCCATTATTGGACCCACCGGAACTCCCATATCCTTCGGGCGATCTTTACCCCGTCAGCACTTACGATCTGCAACCGATTAATTCTAATCCGTCAAACGCCTCGGTTGACTAAACTCCGCTTCAGGGCATTCTGAAATGTGATGGTCTAATTCCCAACGGGGGAGCGTGGCAAAACTTCGCCCGTCCCACTTTTTACATTCGTCATTCGTCATTAAAAATTCAAAATTGCGCCTGTATGCGCCTCTTGATTTTTAGTTGCTCCCTCAACCCCGCCAGCCGCAGTGCCCAACTGGCGCAGCTCGCCTTGGCCGATTGCCAGGCCGCCGGTCGCAACGTGGAGCTGATTTCCCTCACCTCGCAACAGTTGCCCGTGTGTGACGGCGATGGCGCCTACGGCCATGCCGCTGTCGTGGAACTCACGGAGAAAATCCGCGCCGCCCGGGGCATTATTCTCGCCATGCCCGTCTACAATTACGATATCAACGCCGCCACTAAGAATCTGGTCGAACTCACCGGCGAGGCCTGGACCGGGAAGGTCGTCGGCTTCATTTGCGCCGCCGGTGGGCCGGGGAGTTATATGAGCGTCATGCCTTTCGCCAACAGTCTGATGCTGGATTTTCGCTGTGTGATCGCCCCCCGTTTTGTTTACGCCACGGCGCAGGACTTCGCCGACGAGCAACTCGCCGACGATGGTGAAGTCCGGCGGCGACTCCGGGGGCTGACCAACGACGTCGCGGCCTTCGCGCAGGCCTTGGACGGTCTCACGGGATAGTGGAAGGATTTTTAAACTCGGAGATCACGGAGAACGCGGAGGGGGATATTTTTGCCACAAAAAACGCAAAAGACTCAAGAAGCTGGCAGGACCTGACGAGTGTCAGTTTATTATGCGTCTTCTGCGTTTTTTGTGGTAGAGTTTGTCCTGTGCCTGAGACCGCCATTTTGGTCGAACCATCGTCCCGCGAGAATTACACGCGGGCAACGCCGCTGCCGTGGCTCGCTGCCGGTCAGTTTCCTTTGTACCTGGCGCCGATGGCCGGTTTTACGGACAGCCCCTTTCGCCGCTTGTGCAAAGAGCAGGGCGCCGATGTCCTCGTGACCGAATTCGCCAACGCCGATGGCCTCGTCCGTGGCACCGAGCGCGTCTGGGAGGACCTGTTCTTCACCCCGGCCGAACGGCCGCTCGGCATCCAAATCTTCGGCGGCGACCCCGCCCTGATGGCCGAAGCCGCACGAATGGTCGTCGCGCGCTTGCACCCCGACTTCCTTGACATCAATTACGGCTGCCCGGCCGACAAAGTGACCTGCCGCAATGCCGGTTCGTCACTGCTGCGTGATTTGCCGCTGCTCGAGGAGATTGCCTCTGCCGTCGTCCGCGCTGTGGACATTCCCGTGACCGCGAAAATCCGCCTGGGCTGGGACGAAAAGTCCATTGTCGCCCCCGAGGCCGCCAAACGCCTCGAAGGCGCAGGCATCTGCGCCCTCGCCGTCCACGGCCGCACGAAGGAGCAGGGCTACCGCGGCGGAGCCGACTGGGGCGTCATTACAGCCGTTTCTGAAGCCGTGGGCATACCCGTCATCGGCAATGGCAGCGTGGACACCCCGGAGATGGCCCTGCGCCTGCGCAACGAAACCAAGCTGGCCGGGCTTATGGTCGGCCGCGCCGCCCTCGGTTACCCCTGGATTTTCCGGGAAATTAAATCCGGCCTGACTGGCCAGCCTGCCCCCGCCGCCCCCGGCCTGGCCGAACGCTGGGCCATGATGCTGCGCTATGCCGACGAACGCATCGCCCTGTCCGGTCGCGACCCCGCCACCGCCAATCTCGGCGGCATGCGCGCGATCTTCAAAGGCATGGTCGCCAACATGCCCGAAGCCGCAACTCTGCGCGGCACCCTCGAAAAAGTGAAAACCCGCGGCGATCTGGGGGAAGTGGCGGCGGCATACTTGAAAAAGTGGGTGCAGGAGGATTTGAAACACGGAGAGCACAGAGAACACGGAGGGGTTTTTAACGGGAAACTGTAAACCGTAAACTGTAAACATCGTTCTTCCATGTTCTCCGTGAACTTCGTGTTTCAATCTCTTTAACCCACGCCCACGACTGTCGGCACCGGCTGGACGATCGCACTCGGCAGCATCGCCGCGTCCTTCATGCCGTGGATGATTTTTTTGTCCGCCGGGCAAAATGTCGCCAGCGCACCGCCAAGTTTGGGGTGTTCATCGCGGATAAAATAGAACGGGCACAAGCGCAGCCGGCCCTCCATCTCGTAGAGCTGCCCTTCGGGATTATATACCGGATGCTTCAAGCGCATGGGTTTTTTGTAATCCTGCAAAACATGGAGCGTGTGCGGGGCCATGGCCATCGCATGCTGGATGGCCGCGAGCCATTCGTCGCGCGGCACATCGCTGCCCAGCACCACCGAGCGCGCCCCCCACGCCGACTCGTGGAAACCGCTGGCCTTGAGAATGAGATTGCGCTCCTTTTGCGACGCCTCCGCCAGTTGCTCCCAGCGGTGGATGGGCTTGCCCGCGACCCACGGGGCGTCCAGCACGGCGTTCGGGGGCAGCTCCACCGGATCCACCACCCAGGAATGCGGCACCAGTTTCTTCAACACCGGCCAGGAGCCACGCGGCAGATTCTCGCGCCAAAAGTCTTCGAGCTGCGGATGATGCAGCAGCGCCAGCGCGAGTTTTTCCTCCTGAAACGCGCGCATCGGCGGCGTGACCACCACGTCGCCGGCCTCGGCGGCGGCGAGAATGAAATCCGCCGTGCGCACATTTTCCAAATCGAACAGTTCGAAGAAACGGTAGAGCACGTCAATCTGCTCGGGATCCCCGTCCACCGGCGCACAGAGCGTGTGCCCGAGCGGCATGATTTCCGTCGGATGTAAAACGTGGACGCGGTGGCCGCGCTCGCGCAGGCGCGCCGCGAGCCAGGTAAACTCCGGCCGGTAGGTGGCGGATTCGTCGCTGACCACTATGCCAATGAAGGGCGAGGCCTTCTTCGGTGCCAGGGCGGCGAGCGCGGCGTGGAATTCGTCGAGCAGCAAATCATGGGTTCCGATGACGCCGGCGTCCGGCTGGTCGTAGAGGCGATTGAGGAAGGCGGTCAGGCCGAGGCCGCCGGGCACGGCATCAATTTCGGTCAGGGCGAAGCCCTCATCGGTCAACAGCAGGTCGGGGCGCAGAACGGCGGGAAATTTGTTTTTGGTCGAGGCGTGGCGCTGGTGGGCGATGAGTCGCTCAGGCTTGCCGCGGTCAAGATAGCCCGCCACCCAGGGCGCGAGCAATTCGCGGTTGCGCAGCAAGTTCTTCCCCTGCCAGGAGCGGGTGTAGAGGATCTCCAGGGCGCGGAGAAAGGAAAAACAGGCCTCGCCAATGCGCTCGAGTTCCGTCACCTGCATCGGCGTGAGCGGCCATGCCGATGGCGACAGCCGCCAGGTCTTGTCCTGGAAAAGTGGCTGGCGCGCAAACGAGTCGCGCAGGAAGGGAAAGGCAAGAGGCTCCATGGACGCAAAATGAGTAAATGACGAAATCCGAATGACGAACCAAAGGCAAGCGAGGAGCGGGCGGCCGAAAAATCGCCGGGGCCTCGGCGGCCGACGTTCCTTCCGGATGGCGCTCCATCTCCCCTGTCGCCCAAGTGCCGCAGCATGGGTTTGCTCAATCCACCATGGCCCTCACCGCCGGCGCTTGCGCATCTGGCTGACGATGATGAAATAAATGAAGGCCATGATCAGCCACTCCATGGCAATGAGTAACCCCAGCCACAGCGGCCCGAGGCTGGCCTTGAGAAAAACCACATACATGATGCTCGACCCCAAGGCGGAAAATGCGAGCAGCGCGCCGATGATGCGCTCGCGAGTCCGGTAGACTTGCACTTGGCGGTAGGCGTCGTCGTCGGGAGTCATAAGCGAATTCTTGAATGATTAATATTGATTCGATTATCGCCAAAACGTCTCAGAAACTCCGCTCAAACGGCGGTTATTCCAGGGCCGGCAATCTTGAAGCCGTAGACGTAGTTGCCGACTTTTTGCCCGGGAAGCGTGAGCGTGAGGCCGTCCTGGTCGCGGGTAAATTTCAACGGCTCGGCCACGCCGAGCATCTCCACGCGCTCGATTTTTCCCGGAGCCTGCGGGGAGCCGTCGGCGAGCGCTTTGATCGTGACTTTGCCGTCGGCGGGCCAGCCCATCACATAGGCGTAGAGTGCGCCGCCCTTTTGCATGAAACGCACGTCCTTGGCGCCGAGGTTTTTGATGTACGCCTCATTGAAGCCCTGGGCGCGGGTGACGGTCGCGGCGGTCGGCCCTTCGCCGTATATCTTCCACGGGCGTGAGGCATGGATGCCCTCGGCATTCACGTCCATCCACGGCGTGAAGTCGGCCAGGAATTTGAGTTCATCGCCGTCGGGCTCGCCATGGCCGGGCAGGGGGATGTTCAACTGGAGATTGCCGTTCTTGCTGACATTTTCCACAAGCGTCTTGGCGACGGTCTCGGCGGTTTTGTAGCCGTGGTTGTTGAGGATGCTGACTTTGTAGTGCCAGTCGCCGATGCAGGTGTCCGTCTGCCAGGGCAGGGGCATCATATTCGGCGGGGTGCCCCGCTCGAAGTCCCAGGTCATGCATTTTTGATAGGCCTCATTGGTCAGCACCTTGCCGGTGAGGACGGCATCGAGTTTCCCGCTTCGTGCAATGCTCGAATTGTACAGGTGCGCGGCAATGCGGAGGCCGACGTCGCTGACGGGGTAGAGCGGCAGAATGGTGTCGTCGAAGTAAATGAGGTCAGGTTGGTGCTGGTCAATGAGGTCAATCGTGCGGCGGTAGAATTTTTCGCAATAAGCGGCGTCGGGAATGGCGACGACGCCGTTGTTGGGCCAGTCCCAGAACTGGTTGGAATTCGCCGAGCGATTGGGGGCATGGTTTTGGGCGTAGAGGTCCAGCGGGTCGAGGCCGTCCCACCAGAGGCCCTTGCCGTCGGCCTTGGTCATTTTACCGTCGTAAGGAACGCCGGCCAAGGGGCCGGTCTTGTCGGCGGATTGGGAGGTGTCATACCAACTCCAGGCATGGGCGGCGTGCGAGCTGACGGCAAAGCGGAGGCCCGCAGCGCGGGTGGCCTTCGCCCAGCCGCCCACGAGGTCCTTCTTGGGCCCAACGGCGACGGAGTTCCAAGGCTGGAATTTGGAATTCCAGAGATCGAGATTGTCGTGATGGTTGGCGAGGGCGCAAAAATATTTCGCGCCGGCGCGCTTGTAGAGGCCGAGCAGGTGTGCAGGGTCCCAGCGGTCCGCCTTCCAGGTGTTGATGACATCCTTGAAGCCGAATTTCGAGGGATGCCCGTAGGTCTTCACTTGGTACTCATAGTCATGGCTGCTGTCGCCGGGCATATACATCTTGCGCGCATACCAGTCGCCCTGTTCGGGCTGGCATTGGGGGCCCCAGTGCGCCCAGATGCCGAACTTGGCATCCCGGAACCAGTCGGGAGTCTGGTATTCCGAAAGGGATTCCCACGCGGGCTTGAACGGCCCGGAAGCGTAGGGCAGGCCGCTGGACGGCGGGGCAATCGGCGCGGATGCGCCGAGCGCGGGGGCCGCAGCGGCGGCGACCCGGGAAAAAAAGCTTGGCCCGGCATAAGCGGCGGCGGCGGCGAGGGAACTGCGTTGCAGGAATTTGCGGCGGGTGAGGGACATGGGGGTAATGGCAACTGATGAAGGATGAATTATGAATCCAAGGCAAGGCGAAGTGTGCGGGCGGCCTTCAGTCTCGCGACCCAAACGCATCGGACCCAACGTCGTACATTCCTTGAGATTTGGCGATTTTGAAAATCACCCGCCACGGGGCGCGACTGGTGCGGAGACGGCCTCTCCGGCTCCACGATGCCAGGTGACATTTTCGCGCAGGACTTTGGCGGGCACCCCGGCGGCCACGGCGTGCGGCGGGACGTCATGCGTCACCAACGAGTGGCTGCCGATGACGCTGTGTTCGCCAATGGTCACGCCCTTGAGAATCTGTACGTTCGCCGCCAGCCAGACGTGGTTCCCGATGACAATCGGTCGGGCGGGATTGATGATTTCGCCGGTGGCTTGGTCCACAATGGGGTGCCCGTCGCCGCAACGCACGTCCACCTTCCAGGAGATCAGGCAATCGCTGCCGATGGTGATGGCCATGCGCGGTTCGGTCAGGGTGAGGGTGGCGTCGGAAATCGTGGTCTTTTCGCCAATGCGAATAATGCCGTCGTCCGAAGAGCACCAAATGTCGCCATCCAAGTAGGAAACGTGGGCCCCAATCTGAATTTGATTGCGCGAGCCGAGGATGGTAATTTCCAAGTCGGTCGCCGACGCGCCGGGCGCCAGCGAGATGACATTGTCATTGCCGAAAAACTGCACCCGGCATTTTTTAAACATGGCCCCGGCAGTTTCAATCCGGTTGCCCCGGCCATAATCCCGCACCCGGTTCGGCCCCAGGCGGGATGAAATCCGGCGGGCGATTTTTTGCAGAAGCGAGGACATGAGGGCAGGACGGACAAAATCATGAATGATGAATTGCGCCACGAACGCAAGCCGCCGATTTCGCTTCGCTCGTCACCAAAAGAAACTAAAAACTAAAAACTAGAAACTGACGAACTTACTCCTCAATCTTAATATCCTTGTTGCGCTTCAGCGTGCAGCCGATGGGGTACCTTGTTTCCCGGCTGGCGGGGGAACGACCACCAACGTGGGCACCCTGGCGACAATGGAGGATGCGGGTTGAGTGGATGAATTTCCGTCATAGGTCAATACCCGGCAGGTCCCAGTTTCATTTGACGGCAAACGGGCTTGGTTCCAAAGGGCGTAAACCGCGGAACCGTCGCGCATGGTGAATTTCACCGTGGAAGGGCCTTCGGCCTTTGCCGTGGCAAAATCACCCACTGTCTTCGCCATCAAGTCGAACGTGCGATTCACGGCCTCACTGGGCGGCGTGCCGGGGTCGGAACCGACCAGAAAGATGACATCCGCGCCCTGGCTAAAATCAGTCGCAAAACCAGTCAGAACGCTGCGCGCGCGCTGATCATCAGTGGGTGGCGGCTGGCCGCGCTGGGAGATGGTAACGGGAAGCGCTTCGGTAATCCAAAAGTGCTTTCCACTGTATCCGAACTGATCCAACCATCGCCGATATTCCGGTCCATAAAATGACTCCGAGCCTCCGATGCTATGGATATTGCCCAAGTCGAAATAGCCGCGGGCGCCGCCAAGAATGGGCCGCCAATAGTTGACATGGTTAGCCAGCATTCCGGCCTGCCCCGCAAGCAGCACCACGGCTGCAGAGTCGGTTTTCTTAATCGTGGCATAGGATTGCTTGAGCAGATTCAGGTACGCTTGAGCGGTGTCCTGAAAGAAAGTTCCGCTTTCCTCCCTTAGCTCCGGCTCGTTGAGAATCTCCCAATGGCGGATGGGATACTGCAAGCCAGGCATATTGTGGATGCCATCTCCATCGTAGCGCTCAACCAAAGCCTGCAGCCATGCCGTATAGGCCTTCCAATCGTGGGGTGCGTACCGCCGGCTCGGCAGAAACTGGGGAAAGGCCTCGGGGGACACTTGCGGTTGATTCGCATAACCGGCGTTTTGGTCCCAGTCAGCAAAAGGCCAGATTGTTGCCAGAATGGCCACATGTTGCTTTTGCAATTGACGAACCGTCGCGTCTATTCGGGACCAATCATAGGTTCCGGGAGTGGTTTCGACGTCTCCCCAGGAAAAAGGCCCGGGATGAGGCCGAAACCAAGCGCCGGAAAAATCCGCAGGCTGGTCCGGGCGGCCAATAGTCCCAAAATGGGATGTTCCCAAATCTTTTGGCCACGGCATGGTCAGATTGCCTGCGACCGCAGGTTTGCCCCCGGTTTCTGCCAACGGCACGTTGCCCGGAGAATTGGCACCACCAGTGCGGAGCGGACTGAAGGAGAGCCAACCAATGAGGACGCAAGTGAAGAATCTTTGCATGGAGGTTCCCCCAAGTTTTACTCTTCGATTTTAATGTCCTTGTTGCGTTTCAGCGGGCAGCCGGCGCGGAGCCACGCATTGATGAAGCCATCGAGGTCACCGTCCATCACCGCCTGCACGTTGCCAGTTTCGAAACCGGTGCGCAAGTCCTTCACGATTTGGTAAGGTTGGAAAACGTAACTGCGGATTTGGTGGCCCCAGCCAATATCGCCTTTTTCCCCGTAAAACCGCTCCATCTCGGCCCGCTTCTCGTCTTGGATTTTTTCGTAGAGTCGCGATTTCAGCGTCTTCATCGCGCGTTCCTTGTTCTTGAGCTGCGAGCGTTCGGTTTGGCAGGTGACGACCAGGTTGGAGGGGATGTGTGTAATGCGAATCGCCGATTCGGTCTTATTCACATGCTGGCCGCCTTTGCCGCTCGAGCGGTACGTATCAATGCGCAGGTCGGCGTCATTGAGTTCGAGTTTAATGTCGTCGGCCAGTTCGGCCACGACGTCCACGGCGGCGAAGGACGTATGCCGGCGGCTGTTCGAGTCAAAGGGGCTGATGCGCACGAGTCGGTGAACGCCGCGCTCGGCCTTGGCGTAGCCATAGGCGTAGGAGCCGATGACGCGAAACGTCGCCCGCGACAGCCCGGCTTCTTCGCCGGACATCAAGTCTTCGATTTCGACCTGGTAGCCGCGGCGCTCCGCCCAACGCGTGTACATGCGCAGCAGCATCTCCGCCCAGTCGCAGGATTCCGTGCCGCCGGCGCCGGCGTGGATGGTGACGATGGCGTTCGACTTGTCGAGCTTGCCGGTCAGGAAGGACTCGATCTCGAGTTTGTCGAGCTCCGGGAGCATGGTCGCGGCGGTCACGGCCGCTTCCTTGACGTAATCGCCGACCTCGGCTTCGTCTCCCTCCTGGATCAGGTCCACCATCGCCTGCAAATCGTCCAGCCGTTTGCGAAAGGCAACGATGGGATTGAAAATATTCTTTAGCCGGTGACCTTCGGCGATGACATCCTTGGCCTGGTCGGGTTTGTCCCAAAATCCCTGTTCGGCCATTTGCACTTCGATGGCGGCTGCCGCCCGCTGCTTTTCCGGGACGTCAAAGAAACCTCCACAAATAACCGGCACGGCGGTTCAATTCGTCGAGCTGCGAGCGGACTTCGGGGGAAAGCTGCATGAGGAATTAAGATTTAAGATTTATGAATTATGAAGTAAAGACAATCCCTTGGTTGAAATTGAAGACGTTCCAAGCGCCTTGGCAACAGGCCGTGCCGATCCCACTTTGCAAAGACTTCCTAAATCATAACTCTTAAATCTTAAATCAGATTTGGTAGTCCGCCCGGCCGTTGGACTCGTGCAATCCGCATTCGCGCTTGAGGCCGTTGAAGCGGGTTTCTTCGGCGGTCTGACCGGCGGTGAGGGGGGCGCTGCTGTGCACGTCGCCGACCGAGACATAGCCCTTTTCCCACAGGGGGTGGTAGGGGAGGTCGTTCTTGGTGAGATACTGGTAAATGTCGCGCTCGCTCCAGTCCACAATCGGATGGATTTTATAAGTCCGCTTTTGCAACTGGACGACGTCGAGGTGGCCGCGGGTGCTCGATTGCACGCGGCGCAGCCCGGCCAGCCACGCGGTCGCGCCCAATTCCTGCATGGCCCGGTTCATCGGCTCTACCTTGTTGAGAAAATTATACTTCTCCAGCCCTTCCCGGCCCTGTTCCCACAACTTGCCGTGGAGCGCTTCCTGGCGCGCGGCGGTGATCGGGGCCTGATAGACCTTGAGATTCAAATTAAGGCGCTTCGTGAGTTGGTCCGCGAACTGGTACGTTTCGGGAAAGAGATAACCCGTGTCCACAAAAACCACGGGTATCTCCGGCACCACTTGCGTCACGAGGTGAAGCATGACCGCCGACTGGATGCCGAAGCTCGTGCTGACGATGAGCTTTTCGCCGAATTGCTCCGCTGCCCAGCGCACACGCTCTTCCGCCGACAGCCGTTCAAGGCGCTCGCTCTCGACCGGCAGGGTCTCCGGTTGCAACAGGGTGGCGGTGGGCATGTTCTTAATATGACTATCTTGGGTAAGATAGTAAACAATAAAATTGGAAGATTGACCTAACTAACTGGAAATAAGTAAGTTGCAGATATACCGAACCGGCATGACCAGAGGTTCGTTATCAAAGCAAGCGCGGGTAGCCGATTTTGGGCCGCGAATAAGATTCGACACCGGCTCACGTCTGGGGCGAGAATCGAACTGGCGTCCTATTGCCCGGGATTATGCGCTGGCCGGAACTCTCCCATGTCCCATCCCCAACAGGAATTGAAGCAAGTGGCACTGATTTTTTTTGGCGCGGCCTGTGGTGGAATTGTTGGCTATTACGGTTGTTTCTGGGTCGCCCAGCAGGGCTTCTATGGCATCATCCTGCCCGGCGCCTTGCTGAGTCTGGGCACGAATTTGGGACGCAGCCGCCATCTGGCGGTGGCGGTAATTTGCGGATTGGCGGCGCTGACTCTGGGCTTTTTTACCGAATGGCGGCTGGCACCTTTTATCGCTGACGATGGCCTCAAATATTTTGTCACCCATCTGCAAGACCTCCAGCCGCTCACCATGATCCTTATCGCCGTTGGCGGCGTCATGGGCTTTTGGGCTCCCTACCGCCGCGGGCGGGTGATGGCTTGGTAACGCCACTGGGCGGCGGCGCCACGCTCTGGCGTCCTGGCTTGCCCCGACGGATAAAAGAAGCACGATGGCAGCGTGAGCGAAATTTTGGAAAATGTCCCCCTCCCGCCGGAATTGGCGCACGTCGTTGCCGACGTGGCGCAGCGCGTGCGCGCCTCGGGCGGCCGCGCCCTCCTTGTCGGCGGCTGCGTGCGCGACGCTTTGATGGGCGTGGTGGCAAAGGACGCCGACCTCGAAGTCTTTGGCCTCGAGCCGGCGGTGCTGGAGAAGCTTGTGGCCTCGGCGTATTCCGTCATCACCGTCGGCAAAAGTTTCGGCGTTTTAAAAATTCGCGGATTGGAACTGGACATCTCCCTGCCGCGGCGGGAGCGCCGCACGGGGCCGCTCCATACGGATTTTGCCGTGGATGCCGACCCCCACATGTCGTTTCACGATGCCGCCGCCCGACGCGATTTCACCCTCAACGCCATTTCGTGGGACCCATTGACGCGCGAGATGATTGACCCATTCAATGGCGCGGCCGATTTGCGCGCGAAAGTTCTGCGGCACACGACCGAGCGTTTCTCCGAGGACCCCCTGCGCGTGCTGCGCGCAATGCAGTTATGTGCGCGCTTTGAACTGACCATCGCTCCCGAAACCATTGCCCTGTGCGCGACCCTGACGATGGAGGGGATCTCGAGCGAACGCGTGTTCGAGGAATGGCAAAAACTTTTGGTGAAGGGAAAGAAGCCATCGCTTGGCCTGGAGTTCCTGCGCGCCTGCGGCTGGGTCAAGTTCTTCCCCGAGCTGGCGGCGCTGATCGGCTGCCCGCAGGACACCAAGTGGCATCCCGAGGGCGACGTGTGGATCCACACGTTGCACTGCCTCGATGCCTTTGCCGCCCGTAAAACCGGTGATGCGTGGGAGGACTTGGTCGTGGGCCTCGCCGTGCTGTGCCACGACTTGGGCAAACCCGCCACTACCACCCACGAGGAGGATGGTCACATCCGCTCGCTGGGCCACGAAGCCGAGGGCCAGCAGCCGACATTGGCGCTCCTCGCCCGGCTCACCCACCACAAAGAACTCATTGACAGCGTCCTGCCCCTCGTGCTCTGCCACATGCGCCCGCGCGAACTGATGCTCAGCAAGGCCGGCGACAGCGCCATCCGTCGTCTCGCCAAAAAAGTCGGCCGCATTGACCGTCTCGCCCGCGTGGACGAGGCCGACCGCTGGGGCCGCCCCCCGCTCACGCCCGACGAACCCGGTGGTGGCCAGTGGCTCCTTGAACGGGCCGAGCAACTCGCCGTGGCGAGCAACGTCCCCGCGCCAATTGTATTGGGCCGCCACCTCATTGCCGCGGGTTTGACGCCCGGGCCGCGCTTCAAGGAAATCCTTAACGCGTGCTTCGAAGCACAGTTGGATGGAAAATTTACGGATCTGGCGGGCGGGGAAGCTTTTCTTGCCGAATTACTCCAAAAGCGGTAAAGTCGGGGGCGTGAGTACATCCCGAGATAGACAAAGGCGAATATTTTTCGTCATGGGAAATATTGGATCGTTGGCTATTGCGATATTGCTGGCTCCCATGAATATGGAAAGTGACAAAGATCCCGTGGAGTCAATATACATTGAAGTTTTCATGGTTTTTTATGCACTGTCGTTGTATAAAATGATCAAGCATTTTAGTGATACCGCCGGTGCGAAATTGACGTTGTGGACCGTCTTGCATTTGGCTTCTGCATTTATCGCCGTGTTAACTTTGATACTTATCTATGACGTAATCGCCAAAGCTTTCCGGTAAACAGCGGGATAAAAATGTCATGCCGGAAATGTCCCGATTCCCCCGACGATGGATTGAGTTTTTTCCTTATCCGCCGCCGATGATGCACCCCGTGTAATAGAAGGGCCTGTGACGTCTTCTAAGTTGGTATCCGAAGCGGGCACTCTTCGGTTGCGATCCGCGAGCGAGAATTTAACTTTCGACCGACTGCAGAATTTTTACCCCGACTTGATCGGCGACCAGGCGTCCGGCCAAGGTGAGTTTGAGGATGCCGCCGGACATTTCCAAGAGACCGTCCGCAAGTAAGTCGCGCCACAAGGGCTCAAGCCCAGCGAAATTAAAATCGATGAATCTCTTTTCCAGACCGGCGAGATTAACTCCGCGGTTGAGGCGCAGACCGAAGATCAAGGCATCAGCGGCAAGCAGCGCCGGGGTGAGCGCAATTTCATCCACTCGGTCAAGTTTACCCGCATTAACGCCCTTCAGCCAGCGTTCCAAATCGGGTGGGTTGGCGAAGCGGCGGCCTTGAAATTGGGAAGCGGCGGCCGGGCCGAGACCGAGCCACTCCTGCATCGCCCACGTGTCCAGGTTATGCGCGCACTCGCGGCCGGGGCGCGCGTAATTGGAAATCTCGTATTGGTGGTATCCTGCGGCTTCGAGGAAATCCCAGGTCGCTTCATACATGGCGGCGTCCACTTGGATGTCCGGGCGCACTTGTCCCTTGGAAAGTTTCAGCCAGAGCACCGTGTCTTCTTCAAAGGTCAGGCAATAGGTGGAGAGATGGGCTGGGGCGAGGCGCACGGCTTCGGTCAAGTCAGCCAGCCACGCGGCTTGCGTCTGGCCGGGCACGGAGAAAATCAAATCGAGGTTTAGATTCTTGAACCCGGCGGCGCGAATGGCGTCAATCGCGGCGTAAATTTGCGCGGGCGAATGCCGGCGGCCGAGGCCGGCCAGCGTGGCCGGGTCAAAACTTTGCACGCCGAGCGAAATGCGGTTGACGCCCAAATCGCGCAGAACTTCCAGTTTATCCGTTTTGACGGACGAAGGCGCCATCTCGATGGTCCATTCGCGCGGGGGTGCGCCGAGATGATCGAGCAACGTCCTACCGAGGCGCTCCAAATCACGGGCGGGCAGGGCACTGGGCGTGCCGCCGCCCCAGAAAATCGTATCCGCCGGCCGATGCGGCCCGACAAGAGCAAGTTCGCGCTCGATGCCGGTGAGGTAGCGGTCCAAGTCCTCCCGGCGGGGAGCTTCCTGATAAAAGGCGCAGAAATCGCAAGTCGAGGCGCAAAACGGAACATGCACGTAAATTCCCAGCGCAACGCGGCCGGATTCCGCGCGGGTGGGGTTTTTGCTGGTTGCCAATAGGGGGGCCGTCGGCGGTGGTAGTTTTGCTTGCACGGGAAGGGTTTAACGCATTAAGGTTACAAGTTCGCGCATTATCACATGAAAGCCAAGCACATCCCGCTTCTCGCCACCCTGGCCCTTGCCGCCGCCTTTGCGGCGTGCAACCACCCGGTCGTCAATGTCACGCTGCCGCAGGCCGCGGAAAACCAATCGCACATTTATACGCTGTTCGTCAATGCGCGGATCAACAAGGCCAACCTGGTTCCAGGCACGTTGAAGGCGTTTATCACCATCGAGGGTGAAGAGCACGAAATGTCCGCTGCGCCCTACGGCGACCAGATTTTCCAGTACGACTACGCGATGCCGGCCAATTACTCGCTGGCCAAATACTTCTTTACCGTCCGTTACGACGAACTCGTTACTGGTCTGGTCAAACACCGGCAAATTGACCCGGATGCCTCGCAGATTTACACGCTCAATATTGTCAACCGCTACGTCTTGGAAATGGAATCCGTGCGCGGCCCGGTCGGTGCCGTGGTGGCCGTGGTCGGCCGCGGGTTCAATCCCGCGGATCACATTATGATCGGAGGCACGTGGGCGCCGACGACCGTCGCTTCCAGCAATGCCCTGACTTTTGCCGTGCCGCCCCTCGCGCCGGGAGACTATCCCGTCGAGTGGCATGCCGGTTCGGAAGTTTTCCAAATCGGCGCCTTCCATGTGGATGCCTCCAATTTGACGGCGACGCCGGCCAGCATCGAAGTGGCCGCAACCGCCAACGCCACGCTGACGATTTCGATGGAGCAATTGGCGCCCCAAGGCGGCATTCCCTTTGAGGTGCTGACCGATGTCCCGCAAAGCGTCATCATGCCCAAAGAAATAGTAATCCCGGGCGGCCAGCGCAGCGCGACGGTGACCATCACCGGCGGCTCGCCGGGTTCAGGCAGCCTGCACATCAGCGCGCCGGGCTTCTACCGCGCGGTGACGACGATCAAAGTGAATGAAGCGCCGCCGGCGCCTGCGCCGGTAGTTGCCCCAGTTGCTGCGCCCGTCGAAGCCGCACCGGCTCCGGCTGCGCCGACAGCCACACCTGCGACCCCGGAGACACCGCCGGCGAAACTACCGGCGGCCGCAGTGATGGGGAGTTAGGGATTGGCGGGGTGCGGCTTTGGGAGATTGACCAGTGCCATTCATCGAGGTAACATGCCCCCATGAAGAACCAGTTTACTGCCATCATTGAGCGCGGTGACAAGTTTCTCATTGCCACTTGCCCGGAAGTGCCGGAGGCGCATGGCCAGGGCGCAACCCGCGAAAAATGCCTGCGCGACTTGGCGGCATCCATTGAAAGTGTGCTTGAATACCGGCGCGAAGAAGCGCTGGCGAACTTGAGGGCCGGTTCGGAAAGGGCGGTCGTTAACGTAATATGAAGCGGCGGGAATTGTTGCGGTACCTGGAAGCAGGCGGCTGTTTTTGTGCGCGCGACTCCGGTCCTCATTCGATCTGGAAAAACCCGCTGACGAACGCCATCCAACCCGTGCCCCGGCATACGGAAATTGATTCGCATTTGGCCCGCCGAATTTGCCGGAGGCTTTCCCTTCCCGATCCACCGGCGAAATGAATTCTCGGAGAAGTGGTTTTAATGAAGGCCAATTCCGACGCCGTGAAACTGCTCGTGGAAAAAAGCATACCCTGCAACGACTGGCTGGATTAATTGATCAATGCGCAAACGGGCTTGAAACCCGGAAATTGACCAAGTGATTTTTCTGTGGTGAAATTTGCCGTCCCAGTGGACCTGAGTGGCGGTTGACGGGACGTTCCGATTGGATGCAATTGAGGCGGACACGGCGGCGGGAACCTGTTACGTTTTGGGCCCGGCCTCGTCTTAATTGGTGAAACCCATGCCACCCATCCTCATTGAGCCTGAGCCGCCGCCCGTCCGCCGCCAAGACGCCGAGGCCGTGGGGGCCGTGCGGCGCGGTGATGCCGGTCGGTACCGTGAATTGGTGGAACGCTATGAGCGGCAGGTCTACGCCGTGGCTTGGAGCCATCTGGGGGATGCAACGCTGGCGGAGGAGGCGACGCAGGAAGCCTTCATCCGGGCTTATCGCAGCCTGCCGTTGCTCGGTGACGGGGAAAAGTTTGCCGCCTGGATTAGTACGATTGCGCGCAACCTCGCCATCAGCCTGGGGTTGCGCCACCGCCGCGAACTCAATAACCGCCAACGCTGGGCCTTGGAGCAGCCCGTCGCGGAATCGCCACTAGCCCTGGACGAACCGGCCTGCACGCCGGAAATGCTGCGCCAGACCCTGGCCGATTTGCCGCCCGCCCATCGCGAATGCCTGGTCTTGTACTATCTTGAAGAGAAAAGCGGGGCGGAGGCCGCAGCCGCCTTAGGACTCACGGAAACCGCCCTGCGCATGCGCCTCTCCCGCGCCCGGGTGGCGTTGCGGGAGAAATTGGAGGAACGCCTTGGCAAATCACTGGAGCAATTGCGACCGACCCGTTCGCTCGCGCCTTCGGTGATGGGCGTGGTGCTGGCAACCTCCCCGGTCAAAACGGCTGGCGGCGCGGGCCTGGGGGCCACGCTGACGGCGGCCGCAGGCAAAGTGTTGCCCTTCAAATTCGTGGCGGTGTTTCTGCCAGCGGTTGCCATGGCACCGGGTTTGGGTATGGCCTGGTGGATGGGGCGCTCGGAGCAACGCAACTTTCGTGACCCGCAGGGATTTCGGGCGCGGCTCCATCGGGCGTTTTTTCGGCGTATGATCTGGTTTTCGGTGGCGAGTCTCCTGGTCGCTTTTACCTTTGGCACCTTGATCGCCCATTCCCTGGACCTGCAAACATTTATTCTGGCCGTCGGTTTCTTTGGGCTGCTGCTCTTGACCGTGCAGATCCGCCAACTGTGGGTTAATCGAAACCGGTTTCTCCTTGGCATGTTCGCGAATGGGCTGATTACCACCTGCTCGTCGCTGGCGGTGGGCTTTGGGCTGCTGCCGCTCTGGAGCTTCAACTTCGCCGTCGTGCTCGGCGCGCTGGTGATGATTCCCACCATGCGCGCGCGGCCCATGCGAATGGATTACAGCCTGTTTTTGCGGGCCATCCAGGGCCTTCTGCCGAATGACCCCGGAGCGGCCCCAGGACGCGAATCAACCCGGTTCCGGAGCCGGACCGAATTGCTGGCCTTCGCCCGGTTCTTGAGCGAACGATTCCTCACCCTCAATTACCGTTGGGCTGAAGGAGGTCTGCAACTTTGCCTTCCCGCTTATCAGCGCGCCCGGTTCTCCCAATTGTCGGATGTCTTCTCCCTTCGTTGGCGGAAAAGTTCCTGGATTCAAATCGGCTGGGATGGCACCATTGAAGCTCATTGCGGTTCCCGCGATCAAGCCGAGATGCGCGCCGACGGCGCGGCGGCTTTGCACCCCATTGCGGAGTTGGAGGCGCAGGTGGCCGCGGCCGTGCAATCGGCGTGGGACAGCCTGCGCGACGGCGACCTCGCCACCGCTGAACGCCAGGTGGGGCAGGTGCCGGACGCGGAAGTATTCCGCGTTCCGCCGACCCGCGCCTTAGCCTATCGCGTCTGGGCGGTTTTCATGTTCATCTGTCTGGCCGCCATGATCTACTGTCAAGTGAAAGTTTGGCGCATTCAATATCGATCGGCCAAAGCAGAACCCTTTCGGGAACAATCCCAGGCCGAAATGAAAACCTTCCAAGCCATGATTCCGCAGCAGAAGGAAATGTTCGCCCGCATCAATGACTGGAGTCAGCAGCAACTGGCGTTACGGCGGCAGGTTCGCGACGTCGCGCCCGGCGAAGCGGAGCAATTGCAATCGCAAATCCAGGAATTGCAGCGCCAAATAGATGATGAGCAAGGCAACGCCAATGACTTGCAGCGCCAAATGGACACGTTGAACACCGATATTCGCCGCCTGCAGAAACAGTTCAGCGAAACGATCAACCCACCTGCGGCCAAGTAAGCGATTTCCCCAATGGGCCCGGCACGGGCCCAATCATTTGCCCGGTGCCCGCGCCAACGTCGTCACCATTCCAGTCGGAGAGATGAGCCGGATCGCATCATTGTCCGAGTCCGCCACATAAATATTTCCTTCGCCATCCACTGCCACCCCGCGCGGGCCCTTGAAACGGGCTGACGGACCCTGGCCGTCAACCGCTCCCGCTTGCCCGGCGAGCCCAGCCAGCGTCGAGACGATTCCCTCGGGGGTGATTTTGCGGATCGTATTGTTGTCCGTGTCGGCCACCAGCACATTGCCCGCGGCGTCCACGGTTAAACTGCGGGGCACGTTGAAGGTGGCGCTCGCGCCCGGCCCATCGGCGCCGCCGGTTTTGCCGGGTTGGCCCGCCAGCGTGGTCACCCATCCGTCCGGCGTGATTTTGCGAATGGTCGAGCTGGTTTGCGCCGCGACATAGACATTGCCCGCCCGGTCCACGGCGATGCCGCGGGGCCCGTCAAAACGCGCCAACGCGCCCTGACCATCAGCGTTTCCCGCCTGACCAGCCAAGCCTGCGAACGTGGTAACGATACCCGCAGGCGAGATCTTGCGGACGACTTGGTTGTGATTGTCGCTGACGTAAACATTTCCGTCGTGGTCCACCGCCACATTGGTCGGGTCGTCAAAACGCGCGTCCGGTCCGGTGCCATCGGCGTAACCGGGCACCACCGCTTTGCCGGCCAGGGTGGTGACCATCCCAGTCGGCGATATCTTGCGAATCAAATGGTTGTCCGAGTCCGCCACGTAGACATTGCCGGCGTCGTCAAGCGCGAGCCCAATGGGTCCCTGAAAGCGGGCGGAAGTTCCCTGGCCGTCGTTGCTGCCGATTTGCGATTCGTCGCCGGCAAATATGGCGGTATTGGTTTTGCCGGAGGCGTCATGACTGATTCTTACCACTATGGAATGGCCAATGTTCCCCGCGTACACGGCGCCCGATTTATCCAGGGCGATCGCCCGCGGTTGCGAAAGGGGCGCGCTGACGAGCGCGGGTGAGGAACAGCCGGACAGAGCAAGCGCTCCACCCAAAACAGCCAAAATATCCCGTAGCGTGGAGTGCATGGGGCAAAAGCGCAACCAGAGGGCGTCGGCGAAATCGCCTACGCAATCTTGCACGCCTCGTCAAAGGTCAGGCGGGGCGAGCGGGGATGGAGCTTTGCAGTCTCGCCGTAACCGAGGTTGCAGATGAAGTTTGATTTAACCTTGGTGCCGGCAAAAAACGCCGCGTCCATCTTGGCATTGTCGAAGCCCGACATCGGGCCGCAGTCGAGGCCAACCGCACGGGCCGCGAGCATGAAATACGCGCCTTGCAGCGAACTGTTGCGCAGGGCGACGTATTCCAAAATATTCTCCGGCAGGTCCTTGAACCAGGCTTTGGCGTCCGCGGCCGGATAAAGCTTGGGCAGTTGGTCGAAGAAGTGAAGGTCCATGCCGATGATCGCGGTGGCGGGTGCGGCCATGGTCTTGTCCACATTCCCAGCATCAAGACAGGGTTTTAACTTCTCCTTGGCGGCCTTGGACTTCACAAAGACCACGCGCATCGGGCACATGTTGGCGGAAGTCGGGCCGAATTTGGCCAGCTCGTAGGCGGCGCGGAGCACGCCGTCGTCCACCGGCTTGTTTTGCCAGTAGTTGTGGGTGCGGGCGTTGCGGAAAATCAAATCGAGGGCGGTATTGTCGGCGGAAGGCATGGCGGTGAAGCTTGGCGGTGAGAAGATGGCCGGTCTGGGAGCCGGCTAGTGGGAATGGCGCCAACTTAGTTTCGGAATCGGGAAACCGCAAACTTAATTGTAACGACCCGGGCCTGATTGGGGATAACCGCCGGAGAATTCCTTTTTGGGGTACAATACCTTGACTAAGCCAATGCGGTTTTTTTATATCGCCGGATGGAGATGTCTTTCAACCCGGCCCGGCGAAGCTTGGCGCCAGGATATGCTTTATTTGTTTTGTCGGTGGTGCCGGTGGCGATCCTGTTCCTGTCGTTTTATCTCCAGCGAATCAATGGACCCTATTTTTTGTGCACGAACGCGGATCCCGATTACGTCTATCTTTTTAATGCGCTGAACCTGGCCACGGGCGTCGCCCCCGTGCATGTCGATCATCCCGGAACCACGCTTCAGCTTTGGGGCGCGGCGGTATTGCGCGGCACCCATGCGCTGGCTGGGCGGGGCGACTTGGCGCAGGATGTTGTCCAGCGTCCGGAATTCTATTTGACGGCCATATCCGACACGTTGATTTTCGGGTACGCCACCAGCCTGTTTTATCTCGGATGGGTCGCCCGCCGGGTGGGGCATGGGCTCGGTGCGGCCCTGTTGCTGCAATTGACCAACCTGGTCTTTTTGTCTACGCTGCCATGGCTACCGCGGGTGAATCCCGAATTGGTGATCCTCATTCTCGGGCAATGGCTGGGGGTGGCTTTGCTCAAGTTGGTGTATGGCCCGCCGGCGGCCACCACCCATCCCCGGGCTGCCGTTGGCTTGGGATTGCTGTCCGGTGTCGCCATCGTCACCAAATTATCGTTTTTGCCTTTGCTTTTGCTGGGTGTGCTGTTTTTTGAAACAGGGAAGGCCCGGGCGCGATTCCTCGCCGGTGTTACCGCTGCTTGCGTGCTGTTGACCCTGCCCGCAGCCGCCCGGTGGATGGATCTGGGTAGCTGGATTTGGCGGCTTTTGACCCGTTCGGGTCTGCATGGCGTGGGCACGGCGGGCGCTCCCAGCCTGTTGGATTATGTGCGCTGGCTTTATCACTTCCTCACCAATTACCCCCAATACACGTTACTGTTTGCGGCGGCGGCGGCGGTCGCCGCTTGGTTCTGGATTGGGCGGCAACGCCAGTCCCCATCGCCAGATTTGCAATTGCAAGGACGGGCCTTGACCGCCTTGCTCGCCTTTCATCTCTTGCTCTTGCTCATGGTGGCAAAGTTTCGCCGGGATTATTATATTTTCCCCTCTTTCGGCCTGATGATGTTAACCGTCTTGCTGGCGGCGGACTTGTTCCGCCGCCGCCAGAACAAAGCGCTGCCTGCGGCGGTGGCCACGGTGACTTGGGTGCTGGTCGCGGTGCTGTTCACCTGGCAGGTTTTGTTTCGCTTGCCGGTGGTCCTGCACGAGCTGAAAGCAACCAAGGCCCAGCAAGCGGCGGTGGCTGAAATCGCGGAGAGGTTATCCGCAAAATATTTGGTCGTGCGCAGCATTTGGTCCTCCTCCGAGGCTTATGCCGAATTCCTGGGCAACGTGTACACCGGTAACCGGTATTCGCCGCTGCTCGCCCAACGTTATCCCGACTATGTCGGATGGGATTCGCCCTTGCTCGCAAATTTTAATCCGGGTTTCTTGGATGACCCCGGAATGGTCGGGAAATACCTCACGTTTGGTCGCGTGCTGGCTGGCGGCAACGCTGCTTCGGTCGAGCAGCTTTTTACCGGCCGCGCCGGAATTATTTTTCAATCCGGCGCCCCAAAAACTTTCGAGGCCGACCCCGTGGCTTTGCCACCAGGATTTCAACTTTTCCCCATCTTTGGCAGTCCGGACGAAACCCTCTATTGGGCCGGTCGGGATGAAGCCGCGCCGGAGTTGCTTCAGTTGAAAATGGCATTGCGGGCGAATTTGCCAAAAAACGCGCCAGCCGGGCGGCCGTGAAACCGTTTGGAACTTCAACCAAGCATGGTGGGCCTGTTTTCGGCCGGGGCAATGCGGGGTGCGACCTTGGTTGACCCCGGCGATTTACCGGCAATGCTGTCTCCGCCCTTCGCTGGCCCATGATGAATCACCTCCTCCCGGTCGAATCCCTTCCGCCGACGCGCGTACGTCATGGAGTGGTGGCGTTTGCCGTGACGCTCGCCATGGTCACCTACCTCGACCGGGCGTGCATCGCGGCTTTGGCGCCTGCCATCTCCAGCGACCTTTCCCTGAGCAAAGATCAGATGAGCATGGTGTTTAGTGCGTTTGCCCTGGCTTACGCCTTGTTCGAAATTCCGACCGCATGGTTGGCTGACCGGTTGGGCCCGCGCCGGGTGCTCACGCGCATCGTCCTGTGGTGGTCGGTCTTCACCATGGGCACGGGCGCGGCGCTTAATTTGATTTCGCTGGTCGTTACCCGGTTTCTGTTCGGCGCGGGCGAGGCGGGGGCATGGCCATGCGTTTCGCGGGCGTTTTCGCGGTGGGTGCCGTTGGCGGAGCGGGGGCGCATGCAGGGGATATTTTTCAGCGGCGCGCATTTGTCCGCCGGGGTGGCGCCGATGCTCGCGCTGTGGCTGAGCGGGATGGTTGGCTGGCGCATGGTCTTTGTGGGCTTCGGAATGGTGGGTGGGCTGTGGGCGGTGGTGTGGTCACGGTGGTTCCAGGATGATCCGTCGCAGCATCCGGACGTCAATGCCGCCGAGCATGCGCTCATTGTGGCGGGGCGCGAGCCCGCCGGCACCGCCGGGCACGCGGGCTGGCCTTACTGGCGCCGGCTTTTGGGCCACCGCAACACGCTGCCGCTTTGTCTGGGCTACATCCCGAACAGTTTTGCGTTCTATTTCTGCATTACCTGGCTGCCAACTTATCTGAAGGAAAAGCACGGATTCACGTCACTCTCGCTCGGTTTCTTCTCCGGGCTTCCGCTAATGGCGGCGGTCGCTGGCGATTTGCTGGGGGGTGTCGCGACGGATTTTGCCACCCGCCGCCTCGGTTTGCGACTGGGCCGGGCGGGTTTGTGCTGCCTGGGGAATCTACTGGCTGGCGCCGCAATGATCGGCGCCGTCTTCACGGCCAACCCGATTGTCGCGATCGCCCTCATCTCGTTGGCGGTGATGGCGACGATGTTCACGCTGGCGGCGGCCTGGGCCATCTGCCTCGACATCGGCGGCTCGCACGCCGGCGTCGTCAGCGCCACGATGAACACCGCCGGCCAGATCGGCTCCATTTTCAGCCCGCTGCTGGTGACCTGGCTCCTCGCGCGGGGCGGCGACTGGAACGCGCCCGTCCTGGCCATCGGCGGCCTGTTCGTCCTCGGCGCGGCCAGCTGGTGTCTGGTGGATCCACGCGACCGGGTGTTTGAGTAAAGGGCGGGTGCGGAAGATTTGGGGCAGGCGAAGCCACGAAGGCACGAAGCAATTATACGCCAATTTATTTTCCGATGGTGTGGGGTGGGGCGGCAGTACATTTCGCATCTTGGAATTTGATGTCGCGCTCCGGTCGATACCAGGGATACATTTAAGGGCAGTGGTTGATAGACCTGTGGGGAATATCCATTTCCATGGGCCGACTTTTTCGCCCACGCCAACTTGAATTTTCCCTGGCTGCATCATGAATCGCCGCGAATGTTTAAAAAGGCTCGGGCTGGCGGGCGGCGTGGTCCTGGCCGGTTCGCCCCGGAGTTTGTTCGGTCAGGCTTCCAGCCTGCCGCGACTGGCGGGTTTGCGGGCTGAGGCCGAGCGCCTGGGCAAACCGGGATGGCGGGCGATGCTTCGCTACCACGCCGATTTGCACGCAAAAGCGATCAAGCCCGCCCAAGCTCCTTTTCCATTTCCCTGGGAGGAAATCGGCCCGGGCTATATGAGCCGGGCCTTCGGCCATTGGGACATCGTGCACGAAATGCTGGATGTCCTGCCGGCGGAGCCCGATCACGTGCGCCACCAGTTGAGCAACGATCTCGTCAGCCAGCAGCAAGACGGCTTTTTACCCGGGAGCATCTACGTCAGCCCGACGGGTATCACCTTTGGCAAGGAGCAGGGCCATCCCCCGTTGTGGCCCGTCGCCGCGGATGATTACGCCCGGCAGCAAAAAGATCCGGCGGTCCTCGCCACCTGTTTCGAGCCTCTGGTCCGGCAAATTCACTGGTTTGAAACCAACCGCAAGGCCGAAGGGGAAGGCGCATACTATGCCGATATCCTCACCGGCAAGTGGGAAAGTGGCGTGGACGAAGGCGTCCGCTTTACCGGCGTTACGGCCGGGAATCGCGCCTTTGTGGACGCCACCGCGCATTTATATCAGATGTATGCCCTGGCGGCGGCTTGGGCTAAAACGCTGGGCAAATCCGCCGAAACGCTGGACGCCCGCGCCACCACTTTGCGGGATTTCCTGCGCACCAAACTTTATGTCGAGACCACCGGACTTTTTCACGACCTCTGGGCCGTGGAGAATCCCGCCCAGCGCATCGTCACCTTTGAAGGCCTCTGGCCGATGATTGTCGGCGCCGCCACCCCCCAGCAGGCGACCCGCATCGTGGAGGGCAGCCTGTTAAATCCCGACCGGTTTCTCTGCGCCCATCCCATCGCCACCGTCGGCCTGAAGGAAAAGGCGTTCGAACTGCGCATGTGGCGCGGCCCCGCGTGGAATTCCATGACCTACTGGGCCGCCCGGGGAGCGTTGCGCTACGGCTTCAAGGCCGCCGCCAAGACCATACTCGAATGGGCGCTCGATGACACTGCGGCCCAATTCGCCCGCACGGGCACCATTTGGGAGTTTTACAGCCCTTCCGGGGGCAAGCCCGAAGAACTCCGCCGGAAACTGGTCAATCAGCGGTGGACCAATCCCTGTCGGGACTACCTCGGCCACAATCCGCTTTTCGCCATGGCGCGCCTTTGGCAGGATGCCGGTTAAGATGTAATACGGCCAAGCGGAAAATAGATCTCTCATTGCCGGTTACTCTGCTTTTGTCTTGGCGCACGCGAAGCCGGGAAGGCACGAAGCAATCTTGACCAATCCGGTGTCTGACGCGCATTAGTTCATCCCTTCGCGTTTTCGCGTCTTCGCGTGAATAAGAATTGACGGAATTTAACCTTGGGACGCGCTTCCGGTGCCCTTAAATCTCTCGCCCAATCCGGCGCCAGTGATTTAAAAAACTCATTCCCCTCTCAATCAAACACCATCGTCTTATTCCCATTCACAATAATGCGATTCTCCAAATGCCAGCGGACAGCTTGGGCGAGGACGACTTTTTCGAGGTCGCGGCCGAAGCGCTGGAGGTCGTCCACGTCATGGCGGTGGGAGACATGGCTGACATCTTGCGCGATGATGGGGCCATCGTCGAGAATGGGCGTGACGTAGTGCGCCGTAGCCCCGATGATTTTCACGCCGCGGGCATGGGCTTGGTGGTAGGGCTTGGCTCCGGCGAAGGCGGGCAAGAAGCTGTGGTGGATGTTAATGATGGGCACACCGCATTGGGCCAGGAACTCGGGGCTCAAAATCTGCATGTAGCGGGCCAGTACTACCAGGCCGATGCCCTGCTCGCGCAAGATTTTCAATTGCCGCTTTTCAACTGCTGCTTTGTTTTTGGGGGAGACAGGAATGAGGAAGAACCGCAGGCCGTAGTGTTCAGCGCTCAAGGCCAAGTCGTCATGGTTGGCGATGACACAGGCCAGTTCACCCCGCATTTCCCCGGAGCGGAAACGCAAAATCAGGTCATGGAAGCAATGGCCAGCCTTCGAGGCGAAGATGGCGACACGCGGGCGGGCCGTGGAAGCCATCACCCGGGCAGTCATGCCGAGTTTTTGGGCGGCGTAGTCTTGGAAGGCGGCGGCCTCGGCGGCGGGGTCGTGCTTGGCGGCCGGGACCCATTCGACGCGTTGAAAAAAAACATTGGCGTCGCCATCACGATGTTGGTCGGCGTGGAGAATGTTGCCGCCGCGTTCGAAAATCCAGTTGGCGGTGTGCGCGACGAGGCCGGGGCGGTCGGGGCCGGCGAGCAGGGCGGTGAGGCTGGCGGGGGGAGCGGAGGGCATGTGGGAATTAAGAATTAAGAAATTGGGAGGCAGGAGGCGGGAGGCAGGATTTGAGATTTGAAATTTGTGATTTGAGATGGAGGGGAATTGAGATGGGAAAAGGGATGCGAAAAATAGGCTTTGGCGGGGGGATAGGCAAGCTTGCAACGACTGGAATGGGGGCCGGTATTTTTCATTTACCATTGGTTATTTTGCTGTATATTAACTCTTTATGCCTGCGCCCGAAGACTTGGGGTTTCTGCGCGTGGCGGTTGCCGCGCCGGAATTGCGTGTGGCCGATGTGGCGTTTAACGCCCGGGCCACGGCTGCTGCCATGCGTGAGTTGGCCGCTCAGGGCGTGCGGATTGCCGTCTTTCCCGAATTGGGACTGACGGGTTACACCTGCGCGGATCTTTTTTACCAGCCCACCTTGCGCCACGCCGCAGGCCAGGCGGCCCGCGAACTGGCGGAGACGGCGCACGCCCTGGGTCTGATTGCCTTTGTCGGCCTGCCAGTCGAGGCAGCGGGGCGGTTATATAACTGCGCGGCGGTGCTCGCCGAGGGGCGCGTATGGGGGCTGACGCCGAAGAGTTACCTTCCGACCTCGGGTGAGTATTACGAGCGGCGCTGGTTTTCCCCCGCCGCCACTTTGGAAACCGACCAAGCGGATGTCGCCGGGCAGTGGGCGTGGATTTCGACGCGCCACATCCTGGGCGTGCGCGGGCCGGTGCCGTTTGCGCTGGGCGTGGAAATTTGTGAAGATCTTTGGGCCGTCGAGCCTCCCAGCGGAAAGCTGGCGCTGGCGGGCGCGACGGTGCTGGTCAATTTGTCGGCGAGCAATGAATTGCTGGGCAAAGCGGAATACCGGCGTGATTTGGTGAAACAGCAATCGGCGCGCTGCCTGGCGGCGTATCTCTACGCCGCCGCCGGCCCAGGCGAATCGAGCACGGATTTGGTGTTTTCGGGCCATGGGCTCATCGCCGAGAACGGCGTGGTGCTCGGCGAGACCGAGCGGTTTTCCTTCGAAACGCGGGCGGCCGTGGCGGATTTGGATCTTGAACGCCTGACTTTGGAACGCATCAAGAATAGCAGTTTCGCCTCGGTGCGGCCGGGTGCCGATCCGAAGATTGGTGAGGCGTGGATTGAATTACCCCCGGCGCCGGCCATCGGGCGCAAGTCCCCGGCAAAATTACGCCGGCCCAATCCGCCGCGTCCCTTTGTCCCGGATGGCGTCGAGCAACGCGCCGCGCGGTGTGAGGAAATTTTCCAGATCCAGTCTACCGGCCTTGCCACGCGCCTCCGTCACACGGGGTCGAAGACGGTGACCATCGGTGTCTCCGGCGGGCTGGATTCAACTCTGGCGTTGCTGGTGGTGGCGCGGGCGTTTGACAAACTGGGCCTCGACCGGCACGGCATTATTGGGGTGACCATGCCCGGGCCGGGGACGACGAAGCGGACTTATGCCAACGCGGATAAACTGGTCACCTTGCTTGGCGCGACCTTGCGGGTGGTGCCGATTGCCAAAGCGGTAAAGCAGCATTTTGCGGACATCGGCCATGATGAGGCGACCCACGATATCACCTTCGAAAACTCGCAAGCGCGCGAACGCACCCAGATTCTGATGGATTTGGCCAATGAGCACCGCGGTTTTGTCGTGGGCACGGGCGATTTGTCCGAGTTCGCCTTGGGTTGGTGCACGTTCGACGGCGATCATATGTCCATGTACCACGTGAATGCCGGCGTGCCAAAGACCCTCGTGCGGCATTTGATTATTTGGTGCGCCGAAGCCTTGTACCAGGGCGACGCTTCGAAGTTGCTGTGGGATATTTCCGAAACTCCCGTGTCGCCGGAGTTGCTGCCGCCGCACAAAAATGGTCATGTGCGCCAAAAGACCGAGGAAATCGTCGGGCCCTACGATCTGCACGATTTTTTCCTGTTTTACACCGTGCGGGTGCCCGCTCGGCCGGCGAAGGTGTTATTGCTGGCGGAGCAGGCCTGGAGCGGCGTGTATTCCCGCGCAACCATCGGGCGCTGGTTGGAAGTGTTTTACCGGCGCTTCTTTGCCCATCAGTTCAAGCGCTCCTCCATGCCCGACGGGCCGAAGGTGGGCTCGGTGGCGTTGTCGCCGCGCGGGGACTGGCGGATGCCGAGTGACGCGCGGCCGGATGTGTGGCTGGCGGAACTGGCGGCGGCGATGAAGAAGAAGTCGCTTAACCACAAAAAACGCAAGTAACGCAGAAGGTTGTTTTGAGTTTCATGCGTTTTTTGCGGTAGAAATTTCACTATGTCACGAGCTGCTTTGTTTTTGGACCGGGATGGAACGCTAATCCGGCACGTGCATTATTTGCATAAGCCGGCAGAGGTGGAACTGTTGCCGGGAGTGACGGCGGCGCTGGCCAAGGCGAAACAATTGGGCTATCTCCTTTTCTTGCACACGAATCAATCCGGGGTGGGGCGGGGGATGTTTCCGTTCGAAGATGCGGTGGCCTGCAATAGCCGCATGATCGAGTTGATGGGCCTCGGCCCGGACTTGTTTGCGGACATTTGCGTTGCGCCCGAGTCGCCCACCCAGCCCGTGATTTACCGAAAGCCCTCGTCCCGGTTTGCGCGCGAAATGGCAGTGAAGCATGGGTTGGACCTGCCTCGCTGCTGGATGGTCGGCGATTACCCGGCCGACGTGGAAACGGCCTTTGCCGCCGGCATGCAGGCGGCGGCGCTGGTGGGCGGTCCGTTGGGCGATGAACAGATTTCAACCTGGCGCGCGGCGGGTCGGGATGTAAAACTTTTTCCTTCACTGGCGGCGGTGGTGAATATCCTGGAACCCGCGTGAGCCCGCCGGGGTTAGTTTTATTGTCATGAATCCCCGATTGCGCGAATTTCTGCGGGTGCCTCCCTTGCGCAAATGGGTGATCTTGGTTTTGCGAATGCTTTTGCTGGGTTACCTCGCCTTGGTTTTTGTCGGCGCGGTGCTGATCAATCCACTGCTCTTTCATCCGCCCGGCCACCAGGCGGAATTGCGCGGGCAGGTGAAACTACACACCGCGGACGGCAATGACATCACCGGGTTGTATTTGCCCAATCCACAAGCGGCCTACGTGCTGTTGTTCAGCTACGGCAATGGTGAAGACATGGTCGCGGACCGTGATTTCTTGCAGGATTTCCTTTCCCACGGCTGGGCGGTGATGGCCTACGATTATCCGGGATACGGTACCAGTTCGGGCAAGCCCAGCGAGGCTGGTTGCGATGCCGCCATTGACGCCGCCTACGCCTACCTCACCGGTGAAAAACATATTCCGCCTGAACATATTGTGCTCTATGGCCGATCCCTGGGCAGCGGGCCGGCGGTGGACTTGGCCAGCCGGAAACCGGTTGGCGGGCTCATTCTCCAAAGCGCTTATACAAGCATTTTCCGGGTGGTGACGCATTACCGCATTTTGCCCTGGGAGGTTTTCAACAACATTGCGAAAATCTCCTCAATCCACGCGCCGCTGCTTTCCATCCATGGCACCGACGACCATGTGGTGCCCTTCTGGCATGGCCAGGCGCTTTTCGACGCCCACCCGGGGCCCAAGCAGTATCTCTGGGTGCCCGGCGCCGATCACAATAACCTCGTGGAAATGGCAGGGGGAACGCTGTGGACGGCGCTGGAGGCGTTTCGGCGGAGTTTGCCGTTGAGTAAGGGAGTAATTTCCATGGGTCAATAACGTCGGACGTCCATTATTCGAACTTACTTGATCGCGTGGTCGGACCAATAAACGATGCGGAAGTGGTCGGTGAAGGTGACTTCGTTGCGTCGGCCAAGTTCATCGATTACGGTTTCTCCCTCGCTGCGTCCCGGATCGTGAGCGAGAGCGCCAAAAAAATCGAGCAGTTCCTAGCGATCGGAATCATCCAGCGGCAAAAGCGCCCTGGCTGCCCCTTCGTCTAAAATGTAGGCGTAACGCACCATCAGGAACGCGAGATGGAGGGCTTGGTCGCAAGAATCCGGGCCAACTCGGCTTCGGAGATCTCTCGCCCGGAATCCATGTCGCGATGCCGGGCCGCCAATTCCTGGCGGAATTCCGGCGAATGGGTGTTGTGCAGCGTGGCGAGAAACCTGGCCACATCCGCCTGCTCCGCAGGGGTCATTTTCACCAATTGCGTTTGGATTTCCTTAACGCTCATGGGTTCATATTAGACAACCCCAGGCGGCCGGTCAAGGCGGCAAAATAGTTGTTCATTTTTTCTTGAACAAACCCTGAGCCCATGGCATTTTGAGGGTGATTTAACCCCCATTTCCCACCCATGCGCCTTGCTCTTTTTTCAGGTCGCCGGAAGGCCCCCTCCGCCAATGGCCGGGCCGTGACGGGACATCTGCCGGCGCCGACGCCGCCGGAGGGGCCGATCAGCACCAAACCATTGAACGCCTCCGAGCGCGAGTTGGTGGAATGGTTTGTGGATTTTACCGCGCTGATGGGCGTGCCGGCATCCGTGGGCCAGATTTACGGGCTGCTGTATTTGTCGGGCCGGCCATTGCCGTTTGACAATTTTGTGGACCGGCTGGGCATCAGCAAGGGTTCATCCAGCCAGGGCCTGAAGTTTTTGCGTGATTTGGGGGCGGTGCGGGTCGTCAGCGTGGCCGGCGACCGGCGGGAATATTATGAGGCTGAAATCAGCCCGACCCGCCTCGTGGCCGGATTTTTGAAGGAGAAAGTCCAGCCGCGCTTGAAGGCCAGCGACGAACGCCTCGCGCGACTCAAAAAAACCCTCGCCCAGATGGAGTCCGTGGACCCGCTGCTGGAGGAACGCGTGCACCGCCTGCACGTATGGAACCAGCGCGCGCGGCAATTCCTGCCGGTCGTGGCTGGCCTGGTGAAAATCCGGACATGAAAATCTTTTCGAAGTTTGATTCTTTCCCCGCAACCCCGCCCGCTGGCGGTTGAGCGGACATTCGCGCGCCCATGAGGGGCCGCCTCACATCATCCCTGGCCGTTTCAGTTGGCTTCCGCAAAAGCGGTGCGGCCAAGGGCGGCAGCGTGGAGAATTACGTAGAGCTGATCCTGCTTTCGCGGGACAGCGCTCGGGGAAAATATTCCCAGTGGGCAGATTAATGTACAACGCTACCTGGAAAGAACCCAGACTGACAGCCAAACGCCGTTGACGCACGGCCAACTGCGGATAATCTTTAACCCACTATTCCCATGCGCATTCTTGTCACCGGCGGAGCCGGCTTTTTAGGCAGTCATTTGTGCGAACGGCTTCTGGCTGACGGCCATGAGGTCGCGTGCCTTGACAACCTGTTCACCGGACGCAAGTCCAACGTCGCCCACTTGATGGCGAACCCGCGGTTCGAGTTCATTCGCCACGACGTGGTGGATCCGTTCAAGATTGAGGTGGAGCAGATTTACAACCTCGCCTGCCCGGCGTCGCCGGTGCACTACCAGCACAATCCCATCAAAACGGTGAAAACGTCGGTGATGGGTGCGATCAATGTTCTGGGGCTCGCGAAAAGGGTGGGGGCGCGGGTTTTCCAAGCCTCGACCTCGGAAGTTTACGGCGACCCGGAAATCCATCCCCAGCCGGAAACCTATTGGGGCCACGTCAATCCCATCGGCATCCGCTCCTGTTATGACGAGGGCAAGCGCTGCGCCGAAACACTCTTTTTCGATTATCACCGGCAAAACAAAGTGGACATCCGCGTCGTACGCATCTTCAACACCTACGGCCCGCGCATGTTGCCGAATGATGGGCGGGTTGTGTCGAATTTCATCGTCCAAGCCCTCAAGGGCGAGCCGATTACCATTTATGGCGAAGGGAAACAGACGCGCGCTTTTTGCTACGTGGACGATTTGATTGAAGGTTTCATCCGTATGATGAATCAGGACAAGGTTATTGGACCCGTTAATTTGGGCAATCCCGGCGAATTTACCATGATTGCACTCGCGGAGAAAATTCTGCGGGAGACCAAGAGCAAGTCGAAACTGGCTTTCAAACCCCTCCCCAGCGACGACCCCAAGCAGCGCCGGCCAGACATTACGCTGGCAAAGAAGGCGCTCGGGTGGGAGCCGAAGACTCAACTGGACGCCGGGCTCAAGAAAACGGTCGCCTATTTTCGCGAACTCCTGAACGAGAAGTCAGAGGCCAAGAAGTCCAGGTAAGTATTGGAAGAACTAGGCACTAAAACACTAAGCACTAAAGCACTACCCCATGAACATTTGCTGCATCGGCGCAGGTTACGTTGGCGGGCCCACCATGGCCATGATTGCCCACAAATGCCCCAAGATCAAAGTGACCGTCGTGGACTTGGATGCCCGGCGCATTGCGGCATGGAACCACGGGCCCCTGCCGGTCTTCGAGCCCGGCCTCGAGGAGGTCGTGCACCAGGCGCGCGGGCGCAATTTGTTTTTCTCGACCGACATTGACGAGGCGATTCGCGGGGCGCAGATGATTTTCATTTGCGTTAATACACCGACCAAAATGTATGGGGTCGGCGCGGGGAAGGCGTCCGACTTGCAATATGTCGAGGCCTGCGCCCGCCGCATTGCCGAGGTCGCGCGCGACGACAAGATTGTCGTCGAAAAATCCACGCTGCCGGTGCGCACGGCCGAAAGCGTTCGCGCCATTTTGCTGGCGCAGAAGGACGGTCCCAAGTTTCAAGTATTGTCGAATCCCGAATTCCTGGCCGAAGGCACGGCGGTGCGCGACATGGAGCATCCCGACCGGGTGCTGATTGGCGGCGATTTGACGGTGGAAGGGCAGGCGGCGGTGAATGCGCTTGTGGACATCTACGCGCACTGGGTGCCAAAGGCGAAGATCCTGACCACCAATTTGTGGAGTTCTGAATTGTCGAAGCTGACGGCCAACGCGTTTCTTGCCCAGCGCATCAGCAGCATCAACGCGATTTCTGAGTTGTGCGAGGCTACCGGCGCGGACGTGGATGAGGTCGCCCACGCCATCGGCACAGACTCGCGCATCGGGCCGAAATTTTTGAAAGCCTCGGTCGGCTTCGGTGGCTCCTGTTTCCAAAAAGACATTTTGAATCTGGTGTATCTCTGCGAGCACTTCGGCCTGGCTGCGGTGGCGCGCTACTGGGAGCAGGTCGTAACGATGAACGACCACCAGAAGCAGCGCTTCACCAAGCGCATCGTGCGCTCCCTGTATAACACCGTGGCCAACAAGCGCCTCGCAGTGCTGGGATTTGCCTTCAAGAAGGACACCAACGATACCCGCGAATCCCCGGCGATTTACGTTTGCAAGGACTTGCTATCCGAGCGGGCGAAAGTGGCGATTTACGACCCGCAAGTGACGCCGGAGCGGGTCTCGCTGGATTTGGGCATCAAGGATCTCGCCGCCGGCGGGGTTGAAGTCTGCCCCGATCCCTACGCCGCCGCCAAAGGCGCCCACGCGCTCATTATCTGCACGGAATGGGACGAATTCAAGAGCCTCGACTACGACCGCATTTACGAGGAGATGAACCATCCCGCCTTTGTTTTCGACGGCCGCAATATTCTCGACCTTGGAGCGTTGCGCAAGATCGGGTTTACGGCGAGCGGGATTGGGAAGAGTAGCGGGGTGTGAAGGCGTCTGGGTGACTGACCACCAGGATTTTTCCATCAGGGAGATTTCAGCGACGAGTTTTATGAACAAGTACTTGGAGATCCTTCGAACGTAGTGATGCTTTAGCCATGATCCGGTTTTATCTTTTTTTGCTGGTGTGGGGACAATTTTGCGCTGGCTGCGCTTCTTACACAAATTCCACCCCACGGCAATATTTGGAGGGGGATGACGCCGGCAATTACGAGCGGATATTGGGTGCCAAACCGCCGGAGAATGTGACGGTGGTTCATTCCGTGGTGGTGACTTATGCCTGGCGGCTGTTTGTGGTTACCACGGATGATTTCGAGTTCGAGCTGCTGGTGCCGAAAGCGTGGATCGAAGCCCAAGTAAAATCCCATTACCTGTTTTCTCCCGGCCCGGGCCGGTCCGGAGACGAGTTTGACCGGCGGAAACAACATCCCATTCGCGATTGGTATGCGACAAAGAGCATTGATCATTATGTTTCCTATCGGGACCGAACCGATGTTGGATATGTGCATCTGCTGGTCGAACAAACGCCCGAGGCGGACGGACGCTGGCGGGTGTTCATAAGCAAGCATTAGTCCATTGAATGACGTCAGGTTAGTGTCGGTTCCAAACCAATACAATGAAGCCATGCAGATTTTGAAAAGCAGCATTTCGACTTGATTTTAGGGGCGATTCTCCATTACTTGACATTTATTCAGGAACTGGACATTATCCTGTCCATATGAAGGCGATTACTTATACTGCAGCGCGTGAGGGTCTGGCATCGACCATGGATCGGGTGTGTGAGGACCATGATCCGGTAGTCATTACGCGGAATCGCGACCAAGCGGTGGTCATGATGTCTTTGGAGGATTATGAGTCGCTCCAAGAGACAGCCTATCTGATGCGATCCCCCGCCAATGCGCGACGGCTGTTGAAGTCCATTCGCAACTCGAAAGAGGGAAAACTAATCATCAAGACCTTTGCGGATTTGGGGATTGAATGAATACGTCGTTCACACCCGAGGCCTGGGAGGAGTACCTACATTGGCAACAAATGGACAAGAAGGTGCTGAAAAAGGTAAATGAATTATTGAAGGACATTGCCCGCCATCCCTTTGAAGGCATTGGCAAGCCGGAGCCACTAAAATTCGATTACGCTGGCCATTGGTCCAGACGAGTAACTGACAAGCATCGTTTAGTCTATCGAATTGAGGATGGTAATATCATTGTGGTGCAGCTTCGCTACCATTATTAAACGTTAGCGAACGAATTTTTTCATGAACATTGCCTTCATCACCGGAATCACAGGGCAGGACGGCTCGTATTTGTGCGAGCTACTGCTGGAGAAGGGCTATGAAGTGCATGGGCTGGTGCACCGGCCGGAGGGGCTGACCTCGGGCAATCTCGGCAAACTCGTCCAGGACGAGTCCATCAACAACAAGCGCATGTTTTTGCACACGGGGTCGTTTGAAGACACCACCCACCTGCGCCGCCTCATCATGCGGGCGAAGCCGACGGAATTTTACCACCTCGCGGCGCAATCGAGCCCGCGACTCAGCCTCGAATTGCCCGAAACCACGATGGAGAGCGTCGGCATGGCGACCGTGCGTCTGCTGGAAATTTTGCGCGATTTGGACAATCCGCCCAAATTCCTCTATGCGTCCTCGTCGGAGATTTTTGGCGAGCCGCTGGGGCTGCCGCAAGATGAGATGACGCCCATGCAGCCCTCGACCCCCTACGGCGTGGCCAAGGCGCTCTCGACGCAAATGGCGAAAATCTACCGCTCGGCCTACGGACTGAATACTTGCGCGGCCATCCTTTACAACCACGAGTCGCCACGGCGCAGCGGACAGTTTGTGACCATGAAAGTGGCCCGCGCGGCCGCCCGCATCCGCCGGGGCCAGCAAAAGACCTTGCAACTGGGGAACCTGACCGGCCAGCGTGACTGGGGTTGGGCGCCGGATTATGTGCGCGGGTTCTGGATGATGCTCCAGCAAGATAAAGTGGATGATTTTGTGCTGGCGACGGGAAAATTGCACAGCGTGGAGCAGTTTGTGGCCCGGGCCTTTGCGGTGGTGGGCATGGATTGGCATGATTTTGTGGAGCTCGACCCCAAATTGAAAACTGCAGTCGAACCCGCCCGGCTGTGCGGCAATCCGGAAAAGGCCAAACGCCTGCTCGGCTGGGAAAACACGGTCCCCTTTGACACGATGGTCGAACGTCTGGTCGTGTCGCAGTTGAATTAAAGTCGGTATTGAAACACGGAGGGCGCGGAGAGCACGGAGGAAATTTATAATCCAAGCCCATTTTATAGCTCTTGCCGCTACCCGTTCAAAATATATCTTTCTCCGTGTCCTCCGTATTCTCCGTGGTTAACCTCTTCTTCTCCCTATGAAACGTGCTCTGATTACCGGCATCACCGGTCAGGATGGTTCCTATCTCGCCGAGCTCCTGCTCGAAAAAGGCTACGAGGTTCACGGCATCGTGCGCCGCAGTAGCAGTCTCAATCGCGGCCGCATTGACCACCTGCGCCCCTGGGAAACCGGCAAGAAGCAAAAGTTGTTTCTGCATTACGGGGATTTGGCGGACAGCGTGTCCCTCGTCAAGTTGCTCTACGAACTCAAGCCGGATGAGATTTACAACCTCGCCGCACAGAGCCATGTCCGCGTGAGCTTCGACATTCCGGAATACACCCTCGACGTCACCGGGGCCGGCGCCGGGCGCATCATGGAAGCCATTCGCGAGAGCGGCCTGGCGAAGAAAGTCCGCTTTTACCAGGCGTCTTCCTCGGAAATGTTCGGCAAGGTGCAGGAAGTACCGCAGACGGAAACCACGCCGCTGTACCCACGCTCGCCGTATGCCTGTGCGAAGGTGATGGCCCACTACCTGACGATCAACTACCGCGAGTCGTACAATCTTTTTGCCTGCAGCGGCATTTTGTTCAACCACGAAAGCCCGCGACGTGGTGAATCCTTCGTCACCCGCAAAATCACGCTGGCGGCGGCGCGCATCAAGTTGGGCCTCCAGAAAAAGCTGGTCCTCGGCAATATTGATTCCAAACGCGACTGGGGTTTTGCCAAGGAATATGTCGAAGGTATGTGGCGGATGTTGCAACAGGATAAACCCGACGATTACGTGCTCGCCACCAACGAAACGCACACGGTGAAGGATTTTCTCTCCGCCACGTTCGGCGCGCTCGACATGGATTGGAAGGAGCACGTGGCGTTCGACCCCCGCTTCCTGCGCCCGGCCGAAGTGGACCTCCTCATCGGCGACTATCGCAAGGCGAAGAAAAAACTCGGGTGGGAACCAAAGACGCGCATGGCCGGTTTGGCGAAATTGATGGTGGAGCACGATTTCGAGCTGGCCAAGCACGAAGCCCGGGCCGCTCAGATTTAACCATGTCCATGAACGTCTCGGTGGTGATTCCCGCGCGGCTGGCCTCGACCAGGCTGCCGCGCAAGGTGCTGGCTGATTTGGGCGGCAAACCCGTCCTGCGGCATGTTTGGGAGCGCGTGGCACGCATGAAGCGGGCGACCGAAATATTAGTCGCCACTGATAGCGAGGAAGTGGCGACCGTCGTCGCGGAGTGGGGTGGGCAGTTTGTCATGACTTCACCGGACTGCCGCAGCGGCACTGAGCGCATTGCCTCGATCCTCGACGGTTTGAAAGGCCAATTCATCTTGAACGTGCAGGGCGACGAGCCGTTTATTGATCCAGTTTTGCTCGACGCGCTGGTGGAGCGCTTTGCCAATTTCGGTGGTGACGTCGTCACCCCGGTGTATCCCATCCGTGAATGGGCGACGCTGGTGAACCCGGCCGTGGTCAAAGTCGTTCGCGGCACCGACGGGCGCGCGTGGTATTTTTCCCGTTCACCCATTCCCCACCTGCGCGGCGTGCCCGTTGAACAATGGCCGGCGCGGGGATTGCACTGGGGCCATTTGGGCGTGTACGGCTACGCCCGTTCGAAACTGGCGGTGTACGCCAAACTGGTGGAAAGCCCGCTCGAAGGGATCGAGGCGCTCGAACAACTGCGATTTCTGGAAGCCGGCTGGCGCATTCAGACGGTCGAAACCGATTATCATGCGGTCGCGATTGACACGCCGGAGGACTTGATTCGCGCCCGCTCCCTGCTCGCCCCTCCCGCCACCATTTGCCCATGAACAAGAAATCCACCCCTTCCGCCCGACTTTCCGCGCTGGTAACCGGGCGCAACGTCCTGGTTGCTGAGTCCAAGGCGCTGAAAATCGCCGCCGCCGGCCTCGACGAAAACTTCTCCCGTGTGGCTGCGTTGATCCGCGTGGCAACCGGCAAGGTTGTCGTCGCGGGCTTGGGCAAATCCGGCTTGGTGGCGCAATCCATCGCCGCCACCTTGTGCAGTCTCGGCACCCCGGCCGTTTTTATGCACGCGGGTGAGGCGGCGCACGGGGACATTGGAGTCGTGCAAAACGGCGACGTCGTCATTTTCGTATCCAAAAGCGGTGCCACGCCGGAATTGATTCGGCTTTGTGCCCCCGTGCGGGCGCTTGGCGCAAAATTGGTGGCCCTCACGGGCAATCTCCGTTCCCCGCTGGCCGGCGAAGCCGATGCGCTGCTGGCCGCAGTGGTGGATCGCGAAGCCGACCCCTTGGACTTGGCGCCGACCAGCAGCGCCGTGGTCGCGCTGGCCCTGGGCCACGCCCTGGCCGTCGCCCTCGCGCAGGCCCGCGGGTTTACCGAGGAGGATTTTGCGCGGACCCATCCGTCGGGCCAATTGGGCCGCAACCTTTCTCTGCGCGTGGCCGATGTCATGCATGCTTTGACGGAAATTTCCGTAATGGCACCGGGCGACAAGATGCGCGATGTGGTGGTTGCCATGACTCGTCGGCCCCACGGCGCCGCCTGCGTGGTGGACAAACGCGGAATCCTCGCTGGCATCATCACGGACGGCGACATTCGCCGGGCCCTGCAAAAGCACGATGACATCCGCCCGATGACGGCCGCGGATGTGATGACCGCAAATCCGGTGCGCGTCACCCCGGAAACTTTGCTGGGTGACGCCCTGCGGCTGATGGAAGACCGTCCCTCCCAGATTTCAGTTTTGCCGGTGGCAGACACCGGCGGCCACTGCCTCGGCCTCTTGCGGCTGCATGATATTTACCAGCACTAGTTCGATGCCCGCCGCGCGCGATTCAGCAGTCACACCCACTTTGCGGGGGCAATTCCCCACGCGACCGGCGGAAGTTACGCCGCCGAGTCGGCGCGAAAATATTGTCCTGGTGCTGGTGGGCGTGGCTGTGCTATTGCCACCCTGGTTGGTGGGCGCGTGGGAAAACTGGGCGCAATGGGCAACGGCAGTTTTCGCGTTGCTCGCATTTGCGGCGTTATTTGCGCCGACGTTTGATTTGCGCGGATGGCCGCCATCGCGGCCGGCGCAGGAAAATTTGCGGCGATTGGCAGGATTTCCAATTTTTTGGCTCGGTTTGGCGATCATGGCCTACGGAATGGTGGCCGCTTTGAATCCGGGGCGGGTTCTAATGGTCTCAAACGGACGGCAATGGTTGGAGGTGATTCCGCACCTGTCTTGGCTGCCCCAGAGCATCACCGCCCCCTTTTGGCCCATGAATGCCTGGCACGCCCTCCTGGTTATTGTGCCGGCCTGGCTGGTCACGTGTGCGGCGTGGATCGGCCTCGAGACGGAGCGCGCCTGGCGCTGGCTGGTGGGGGCGGTGGCGGTCAACGGCCTGCTGCTGGCACTGTTGGGCATGGCCCAACGCTTGAGTGGAACCCATGGAATTTTCTGGATCTACAATCCACGGCCTGACTATGCGGAGGCGGTGTTTTTTGGCCCGTTCTTTTATCCGGGCCATGCTGCGGCGTGGATGGTGCTGGCATTTGGCGCGGCGGTGGCGATGCTGGATTTCCACTTGCGCCGGCGCGATCCTCTGCAACCGCCCAGCCGGTGGGGGTGGCCGATGAAGCGGGCCTCGATCTGGCTGGCCGCGCTGGTGGCGATTATTTTTGCCCTAAGCCTGTTTGTAAAACCGGATTTTTGGGTGTTCGCGGCGGGCGGCCTGATTATTATCGCGGCGGTTTTGTGGTTGGCGCGTTTGTGGCAGGCCGGGCAGAAGCGCCGGGCCGCCTTGTACGCCTTGCCCGCATTGGTGTTCTTGGCCGTGTTGCTCGTCGGAATCGGTGTGGCCACTTGGTGGTGGCGGCAGGGCGGGGGCGGCGCCTCGCTGGAGGTCAATCCCCACGACCCCGGCCTGCCCGTGCGCTATGCCATTGCCCGAACTTCGGCAGCCATGATCAAAGATGAACCGGTGCTGGGTTGGGGACCAGGCAGTTTCCGTTACGTGTCCCCGTTTTATTTGCGGAAGAATCCGTTCTTCACCGACCCGGCCCATCCGGAAAATCTGCTTTACACCGCGCACTACGCATTGAGTGACTGGGTGCAAATCCCAGCCGAATGGGGTGCCGTGGGGGCCAGTTTGTTTGCCGCAATTCCCGCTTGGTGGGCGTGGCGGGCGTGGCGGCTGCGCCGGGTGCTGCCGGGTGAATCCTGGATAATTTTAGGCGCGGTTGCCCTGGTCTTTTTGGGCGCCATTGCCGATTATCCGCTCTACAATCCCGCCGTGCTGGTGGCGTTGGGCCTGTTACTCGCCGCCGCAGTTAAAGTGGGTGAATTTGCCGGGCGGCCCCGGCCAACCCTGAGTAACGTGTTTATCGCCTGCCCATGAAAATCGCCATTGTTGGCATGGGATATGTCGGACTGCCGCTGGCTTTGCGGTTTGTGCGCGCCGGTGCATCCGTTTTGGGTGTGGATGTGGACGCCGCCAAGTGCGCCGCGCTCAATTCCGGGCAAAGTTATATCAAGCACGTTTCTGCCGCCACGGTGGCCCAGGCGCGGGGCGCCGCCCTGCTTGAAGCCACGGCGGATTTCTCCCGAATCCGCGAGGTCGAGGCGATTTTGCTCTGCGTCCCCACGCCACTCACGGCGCAGCGCGAGCCCGACATGACCTACGTTTTTGGCACCGGCGAAAGCGTCGCGCCGCATCTGCGCAAGGGCCAGCTCGTCGTTTTGGAATCCACCACTTATCCCGGCACCACCGATACAGACTTGCGCGCGATTTTGGAGCGCGGCTCGGGCCTCGTGGCCGGCCGCGATTTCCACCTGGCCTTTTCACCCGAACGCGAAGATCCGGGCAACGGCTTACTCGACGCCCAAAAGATTCCCAAAATCGTGGGCGGCCTGACCCCGGCCTGCCGGGACCGCGCGGTGGCTTGTTATTCCCTGGCCGTGGAGAGCATCGTTCCAGTCTCGTCGTGCCGGGTGGCGGAAGCGGCAAAATTGCTGGAAAACATTTTCCGATCCGTGAATATCGCCCTGGTGAACGAGTTGAAAATGGTTTACACGGCCATGGGCATTGACATCTGGGAGGTCATTGCCGCAGCGAAAACGAAGCCGTTTGGTTTCATGCCCTTTTATCCGGGGCCGGGCTTGGGCGGGCATTGCATCCCCATTGACCCGTTTTATCTCACGTGGAAGGCGCGCGAATTCGGCCAGCACACCCGGTTTATCGAACTGGCGGGCGAAGTGAACTCCGCCATGCCCGCCTATGTGGTGGAACGCGCCGCCACCGTGCTGGGTCGGCCCTTGGCGGGCGCACGCATTTTGCTCCTTGGGCTGGCGTACAAGGCGGATGTGGATGACGATCGCGAATCGCCGGCATATGCGCTGATGGAGATGTTCGAGGCGCGCGGCGCCGACGTGGCGTACCACGATCCTCATGTACCGGTCATCCGCCCCACGCGGGAGCATCCGCAATTTGCCGGGCGCCAGTCCCAGTCCCTGGTCCCTACCGGGCGCGACCTGGCCGTGCTGGTGACGGCGCACCAGGAATATCGCACGTTTGATTTTTCCGCATGGCCGATTCCCTTCGTGGACACGCGGAATTGCGCCACGCGCCGTCCGGTGCAATACTTCCAAGCCTGACCTGGATTTTTATGGTGAATCAATTGCAGGCAGAGCCGACCGTCGCCACCCTCGAAAAGGGCACCGTGGGCCGGGCGGAACGCCAGGTGACGAACCTGATTTGCGTCTGGCTGGTCATTATGCCGTGGCTCGTTGGCGCACGCTTTTGGTGGGTGCAGGCGCTCACCGCCGTTATCGGATTGGCGGCCCTGGTGGTGGCGGTGCGTTCGCCCGAAGGCCGGCAAACTTTGCTCCGGTTTCCCGTATTCTGGATTGGCCTGTTGTTTGTCGGTTATGTGGCCTGCCAGGCGCTCAATCCCTGGGGCGTGGCCACCCAGCGCGTGCCGGGCATAAACGTGTGGGACGTGACCACCCGCGACCACGTCGCCTGGCTCCCGTCGGGAGTGATTGCAGTCTACGCCCAAATGGGCACCTGGCGGATGTTTACTTATTGGCTCGGGCCCTGGTTGCTGGTGTGCGCGTGGTGGGCGGCGGTCCGCCGACGGCGCAGTGGCCATCGTTTCGCGCTGATTGTCTTCATCAATGGCGTCGCCACCGCCGCCGTCGTGATTTTTGAATTCTTTCATCACCCCGCCAAGATCCTGGGCGTCTATGCCGACCCCGGTTTCGAGCCAGATATAATGGCCGGATTGACCTCGTCAGCGGGATTTGTGAACCATAATGCGGCGGCGGCATATTTGTACTTGGCCTTGGCGGCTGGCTTGGGCGTCGCTTGCCGGCTGCAAGCCCGTGCGGCGGAGGAGGTCCGCGACAGCGGCGTGACCTGGATTCCCCTGCTGGGCTGCCTGGTCATTGTCGCGGGTTTGTTTGCCGTGGGCAGCCGGACCGGATTAGTTTTGGGCTGCGCCATTTTCTTGATCGGATTTGGTTTGATGCTGGCGTGGTCGCTGTTCGCGGTGAACCGGTCACCGGGTTTATGGGTGGGCGGCCTGATCTTGTTGGTGGCCGCCGGCGGCCTTGCCGCTTACGAATTTCACTCCGGAAATTCCGGCACACTGGAACGGTGGCGGTACCTGAATGCGCATCCGGAGGATCAGGATGTCCGCGCCATCTTGCGCCAGGAATCCTTGCACATGATGCAAGCGCATCCATGGCTGGGATGGGGCGCGGGCACCTTTCGCTACGTCTCGCCAAATTATTTCTATGCGGACCAACGCTTCCTTAGTTCCTCTTCCATCGGCGGTTTGTCGCTGTGGACGGATTTCGCCCATTGCGACTGGCTGCAATTCCCATTGGAGTATGGTGCCATTGGCGGTGGGCTCGTGCTGGCCATGTTGATTTACGGTCTGGGCACCGCGTTGTGGCATATCCGGCGGCTGGGCCTTCCCGGGGTGATGGCCCTTCTCGGTGCCGGGGCGATGCTCGCCCATTCCGCGGTGGATTATCCCATGTTTAACGCCGCGGTCTTTGCGCTCTTTGCGCTATTGGTGACCACCACCCTGAAAACCGCAACGCTCGCGGTGCGGCGTTCCGGGCGATCGTAATCCATCCGTCATGGCTCCGGCCTTTATCATCACGCTCGACACCGAAGGCGACAACCTTTGGTCGCGACCCCGCACGGTTACCACGCGCAATGCCGCCTCGCTGCCGGCCTTTCAAGCCTTGGCCGAAAAGTTTGGCTTTCGCCCCACTTGGCTCGTGAATTGGGAAATGGCGCACGCGCCCGCCTGCCGGGAGTTCTTGCAGGATGTGCTCGCCCGCGGCACGGGCGAAGTTGGCCTGCACTTGCACGCGTGGGACACGCCGCCGCTCGAATCCCTCACCGGCGATGATTCGCAACACCATCCGTTTCTTGGTGAGTATCCCGAGCCGCTGATGCGGGCGAAAATGGAACGCCTTGCGGGCGCGTTGGAGGATGCGTTTCAACAACCGTTGCGCAGCCACCGGGCGGGGCGGTGGGCGTTTGACGGCCGTATCGCCCGCTGGTTGCGGGAGCATGGTTTTACAGCCGACTGCTCCGTGTGTCCCGGGATTGATTGGCGTTCCACCAAGGGCGACCCCCAGGGCACGGGCGGGCCCGATTATCGCGGCGCGCCGTCTGAACCGTATTATTTGGATGAGCGCAACGTGATTAAGCCCGCCACCAGTCCGACGACCAGCGCCGTTCTCGAAGTGCCCATGACCATCGGCCAGCCCAGGGCAAACTTGACCGGGTTTGTGGTCGAAGCTTTTTCCAAACGGCACTATTGGCTTCGGCCGAATGGCCGCAACGGTGCGGCGCTGCGCGAACGGGTGGACGAAGCTGTCGCGGACGGCCGCGCGCACTTAATGGTTATGCTGCATTCGTCCGAATTGATGCCCGGTGGCAGCCCAACCTTTTCCGACGATTCCGCCATTGCGCGCCTGAACGAAGACCTTGCGGCCTTGCTGGCCCACGCCCGCGCCCGCGGCTGCCGTGGCCGCACCCTGGGCGAATTCGCCGCCGAGTGGCGCGCCATGTCGGCCCTGGCCGTTTAATTGGATTTCTTATGTCTCATAATTATGCCGTTATTTTAGCCGGAGGCCGGGGCGAGCGCTTCTGGCCGCAAAGCCGGATTGTTCGCCCCAAACACTTGTTGCCCATTGTGGGCGACCGCCCAATGGTCGCGCAGACGGTCACGCGAATGGCGGGCTTGGTGCCCCCGGATCACGTGTTCATTTTGACCAATGCCGAGCATGTCGCCGCCGTGCGCGCCGCCTGTCCGGAAATTCCCGCCGGGCAAATCATTGGCGAACCCGTGGGTCGCGACACCGCACCGGCCGTGGCTTTGGCCGCGCTCCTCGTCCGGCGCCGTGATCCCGACGGCGTATTGGCACTCTTGGCCGCCGATGCCGCCATTCACGATGACGCCAGTTTTCGCGCGGTCTTGGGCGCCGCCTTCGCCACGGCCGCCACGCAGGACTATATTTTTACCGTCGGCATTCCTCCGGCCTATCCCGCCATTGCCTATGGCTACCTGCATCGGGGCGAAAAACTTGGCGAACATGAAGGCCGTCCATGGTACAAAGTCGAGCGGTTTGTGGAAAAGCCTGACCAAGCCACGGCCACGCGCTACTTGGCTGAGGGCGGTTATTGGTGGAACGCCTGCATGTTTATTGGACGGGCCACGGTTCTCGAAACGGCCTTCGGCCGGCAGGCCCCAGCCATCGCCGCTGGCATGGCGGAATTGAACACGCGCTTGGACGCCGGCGCCGCCCTGCCAGTGGCGCTTGCCGCGGTGTATCCAACACTGACCAAAATTTCCGTGGACTATGCAGTCATGGAAAAGGCCCCGAATGTGGCGGTATTTGAAGCTTCTTTTGATTGGGACGATGTCGGCGAATGGCCCGCGCTCGTTCGGCACTCCCAACCGGACGCCGCCGGCAATGTCACCCGGGGTGACGTGGTTCTGCATGAAGCGCGCGGCAATATCGTCATTGGCGAATCCGGCCACCTCCTTGCCCTTTTGGGGGTGGACGACTTGGTGGTGGTGCATACCCCGGACGCGACGTTGGTGTGTCCCAAGGCCCGGGCGCAAGAGCTGAAAAAATTGCTCAAAAATGTCGAAGCCAGACCCGGCGGCACGCATTGGTTGTAATTTCTGTTTCCCTCGATCATGGCCCTTTACCTGGTTACCGGCGTTGCCGGATTCATTGCGTCGCGCGTGGCGGCGCTCTTGCTGGCTGACGGCCATGCCGTTGTCGGCCTGGATAATCTGAATGATTATTACGACGTGCGGTTAAAGGACTACCGGCTGGCGCAGTTGCTGGGCGAAACCCCCTGGCTGCCCGGCGGGGACGCCCGTCAATCGCAATTCGGCGGGCCCGGCCGACGCATCGCGGAAGACGGGCGGTTCGTCTTCGAGGCTGTGGACGTCGAAAATTTGGCCGCGTTGGATGCCCTTTTTCGTGATTTCCACTTTGATGCGGTGTTCAATCTGGCGGCGCGTGCCGGGGTGGGGTACAGCGTGGAAAATCCGCATGTGTACCTCACGACGAACACGCATGGAACCCTGAATTTGCTGGAATGCATGCGCCGGCACGGTGTGAAAAAGCTCGTGCTGGCCTCCACTTCATCGCTTTACGCCGGTTGTGCGATGCCGTTTACGGAGGATTTGCCCGTGAATACACCGCTGTCGCCGTACGCAGCAACCAAAAAGGCGGCGGAGTTGATGGCCCACAGCTACCATCAATTGCACGGCCTCGACATTTCCGTGGTGCGTTATTTTACCGTCTTTGGCCCGGCGGGCCGGCCCGACATGAGCATCTTTCGCTTCATTCAATGGATCGAAAACGGCCAGCCGCTCCAACTCTTCGGCGATGGCCGGCAATCCCGTGATTTCACCTTCGTGGACGACGCCGCCCGTGGCACCATTCTGGCGGCAAAACCAGCCGGCTATGAAATCATCAACCTCGGTGGCGGGCGCTCTCCAACGTCGCTGGCGGAAGTCATCGCCCGCATCGAAATCGCCTTGGGCAAAAAAGCCGTTGTCCAGGGGCATCCGCCCATGGCAGCCGACATTGTGGCCACCCGGGCCGATATTTCCAAGGCCGCCAAATTGTTTGGCTGGCAGCCGCAGGTCTTGTTTGACGACGGCCTCGCCGCCACCGTCATTTGGCATCGCCGCCATGCCGCCTGGCTGGGACTGATCCCTTTGTAGATAATTGAAAATGCTTGCAGAAACCCAAAGGACCAAGGTGAAAGTTCTCGCCCTTATCCCCGCCCGCTCCGGCTCCAAGGGCATTCCCCATAAGAATGTGCAATGGGTTGCGGGCAAGCCGCTCCTTGCGCATTCCATTGTGCAGGCGCGCGCCAGTGCCGTCGTGGACCGGGTGATTGTCAGCACCGACAGCGAGGCCTACGCCGCCATTGCGCGGCAATACGGGGCCGAAACACCGTTCCTGCGGCCGGCGGATATCTCCGGTGATTCCGCCACGGACTGGCAGGTTTTTCACCACGCCCTGGCCTGGTTGCGTGAACACGAAGGTCTCTGTCCGGAAATCGTGGTGCACTTGCGGCCAACCCACCCCCGGCGTGATCCCGAGGACATTACGGCTGCGGTCGAATTGCTGCTGGCCCATCCGGAGTGGGACAGCGTGCGCTCCGTTGTGTCGGCACCGCATACGCCCTATAAAATGTGGCTCAAGAATGACGATGGCACCCTGCGGCCCGTGGCCACTTGCGCCCACCCCGAGGCGTACAATGAGCCTCGCCAGGTCTTGCCGCCCACCTACCTTCAGAACGCCGCCATTGATGTCACCCGCGCCGCAACGGTTTTGGCAAAACACTCCATGACTGGGAACAAAATCGGCGCTTTTTTAATGACGGAATTTCAGGACATTGACACGCCGGAGGAACTGGAACAGGCCGCCCGCGCCTGGCACCAGCCCGGCCGCACCCCTGCGGGCAAGACTTTTGTCTTCGATATTGATGGTGTGATTGCCCGCCTCACCCCGGACAATGACTACCGGCGCTCCGAGCCGCACGAGGAAGTCATCGCCATCGTGCGCCAGTTGCACCGCTGCGGCAATCGCATCATTTTGTACACGGCTCGCGGATTTGTCACCGGGATTGACTGGCGGGAACTCACCTCCCGGCAATTGGCCGCTTGGAATGTTCCCTACCACGAATTGCATTTTGGCAAGCCGGCCGGGGATTTCTATGTGGATGACCGGATGGTTCCCCTCAGTGAGATTCTCCGCATTTCCGCTGGCGACGCTTAATTTTGCGCGTCTTTGCCTGCCGGCATTCTTTCCTAATCCCACCGCCATGAATATACCAAACTCACCTCTGTTCATCTTTGAAATGGCCAACAACCATCAAGGCAGCCTTGATCATGGCCTGCGCATCATCCAGGAAATGTCGGCGATCGTGCGCCGCTACGGCATCCGCGGCGCGGTCAAGCTGCAGTATCGCGATTTGGCCTCTTTCATTCACCCCCGGCACCGGCACGGTGAGCACAAACACATTAAGCGCTTCTTGCAAACAGAGCTGAGCCGGGAGAATTACCACACGCTGGCCCAAGCCATTCGCGACCAGGGCATGATCTCCATTTGCACTCCGTTTGATGAACCCTCAGTCGAGGACCTGGTGAACCATGGCATTGAAATTATCAAGGTTGCATCCTGCAGTGCCAACGATTGGCCACTCCTTGAGCGCATGGTGCAGGCGCAAAAGCCCATCATTTGCTCCACCGGCGGTTTGCGCATTGAGGAAATTGATCAGGTGGTCAATTTCTTTGAGCACCGGCACGTGGCGCGTCTGTCGCTTTTGCATTGTGTCGGCCGCTACCCAACCCCCGACGACGGCATCCAGCTCAATTTCATGGAACGCATGATGCGCCGCTATCACCAGCACGAGGTGGGATACTCCGGCCATGAAGCGCCGGATAACATTCACGTGGCTCTGTGCGCGGTGGCCAAGGGCGCCAGGATCCTTGAGCGTCATGTGGGTGTGGCCACTGAATCCATTAAGCTCAACGCCTACTCCATGAATCCGGCGCAGACCGCCCTTTGGGTGGAAGCCGCGCTCAAGGCCCTCGTCATCGGTGGGGACCCGGCAGGCGAGAAGCATGTCACGGAAGATGAAAGTGAGTCACTGCTTTCGCTGCGCCGTGGTGCGTTTGCCGCCCAACCGGTCGCCCAGGGCGAGTTGCTGACCCGGGAGAAGGTCTTTTTTGCGATGCCCTGCCAGCCGGGTCAATCCACGGCCACTGAATGGCAGCCCACCATGGTCGCTTCCCGCGATTATGCCGTCGGCGACGCCCTGGGGGAACGCCGCAAGACCGGACTGACCAACCAGTTACGCGCCATCATCCACCAGGCCAAGGGGCTGCTGCGTGAGGCCCGCATTGAAATTGGACCGAATTTCACCATCGAAATGTCCCATCATTATGGCGCGGAAAAGTTTCGCTCCTGGGGTGCCCTGATCGTGAATCTGATCAACCGGGAGTATTGCAAAAAGTTGATCATCATGCTCCCGGCCCAGCGCCATCCCAACCATCGCCATTTAAAAAAGGAGGAAACTTTTCAATTGTTGTGGGGTGACTTGGAAGCCGTCCTCGATGGCGTGACCCACCGTTTGCTGCCGGGCGACATGCTGCTCATCAATCGCGGCCAATGGCACCAGTTCACCACCGTGGGTGGATGCATCTTTGAAGAGGTTTCCACCACCCACATTATCGGCGACAGTTATTACGAAGACCCCGCCATTGCCGTTCTGGACCCCATCCGCCGCAAAACGGTGCTGGATATGTGGTAACCGCCAGCGGCCCGGATTTGCGCGGCGACCGTGGACAACCTCATGAAGATCGGCATATGCATCGCGGATTACGATATCCGCAACGACTTGGCCGACTTGCTGCGCGGCCTCGCGCGGCGGCACGAGGTGGTGGTGCTGGCCACCCCGATTGAACTGCCGCGAGTCGGCGAGGGGCCCTGGGAGAAGCGTCCGGTCCGGATAAAAATCAGCTGGTGGAACCGGATGTGGCTGGCGCTATTCGGTTATTTGGGCCGGGTGCCGGCCAGCAAGGACAACTTTTTGCAAAATTCGTTTTTCCTTTTGCAAAAACTTCCGCCCGCCCGCCGGGGCCGCGCCGCGGCCTGGCTGCGGCTGCGGGCAAAATTGCCGCCGCTGTTTACGTTTGACCGGTTGTTGAAGCTCTTGCGCGGGTCCGTCGCCAGCATGGATGATCTCGACGCGATTCTCTTCATTACCAATGTCGCCAGCCCCGAGTTATTGGCGCAAGCTCTGCGGATGGGCCGCCCCTGTGCGGCGTACGTTTACAGTTGGGATCATGCGCCGAAATTTGACCGCTTCTCCCGGCGGGTGGCCTGCTATTTCACCTGGAATCAAGGGATCGCCGACGATTTGGCCCGGTTGCAGGATATCCCCTTGTCGCACACCCGGCCTGTCGGCGCCACCCAGTTGGTTTTTATTCGCGACTACTTGAATTCTCCAGCAGCGCGCCGCCGGAAGATTCCATTCCGTTATGCCTATTACGGCTGCGCCATCGCCGTGCCGGGCCTCGTCGAGCAGGAAGTCCGTTTGGTCGAATGGCTGGCGGACGAACTGGCGCTTGAAGACCCCGGACTGAAACTCATTGTCCGCCCCTATCCCATGTTGCGTGACACGACTTCTTTTCGCCGCCTCCGCCAGCGGCCCAACGTGGTTTTCGACGATGAATACCGCGAGGAAGTGCAGGAGCGGGTGATTCCCCGCGTGGACGTGTTTTCCAAGTTCAACCTGCAGGAGCATGCTGAGTTATTCTTTCATTGCGGCACCACCATGGGACTCGAGGGCGCCTATTTCGACGCCCCGATATTCTTTCTCGCCCCTGAGGATGTGGATTTTGGCGTGCTGCCCGGCGGTGACCTGCATGTCAGCCGGTTCTTTCGCACCTTTCATAATGAAAAGTACCTGATGTTGTCCCGCTTTCCCAACGTCGTGGTGCGGGCGGCGGATTTGCGCCCGCGGATCCGCGCCGCCCTCGCCGGCCGCGAATCCTATTTGCCCTACAATCGGGCCGTGCGTGCCGAAACGCCCTTGCGATCCATGGATGAAATTGCCGGGGACATTGCCTCCGGCCTCCAGCCATGAACCGGCCCGATAAGATTGGGGTGGTTTGCGAGAAATTTCCGCTGGTGTCCCAGACTTTTGTACTGCGACACGCGGAAGTCCTCGATGCCGAAATATTTGCCTTGGAACTCACCGCGACAATCGAGGATCCGGCCTGGGCCGGCCGGGTGCATGCGGCGGGCATCACTCCGGGCCGCAATCGCAGGCGCGTGCTGGCAGAGCGGATCTACCGGCGCTTGTTCCACCCGCCCTGGCGGATATGGCTGCCCGGCGAACAGCGCAAATTATGCGACCAATTGCGGGAACGGAATATCGCCGCCGTCATCGTGGAGTTCGGCCAATGTCTGGTGGGTTGCGGCGAACGGATCTTCGATGCGGGGGCTCGCGTGGTGCCTTATTTTCACGGAGTGGACCTGTCGGCCCATTTGCGCGATGCGCGCTATGTCCGCAAATTGCGCCCGCTGTTGCATCGCTGCGCCGACGCCATTGTCGTGAATGAGCTAATGATTGGCCGCCTGCGAAACATCTTTGGCTTCCGCGGCCGGATTCACTTCGTTCCCTGTGCGGCGGATGATGCCTTGTTTGCCCATCAATCCCGCGCACCACATCCCGGTTTCAAGTTTCTGTTCGTTGGCCGTCTGGTCGAGAAAAAGGGCGTGGTCGAATTGGTCCGCGCCTTCGCCCGCTATGTCGAACTGGGCGGGCAGGGTGATTTGGTTATTGCGGGCGATGGCCCCGAGCGGGCCAGCGCCGAGGAGGCCGTCCTCAAAGCTGCCTTGGCTTCCCGGGTGGATTTCAAGGGTCCCGTGACCCATGAACACGCGGCCACATTGATGCATGCGGCGGACATTTATGTTCAGCATTCCAAAGTGGGCGCTGACGGCGACGAGGAAGGCTGGCCCGTGGCAATTGCGGAAGCTTGCCTGGCCGGTTTACCGGTGGTGGCCACTTGCCACGCAGGCATTCCCCAGCAAGTCATTTCCGGTCAGACCGGCTGGTTGGTTCAGGAAGGCGATATCGAAGGCATGGCGCGCGCCATGCTTGCCTTGGCGCAATCGGCGGCCTTGCGCGAGACCTATGGTCGGGCCGCCCAGCAGCATATCCGGAAATTTTGCGACTCTGCGGCCTATCGCATCCGTTTACGTGAAATCCTGCATAACCCGGAGTCCGCCACGTCGTGAAGCCGGCGCTCTTTCTCAGCCTGGGCATTTTTCCAAGTCCGCAGGCGCGCACCGCCACGGAGGTGCGAGCCGGGCAAAACCTCGCTGCCTTGCGCGCCCTGGGCTATGACGTCACAGTGCTTACGACCCCTGATCCACTCGGGCGGCCCGGTCCGGATTTTCCCACCCTTTTTACCCGGCCACTTCCCGTGACAAACTTTGTTGAATTTCATGCGCAATGGCGTTACCGGCGCGAAGTGGGCCGGCTGATAAACCAGAATCTGGCTGGTGGCCAGTCCCTTCTGTTTTGTGAGCACTGGGCCGCCCTCGCCTGCAGTCCCCGGGGGGCGCGAATAATATACTCCATGCACGATTTTGAATCGAAATTGGTGCCGGCGCGGCGCTTGCGGAAGGGTGCGCCCGTCACGTTTAAGACCCGTGCTTATTGGCGGCTGGCTCGCTGCCTCGAGCTTCGGCTGGTCAACAAGGCCCGCAAAGTCATTGCCGTTTCTGCCACCGAGGCCGACGAGGCCGCGCGCGTCTGGCGGGTACCCGCTGTGTACATCCCAACCGTGTCGGTGGCCATGGAAAAACCCGTGCGGGATTTCCTCGATGGCGCGGTGCGGTGTTGGTTTTATGGCAGCTCGAGTGCAACTTCGAATAAGATCGTTCTCGACCATCTTGCCGATGGCTGTTTTGCCGCACTCAAAGCCGCCATGCCGAATGCCGAGTTTCACCAAGCCGGTTCCTTTGAACATTATGACCCGGGTAAAATCGCCTGGCTCAAGGAGCATTTCACCGTGCACGGCTTTGTGGAGGACCCGGCGCAATTCTTCTGCCGCGGAGATTTTTGCCTGATTCCCTATCAGCAGGACACCGGCTTTCGCACCAAAATCCCCGAAGTATGTGGTTATGGAATGATCGCCGCTGGTTACCCGGCCTCCTTCGCCTGTTGCCCGGAAATGCGTGATGGCTACAATTGTGTCATCGCGGACTCGCCCACCCAATTGGCGGGCAAGCTGGCGCAAGTGGCCGCAGACCCGGCTTGGCGTCGGCGTCTCTCGGAGGGTGCCTTCGCCACCCGGTGCCATGAATTATCCTTTTCCGCGCTCCTCGACCGCTACCGCCAGGCCCTGGATTTTTGAACCATGGAACCCGTTCCCGCCGATCTGATCATCCATACGGACTGTGCCCATTACCGGGGTGCGGCCCCGTGCCTCTTTCACAAACGCGATGGTCGTCCCTGTCCCGGGTGTCCCGATTACGCACCCTTGGGCGCCAAAATCCTTGTCGTAAAACTTGACGCGATGGGTGATGTATTGCGCACCACGGCCATTTTGCCGGCTTTGCTCCAGCGTTTTCCGGCCGCGCAGATAACCTGGGTGACGCGCGAACGTTCCCGCGCCCTTTTGGAGGGCAATCCCCAAGTCCACCGGGTCCTCACCGTCGAGGGCAACTATTTAGAGTCCCTCACTGCGGAGAAGTTTGATTTGGGCATCGGTCTCGACGCCGATGCGCTTTCCGCCCAGATTTTGACCTTGGCCAAATGCGGAGAAAAGTTGGGCTTCACCGTCGGCCGTTTTGGCGCGGGTGAACCCGCCAGCCCGGAGGCCAGAACCTGGTGGATGATGGGTGTCAATGACCGTCTCAAGAAAGCCAACCGGCAATCCTATCAGGCAATAATGTATGAAATATGCCGCTTGGCTGGACCAATTGCGCGCCCGCAGCTGCCCGCAAGATTATTCCGGGAGTCCTGGCTTGCCCGCCGCCGCACGGAACTGGGCCTCCAGCCCGCAAGCCGGGTCATTGGTTTGAACACCGGCGGCGGTGGCCGTTGGCAGTGCAAAAAGTGGACCGTGTCGGGTTATGTGGAACTCATTCGCTGGCTGCGCCAACGCGCGCCTGCCGCAGCTTTGCTCCTTTACGGGGGTCCCGAGGAGCTGGATTTTAACGCGGCTATCCTCCGGCAATGCGCGTCGGACGTGCGGGATTTGGGCTGCGGGAATTCTGTCGCCGAATTCGTTTCTCTAATCAGTCTGGCCGATGTTTTTTTCACGCCGGACAGTCTTGGCTTCCATATCGCCGTCGCCATGTCCAAGCGGACGGTGGTGCTGGTGGGGCCCACTTCTCCATGGGAATTGGATGTTTATGGCTTGGGTGAAGTGCTCACTGCGGATAATTCCTGTGCTGCCTGCTACCGCAGCCAGTGCGACCGCCGGCCCACCTGCATGGAAGTGCTCGACCCCGGTATCGTGGCTGCCGCAATTATGCGCCAGTGGGATCTCATTCAGTAAAATGTCGCAATTGCGCTCCATCAGTCGGCTGACGAGCCTCAATATCGGCAATGCCTTTATCGGCATGGCCAACAGCGTCGCGATGGCGTGGCTTTTCGGCACTTCGGACCGGATGCAATCCTATTTCGCGGCGGCGACCCTGCTGACCATCGTGCAGCGGGTGTTCTTTGTCGGCCAATTTTCCGAAATGTTTCTCCCTGAATACGTGCAGCGCCGCGAGGTGGACGGCCAGTTGAAGGCCGATCGCTGTTTTTCCGCGCTCTACAATCATTTGATTCTTATGCTCATCCTGACCATGGCCGCGGCCTTTGTTGTCATGCCATGGGTCGGTGGAATTATTGCGCCCGGTTTCACCCGGGACGAACAGCATCAGGTGGTGCGGTTGGCGCAGGCGTTGATGGTGGTGATGTTGCTGGTGGTGGCGAACGGCCATTTGCAGATCATTGGCAATGCCCGGGGCTGGTATGGCCGGTTTGAATTCTACGGTTTGGTCGGTTCGGCAGTGGGCTTCGGCCTCTTGCTAATTACCGGAAGGACGCTGGGCATTTGGGCGCTGGTCGTTTCGCAAGGCGTGACCCAGGTGGTCTTGCTCTGGGGAAGTTGGCGGTATTTATACCGTCAGGGCTATCGGCACGCGTGGATTTGGAATGAACCCGGTTTCAGCGTTTGGCGGGTCGTGGGCCGGGTCGGTTTGACGGCGATTTATGTTCTGGCCACGCAGTTTTATGTCGTGGCTTTTAACGCCTCCCTGACCTTTCTGCCACCGGGTACCCTGGCTGTTTACAAGTATGCGGAAAATCTCTACTCCCGGGTTGGCACCCTGTTTATGCGCCCCGTTGGTGTGGTGTTTTTTACCGATGCCGCCCTGCTTGCGCACCGCAATCCCAGCCAGTTGCGGGAACGAATGTCGAACGCTTTGTACCATTATGCCTTGATGTATCTGGGTGTGCTCGTGGTGCTTTTCCCCGCGCTGCCCAATGTGCTGGGCGTGCTTTGGGGCAGCCCGCGATACCATCTGGCGGAAATTCAGCTGACCACGGTTTTCGCCTGGTTTTTCTTCGGCATGTTGATCGTCGAGGGTGGCGGGCTGCTCTATCGCCGTCTCAACGTGATCATGGGCGATATGCGTTTGCATTATGCCCTGATGACCGTGGTGCAGGCGGCCATGGCGGTCGTTGCCCCCATGATGGTGCGGCACTGGGGCGTGCTCGGCGCGGCTTTGGTTTTGATTGTCAATATTACCTGTCTCGCCCTTGCCGGCTTTCTCATCATCCTCTGGCGGCGCCCGCAGTATCTGGCCTTCTTTCCCGCGGCCACCTGGAAGCTTGCTGCGACGGCGCTGCCGGCTCTGGGTGTTGCGTGGCTGATGCGTCATGCGTGGCCGATTTTGAACTATCAGGGTGACTATTCCCTGATGGGGAAGTTCGGGGAATTGGCCTGCGCGGCATTGTTTGCGGGCACTGGGCTGATCACCGCAGCCGCCGTGGCCTGGATCCTGGGCGTCGAAGAAGCACGCGTGGCTTGGCACAAAATGCGCGGCTGGCGGATCACCCTCCGGGTGTCCCATCCAGTTTGAAGTTAGACCCCTCTGGACTATGGACCTTTCGCGGAAAGTGGTTTTTGTCACCCCCGTCTTTGACCGCAATGACACCGGACCGGCCACCTTTGCCCATTATCTTTGGGATGCGTTCCGAAATCATTCGCAGATTGAGTTTCACCTCGTCGCGCCGGAGTTTTCCAGCGCTCATCCCCGGTGTCACGCCTCGGGCCCGGGCACCGGGTCGTTGGATTTGTACCAGCGCCTCGCCCGCGCAGGTTTGACCCTCGCCCGCCGCCTCGGCGGCGCCTCCGGGAACATCCTGATCCATGTGAACAACTCCAATCTCCATTCTTCGTTGCTTGCCTATGACGGACCGCTGTGGGGCCAGGTCAATGACTACGAGAACGCCGATTGGTGGCGCCGCGCCGGGGAAACCATTCGTCGTGCCGGCTGGCGGAGATTCCTGGCCTTGGGTCGGCGGAGGTGGCTCGAGCGGCGTTTCCTTGCCCGCCAGGATTTGTCCCTTTGCAATTCCCAGTTTACCCGTCAAAAAATTCTCACCGAATACCATCCCGAGCATCCACACAAGGTTATCACCCTGCTCAAAGCCGTGGAGCTTGGATTCTTTCAACGTCCTCCTTCCTTGCCCGCGGATCCGCTGGGCCGGTCGGATTCCGCGCGCCGGTTGGTGTTTGTCGGCCGGGATATCCACCGCAAAGGGCTCGACACGCTGTTGCAGGCGTTCGCTTTGCTTCCGGCGGGGCCTGATTGGCGCCTTGCCGTCGTCGGTGTGGAGCGCGGGGAAGTCTTGGAAGCCTTTCCCGATTTGCCCTTGGCGGAATTCGGCGAAAAAGTTCAATTTACGGGCCTGCTGGACAAGGAAACCCTCCGTCGTGTTTTGTGGCGGTCGGACCTGTTGGTCTTGCCTTCGCGCGCCGAGGCGTTGGGCGTGGGTTTGCTGGAGGCGCTCGCTGCCGGTCTGCCGGTGGTCGCGGCCAACGTGGGTGGCATTCCGGAAATTGTCAGTGACCCGGCGGCCGGCACCCTGGTTCCCCCCAGTGAACCCGCCGCTTTGGCCCGGGCCCTTGCAGAGGCGCGCCTCCGGCCCGATGGGGTGCAACCGCCCGCGGTGCAAAAAATACTCGCGGAATATTCCACCCAGTCCATGATTAGCCGGTTGCTCGAACTTTATCTCCATCACGCTTGATAATTTGCCGCTCTCGCGGCCACGGCATTATGCTTTCCATTATCGTTCCAACCTATCACGAAGCCGAAAACATTGGACCATTGGTGTCCCGGATTGAGGCGGCGCTACGGGAGCAGGGCGCCCACGAAATCGTTTTTGTCGACGACAACAGCCAGGATGGAAGCGAGGAAAAAGTTCGGGAATTGCAGAGCCAGGGTGTTCCCGCACGGATGATTGTCCGCCGCGACGAACGGGGACTGAGCACCGCCATCCTGCGCGGTTTTCGCGAGGCCCGGGGCGATTTGCTCCTGTGTATGGATGCCGATATGAGCCACCCCCCCGAGGCCATTCCGGGCATGCTCGAAACGCTCCGGCGGGAAAAGGCGGACCTGGTCGTCGGCAGCCGGTATGTGCGGGGTGGTAGCATCGAGCAGGGCTGGGGTTTTTACCGTTGGCTGAACAGCCAGGTGGCGCTCTGGCTCGCCCGTCCCCTCAGCAGTTTGCGTGACTCCGGCGCCGGTTTTTTCCTGTTGCCCAAGCACATTTTTGCCCAGGCCACGGATTTGAATCCCATCGGTTACAAAATGCTCCTCGAAGTCAGCGTCAAATGCCATTGCCGCAAAGTTGTCGAGGTGCCGATTCAATTTGCCGATCGCAAATTCGGTCAGAGCAAACTTACCTTCCGCGAACAGATGCTTTACCTGCTGCATCTCAAGCGCCTCTATGATTATCGTTTTGGCCGGGCCTCCCGCATGGTGCAGTTTTGTTTAATTGGGGTCACCGGCGTCGTGGTCAATTTTTTGGCCCTGGCCGCCTTGCAAAGAGCCGGCCTGCCTTTTGCCTGGGCGGATGCTCTGGCCATTTGGCTCGCCATGACCTGGAATTTTTGGCCCAACCGGTGGCTGACTTTTGACCTGACGGCGCACCATCCGGTCTGGCCCCAATACCTGCGGTTTGTGGTTTCCTGTTTGGTCGGCGCGCTGGTGAACTGGCTCGTGGCCGTGGGCCTGACTCGGGAGATGGCCTGGTTTGGTTACCACACCTTTGGCGCCGCGCTGGCCGGAATTCTCGCTGGAACCGGATTTAACTTTTTCTTGTCCTGTCATTGGGCCTTCTCCGCCACCCCTGCGGTGGAAGATTGAGATTGTCTTAACCCGGTGACTTCCCATAATTATCCAGTCCGCCACCACGTCTTAGTACATGTCCCTCTTCCCAGGTAGTTCAAGTTCCACCCGGCACAGCAAGACTGACCGTTGGATTGTCAATTACATGACGATGGCGGCCGGGCTTTTTGCTTTTTCCTATTTGGTCGCTTATGTTTGGAACTCCGACAATGGCACGCGCGGCGCCACCGCCACCCTCGCTTTGCTGGCCGGCGTGAAGGCCATTATGTCGCCGACGGCCCATGGGGTGTTGCGGGGTCGGGCGATGGTGTTTCTCTCCCTGATGTTTTGCGTCGCCTTGTTAAATATCGTCGTATCCGCCGACTTGGTGCAGACCTCTTTGCGCTGGCTGCTTTGGTTCGGGATGGTGATCTGCTTTTCCCGGATCGTCGGCGCCAGCGACGGCAGTTGGATGGATGCCCTGCCCCAGCGCTTGCCGTTTCTGTTCACCGTAATTTATGTGACCATTATCGTCGAAGCCCGGTTTAATGCCAATCCCACCAATGTGGCTTTCGCCTATCACCTTTCCGGGTTGTACGGCAATTTAATTCTCGCCTGCGGGCTATTCGCCGCCAAATTTTGGCAGCGAAGCGTTTGGGTGATCGTCGGCTTGGTCGCCATTTTCGGCTCCGGTGCCGGTGGGGCCTTGTTTACGATCCCCATTATGTTTGTGCCCTACATTCTTTATAGCGCCAGCAGCATGCCGGTGAAGGGTATCGCCGTCGCTGGCCTCCTCATGGCGGGCGCCACTTTCTTCCTGGAATCGCAATTGTTCAGCCAGTTTCTCAACATTAAGCTTAATGTTTCGGCAACCAATAGCTACTCCGGCCTCGAACGGCTGGAGCGATCAAAGGAAATGCGATTGCAGTTGGTGCAGTACGGATTGGCCTTGGCGCAAAAAAATCCCCTCGGCACCGGGTTGGGCCACACCTACAGTGATTCCATTTCGCATGACATGGGTGTGTCCCACGTCCACAATGGCACTGTCACCATGCTGATTGAATTGGGCTTTCCCGGTTTCGCCGTCGCCATTTCCATGCTTTTGTGGATTTTTTGGACCATTCTGCGCAGCCGTTTGATTAAGAACCAGGTCAAGGGTTTCTATTTCACCTATTTCTTCACCATCTTTGGCCGGTCACTGTCCGAAAATTACACTCCGTTTGACCTCGGTAATTATTTCAATTTCGTCTTCTTGATCATGACCGCGTACTTTTTCCTCTATGATCGTTCGGCCCGGTTTACTCCGGGCTCAAGCCCGCGTCCCGCGGTCCCTCCAGGCAGGATGGGGCCGCCCCGCCCGGGTAATTTCCCGCCGCGTCCGTGGCCCCCGCCGGGCGTCCGCCCGCCGCCGCGCCGGCCCATGGCCTTCCCTGGGTGAAGATATGTTCGCCTGCATTGCCGGCTCCGGGCCTGCTTTGCTGATTTTTGTTTCGGTCGATTTTTGGTCGCATGCAGATGAGTTCCGCGTCCGCCGCCCCACGCCGTTGCCTGTTGTACCTGTCCATCAGTGACGGACTGGATGCACGGACCAACAAAGAGGTGACGACCCTTAGTCGGTCGTTTGTCGTTGATTTTGTCGGGGTCTCCAATGGGGGTGCCGCTCCTTTTTTTTCCGCTCACGCGCGCCGCGTGGAGGTCATTCAAGGCCGCAGCCGCTCGCCGTGGACCCTGGCGAAATTATGGTGGCGGGTTTTATCCCTCCGCTGGCATAATCGCTACGATTCCGTCCACGTGATTAATGAGGATCTCTACTTGGTGTTGCTGCCTTTGCTCCTGGGCCAGCATGTCGTGTTGGATGTGTTTGATTCGTCATTTTTGAAATGGCGCGTGCCGGGTTGGGTCGTATGGCTTGGCCGGCGCATCTGCTATTGCCTGCCCGCTAAAATCCTTGTCACGGACGACGAGCGCGCGGGCCTAATGCCGCACTTTGTCCGCCCCAAACTGCTGGTGGTGCCCAACTATCCCTTCCGGTATGATGGACCGGTGCGCCCGCGCGACCCGGCTGTGGTGCGTATACTTTACGCCGGATCGTTGGTGGCCCGCCGGGGCACCGCTTTTCTTGAGCAATTGCTGGCTGTTGCCGGAGACGTGCGCGTGGTCATGGCCGGTTGGATTCGGGATGAGCCGACGCGTGCGCTGTCGCAACATCCGCGGGTCGAATGGCTGGGATTGCTGCCCCAGCGGGAAACCATTGAGCAGGCAACGCGGTGTGATTTTATTCTTTGCCATTACGAGCCGAACAATTTGAACAATATTTACGCCAGCCCCAATAAGATTTATGACGCCATTCAGGCGAATTGTGGCATCATCATCAATCCCGAGGCGCGTATTTCCCGTTTTGTCCGCGAACATGGGCTCGGTGTCGTGTTGGATGCGTTTGCGCCTGCAGATCTGGCGGTCGTGGCGCAGTCCTTGCGCGCGTTTAAGCTGGCCCACCGACCGGACCCCGGCCTGCGCGAGCAATTCTTGTGGGAGAAGGTTGAAGGTCTTCTATTGTCAGCCCATGGATCCTGACGTGTTTTGTCCCCGCGTGAATCCCCTTCATGTCCAAGCCTAAAATTGTTCTGGTCGCCGGTACCCGGCCCGAAGTCATCAAGCTCGCTCCCGTCTATTTCGCTTTGCGCGAAAGTCGGTTGCTCGAGCCAGTGCTGCTGTCCTCGGGCCAGCACCGCCAAATGATTGACCAGGCTTTTGCGGTTTTTGGTTTAAAGCCTGATCTCGACCTGAATTTGATGCAGCCCGGCCAGACTTTGCCGGATTTGACCGCCCGGGTTGTCACCGGCATCTCAGCGGCCTTGCGCAATCTGCAGCCCGCCGCCATCCTCGCCCAAGGTGACACCACGACGGTTCTTGGAGCGGCCTTGGCGGCGTTTTATGAGCGTGTGCCGCTCGGTCACGTTGAAGCCGGCTTGCGTACCTACGATTTCGACGCGCCGTGGCCGGAGGAAATGAATCGCCGCCTGACCGACCCCATCGCCCGCTGGTGCTTTGCGCCCACCGGCTGGAGCGCCGCCAATTTGCGGGCGGAACGCATCCCGGACGATCGCATTCACACCACCGGCAACACGGTGGTGGACGCGTTGTTTTGGGTGCGCGCCAAGCTCCACCATTCCCCGCTTGCCCCGGCGGAAATCGCCGCGCGCTGCGGCATTCCCACCGAGTTTTCGCAACGCTATCTGGCGGCCAATGGCGGGCGATTTGTGCTCATCACCGGGCACCGGCGCGAATCGTTCGGCCAGGGATTTGAGAATATTTGCCGGGCCATCGCCGAGCTGGCCCGGCGGCATCCGGATGTCGGCCTTCTTTATCCAGTGCATCTCAATCCCAACGTGCAGGAGCCCGTCCATCGCCTGTTGGGCCGGAACCCCCGGGTTGCCCTAATTCCGCCGGTGGATTACGAAGATTTTATCTGGCTGATGGATCGCTGCCATTTTGTGCTCAGTGATTCCGGCGGTGTTCAGGAAGAGGCGCCCAGCTTGGGCAAGCCGGTCCTCGTTATGCGCGATACCACGGAACGGCCCGAGGGCGTTGAGGCCGGGACGTGCCGGTTGGTCGGCACCGATCCCGCCCGCATCTTGGCGGAGTCCGCCATCCTCTTGGACGATGGCGCGGCCCATGCCGCGCGTGCGCGCCTGCAAAATCCCTACGGCGATGGTACGGCCAGTCAGCGCATTCGCGCCATTTTGGAAGAATCGCTGGCCTGATTAAACCCATGAACTACGACATTTGCGTCCTCGGTCTCGGATACATCGGCCTGCCGACGGCCTCCATCTTCGCCACCAACGGGAAAAAAGTCCTCGGCGTGGATGTCGTGTCGGCGGTGGTCGAAACCATCAACGCCGGAAGAATTCACATCGAGGAGCCCGATCTCGACGTGCTCGTGTGCACTGCAGTGCAAAGCGGCAATTTGCGCGCCGGCTCCCGGCCCGAGCCGGCGGCGACCTATATTATTGCTGTGCCCACGCCCTTTCACCAGGACAGTGCCCGCCTCAAGTCCCCTGATTTGTCTTTTGTCGAACAGGCCACCCGTTCGCTGGCCCCGGTGGTTCCGTTTGGAGCCTTGGTGATCCTGGAGTCCACCAGCCCAGTCGGTACCACCGCGAAGGTCCGCGATTGGCTGGCCGCAGAACTCTGCCGGGTTCGCCCCGACGAAGCCTCCGCGTTGGAAAACTCATTGCGTTTTGCGCATTGCCCGGAACGGATTTTGCCCGGCAAGATGTTGAAGGAATTGGTGGCGAATGACCGCATTGCCGGCGGGCTCACCCCCGACGCCGCCCAGGCGGCAAAGTCCCTCTACCAGGCGTTTTGCACCGGCGAGATTTTTCTGACCGACGCCCGTACCGCCGAAATGGCGAAGCTCACCGAGAATTCCTTTCGCGACGTCAACATTGCCTTTGCCAATGAACTTTCCCTGATTTGCGAACAACTCAAAATTGACGTATGGGAATTGATTCGACTGGCCAACCGGCACCCGCGCGTAAAAATACTTCAACCCGGTCCGGGCGTCGGCGGCCATTGTATTGCGGTGGACCCGTGGTTCATTGTTGACGCGGCGCCGGGGTTGGCTCGGCTGATCCGGACCGCGCGCGAGGTCAACGACAGCAAGCCCGAGTATGTCATCGCTTCGATCATGCAGGCGGCGGCAAAATTCCCCCGGCCCGTCATTGCCTGTTTGGGTTTGGCGTTTAAGGCGGACGTGGATGACCTGCGCGAAAGCCCGGCGGTGGATATTGTCGGGCAACTGGCTTTGGAAGGGGTGGGAGAGGTTTTGGCGGTGGAACCACACATTAAAGCCCTGCCAGTCGCGTTGGCGGAGCAGGGCAAAGTAACGTTGACGGATGCCACCACCGCCTTGGCCCGCGCGAATGTGGTGGTTTTGCTCGTGAGCCACCGGGCGTTTGATGACATTGACCGGCGGAAGCTGGAAGGAAAAACAGTCATCGATACCCGCGGCTTTTGGCGATGAATGTGTTCCGTAAATCGTGGTTGATTTTTAAATTTCTCGGGCCCGGCTGGGTGGCCTTCCGCGTGGGGTATGCCTTGCGCCGCCGCCTCGGCGCGTTGCGCCGGAATTCGCCCTGCCAACCGTGGAGCATGATTCCGGCAGTAGCCCGGCTGCCGGATTGGCTCCGCACCCCGGCCTGGCCAGCCCGGGGAAAAGAGTGGGGGAGTCGGTGTATTGCTGAAGCGGATGGATTGTCCCTGGGCGAATTTGTGCTTTTTTCCCTTCATGCCCGCCATCTGGGACTTCCGCCGGACTGGCACCGCAACCCTTTTTCCGGCCAATCGGCGCCCCGTGGTCGCCATTGGTCGGCGTTGGGTGACTTTGCGTTCGGTGATATCAAGACCATCTGGGAGCAGAGCCGGTTCGGTTGGGCCTTTACCCTCGTGCGCGCCCATGCGCGCACGGGTGAAGCCCGGTTCGCGGACCTATTTTGGCGGCTGTTTGAAGATTGGTGCGCCCAGAACCCGCCGAATGAAGGAGTGAATTGGAAATGCGGCCAAGAGGCTACCTTTCGCCTCATGGCCGTCACTTTTGCTTTATCGCATTTCGGCCGGTTGCCGTCGGCGACGGATGAAAGATTGCAGCTTTGGGCGCGTTTCGTCACGGCCACGGGGCAGCGCATTGAGGCCAATTTAAGCTATGCTCTCAGCCAGTCCAATAACCATGGGATTAGTGAATGCGTCGGTTTGGTCACCGCAAGTTTGCTCGCGGAAGATTCCGTTGCTGCCCGCCGGTGGCGTGAACTGGGTTCCCGAAAATTGGCGGAGCAACTGCACGATTTGATTTATGCCGATGGCGGCTTTTCGCAACATTCTCTCATTTACCATCGGGTGGTATTGCACGATCTTTTGTGGCTGGTGGCGCTGTGGCACCAGGCCGGTTTGCCCCCACTGGACTGGCTGGTGCAGAAAGCTCGGATGGCGTTGGTCTTTTTGACCCGGTTGGTGGATGCAAATACAGGACTGGGCCCTCTGTACGGCTCGAATGACGGGGCCAATGTGCTCCCACTCGACGACGGTGTTTTCCTCGATATGCGCGGGGTCCTGGCCGCCGGCCACGCTTTGCTCAACGGTGCGCGAATTTATCCGTCCGGTCCGTGGGACGAGGCGGCCTTTTGGCTGACGGGACGAGATCCCCGGCTTTTGCCGTTGCAGACCAGCGATAACCTTTCCCCACGCTGGCACGGTTTGGAGTCCGGCGTCTTTCTTTGGTCTTCGCAGGAGACACGCTTATTTCTGCGTTGTCCCGTTTTCTTCCGCCATCGGCCGGACCATGCTGACATGCTGCATGCGGACATTACCTGGCGCGGCCGGCCGGTGGCGCATGATACCGGTTCGTATGGCTACAATACCACGGGCGTCTTTGATGGCGCGTTGGAAAAAGCCGAAGCCCATAACTTGCTCATGATCGAGGGTCGCGAAACGCTCGAGAAGGCCGGTCGTTTTCTTTGTTTGCCTTGGCCCACCGGCACGACGCAGTGGTCGGAGGCGGACCAAAGTTTTCGGGCCACCCATGACGGCTACCGCGCCGCCGCCCGGGTGGAACGGAGAGTATTTTCCCCTCGCGCCGGCGTATTCCGCCTCACCGACCGGGTGGAATTGCGCCACGCCGGCCGGGTCCGTTTGCACTGGCTCCTGGCGGATGCAGACTGGAAACTCGATACTGTGGCCCGGACGCTCACGGCCACGCTGGCCGGCGAAAGGTTCACCCTCTCGTGGGAGTCGGATTTGCCGGTTGGTGCAGCCACGCTGGTGCGCGCCGATCCCGCTTCGGCGCGCGGCTGGTGGTCCCGCCATTACTTGGCGGCCGATCCGGCTGTTTCCTTTGCCCTCGTGTTTGACGTGCCCAAAGCCTTGACGGTGTCCACCCAGTTTGCGCCCGGGGGCGCGTGAGCCATGCACGTTCTTTACTTCCACCAATACTTCAACACCCCCCGGGGGGGCAGTGGCATTCGCTCCTACGAGTTTGCGCGGGCGCTGCTCGCTCGCGGCCATCGCGTCACCATGGTTTGTGTCAACGAGGTGACTGACCCGCTCGATCTTCCAGGCCCCCGCTCCGGGCCGATGAGGCGAGGCGTCATTGACGGAATTGACGTAATCCAGTTCAATTTGAATTACTCCAACCACCAAAGCCTCCCCCAAAGGGCCGGGGTCTTTCTGCGGTTCGCGGCGCGCGGTATCGGCCTGGCCTTGACCCTCGATTACGATTTGATTTTTGCCACTAGCACCCCGCTGACCGCCGGAATTCCGGGAATTTTTGCGCGGGTGCTACGCCGCAAGCCGTTTGTGTTTGAGGTCCGCGATTTGTGGCCCGAATTGCCCAAGGCCATGGGCGTGGTAAAAAATCCCCTGGTCCTGGTTGGTCTCAGTGCGTTGGAATGGTTGAGTTACCGGGCGGCGTCGGCATGCATCGGTTTGTCCGCTGGCATCGGCCGGGGCATCGCCGCCCGCGCCCGCAGAAATTTGCCCATCGCGATCATCCCCAATGCCGCTGACTTAGATATTTTTAATCCCGGTCGGCGCGAGGACTTGCGCCTCGACGGCGTGGGGCCGCGGGATTTTGTGGCGGTCTTCACCGGTGCGCACGGTCAGGCCAACGGGTTGGACGCCGTGCTGGATGCGGCGGCCGAACTGCAGCGTCGGGGCCGGCGGGACATTGTATTTGCTTTTATCGGCGAAGGCAAAATGAAGCCGAAACTGGTTGGCCGGGCGCAACGCGAGGGACTGAATAACTGCCGCTTTTTCGACCTGATGCCCAAAACCCGGTTGAATAGTGTCATCAGTTGCGCTGATGCCGGATTGATGATTCTCGCAAATGTGCCGGCCTTTTATTATGGCACGTCGCCCAATAAATTTTTTGACTATATCGCCGCCGGCTTGCCGGTGATTAATAATTACCCTGGCTGGTTGGCTGAAATGATTCAGGAACATCGCTGCGGCCTTGCGGTGCCACCTGGCCAGGCCAGCGCCCTCGCCGACGCCCTTTGCTCATTGGCGGACCAGCCCGAATTGCGCCGGGAATTTGGGCGTAATGCCCGGCATCTCGCTGTCACCAAGTTTGCCCGCGCCGCCATGGCGAAAAAGTTTGTTGATTGGCTGGAGGCGGTCCGGCAAAACCGTGCCCCTGCCGGCTTGCAGCAGTTTGCCTAAGTTTCTTCAAAAACTTTTCAGTTTCCATGAGCCAGCCGCCCGCACTCGTTTTGCCCGACACCGGCGAGGTTTGCCTCCTGACGCCGGAGGCCATGGCTGAATGGTGGCGTGCACAAGGCCGCAAGGTTTGCCAATTTCGCGGCCGCTTATGGGAGGAGGTGCGCCCGGGCGGCTACTTTCAGCCCATTCATCCCCTCGCCCGCTTGCGCAAAGACGAAATTGCCCGCCCCCGTTGGTGGGCTTGGGGTTTTCGTGCCGCCGTCGCCGATACCGACCGTGATTTCGCCAATGCGACCCTGCCCACCCAGCTGCTGGCCAACTTGGCGGACTATGACCTCGGTCAATTGCCCCCGAGGCGCCGGACCTATTTGCGCGGCTGCCTCAAGGCGGTGCGCTTGGTGCGCCTTGACCGCACCCTTATGGAAGAGCAGGGCTTCGCGGTGGCGTGTTCTTCCATCCGGCGCACCGGCTATCTCAAAGTGCCGTCACCCGCTGAATATCGGCAATCCCTGTCTGCGGATTTTTTGCGGCCGGAAGTTGTGCTCCTCGGCGGACTGGTGGACGGCCGTCTGGGCGGCTATATTGTCGCCTATGCCATCGAGGGCACGGCTTATATTGAGCGCGTGCTGATTGCTTCGGAATTTCTCGATTACAACATTACCACGGGCGTGGTCTACCAATTCGCCCAAATGTGCCGCCGTCATGGCGGTATTCGCGAAATGGTTTATGGATTGCACTCGCGGGAAGACGACAAGCTTTGCCAGTTTAAGGAGCACATGCGTTTTTCCGTTGTCCCGGTGCCGTCGCGGATCTACCTTAATCCCCTGATGAGCCATTACGTCAAGTGGCGGCAACCCCATGTTCATTACCGGATGACTGGCCTGCCCTGATCGCCCTCCGCCACTGCTCCGCTGGGTCCATAAACTTTCCATTCACAGAGGGTTTGCGTTAGCCAGCTGCGGCGCCGCGGTCGGCCCGCCAGCGGGCGCAAAAACTGCAAATCGTCAAACAAATGTTGGCATTTCGAACAATTGTAAAGCATCACATACCATTGGCGCGGATGGGCGGCTTGGCTCCGGCGCAGATTCTGCACGACGGGTGCCATGACCTTTTCGTTGAAGGGATTATAAAAAAACAGCACGCAGTTGCCGGTGGGTGGCTCAAATTCCATGGCGTCCGCAGCCAATACTTCCATCCGTGCCCCCGGTACGCGGGGTTGGAATATTGCAATGTTTCGCCGGGCGATTTCGACCATGTCCGGCGCATAATCCAGCCCGGTAATTCGGCGAAATCCAGCCTGCGCCGCCAGCAGGAGCGTCCGGCCCTTGCCGCAACCGTAGTCCAGAAAGTGGAGCGAATCCAGTGGCGGCGGAACCTCCCGCAGCATCCGCCGAAATTCGCCCGTCGGCGTGGGCTGATACTCAATTCCAAACGGCTTGTTGGCGCTGCTCGTGCGCAGGACGGCGTTGGCCACGAAGTTGCTGGTTTCGGTGCCGTAGCGCCAGTCAAAGGCGGCTTTGTCCGCCATGCGCAATACGGCGCTCCGGATGCGCATGAGGGTGGCGGAGGGCATGGATGAAAAACCGGTGGAGCCGGGCGTGCTCATTGCCATCCCGGCCTGACGATTCCTGATTTCAAAAATGAGCTTATATCGCCATGGCGGCAAGCGAGCATTCGACCTTGTGCTGGTCCTGCTGATGGCGCCGGTTTGGCTGCCATTGCTGGCGGTCGTGGCGGTATTGGTCCGCGCCAAGCTCGGTTCTCCGGTGCTCTTTCGCCAACCCCGTCCTGGTCGCTATGCCACGACGTTTGCAATTATAAAATTTCGCTCCATGACGGAGGCCCGCGACACCTTGGGCAACCTTTTGCCGGACCCCGCCCGCCAGACCTCATTTGGCCGCTGGCTGCGGCGCACGTCGCTGGATGAATTACCCGAATTAATCAACGTGGTCCGCGGGGACATGAGCCTCGTGGGCCCCCGCCCCCTCCTCATTCGCTACTTGCCGCGCTATTCTCCGACCCAAGCCCGCCGCCACGACGTGCTGCCGGGCATTACCGGTCTGGCCCAAGTCAAAGGCCGCAACAACATCTCTTGGGAGGAAAAATTTCGCCTCGATGTCTGGTACGCGGAGAATTTGTCCTGGGGGCTTGATATTAAGATTTTGTTGCTGACTGTCGGAAAGGTGCTGGCGCACGAAGGTGTCGTTGAGCCTGCCACTGGCGTTCACCAGGAATTTCTGGGCAGCCCACCCCCCGTCGGCCCACCTGACCCCCAAAATTTGCCAAAATAGTGGCGAAAGTTCCCCCAAATTGAGCCGATACGGGAAATGGCACCGCCACTCTGACCGCAATTACCCCCCGATGTTTTTTGACGGAATCATCAGCGCCGATGATCCCCGGTGGACGGAAGTCCTCGGGCGCTTTCCCGCGTACGATTTCCACCACCTCCCGGCCTATGTTGCGCTTGAGGCCGAGCGCCGGGGAGCCAAGGCCGGTGCCTATGTCCTGCAATGCGACCAGGGATCTTTTCTGTTGCCCTTGCTCGAATCGCAAGTGCCGCTGACGTTGCAACCCGAGGGTATTTCCCCGGAAGATGCGCTCGCGCCCTACGGCTATGCGGGGCCTTTGATCGCCGCCGATGGCGACATGATGCAACGCGAGAAATTTGTCGCGCTGGTGCTGGCCCGGTTGGTGGAACATCTGCGCTGCCGGAATATTTGTTCCCTCCTGTTGCGCTTTCATCCGTTGTTGCCGATTCCACTCAAGCCTTTTCAAGCCCTCGGGCATCTGGTGTTTCACGGCGAGACGGTGGACGTGGATTTGCGCCAGACGCCCGCGCAACTCTGGTCCGACACTCGCCGTGATTTCCGCAACCCGATCAATCGCATGGAGCGCCAGGGTTTCCGGTTTGAGCTGGATTTTGCCGCGCAGCGCTTGGGCGACTTTGTGAAAATCTATCATGAAACCATGCTTCGCGTGCGGGCCGATCCCCAGTATTTCTTCTCCCAGGATTATTTCCGCGGCTTGAAGACCGCTTTGGGGCCCGGCTTCGTTCTGGCCCACGTCTTCAACCCGGCGGGTGAAATGGTTTCGAGTGGCATCTTCACCGTTTGTTCGGGCATCGTGCAATACCACTTGTCGGGCAATTCATTTGGTGGCCAGGGTTCGGATGGTTCAAAATTGCTGCTGCACGGTGTCCGCCAGTGGGCGCGGGAACACGGCTCTACCCATTTTCATCTGGGTGGTGGAGTCGGGGCCCGCAACGATTCCCTGTTCTTGTTCAAAAGCGGGTTTTCCTCGGGCCGGGCGCAATTTCATACCTGGCGGCTGATTGTGGACGCCGCCGCCTATCAGCGCCTCTGCCAACGGTGGGAGTTGCTCAACCGCCAGCCCGCCGACGCTCCGGAAGGCTTTTTCCCAGCTTACCGGAAAATGCTTCCCGCACCGGCGGCGCTGGGCGAGCGCCAATGCGCTTGAGACCAACTCTTTAGTTTGTTTATTCCTGACCACCCAGCAGGAAAACACATTAAGATTCCATAAACGCTTGATTTCGAGTAACCGATTTGAGATTATGTTGGCCTTGTCGCGGCGTTTCCGCGGAAGAGCCGTTTCCCAATGCTCGAGCCTTTATCCTCAAGTGATTCCCCGCGCCCACTAGTCATTGTAGGCGCTGGGGGCCATGGCCTCGAGGTCCTGTGGGTCGCCGCCCGGATGTCGCTCGATCCCGTGTTCGGCAGTTGGAACGTCTTGGGCTTTGTCGACGACCGTCAGAGCTTGCGGGGTCGTTTGGTCGAGGGTCTGCCTGTACTTGGTTCGGTGCTTGAGTTCTTGGAATCGCACCGGGGCCGGCCAATTTATTTCCACTGCGCTGTCGGCAGCAATTTGCAGCGGCAACGCTTGGGGGATTTGTTTGAACGGGAGGGCTTTCAACCGGCCACCATCATGGACCCGTTGACCGTCGTCTCCCCGCGGGCTAAAATTGGGCCCGGGTGCTATGTCGCCCCGCGCTGTTATATTGGGCCCTATGCCGAATTGGGAAAGTATGTTCTCGTCAATGTCGGGTCCAGCGTTGGGCATCATGCCATCATGGGCGATTACTCCCAGGCTTGCCCCGGTGTGCGCGTCAACGGCCATTCCATTGTGGATAAACTGGTTTTTTTGGGCTCCAATTCCGTTGTCCATCCGGGTAAACGCGTCGGCGAGAATTCCACCGTGGCCGCGGGCTCCTTTGTGGTGCGGGACGTTCCTCCCAATACGCTCGTGGTGGGTGTGCCCGCCGTCGCGGTCCACCACACGCCGGTGTTTGAGGGCGAAGGCACCAACCAGGAGGCCCTTCCCCGGCCGCCCACCCAGGCTATTCCACCGGTTGTATGATTTCCGACGAGTCAATTCGGCAGGCTGTGGCGCGGGAACTTAAGGTTCCGCCCAGTTTGTTGCTGCCCGAAACCGTCTTGCACTCCCTGCCGGGCTTTGATTCGGTGCAATTATTGATGCTCATGGTTGCCTTGGAGGAAATTGGCGTCAAAATCCCCACCACCGAGGCCGCCAATTTGCGCACGTTCGGGGAACTTCTCGTCTTCGAGCGCAAGTAGATTCTTTCCCGGCCCCGATTCCGGTCCATGCTGCACGCCGCCCTCACTGCGATTCATCACGTCGTGCCCGCTCGCCGTTTGACGGCGGCCGAGTTGGAGGCGCGATTCGGGGCGAAGAGTGTTCAGTCCATTACCTCGTTGTCTGGCATTCGTGAGCGCCGTATCGTTGAGCCAGGGATGACCGCTTCGGATTTGGCCTTTGCCGCGGCCGACCGGTTGCTCGAAGCCCGGGGCATCCCGCGGCCGTCGCTGGACGTGCTCGTGGTCACCACCCAAACAGGTGATTATCAGATTCCCGGCACGGCCTACGTGTTGCATGAACGCCTCGGATTGTCCCCACATTGTGCCGCCTTTGACCTCGCCCAGGGTTGTTCGGCTTTTCCCTACTCGCTGGCTGTCGCCCAGGGATTGTTCGCGGCTGGTCTGGCCCGGCGCGCGCTCGTCCTCAACGCGGATGCAGTTTCCTCCATTCTTCATCCGCAGGACCGTACCCTGGTCACCCTGCACGGCGATGGCGCCACCGCAACCTTGTTGGAGACCGCCACCGCCAATGAAGGTTTGCTCGGTTTTCATTTGGGTACCGACAGTTCCGGCTGGCGGTACCTGTGCATGCCGGCTTCCGGTGCGCGCCAGCCGCGCGATGAATCCACCCGCCGGGAAATTACTGACGAATTCGGCAATGTTCGGACGGCGGAGCATTTCCAGATGAACGGGCAGGCCGTGTTTCATTTTGCGATCCACAAGATTCCCGAGGTGGTCGGCGAAGCACTGGGCAAATTTGGCGTGTCGCTGGCGGATTTGGATCTGGTCATTCTCCACCAGGCCAACCGGTTTATGATTCAGCAGATATATAAAAAACTCGGTGTGCCGGCTGAAAAACAGTTCTTTTACCTCGAGGACGTCGGCAACCTCAGTGGCGCGGCCACTCCGGCGGCATTGTCGGAAGCCGTGCGCCAGGGCCGTGTCCGCCCCGGCGCCTTGATTTTACTGGTCAGTTTTGGCGTGGGCCTCTCCTGGGGCATTGCCCTTGTGCGCGTCGGCCCACATGGCTTGGTGCCCATTTCGGCCTCCACCGAATTGACGCTGGTGAATCCAAATTCCCAGTCATGACCCGCGCCCAAAAGTTGGACCGTCTGCAGGAAATTTTTCGCGACGTGCTCGACCAGCCCGCCTTGCATATTACCGAAAGTTTTTCGCCCGCGGACTGCCCGGAATGGGACTCCGTGGCGACGGTGCAGATCGTCCTCGCGGCGGAGGCGGAGTTCGCCATGCGGGTGCCCACCGCCACAGTCGCCCACCTGCATTGTGTCCGGGAATTGCTCGATTTGGTGCCATGAGTACTTCTGCCGGCCAACTTTTTTTTGCGGCTGCTTTGGCCCGCGCCCGCGCCCAACGCTCCGCTGGCGACCTGGCCGGCTCATTGCGCGAGTTGCAGTTTGGGCTCGACGCCCCGGCCGAATTCCCCTCTGCAACGTCAGCCGCGAAGTTTTTGGAAAAATCCGCTGCCGGTGGCATTCCTCCGGGGCTGCCCGTGCGTCGCGTGGCTTTGCTCGGAGCCGAAACCCTGGCCTTTATTCAACCTCTTGTTCGCGCCCTGGCCTTTCGCGACGGCTGGTGGCCGGTGTTTTATGACGCCCCTTTCGGCGCCTGGCAGCAGGAAATTCTCGCACCGCATTCAGCGCTTCGCAAGTTCCAGCCAGCAGTCACGTTAATCTTGCGCGGTTGGCCCTCTCTTGGGCCGGGTGAAGTGGACGCCGGTCAATTGGCCGATGCAGAACTGGCGGTGGCCCGTCGGGCGGCAGAAGGCCTCGGTTTGGTTCTCTGGCCGGGATACGACTGCCCTTCGTTGGACCCTGCATTGTGCGCCGCCTTGGTGGAGGTCAACCGGCGGCTGCAGACCAGCTTGCCGCTGGAAATGCTCTGGGTGAATCTGGCGGAATTGCAGGTTGCTTTTGGCGATGGTTGGGAGGATCGGCACTTGTGGGACGCTGCCCGCCAGCATCCCTCCGCCGCCGCCTGCATCGCGGTGGTGGAATTGTGGCTCTCCCTTTTGCGCGCCCGCTGGGGGCAGGTGCGCAAGGTTCTCGTCACGGACCTCGATAATGTTTTATGGGGCGGCATCGCGGGCGAGGACGGCATCGAGGAACTGCGCTTGGGTCCGGGTTCTCCCACCGGTGAAGCGCATGCGCAATTTCAACAGTATTTGCTCGAACTTAAGCACCAGGGCGTGTTGCTGGCGGTTTGCTCAAAGAATAATGACGCCGACGCCCGCGAAGTCTTTGCCCGCCGGACGATGCCGCTCAAACTCGGGGACTTTTCCGGTTGGATGGTCAATTGGCGCGATAAAGCGGATAATTTGCGCACCCTCGCCGCAAAAATGCGTCTCGGCCTCGACAGTTTTGTGTTTGTGGATGACCAGCCGGCCGAACGCGCCCGCATCCGCCAGGCGCTGCCGGAAGTCGCCGTGCCCGAGATTCCGCCCGATCCCGCCGGCTATGTCGCTGTTTTACAGGCGCGCAGGTTTTTTCCGGCTGGCGCCGTATCCGCCGAAGACCGCGGCCGCACCGCTGCTTATCTGGCCGACGAAAAGCGGAACGAATCCTGCGCCAGCGCCGCCACCCTGGACGATTTTTTGCGTGGATTGGAAATGGTGTGTGACCACGGCCCCATTTCGGATCTTGAGCTCGACCGGGCCGCACAATTGCTCGCCCGCACCAATCAGTGGAATCTGACCACCCGGCGCCATTCTCGCGCGGAAATGACCCGATTAATTTGCCAGCCGGGCGTGCTCACGCGCTGGTTTCGTTTGCGCGACCGGTTTGGGGACAATGGCATTGTCGGACTGTGGATTTTAATGCCTGGCGCGGCTGGCGAATGGGAAATTGACAGTTGGGTCATCAGTTGCCGTGTCATCGGCCGTGGCTTGGAGGACTTAATGTTCAACGAACTGGTGGACCTTGCCCGCTCCGCCGGCGCCACCCGCTTGCGCGGTGTTTATATTCCCACGGCTAAGAACAAACTTGTTGCCGGTCTGCTTCCCGGGTTTGGTTTTTCGGCGGTGGGCGGTGAAATGGAATCTGGCAGCCGGGCTTATGCCATCGAGCTCGATCAAGCATCTCGGCGTACCCACGTTATTCGTTTTCCAGCAGGGAATGGCGCGGTTCTTTAGATCATTCAGATACCGCAGGCTCCCGGCCACCAAATTTGCGAACACCGGCCTGGGCGCCCTTTGGACCCGGTTTTTATTGGATGGCCGCCAAAGCTCTTGCTTCCACCGGGGGCAGCTTGGCGTATAGGTCGAACGTGCGGCTGAATTGGTTCATGAATTTAATGAACCCGGGTTCGGACCACAATTGTTCAAAAGACTCGACGGATGAAAGGCGGATTACGAGTTGTTCCTTCCGCTGGTCCAGACCAAAGCGCTTGAAATCCTCCACCAGTACTGGCAGCCGCTCAATGCGCCCGGCGAGTCCGTTTTCCCATCCAACCAGATCGTAGGACATCGGCACGCCCCCCACCAGATGCCAGAAGATTACGTGCACCGACTGGCCGTCCTTCTTGTACGTGCCAGTTTCCATCGGCTTGAGTGTGCCGCCGGCGAGGTTCTTTTCGACGTCCTGGCTCCGCTCGAATTGTTCCCAGCCATTGTGCACCCAGCAGGTGTCTGGTGAGTGCGAGCCAACTTTAGCCGGGCTGAATCTCCCCGGCAGCCAGTGCGCGACGTATACCTGCACCTGGGTTTGCCCGTTCGAGTAAATTCGGCAGACCGCATCGTCATAATGCAGGACTGATTCAACTTGGGCCTGCTCCTCCGGCGTGGAGGCGATGTCCTGATCCGTGGTGGCCCAGCCATCTGGCGGCAACGGCAGCAGCTGCGCCAGCGGCTGGTCAATCGCGGCCTTCGGCGCAGGCTTAAGCGCAATGTACACGTTCAACCCCAGCAGTGCGACGACAATCACGCAGCCAAGACCCAACAAGGCACGCAGCCAGCGGGGGGACATGGCATCATCCTAATCCAAGACCTTGAAAATTGGAAGGTTGAAGTTGTCACCGGCGCGTCCATCACCGGAGCCACGAGTGGGGCGACCGCCGTTGCCGATTGGTTATTTTGCGATAAACTCCCAATGCCCATCCACCAAGATGGCACGTTCGCCGATTGCTGTTCAGAGAGTTTCCGGTTGCTTGCCAACTTGGAAAATTTAAGCTTGGACGTTCGTCCTTCCACCCATGCCACCACGCATTTACCTTTCACCGCCCGACATCGGCTCCGACGAGCAGGCCCTGGTGGCCGAGGCCTTTGCCTCGAATTGGATCGCTCCGCTCGGCCCGCAGGTGGATGCTTTTGAAAGGGAGTTTGCCCATTGTGTCGGCGCCGAGCATGCCGTCGCGCTCAGTTCCGGCACGGCCGCCCTCCATTTGGCGCTGCGCCTGCTTGGCATCGGCCCAGGTGATGAAGTCTTGTGCTCGACGCTGACCTTTGTCGCGTCAGCCAATCCGATTGTCTATGAACGCGGCACGCCCGTGTTCCTCGATTGCGAGCGCGAATCCTGGAACCTCGACCCAAACATTTTGGCGGACGCGTTGCGCGCCCGTTCCGGGAGGTTGCCCAAAGCCCTCGTGCTGGCGCACCTTTACGGCCAAAGTGCCAATCTCGACCCCATTGTAAATTTATGTGCTGAGCACGGCGTGGCATTGGTTGAAGACGCCGCCGAGGCCCTCGGTGCGACCTACCATGGCCGGCCGGTTGGCACGCGGGGTTTTGCCGGAGTATTTTCTTTCAACGGTAACAAAATCATCACCACCTCTGGCGGCGGCATGCTGGTGACGGGCGACGGCGATTTGGCCCGGCGAGTGCGCTTCCTTGCCACTCAGGCCCGCGACTCCGCGCCGCATTACGAGCACTCGCAGCTCGGTTTCAATTACCGTTTGAGCAACGTGCTCGCGGCCATTGGCCGCGGCCAGTTGCGCCACCTCGCGGAAAAAATTGACCGCCGCCGCGCCAATTTTGATTTCTACCTTAAAACGCTGGGCGATTTGCCCGGCGTCCAATTCATGCCCGAGGCCACTTGGGGCCGGGCCAATCGCTGGCTGACCTGCCTGACCATTGACCCCGTCGTTGCCGGTACCGACCGCGAATCTGTCCGGCTGGCGTTGGAAAGGGAGAATATCGAAGCCCGCCCAGTCTGGAAACCCCTGCATTTGCAGCCCCTTTATTCCCGGTCGCCGCGGTTTGGCGGCGCGGTGGCGGAGGATTTGTTTGCTAACGGTCTCTGCCTGCCGTCTGGTTCAAATTTGTCGGAGGGGGAACGCGCCCGGGTGGCGTCCGTGGTGCGGACCCGCTTTCCCGAAGCTCATTAAAAAGTTGGAAAAACAGGAGCGATTTCTTGCCAGTTGCCGCCCGAACGCGTAAGCTGGTCTTTTTTCGGCTCTTCATGGCTAATCGAACCACTTTTAGTATTTGGGCGCGGCATCTCGCCGTGCTGATTTGTTACAGCGGCCTGCTGACGTTTAGCTTTTATCTCGCTTACGAGCTCCGGTTTAATTTCGCCGTGGATGAAGACGCGCATTTTTTGCGCCGCCACCAGTTCGTTTGGGTCATCCCGGGCGAGTTGCTGTTGCTCTATGCCTTTGCGCAATTTCGCGGATTTTTGTCGTATTTTCGCATGCCGGATTTGGCCCGCCTGGTCGCGGCGCTGGGCTGTGGCATGGGCTTGTTATTACTAATCTATCTCGGGTTGAATATTTTGTTGGAGCGCACCATTGCTCCGCCATTGGCCGTCATCGTTGGTAATTTCATCATTGCCACCCTGGTCTTGTCCGGATTCCGCCTCTGGCTGCGTTCCCACCGTGAGGGCAAACCCTCCGGCCCCAAACCGAAAAATGGCGCGAAACAGCGCCGCGTTGCCATTGTTGGCGCTGGCGAAGTCGGCTCGGCCGTCGTCGCTGACTTGCTGGCCAAACGCGGCCTCGGCCTCAAACCTGTGATCTTTTTTGACGACAATTCCGCCAAGCACGGCCATGACATTCACGGCGTCCCCGTCGTCGGCTCGCCCGATCAAATGTCCGTCGCCCGCGAGGCTTATGATTTCGACCAAATCATTATCGCGCTGCCGGCTGGCGCGCACCGTCGGATGCTCGAGGTTGTCAGCCAGGCCAAGGCGCTGGGCTTGGAGACTGAAGTCATGCCCTCCATGTGGGAACTGGCCTCTGGCCGGGTGCAGGCGTCACAAATTCGCCCCGTGGAACTGGAGGACTTGTTGGGGCGCGATCCGGTCAGCCTCGATTCCGATTTGATTACGGAAATGTTGCACGGACGGGTGGTCATGGTGACGGGCGCCGGCGGCAGCATCGGGGCGGAATTATGCCGTCAAATCGCCAATCGCGCGCCCAAGCAATTGATCATCGTTGACCAATCGGAGGTGCAGTTGTTTCAAATTGAGCAGGAACTTATCGGCCTGGGCCACGGCCCGCTGCTGGTATCGGTGGTCGCCTCCATTCTCGATGAAGCGCGTATGGCCTGGCTCCTGCACTCCCACCAGCCGAATCTGCTTTTTCACGCCGCCGCCCACAAGCATGTGCCGATGATGGAGCACCAGCCGGTCGAGGCGCTAAAGAACAACACTGTCGGCACCCATCAACTTGCCAAACTGGCGTCCGCGCACAAGGTCGGCAAATTCGTGCTCATTTCCACCGACAAGGCCGTCAACCCCACCAGCGTGATGGGCTGCTCCAAGCGTCTCGCCGAAATCGCCGTCCAAGCCCATCAGCAATCGCCCGGCAACGTGACTAAATTCTGTGCCGTCCGCTTTGGCAACGTGCTTGGCTCTTCCGGTAGCGTCATCCCCACCTTCAAGCGCCAAATCGCCGAGGGCGGCCCGGTCACAGTCACCCATCCGGACGTCTTGCGCTATTTCATGACCATTCCAGAATCGGTGGGCTTGGTGCTGCAAGCCGCCTCGCAGGCCGGCGGCGGCGAGATCTTTGTCCTGGATATGGGCCTGCCCATTAAAATCATTGATGTCGCCCGCCAGTTGATCGAACTGAGCGGCTTTCGCCCCGACGTGGACATCGAAATCAAATTTGTCGGCCTGCGCCCCGGCGAGAAACTCTTCGAGGAAGTCCAGCACAAGGGCGAGCAGTTCCAGGACACCTCGCATAAGCGCATCTATCGCTTCGTCTGCCATCCGGCCACCCCGTCTGAAGTTGAAGAATGGATGCGCCAGTTGTCCGCCCAACTCCATCCTGGCGAACGCGACGAAATCAAAAGATTTCTCACCAAGTTGGTGCCGGAATACACACCCTATTTGACCAGGGATGGCGGCTAAACCCAACTGGCAACAACGCACTTTTTATGCCTTATCATTCAAAGCAGCGATGGCGCGCTTGCGTGCCCATCGGATTTTTTTAAAGGGCGGGCCCTACCCGGCGCGCTTCATGAATTTGAAATTTGGCACACCTTCGAGCTGGGCGCCAGTTTGTTCAAACCTTGCGGGGAATTCACAAGAGCAATTGAGCACCTTTGATGTGCAATTCATTGGAACCATCGCCATTGACCGGGGGCATAGGAAAGCGTCTATGGATTTGCCATCGCCACCGGCTTGGGTGTTAGTACGAATCCAACATCGTTGCCGTTATTGTCTTTGGCCGTGCCCACAATTTGGCCGCGTTCGTTAATGCCGTTGGCCCGGGTCAGGGCGCTTAATCGGGCATTCGTGAGCATGGCTTTGCCGACCAGGTCATTGAGGTCCTTCATTTTACCGTCAGCATATAGGAACGCATGGAATGTTCCGTCGGCAATGCTTGCCATTCCCACGATCTGCCCCGCCGCATTGATGCCATTAGCTTGGCTGACTGTTCCCCCATTGAGGGTGCCCAAATCCTGCATCTTCCCGGTTTGATAAAGGAAAGCATGGGGATTACCCACGCTCCCCGTCATCCCGGCAGTGCCCCCGGTCTCCGCCCATCCCACCACGAGACCGTGGTTGTTGAGGCCGAGGGCCACACTGTTGTCGCCGCCCAGCGCGCCGAGACTTTGCACTTCTTTGCCATCGAAGAAATAGGCGTGCGCCACATGCGATGCCTGCGGCGCGTTGGCATCCAGGGCCGCCGCGCCAACCACCTGGCCCAAGTCATTCAGCGCACACGCAACGCTACCCCAGGAATCGGACCGAACCTTGCCATAACATATATTTCTGCCACCGTGCCCGACAAAGACCATGGCGGAGCCCGCCACATGTTTGGACAGGTCCGGAATTCCCGCCCACGGCTGGCTGACATCAAACCCAACGCTTGCAATTGTTCCAACCGTCTCGGTAAACGTGCCAGAACTGTTGATGCCGGTCGCCGCGCCCAAGTTCCATTGTGGCCCACCGGAAGCGCCAAAGCCGACCATCGCATTGTCCTTCAGTTCCCCGCCGTTATAAATAAATCCATGGTAAATTGTCCCGATCGGGGGCGCTCCCCGGGGTGAGGTGAGTGACGGAATGGACGACGACATATTCGCCCTCAGGCCGGACCAGCCCACGACCTGCCCACTGGAATTAATTGCTTCAGCGGAGCTCGTGTCGCCAGATAATGCGCCGAGATCCGTCATCTTTTCGCCGCTGTACATAAACGCGTGAATGTGCCCGTTTGCCACCTCTGCCCAACCAACGACCTGGCCAGCGTCGTTAATGGCTCTGGCCTCGCTGGCCTTTCCGTCCAGCGAGAGAATGGAGAGGGTGTTGTATGCCGCTACCGAATTGGATGATGCGTTCGTGGCCGCGGGAGCTGATGCCGCCGGTCCGATGGTCCCAGCCAAACCCGTTTCAACCGGCAACGTTTCGGCGCCGCCGACCGCCATGTTGATGACCATTACTGAATAGATACAGGATTTCATGGAGCTTGCTGTTTAAAGCCTGCCGCCGCCAATTAGTTGCATTAAAACTGGGGCGAACATTGTTGGATTTGGCGGATGATTTAAGGAGTGAGGTTCGACTTGTAGATTGGTGAGCCGTTCGTAATGCTGATTGCACTCATGAAATCCAAAAAAGCCGGAGGCCGCAACCTCGCCATTCCCTGCGGGGTCTACCGCCATTACAAAGGCCAGGACTATCTGGTGCTGGGCGTGGCGCGCCACTCGGAGACGGAGGAGCCGTTTGTCGTTTACGTCCGCCTTTATGCACGCGAGGGCTGTCCATTTTGGATTCGACCGTATAAAGATTTTATCGGCTTGGTGGCTGGGCCGAAGGGAAAGAAGGTGAAACGGTTTAGATTTGTGGGCACGGAGCAAGCGCCTTGAGAATAGGGTAATTAGGGATGCTTTTTTTGGGGTTTTCGGCTTAGCTTCAATTTGCTAGGGTGGGGCTTCAATCGCCCCTGCGGTCACCCCATCGCCAATTGGTGAAGCCATGAATTCCTCCCACCAGCTTACTCCGGCCGCCGTGTTGCGCCACGCCGCGTTTGCCGGTGATTTGCGGTGTGTGCGGCATTTGGTGGCCGAGGGCGTCGACGTTAATATTTGGGAGCACGATGGCTGTTCGGCGCTCACTTATGCATCCCGGGCGGGCCATTTGGAAGTGGTGCTTTTTTTGTTGGCCAATGGCGCGTGGGCCGAGCCCCACGAAGACTATGACACCTATTGCACGCCGCTGATGGAGGCGGTGTGCTACGGACATTTGGAAATCGTCAAGGCCCTGGTTGAGGCCGGAGCCCAGCCGGAATGGCATGTGGGCGTGGCCCAAATGACGGCAGAATGTTATGCGCGGCACTATTCCCAGCCTGAGATTCTTGCCTATTTGGTCGACGTGATCGCCCAACGCGAAAAGGGAGCGAATAGCTGATTTGCGAATGTTCAAATTCATCCGCATCGCCATTTTTGCCATGCTGGCTGCAGCCTCCGCTCACTTGGCGGGCGCGGATCTGCCGCCGCCACCCAACCAGGTGGTCCTGCAACTGAAATGGAAGCACCAGTTCCAATTCGCCGGCTATTATGCGGCCATCGCCCAGGGCTTTTACAAGGACGCCGGCCTCGACGTGGTTTTGCATGAGGCCGAGCCCGGCCAGGATGCCGTGCGCGAGGTCTTGAGCGGACGCGCCAATTTTGGCGTGGGCACCTCGGATCTCCTCCTCAAGCGTCAACATGGCGACCCGGTGGTCGTCCTGGCGGCGATTTTCCAGCATTCGCCGCTCGTGTTGCTCACGCGCGAAGGCAGCGGCATCAAGGACATCCAGGACGTGCTTAACCAGCCCATCATGATCGAGCCGGAATCCGCCGAGTTGTATGCTTATTTCAAATATGAAGGCGTGGACCCCGCCAAACTCAAGGTTGTGCCGCACACCTTTGACATCGCCGACCTGCTGTCGGGCAAAGTCGCCGCGATGTCCGCCTATTCCACGGATGAGCCTTACCGCCTGACGCAGGCCGGGGTCAAGCCGCTGGTGTTCACGCCGCGCGCCGGGGGTATTGATTTTTATGGCGACAACCTTTTCACCACGGAAGCGGAGCTGCGCGACCATCCTGACCGCGTGCGTGCTTTCCGCGAGGCCAGCCTTAAAGGCTGGCAATTTGCGATGGACCATCCGGAGCAAATCGTGGACCTCATCCTTAAGACTTATAACACTCAGGGCAAAACCCGCGAGCAACTGTTGTTTGAAGCCCGGCAGACTGCCGATTTGATGCATCCCGAATTAATTGAGGTTGGCCACATGAATCCCGGCCGGTGGCAGCGCATGGCTGAAACCTACGCCGAATTCAACATGCTGCCGCGCGATTTCCCCCTTGTCGGCTTCCTGTATGACCCCAATCCCACGCCCAATTTTGTTCCGTTGTATTGGACTCTCGCCATTGTTTCGGTCATGGCGCTGGTCGCCTGGGCTTGGATTTTGCCGCTGCACCGGCTAAATTCGCGCCTGCGCGAAAACCTCGCTCGCGAACATGCCCTGTCCGTGGAATTGGGCCATGCCAAGAACGCCGCTGAATCCTTGTTGGTGGAATTGCGCCAGGCCAAGGACGCCGCCGAGTCCGCCGACGACGCCAAGGGCCGCTATCTCGCCGTGATGTCCCACGAGGTGCGCACGCCCCTGAGCGGGCTCATCAGTCTCACTGAGCTTTTGCAGGAGGAAATGCCGGCGCCCGAACGCCAGCAGACCCTCGCCATCATGCGCACCACCGGCGAGGAAATGCTCAAACTTATCAATGATATCCTGGAGTATTCCAAAATTGAATCCGGCCGCCTCGAACTCGATCAACAGCAAATGGAAGTCTCGGCGCTGGTGGACGACCTCTGCCGTCTCTATTCGGCCTCGGCCAGGGAGAAATCCCTCGAATTCAAGGTCGAGGTGGCGCCCGGAACTCCCGCCGTCATTAACACCGACGTGCAGCGCGTGCGGCAAATTCTCAGCAATTTGCTGGTCAACGCGCTCAAATTTACGGAATCCGGCCAGGTCTCCCTTGCGCTAAGTGCCCGCCGCGAGCCCGCCGCCACCCTGCCCGGCGCCCCGCCGTTGTGGCGTTGGCACTTCGTGGTGCAGGACACCGGCTTGGGGATTTCTCCGGTGCAGGCTTCCGGGTTATTTAATCCTTATGCCCAAGCCCATCCCGGCATTGCCCGGCGATTTGGCGGCACTGGTTTGGGCTTGGCCATTTCCCGGCAGTTGGCGCGGCTCCTCGGTGGTGATCTGGTCCTGGCCGAAAGCGCACCCGGTCGCGGTGCAACTTTCGTCTTGGAAATCGTCGCTCAGGATGGCGCAATGCCCGCGTAAACCTCAAAGACCTGTTTGAACTCATGGGCCGCATTATTCTAGATTTCGGCCATCCCAACGGTGGGCTGTTTGCCCAAATGTCCAAATTCAATTTCAGCTCGGATTTTGGAATTTGAGATTTGTAATCTGAATTTCTTGGTTAAGGGCTGCCCTAAGGTAATCACCCCAATCCATTTACATTCCCTTCCCTTGTCGCTTCCGCTTGAACACCCGTTTGATTTTCAATATTGAATCTAATGGATTTCGGGCCTCGCCATTCTACCTGCCGCATGAGTTTTCTGGGCATTTTCCTGGCCGCATGCTTCGCGCTTTTGCGTATTCCTGTTTTGGCGGCCGACACCCCGCCAACGGGTGCCCAGATCAAACTCCAGCTGAAGTGGTTGTACCAGGGCCAGTTTGCCGGTTACATTGTCGCCGTGGAGAAAGGCTACTACCGTGATGCCGGCCTTGACGTCACCCTCCTCGAAGGCCGGCCGGATTTTGATCCGACGCAGGCGGTCCTCGATGGCCACGCCAATTATGGCGTCGGCAACTCCGACCTCTTGCTGTTTCGCGCCAAAGGCCAGCCGGTCGTGGTCTTGGCCGACATCTTTCAGCACTCGCCGCTGGTACTCGTGTCCCGCGCCGCCAGCGGGGCGACCGACTTGCAGGCGCTGTACAACAAAAAGATCATGTGGATTCCCTCCGAGGCGGCGGAGATTATTGCTTATTTCAAACATGAGGGCGTGGACCCGTCCAAGCTCCACGCCCAGCCCCACTCGTTTAACCTCGAGGATTTTATCTCGGGGAAGGTGGATGCCATGTCCGCCTACAGCACCGACGAACCCTATAAACTCAAATTGCGCGGTTTCGATTTTTACACCTTTGTCCCGCGCTCGGGCGGCATTGATTTTTACGGCGACTGCCTCTTCACTACCGAAAGGGAAATTCGCGACCATCCCGATCGCGTGCGCGCCTTCCGCGAGGCCAGTCTCAAGGGTTGGAAATACGCCATGGATCACCCGGACGAGATCATTGACCTCATCCTCCGGAAATACAACGGCCAGGCCAACACCCGCGAATACCTGCAATACGAGGCGCAGCAGATCGCAGAGTTGATGCACCCCGAATTGATCGAAGTCGGCCATATCAACCCGGGGCGGTGGGAGCATATTGCGGACACTTATGCCGATCTGGGCATGATGCCGCGCGATTTTCCGCTCACGGGATTTCTCTACGACCCGAATCCCAAGCCCAATTATGGGCCGTTATATTGGACGCTCGCGATCGTTTCGCTCATCGCTCTCGCGGCGCTCCTGTGGGCCTTTCCGCTCTACCGCCTGAATTTGCGCCTGCGCGAAAATTTGGCCCGCGAACACGCGCTGCTGCTGGAGCTGGGCAAAGCCAAAGATGCCGCCGAAGCCGCGGATCAGGCCAAGAGCCGCTACCTTGCGGTGATGTCTCACGAGGTTCGCACCCCCCTGAGCGGGCTCATCAGCCTGACGGAACTCTTGCAGACGGAAAAGCAGCCGGAGGAACGGGAGCAAATGCTGGCCGTCATGCATACCACGGGCGAGGAAATGCTGAAGTTGATCAATGACATTCTCGAATTCTCGAAAATCGAGTCAGGCAGCCTTGAGTTGGAGAAAAATCCAATGGAGTTGTCCGCGTTGGTGGAGGACTTGCACCGGCTCTATTCCGCGTCCGCGATGGAGAAATCCCTGGATTTCAAGCTGGTGGTCGCCCCGGGAACCCCGGAGGTGATTCATACGGACGTGCGTCGCCTGCGGCAGATTCTGAGCAACCTGCTCGGCAATGCGCTCAAGTTCACCGACGCCGGTTCGGTTTCCCTCGAGGTCAGCGCCCGTCCTGAAACCACCGCTCCCCACGCCCCACCGCTCTGGCGGTGGCGGTTTGCTGTCAGGGACACGGGCCTGGGCCTCACTGCGGAACAAGCGATCGGACTTTTCAACCCTTACACGCAGGCCCACGCGGGCATCGCGCGCCGGTTTGGCGGCACGGGCCTCGGTTTGGCCATTTCCCGCCAGTTGGCGCGGCTCCTGGGCGGCGATTTGACCCTGGCCGACAGCGCGCCGGGTAAAGGCGCAACCTTTGTGCTGGAAATTGTTGCATTGGACGGGGGCGAGCCAAAGTGATAGAACCGCCCCGCACCCTCACGGGAATTCCAACATGACCCGCGAGCCTACGCAAACACCGGACGACCCCGTCGAATACCCCGCCGGCACGGCCCCGCCCATGCTGCCGGGCGGCTACCAATGGTTGCGCACCGGGGCGCGTGCCCTGGCCAAGATGTTGGAGGCGATTGATCAGGCCCAAACCAGTATTCGCCTGGAAATGTATACCATCCAGCCCGGACAGCTCGGCGAGAAATTCCGCGATGCGCTCATTGCGGCGGCCCAACGCGGGGTGCAGGTGCGGGTGCTGATGGATGGTGTGGGTTCGATGCATTTGAGCCATGAGTTTTGGCAGCCATTGACGGCCGCTGGCGGCGAATACCGTTTTTTTAACCTCCCCGGGCGCATTCGCTTCGGCCTCCGCGACCATCGCAAGCTCATGGTCTGTGATGACCATTTGGCGTTTGTGGGCGGGGTCAACATCGGCCCGGAGTACCTTGGCGACGGCGTGACGTCGGGCTGGCGGGATTTGGCGGTGCAATTTCAGGGCGCGCTGGCGCGGGCTTTGGGCGGCGCCTTCGATGAGATGTTTGCCCACGCCAAATTCAAGCACCCGAGCTTCGCCTGGCTCCGCCACGCCATCCGCCAGCGTCGGCTGATAGTGGGCCATTCCACGGTGTTGCTCATTGCGCCCGGCTGGCGGCACAATCCCATGATTCGCCTGCTCGCGCGCGATTTTCAACACGCGGAGTCCATCCGCATCATGGCCGCCTATTTCCTGCCGACCGGCCGGGTCCTGCATGCCTTGCGACGCGCGGCCCGCCGCGGTGCCAAAGTGCAGCTGATTCTCGCCGGAATTTCCGATGTGCCGCACATGCGCATGGCCGCGCGCAGCCTTTATCACCGGCTGCTGAAGAGCGGCGTGGAGATTTATGAATACCAGCCGCAGATCCTCCACGCCAAAATGATCATTGTGGATGAAAATATTGTTTACGCGGGCTCGGCCAATTTCGACGTGCGCAGTCTGCATTTGAACTACGAATTGCTCTTGCGCGTTGAGCACCAGCGCCTGGCCCACGAAGCCGGTGAAATCTTCACCGCCGACCTCGCGCACTGCCATCGCGTGGAAATCGACGCCTGGCTCAAAACCCGCCATTGGTGGCGCCGCTGGTTGGACAATTGCGCCTATTTCTTGGCCGCCCGCATTGACCCCTTTCTCAGCAGCTTTTCCTGGCGCCGGTGAGGATTTCGCGAATATTTTGCAGGCTCTTGCGGCGGACGCGGGGCTAATTCCTTTGCCGGAATCATCAAGGCGTCGGCCCTGGACTCGGTGTCGCATATACTGGACCTGTCATAATGAAGGTGGCTTTCAAAGATCGCGTCCACAGCGTCTGGCGCGGGCCGTTGACGAGTTGGAGGGGCGGAATGTCATTTATAGGATTGCCGTTGAGGATGACGCCGCTGAATCGCGGCTCATTTTCGGCGGGGTTGGGCGAGTCCGGAACCTCGAAAATAGTCTGCACCACTTCCACGACATATTTGATGCCGTCTTTCAAAGGGTAAACCATGTTCGGATAAGTCGATACTGGCGTGGAACTGGCTGTTCCCATGCGAACCTGCGCCTCGAACCCGCCGCGAATCTGAAAAAAGGAACGGCCAATGGGTGCCCGATTATTGGCCACAGCGGCAGAGATGAGAGTTCCCGGGCGGATGGGCGTTGCGGGCCGCGTTGTTCCCTCCGGATAAATGAACATCTCTTCGGTCAGGCCCGCTTGATGCTTATCGTCCACCAGTACTTCCACTGGCTCCAAGCCGGATTGCGAAATGAAGGGCGTTAAGTCGTCCAACCCTGATGCTCCGGGTTGGCCCGCCCGGGCGAATCGCGTGAGTTCGCTCGGACTGGAATTGTGGCGCTGCGTGGACATTTCCGCCTCCAGCACCGCTTGCACCTGAATTTTTATGGGGTGGCGGTCTGTGGCATCGGCAGTTGCAGGGGTTGGAGATAAATTGGGCACCGGCGACAGAGAGGTGACGACGCCTTTTTCAGTTACAAGAAAACGATAGGGTGGATACGGGCCCAGAAAGCGCGTGAGCGTAACTTCATAGCCTGCGCCGGTTAATTTTGCGGTGGCCCCTTCAAAGCCCCGTTCGGCGGGATTTGTGCAAAAGCGAAATTCCGTGCCGCTGGTTTGGGTGCGAATTTCAGCCGGCAGATTTCTCCAAGCCAGGGACCTCGCCCAATCCTTGTTGCCCACCGGCGCGTCCACAAATTGCCAGCTTCCAAGTAAGGCCGTTACCCTATCCCAATCTTCCCGGCTGACGGGCTCGCGTACGTAAACGTTGAGGCCAAACTTGTTTCCATTCCGGAAAAAATACAGACGGAGGGTCGAAACGCCTGGATCTGCCCCGGGCTCGAACGCGTTTTTGGCGATCAGGGCGTGGAGATCTTTGACAGTTGGGTCTGCCTCCACCGCCAGCGGCGTTGATGCCAGGTCGGCCAAACCCATGGCAATATATATTTCCCCCGGCAGTAGCTGCTGGGCAACGGAAACCGGTTGGGTTTGCCCTCCCAGCGAAGCCATTTCCTTCGCCACGCTGGCGGAAAACAATTCCGCCGGCAGTTGGGTTTGCCCTCCCAGCCAAGCCATTTCCTTCAGGTTCAAATCCGGCCGCCGATTGTCAATGGTGAGGAACCAGATGGCCCCGCCGTCGGGCAGGGGAGTGGCAAACGGTTTTTGACCAATTCGCCAATCCTTCGGTACTTCGACGCTAAATCCATATTCCTTGTTTTCGTATACTTGGATTGAAGGATTGGGGGCGGCAGGCGTTACGCTTGCCGGCGCAATATCGGAGACTGAATGCGTGGCGTTCGGCGGGACAGTGCTATCCGCGCCGTCCAAGGGGATTGCGCCTTTCAGCAGGCAGAGAAGTGCCAGCAGGTAATTTTTCATCGGACGGTTCGAATGAGAGAGTTTAAGGAAGTGCTGAGCTCGGCGCTGGCGGATGGAACTTCGCCTTGCTGCCCACTATTTCATCAACCACTTTTTGATCCGCTCCCGGATTCTTGAGCAGCCGGGCGACGCACGCGTCGGCGAGCTGGGCCAGGGTGGCGTCGATTGCCGCCGGTTCTGTGGCGTCGCGCAATGCCAGGGCGCGGCGAAACAAATCCACGCAGGCGGCATCGAGCGCCGGATCGGCAATATTTTCCAGGGCCTTGATGATTGTAATTTGTTCGCCAAGGCTTACCGGCTGATGGCCTTTGAATGATGCCACCCAGCCCTGGGCGTCCACGGTTTTGAGCATCTCGGTGGCGCGATCCCATTGGGGATGCGGGTAAATCTGGGTCGTGCTGGAGGAGTTGACTCCGCCGACGCTGGTCGTGGTGCGGTGCAACAAAATAGCCCCCCTTAAGTTCCAGTCCGGCGGCAACGTGCCAGCCGCATCAATGGGGACGGGGGGAGTTTCGGCCGTCTGAGTTCTCATCGGGTCCGTTACGGCGAGGATAAAAGTATTGCCCCACTGTTTTTGGGCGGTGGTTAGCAGCGTGGCGCGGGTGGCGGCGTCAGGCTCGGCGAGGTATTTGGTGGTAAAATCGGTCACGCGCTGGCGGTGCCATTCGGCGATGGGGAGGGCGAGATATTTGAGGGCCGCGGATTTGGCGGCATCGGGGTAGTAAAACGCCAGCCGTTCAAAGGCATCTTGGTGCTGGGTGCGGAAATTGACAAATTGAAGGCGGTGAAAGGCCTCGCCGGTGGCGTCTTGGACAAGCGAGTCGCGATGTTGCTCCGGGGTGAGGTTGGCCCAGTCCCGGCGGGCGGCCTCGGCGAGGGCGGGGGTGTGGAGCGGCGAATCAATGACGGCGTTGCTGGTGCCCTGATAGCGGGCCACGATCAGGGTGCGATCCACAATTTGGCCGAGTAACACATAGCACAAATCGCCCACGCGAACCGTATAACTGTCGCCGGGGCCGGAACCGCCGCGCATGGGAAATTGACCGAGCTGATTTAAGGTCGTCGGAATGCGCGCCGGGTCGTCCCGGTAGCGCGGATCGTATTCGTCGTTGAATAGGATGGTCCCAAAACGAGAGCCAGTAAGGGCCGCACCGGCCGCGCCGGTCGGAATGCCGGGGTTCCAGATCACCAGTTTTGTGTCCCGGGAATCAGTCAGATGATCGAGCAGTGACGGGACGGCAACGAGACCCAGTTCCACGATTTTGCGCATGACGGGCGGCGTTGGCGGAAGGACCGACTGGTTTAACCCGGAATTGATGACGGGCGGGCGGTCGTTGGCCAGGAACTTGCTCATGGTGGTGGCCTTGGAATTGACTCCGGCCGTTTCCGTGGAAACGTCAATCAACTGATCAATCAGTTTTTCCACCTCGGCATTGCGGGGCGGGGCGGCGGCCGGGGTGGGGGTGTCGGCCCCGAATAAGGGTGGCGCACCGATCAGCAACGCGGAAAAAATCAATAGTTGAAATCTCATGGGTGGCTGATTTTTGGTGTTTATGGAAGAGCCGAGCTCGGCGCAGGCGGATGAAACTTCGCCTTGCTGCCGACGATTTCATCAACCACTTTTTGATCCGCTCCCGGATTCTTGAGCAGCCGGGCGACGCACGCGTCGGCTAGCTGGCCCAAGGTGGCATCGATTGCCGCCGGTTCTGTGGGGTCGCGCAATGCCAGCGCGCGGCGGAACAAATCCACGCAGGCCGCATCGAGCGCCGGATCGGCAATATTTTCCAGGGCCTTGATGATTGCAATCTGTTCACTAAGATATACCGGCTGATGGCCTTTGAGTGAAGCCACCCAGCCCTGGGCGTCCACCGCTTTGAGCATTTCGGTGGCCCGGTCCCATTGGGGTTGCGGATAAATTCGGGACGTGCTCGAGGAGCTGACTCCGCCAACGCTCGGGGTGGAGGTGCGGTGGGACAATAAATTTCCCGAGAGGGTCCAGGTCGGCGGCAATGTGCCGGCCGCATCAATGGGGGTGGGGGGAGTTTCCGCGGTGAGCCTTCTCATCGGGTCGGTTACGGCGAGGATAAACGGATTGCCCCATTGTTTTTGCGCAGTGGTTAGAAGGGCCGCGCGGGTGGCGGCGTTGGGTTCGGCAAGATATTTGGCGGTAAAATCGGTCACGCGCTGGTAATGCCATTCCGCAATGGGGTAGGCCAGGAATTTCACTGCGGTCGCTTTCGCGGCCTCGGGATAATAAAACGCCAGTCGGTCAAAGGCATCCTGATGCTGGTTGCCGAAACGCACGAATTGCAGCCCGTGAATGGCGTCGCCTGTGGCATCTTCAATGAGCGAATTGCGGTGTTGTTCGAGAGTAAGATTGCCCCAGTCCTGGCGGGCGGCTTCCGCCAGCGCCGGGTTCTGCAATGGCGAGTTGACCTCCGCGCAGGCGGTCGGTTGATAGCGGACCACATGCAGCGTCCGACCCACGATTTGCCCGAGCAAAACATAGCACAGATCGCCCGTGCGCACCGTATAGTAGTCACCGGGCCCGCTTCCGAAAATGGCAATCTGGCCAAATAAATTCACTTTGGTGGGCGTCCGCGCGGGGTCGTAGCGGTAGCGGGGATCATATTCGTCGTTATACGTAATCGAGCCGAAACTACCCATTGGGGGCGGAGTCCCGGGCGCCACCACCGGAAGACCGGGATTTCTTATCTTCAACTTCGTGTCTCGGGCGTCGGTCAGATGGTCGAGCAGAGACGGAACTGCCGCCACGCCCAGCTCCACGATTTGCCGCATGACCGGTGGGGTGGGGGGCAGGGGTTGTTTGGTCGGTCCGGTCAAAATCACCGCCGGGCTGTTGCCGCCGATAAAGATATTCACCGCCGTGGAGTTGGTATTGGCGCCGACCGTCGGGCTGTCCACGTCCACCAGTTGGTCAATGAGTTTTTCGACCGCAGCGTTGGGTAGCGGGGCGGCGGCCGGGGTGGGGGTGTCGGCCCAGGTCAAGGCGGGGGAGCATAACCAAAGGCTGGAAATTAAGATAAAGGGGATTCTCATGGCGGGGGTATGCTTGCCTGACGCTCCAGCACGGTTTTCATTAGAGAGTATTCAACCGTCGCAGGGCGTCCACTGTAATTTCCCGGTCTGCGACCGCTTCCTCACTTGGGTGGTGACGCAGTTTCAACACCGACGCAGTTTCGTAGTTTCGTAGCGCTGATCCCGCGAATGCGGGATCAGCGCTACGAAACTGCGTCACTACCCGCACCTCCAGCGGCTTGACGGACACCTAAGCGAGTGACATTTAATCACCCATGGATGAGCCACTGCCCGTGCTGAAGAATTTCGAGGCCACGCCGCCGGATCCGCCCGAGCCCTGGTGGACGCGTTATTTCGCCTATGTTTTCTTTATTCTAGCGATGCCCTTTGTCTCCGCGATTATCGCTTTGGGTTGGGATGTCTATAATTCAAACCGACACCGGATGCACCCGTCGGCGGAACAATTTGGAATCATCGTCGAACAAGACATGTTCATTGCAGCGGTATTGGGCCTCGTGGGTAGCGTGATTGCATCCGTGTTTTGGGAAGTCCGGGTGATTCGCACCCGTCGGCAGCAAGACGGTGCCAACGATGGAGCGAGAAATCGGTGAGGTTAAACCGGGGCAACTACCGGACGAATATCTTTGCCACGGCGGGAGCGCGGGCATCTGTTTCAAGGGCGGTACAAGGCGCTGGTGGTGGAGCAGGGGCCCTTGGCGCAACCATGGAATGTAGCGATGGTTGTACACCTCATGGAGCAGATCCAGGCCTCCAACCCCTGACCGATTTTTCGCCACGGGTTGGCCGAGGCTCACGGCCAACGCCGCCGCCTGCTTGGACGAAGAGGAACTCGCGACTGTCCTGCCGTCAGCCGCCTTCTTCGCCCTCGGCGATCCCGGGATAATTCCCACCAAAGTAGGCTCTTACCCCATGGCAGAATTATCGGAAATAGATTATTCTCCCGCTGGTTATCGAATTCCTGCACCGCCCACTGTCTCGGCGTTAAGTGGAATGGTCAACCAAAACCAAAACTTCATGGCCGCTTTTTCCCACGCAACCAAGGCATCTGGGCCCGGGCAACCTTCCAACAGCAGGCGCCCTTCCCGTAAGCACGTTGCACCTATTAAATCAATATGAACGGAGCCAGCATAACGATATCCAAACGGAGCCTGTCGCAAACCCAAAAAGGACATGCGTTTCGTCTGACCGCTATGGTGGTGGTTCTATCCTGGACGGCGTTGCAAGGCTTGGTGGACTGCGGTTGTTATCTTAAAGTGGGTAATCCGACCCGGGCGCAGGCCTTTCTGGCTGGCGGCTGCGTGCTCCTGCTGTCCAGCTTGTTTTTAGTCTTGTGGCTGAGACGCCGTGATTTGGAGCCGTCACGGGAGGCGGCCGTGCTCTTTTTTTGGGCATTTCTCGTGGTATTACCCGGCGCGACTTATGGAGTATGGCGATGGGACAAGACCATCCTCGCGGCATTGACCCGTCGGCCCTATTCCGGGGGTACTGAAGTGGTTTTGCTCTATGCCAGTGCCATCATTTCCGTGATTTACGCGATTGTCACCCTGGTTTGGCTGAATACCACTATTTCCGCCTACGAACATGCCGAGCCCCACGCCTTGTCCGCCCGAATCACCCGGCGGATCGAGGCAATTTTTGTTTCGCCATATGTAAAATGAAACCATCTCCCTCAGCTGGGGAATTGAACAGAGCCAGGGGAACTGAGCAGGGAAATCGAGCAGCGAGCAGGGGCGGCTCGAAGATGTTGACCTAACGGCGGATCCACCCATTCCGCGGTAAGCGTCACGCGAGGCACCTTCCATCGCCGGTTTAACTTCTATGGGAGAATGGTGGGATAACTACAACAACTTCCACGGTGGCGGAGATTCTGCCGCAAGACCGCGTGGGGCGGGTAAGAACGCCGCGCGAGCGGGTCGTGCCCGCCAACAATTAATGTTCATTTTGGCCCATCGGCGGTTTCCCACTGCTTGACGGGAAACATTTGCTGTCGCGCACCAGCCCGATTATAAATGCCGCCCGCTTTATAATGGATGTTTCCTTTTAAATTGCCACAATGGCTGCCGGTTGTTCACATATCGTCCACGACCGCTGCTTTACCCTTTAACCCTGTAGCTTACCATGACTATTCAACAGTTTCTCCAACAGTATGGCTGGATCCTTTGGATCGTCCTGCCGGTGTTTTTTATCGTCTTTTGTTACCGCTTGATCTTGCGCTTCTTCGGCGTCGTCATTGTGCCGCAGGACAGCATCGGCATCGTCAACAAGAAGTTCGTGCTCGTTGGCGGCAATCGCACCCTGCCGGACGGGGCCATCATCGCCCTCAAAGGCGAGGCCGGATTTCAAGCGGACACCCTGGCGCCCGGCATCCATTGGGCCCTTTGGCCGTGGCAGTATGAAATCACCCGCCAGAAATTCATCAGCATTGACGAGGGCGAAATTGGCATCGTGGACGCCCGCGACGGCAAACCACTCTCAGGCGGCCACGTATTGGCCCGGCGCGTGGATTGCGATTCATTCCAGAGCGCCCGCATGTTCCTTGCCAATGGCGGCGAACGCGGCCCCCAAGTCGCCATCATTCCGCCCGGCACCTACCGCATCAATACCGCCCTGTTCACCATTACCGCCGAAAAAGTTTTGGAAATCGCCGACAACATGGTGGGCATTGTGACGACCAAGGAAGGCACGCCGTTGCGTACCGGGGAAATCGCCGGCAAGGAAATCCAGGGCCACAATTCCTATCAGGACGGCCAGACCTTTATTGACAACGGCGGCTTCAAGGGCCTCCAGGAGCAGGTCATGCTCGCCGGCCGTTACTTCCTCAATCCCCGCTTTGCCACGG
>CAZLPS010000002.1:0-41648 GCA_964561455.1 uncultured Opitutales bacterium
TTCCGCGGGCTCGTCAACCGTTATGCCCGCCCGCGCTGGAAGGCACTCCTCTTTGGCCTGGGCTCGGGCATGGTGCTGCAAAGCTCTTCGGCGGTTTTGATGATCTTGTCCAGTCTGGCCACCACCGGGCTGATTTCTGTTGGCGACGCCTTTCCCATCGTCACCGGCTTTAACGTCGGCAACACGCTGCTGGTCTTTTTGGTGGTATTCGACATCCGGGTGGCCGCAATGTATGTGGCGGGCCTTGCGGGCGTCATGCTCTTTTTTCGCAAAGGGGAGGTCAGCCGTCACGTTTTCGGCATTCTGCTGGGGCTGGGCCTGATTTTTTACAGCATTTCGGAGATGAAGTTGGGCGTGCAGCCCATGGAAGGGGAGCGTTGGTTTACGGCCGCCATGGAATTGGGGCGCAACTGGCCGATCTTGGCGACTCTGATTGGCCTGGGTTTGGGCTTCACCATGCAGGATTCGACCATCGTGGCGATGATTGCAGTCAGCCTCGTGTCGGCCAAAGTTTTGGGAATGCCGGCGGCGTTGATGCTGGTCTATGGCGCGGCGATTGGGTCAAATTTGTTCAAGAGTTTACTGGGGTCCGCCTTCACGGGCTCGGCCCGGCAATTAATTCGGTTCCAGAATATCTACAATTTCTTTGGCGCCAGCCTGTTCATCGGGCTTTTTTACGTTGAGACGTACCTGCATGTTCCGCTCGTGATGGCGCTGATCACCCGCCTGAGCCCCGATGCGTTCACCCAAGTCGCGATTGCCTTCTTCCTGTTCAAACTCACTTCGGCGGTGATGATGACAACCTTCCATGCACAAGTCACGGCCTGGCTCAATCTCAAGCTGCCGAAAAGTGTCGCGGAAGAATTGTCGGCGCTCAAATACCTTTCGGGTCTGCCGCCCGAGGACGCCACGACCGAGTTGGAACTGCTGCGCCGGGAGCAACTGCGCGAACTGGACCAGATCGCGGCATTTTTCACCACCTTGCGCGGGGAGTATCGGGGTCCGACCCTGGACCAACGTCACGCTGCTTTTCAGCTGTTGGGCAAGGAAGTGAGCCACGCTGGCCAGGGTATTATGACACTCCAAATGGATGAATCCGAGGCAATGCAGTTGGCCTATTACCAAAATCGGCAGACAATTATTGGCGAACTTGCGGTTGCCACGGCGGAAGTAATTCAAGCGATTCAAGCGGCCCGCGGCCGTCCCGGCTTGGAGCTGGCCAGCCAGACCCAGGAGGCGCTGGAGTTTCTTTTGATTTCCGTCGGGGAGGATTTGGAGTCGACCGATCCGGAAGTTCGGCAAACCCTGTTTAATCTGTGTGCCGATCGTGGCCCCATGATGGACAAGCTGCGGAAGACTTATCTCCAGCAAAACGGAGCATTAACAATGGAGGACCGCAGCGCCGTCCTGTCCCTCACCACGGGCGTCGAAAGGTGTGTCTGGCTTCTCCGGCGCCTGGTGGCGATGAGCGCGGCGGAATCCGAGGCGGAAAAGTTGGACTGACCGGTGGATCAGAGGAGCAAAGGAGCACAGGAACAGAGGGTTTAGCCACAAATCGGTCAACAAGCTTATTTGCGATGGGGAGGAATCTGTGGAAGAGATAGTTTTTCGAAGAGGCTGGAGAGCATTCGGTCAATTTCCCGGAATCTGTCTTCAAGTCTTTCGAAATCGGTTTTGGATAAGTATTTGAGATTTACCGTAATCTCCAGCTGGGTTTGCAATTCGTTAAGGGAACCGATCGCAATTTGCACCAAACGGGCATATTCGCTGCGAGAGCGCCTAGCGTGGCCTTCCGCGATATTGGAGGGTATCGAAACTGCGGCTCTTCGAAGCTGCGAAGTAATGCCGTAGAGTTCTTCTTTCGGAAACCTCCGGCTGACTTCATATACCTCGGTCACCAGTGACATCGCCTTCTGCCAAACTACCAAATCGCGGTAGGTTTTGATGGGCGAGCTCATGGATCGAGTCCTGGTGGGGTGTCCGGCCCTCTGCTTCTTTGATCCTGTGATCCTCTGCTCCTCCTGCTCAGCCCAGGTTAAGCAAACGCAAGTGCTCACCCAGATGCTTGGTCAAAAATTCGGCATGCAAATCCGCGTGCTTCTGCAGAATCTCCAAAATTGCATCCTTGAACAACCGGCCCGAAGCAGTTTTCCCCAGAGTCAGCGTCGAGCCAAACGTCACGTGCAGCAGCTGGCGGCCCGTGGTCTCGTCCAAATAAACCCTCTCAAAGTCACCCGGCGCGGTCTTCGCCAGCGCCGCAACCCCGGCGTCCGTCGCGGAAATGTGGTAGCTTTGCTTGTCCTGCGCAAAGCGCCCTGCGTCATACGCGGCAATCTCGCCGAACAGGGCCTTGTCCACCCGTACGACGACGCGGAGCGCTTCCAGATAGTTGGTGCCGGCGGTCTTCACATGCAGGCGTGTGCCGCACACTTTGCCGATGATCGGGTAAATCGAAAATTTGTCCGAACCCGAATGGATGGAAATCTTATACGGCCCAAATGTATTGCCGATGGCGGCATGGACGCGGAGCTGTTTCTCGAATTCCTTGAGGTCACCCTTGTAATCAATACCCTTTTCGAAGTCGCCAATGAAGCGCGGTGCAAGCGAAACCACGTGTTTCACTCCGCGGCGCTTGAGTTCCAGCGCCCAGAAAAGATGTTCGAGTGGTTTCGTGGGGGTGTCGGTTTCGTCCACCGAGACTTCAACTTCGTAAGGGCGCATGACCGTGGTTTCCAAATGTTTGGTCAACACCCCCACCTGGTTGATGGCCCGGCCGTATTTGACCGCGGCGCGGTGCAAGCCCTCGAGTTCGAATTTCAATGATCCGCCCGCCGATCCGGCATCATAGGCACCCTTCAAATAGGCGGCTTCCCACCCGGCGGGGAAAATGCCGTCCTTGAGGAGGGCGGCCACTTGGGTGGCGAGGGCGGCCTGGTCCAGCCGGTCTGCTTCGTTATTGACGAATGGGGAGGGGTCGAGCGTGAAGAAAGTAAAACCCGCCTTGGCGGTTTTATCAATGTCCTCGCAGGTTTTGAGGTGGTCGGCATCGGCACCCCACGGGGCCGTATAGTTGGCGGCGGCCAGAGCGCGTTGGGCGGCACCCATGACTTCCTCAGCGCTGCGCTGGGTGCGCGTCATCTCACGGATGGACTGCTGGGCAAAAATGCCCGAGAAGCCCTTGCCATGCGCCTTCATGGCCGCAAGGTGGCCAGGCGTTGCAAGGCCGAGGCGGTCGCCAAAGCCGAAGGATTTATTTAAACCGAGGACGGTAGCAGTGGGAAGGGACATGGAGATGGGAGAATGGAGAAGGCAAACCGTACGGACTGGAACAAAGAAGGCAAAATTAAAAAGACGACGAATCCACGTTCCCAGCCGGCGGTGCGGCGCGAAACCTTGCTTGCAAATTCCGTTTTCCGGTTATTCCCCGCCCCCCGTGCTACGGCATATCGGGGTACCATACTCCGTTGGCCTTCTTAAACACCATCGTTTGCTTCGATCCGTCTGCGGCGGTGGTGGTATAAGTGGCGGTGTTGCCGTCATCGCCCATCGTCGGGACCGCCTTTTGGGACCCGATGGATTTGAGGGTGTCGAGCATTTCCCCCATTTGTTTAACAAAATCCGGCTGTTGGATAATCATCGGTGCAATCTGGTCCAGCATGCCCGGAGGCATGCCCGGAGGCAATGCATCGGGCGGGGCAAATTCCTTGATAAAGCCAACATAGTCTTTGGCCTCGAGCAGGCGGATGGCTTCGGTCAAAGCGGTATCCAGCTTGGAGCGAATCGCCGTGGTGTCGGCAGTCACGGTGGCGGATCCACCAGGCATGGAAGCGGTTACGGTTGCAGGGATCGCGCCCGGCATCGCGGCCGAAGCTGCGGTTGCAGGCATGGATGGTGCGGCCTTGGGGGTCGTAACTACCGCCACCGATGCTGGCGTCTTGGGCGCGGTAACCACGGCCATAGCGGCGGGGGCGGAAGGGGTTGCCGACACAGCAGCCGGCGCAGATGCCGGGGTGCTGGCCTTCGGCGCAGCGGCGGGCGCCGGTGACGACGCAGCTTGGGGTGCGGCGGCGGCGGGCGCAGATTCTTTGGAGCAACCGGCGCTTGCGGCAAGCGCTGCAAGTAGGAGGCAGGCGAGTTTTTTGGATTTCATGGATTTAGACTTGTCGAAGATGGCAACGGCGGGCAATGGAAGAACGGCGAAGCTTGGAGAAATGCTACCAGCCTGGCCAGTCCGAAATACCAGACACCTGAACCCCATGGATTATAACAAATATTTTGTGCAATGGGTGCATTTACCGTTACTTCACCGGAGTGCTGTCAGGGTGGGGTGGTACCCCTTTCTCGGGTTTGGCGGGCCGGGGGTTTGGCCTTGCCTGCCGGGCGGCGGGCCTCCATTTTGAGCCTCTTTCGCCCTTTCCATGACGCGCGTATTGGTTACCACCACCTCGTTGCAGGACACCCCCGGTCCGCACCACGATCAATTGGCCGCCGCCGGCCTCGAACTTGTCCGCGAACGCGGCCCCCTTCCCGAGTCCAAAATGCTCGAGCTGGCGGGTTCATTCGATGCCTTTTTATGTGGTGACGACCAAATCACCCGCGCCGTGATCGAAAAATCCCTGCCGCGCCTGCGTATTATTGCCAAATATGGCATTGGGGTGGACAAGATTGACGTGGCTGCCGCCACCGAAAAGAACATTCCGGTACTCTTCACGCCAGGCGTCAATCACACCACAGTCGCGGAGCACTGCTTTGGTCTGATGCTGTGTTTAAGCAAACATTTTGTGGATTCCGTCAACTCGACTCGCGCGGGCGGCTGGAAGCGCCTGACCGGACACGAATTGTTTGGCAAGACCCTCGGCATTGTCGGCCTCGGACGCATCGGCAAGGAAATGGCGATTAGGGGACGGGCCTTTGGCATGCCATGCATCGCCTACGATTTGTATTGGGATGAGAAATTTGCCGCCGCCAACAATGTCACCCGCGCCGCTAATTTGGACGATTTGCTCAAGGTCTCCGACGTGGTCTCGCTGCACACCAATTTGACGGCCGAGACGCAGGAGATGATCAACCCCCGTTCGCTTGGCATCATGAAGAAGGGCGCGATGCTCATCAATTGCGGCCGCGGTGAACTCATTAATAACGCCGCCGTTGCGGCCGCCCTCGAAAGCGGCCAGTTGGGCGGCTATGGCGCGGACGTGCTCGATGTCGAGCCGCCCCCGGCTGACCACCCGCTGCCCAAGGCCAAAAACTGCATCATTACGCCGCACGTCGGCTCGCGCACCTATGAAAGCGTGCAGCGCCAAGCCGGCATGGCCGTGCAGAATCTCTTGCTCGCCCTTCGCGGCGAACAACCCCTCGCCCAAGTCAATAAAGTCCCCATCCCACTGCCTCGAAGCTAAAATCCTTTTTCGACAGAATTTGCAGAATTGGAAGGAATTGACAAAAATTCTGTTAATTCTGTCAAAAAAACCTCTTTCCCCATGGCCGAATCCTTCTACGTCGTCCCGCCCGCGCGCCACAATGCCACCGTGGCCGCCGCCTACCAAAAACGCGGCTACTCCACCGCCGAAGCCGCCGCCGCCACGGGCGTCGCCGAAAACGCCTCGCGCCACGGCATCCGCACTCACAACGGCATCAAGGCCCTCCATCTTGACGACCACTTCGGCTCCGGCGCGGGTGGTTGCGTGCCCAATGCGAAAGTGGAAAAGAAGGCGACCCGTTTTGCCGCCTCGGAAATTTGGAATGCCAACAAGAAGCTTGGCCAGGCCGTGGCCGTCGACGCCATTGAAACCTGCATTGCCCTGGCCGACAAATATGGCGTTGGCCAGGTGTCCGTAGACAATGCCTTTCACTACCTCTGGGGTGGCGGTTATGTGATGGATGCCGCCAAGCGCGGTTATCTCGCCTATACGAATTGCACTGCGGCGCTCGCGGAAGTCGTGCCTTTTGGCGGCCGTCGCGCCACGCTCGGCACCAACCCGCATTCCTGGGGCTTTCCGACCACGGAGGCCCTCGGCTTCCCCATCGTGGTGGACTGGGCGACCTCTGTCGTCGCGATGGGTCGCGTCCAGCAACTCCTGCGCGAGGGCAAGCAACTCCCCCCAGACGCCGCGGTAGACAAGGATGGTAAGCCCACGACTGACCCGGCGAAAGTGGTGGCGCTCCTGCCCTTCGGCCAGCACAAGGGATACGGCCTTTCGCTCATCAACGAAGTCGTCGCCGCATTCATCGGGGGATCGCTGCCCACGTTGCGTTGCCGGGCTCCCGTCGCCGGCGAAAAAGGCACGCCCTGTTTCTATTTCCAAGTCATCCATCCCGAGGCAATGTCCGGCGGTGCCTTTGCCGGCGGTCGTTCGCAGGCCGCCAATGTGAAAGCCGTCCTCAAGGATATTCTCAGTGGCGGCAACGAGCAATGCCTCGTCCCCGGCCAGTTGGAAGCGCAGGCCGCGGCCAAATGCGCGCGTTACGGGGGGCTGCTTTTCTCCGCCGCCGAAATCGCCGCCTTCGACGAAATCGCCAACGCGTGCGGCCAGCCCCGCTGGAAACTTGAGGAATTCAAAGAGGCGAAGGAGTAGGTTCGAGTCTTGTTTGCGGTTTTGCGAAGAGGTAAAATTCCCCCTTGTGCACGGTAAAGGAAATTAAAGCCGCCATCGCTGCGTTGCCCATCCCGGAGCGCGCCAAACTTGAGTCCTGGTTGCACTACCAGGCTGGCGAGAAATCGGGCAGGGTGGTTTTGCCCGACCAAGCAGCACGGCGGCGCAGTATTTACGGAAAAAAGCTTCTGCCAAACATGATTTTGCTTGAACGCGAGTCAGAGTCGCTGTGAAATTATACGCCGACTCCGGCTTCCTGTTTTCTTACTATTCGAGTGATGCCAATTCGGTTCGCGCAGATCCATTTGGGCAACTGGCGCGCTTGGCAGAATCGCTGGCACTCAGGCATACTTCCAAATTGGGGTCGCGGAGTCTGGATTTATTTCATGTGGCGATTGCCAAGGCATTGGGTTCGGACTCGTTTGGCACCTTCGACCGACGGCAGGCGAACTTAGCCAGCCAATCGGGACTAGATTTGGCGACCCCATAGTTTGTTTAAGGCTAAACAGGGATGTCCATCCGCGGTCTGGTCTTCTGAAGTCTGCCCAAGAATTTCTCGATGGCCATCGTCAGCTGCGGGTAAGTATCCGTTTGTCGAATCTGGTCCAAATAGAGATTTCTCTTGGCGACCTTATCCAGTTGGAAAACCCAATAGATGCTCATCAGCGGATTAATGAAGAGGGTGGAACCTTCGGTTTTTTTCGTGGCGTGATAATCGCCAAAATGTCCGTCCACCGCGGAAATGATGCTCGAATTTACGATACTGGGAGCGAGCGGCATGCGGGCCGTGACAAACTCGCAGACCTCCTTATAATGGCGGAACTCGTCCGAGTCGCGAAGTAAGCTCCAGGTTCCGAGAAATGCATTTTCCGATATAAGGGCAGACACGTTTTCGAGGAATTGCGCATGGCAGACTCCGTGAAATGCATCGATGCCAAATCCGACCGCGACCAGAAATTTGCGCGAAACGCCCGCCACCGAATCCGCCGCGAGCAGGCTCGCGATGTCTTCCTGGGGTGTGCCCAGACCAATTTCGTCGCCGCGCATCAAGCTGTCGGTTCCGCCGTCCACCAGGACGAGGGTATCTGGATGCAGCGTCTTCACCAAATATTCATAGGCTTCCTTGATTGGCCGGACGCCGGTCCGCTCAATTGCATAAACTGGCGTATCGCCGTACTGGCGTGACAGCCAGTTTGCCAGATGCAACTCGGGAAAGTATTGAGTTGGTCCCGAGGTGTCGGCCTCAACCCGAACCAGCGCCGGGGTTAGTCGGGCTCCATTGCAGGCATCCAAGTCGGTGAAAGACAAATTGACCAAGTGGACAGTCTTTCCGGTCTTGCGCAACCAGGAGTAAATTGGCAGGCCGGTAAAAATATCGAGGCCACCACCTGCGCCGGCCAGCAGCACAGTTTGGGATTTCGCCAACTCTTCAAAAAACGGGATGTTCATCGATCAAAGCAGTGGCCGACTCAGCGGCGGTATGGGCCTCTGGTTTATCTGCAGAATCTCAATCCGGCAAAGTTTAAATGGGCTGGTTCCAAATTGGACCGATTCCTGACCAAAGTCGAACCTTTCACACCCCGGGAAATGGATTTGCCATTTGCCTGCAATTTTCCCATCTTCCGCTTCTTGCCCCAATTCTCCCCTTTATGAGCCTGACCATCAAACCTGCTGCTGACTGCACCTTCGACATGATCGCCCTCGGCGAAATCATGCTCCGCCTCGACCCCGGCGAGGGCCGCGTGCGCACCGCCCGCGAATTCAAGGTCTGGGAGGGCGGCGGCGAGTATAACGTGGCCCGCGGGCTCCGGCGCTGCTTTAACCTTCGCACCGCCGTGGTTACGGCTTTTGCCGACAATGATGTCGGCCGGTTGCTCGAGGATTTCATTTTGCAGGGCGGAGTGGACACGCGCTTCATCAAATGGGTGCCGTATGACGGGGTGGGGCGCACCGTCCGGAATGGACTGAACTTCACCGAGCGCGGTTTCGGTCTGCGCGGTGCGGTGGGAATACCTGACCGCGGCAATTCCGCCGCTTCGCAGATGAAGCCCGGGCAAATTGACTGGGATAATATTTTCGGGAAGCTCGGCGTGCGCTGGCTGCACACCGGCGGGATTTTCGCCGCCCTTTCGGAAACCACTCCTGCGCTCGTCGAGGAGGCCGTCGTGGCCGCCAAGAAACACGGCGTCATCGTTTCCTACGATTTGAATTACCGCCCGTCGCTTTGGAAATCCATCGGCGGCAAGGCCAAGGCCCAGGAGGTTAACCGCCGCATCGCGCGCTACGTGGACGTGATGATTGGCAACGAAGAGGATTTCACCGCCTGCCTCGGCCTCGAGGTCAAGGGCTTGGATGACAAAATTTCGCACATCGAAATTGATGCGTTTAAAGGGATGATTAACAATGCCGTGAAGGAGTTCCCCAATTTCAAGGTCGCCGCCACCACCTTGCGCAACGTCAAGAGTGCCACCGTCAACGACTGGAGCGCCATTTGCTGGCACGACGGCAAATTCTTCGAATCCAACCAGTATCCCGAGTTGGAGATTCTCGACCGCGTCGGCGGCGGCGACAGTTTTGCCTCGGGCCTCGCCTACGGTTTTCTGAAGCACAACGACGCCGCCAAGGCCGTGCAATACGGCGCGGCCCACGGCGCGCTCGCCATGACCACCCCCGGCGACACCTCCATGGCCTCACTTGATGAAGTCGAAAAAGTCATCGGCGGCGGCGGCGCGCGGGTGGTGCGGTGATATTTTCAACGCAAAGAAGCGAAATGTCCCCTTGCTCAGAAACGGCATAAAACGAGTTGTTCACAAACACAAAATCCCTTAGCGTCCTTCGATTCTTTGCGTTGAAAAATTTTATGTCCTACCTCGATACTTTATTCACCCTGCAGGGTAAAACCGCCGTCGTCATTGGCGGCACTGGCGAATTGTGCGGCGCCATGGCAGAAGGCTTTGCCGGCGCCGGCGCCTCCGTCATCCTTGTCGGGCGCAATCCGGACAAGGCGACGGCCCGCCTCGCGAAAATTCACCACGCCCACCACGGCCGCGCCTGGTTCGAGGCCTGCGACGTAGGGTCGAAGAAGGCGTTGACCGAATTGCTTGACCGCATCGTGGCCAAGTGTGGTGGCGTGGATATTGTCGTCAACGGCGCCGGCGTGAATTCGCCCACGCCTTTCCTTGAAGTGACCGAGGAGGAATACGACCGCATTGTGAACACCAACATGAAGGCCGTCTTTCTGGCCTGTCAGGTCTTTGGACGCTATTTCATCGAAAGCGGGCGTGCCGGCAGCATTATCAACATCGGTTCGATGGCGGGCCTCAAACCCCTTTCGCGCGTCTTCACCTACTCGGCCACCAAGGCCGCCGTGCATAATCTGTCCGCCAACCTCGCCCGCGAATGGGCCGCCAAAGGCGTGCGCGTAAACACCCTCGTCCCCGGGTTTTTCCCCGCCGAGCAGAATAAAAAAGTGCTCACCCCCGAGCGGGTGGCGCAGATCATGGGCCACACCCCCATGAAACGATTTGGCGAAGCCTCCGAACTCGTGGGCGCTTCGCTGCTCCTCGCATCCGACGCCGGGCGCTTTATCACCGGCATTGAGATGATCGTGGACGGAGGCTTCAACTGCATGGCCATCTAAACGCCAACGGAAAATTCCCCCTTCTCCATGAGCTTCCTGCACGACAATTTTCTGCTGTCCAATGAGCTGGCGCGCACCCTTTACCACAAATACGCGGAGCCCTCGCCGATTCTCGACTACCATTGCCACCTGCCGCCCAAGGACATCGCGCAGAACCGGAAATTTAATAATTTATTCGAGGCCTGGCTCGAGGGCGACCACTATAAATGGCGGGCCATGCGCGCCAACGGTGTTCCCGAGGAGTATATTACCGGTAAAATCGATCCGTGGGAGAAATTTCTCTGCTGGGCGAAAACCGTCCCGCACACCCTCCGCAATCCGCTATACCATTGGACGCATATTGAGCTCCGCCGCTATTTCGGCATTGAGAAGATTCTCAACGAGCAATCCGCCCGGCAAATTTGGGACGAAGCCAACGAAAAGCTCCAGTCTCCCGAATTGTCCACCCAGGGCATATTAAGGAAGTTTAACGTGGCAGCCGTGTGCACCACCGACGATCCGGTGGACTCGCTCGAATACCACAAATCCCTGGTGAGCCAGAACTGTACCACCCGCGTCTTCCCCGCCTTTCGTCCCGACAAGGCGTTTGCCGTGGACCAACCTGCGGCCTTCAACGCCTGGATCACCAAACTCGAGCAGACCAGCGGAATGGACTGCTCCAAGTTTGCCGGCTTTCTCGCCGCCCTCGACCATCGCCACGCTTTCTTTCACAGCTTCGGCTGCCGCCTCTCCGACCATGGCCTCGAAGCCATGTATTCCGGACCATGCTCGGAGATTCAGGCCGCGATGATTTACGATGCCGCCCGTTCCGGCCGTCCAGCTTCCATTGCCCACGCCCAGGCTTTTGGTTTTTGCCTGATGCTGTTCCTTGGCCGGCTCGACCACCAGCGCGGTTGGACCAAACAGCTCCACCTCGGGGCCATTCGCAACAACAACCTTTACCTGATGGACCTTCTCGGCCCGGATACGGGCAGCGATTCCATCGGCGATTTCCCGCAGGCCCGCGCGCTGTCCACCTATCTCGGCGCGCTCGCCCAGGAGGAGCGCCTGCCCAAAACCATACTCTACAACGTCAATCCCGCCGATAATTACGTGTTCGCCACCATGGCCGGCAATTTCCAGGGCGGCGGCATTCCGGGGAAGATTCAATTTGGCTCGGGCTGGTGGTTCCTCGATCAGATTGAGGGCATGCGGTGGCAAATCAACGCCCTGTCGAACAACGGTCTGCTCTCGCGCTTCGTGGGCATGATAACGGACTCGCGTTCGTTCCTGTCCTACCCGCGCCATGAATATTTCCGCCGCCTGCTCTGCGGCATGATCGGCGAGGACGTCGAAAGTGGCGCCCTGCCCCACGACCACGAATTGCTGGCCAATCTGGTCCGTGATGTTTGTTTTCGCAACGCGCGCAATTATTTCGGCCTGGCGCTACCGAACCACTAACTGGCGAGAATCTACGCCGCACTCCCCCATGTCCGCATTCCCCAAAATTCCGGTCATCAGCTACGAAGGCCCGAAGTCCAAAAACCCCTTTGCGTTCAAGCATTACCACGCCGCGGAGAAGGTTGCGGGCAAGTCGATGCGTGAGCACCTCCGCTTTGCCGCCGCCTACTGGCATTGCATGCGCAATGGCTTGAGCGACCCCTTTGGCGCACCCACTGCCCTCATGCCCTGGGATGATGGCACCAACTCGCTGGACAATGCGCGCCGGCGGGTCGGCGTGTTTTTCGAATTTTTGGAAAAAATCGGCATCGACTTTTACTGCTTCCACGACCGCGATGTCGCCCCGGAGGGCGCAACCCTCGCCGATTCGCACCGCCATCTCGAGGAAATCGTCAAAACCTTGAAGGCGGAGCAAAAACGCACGAAGAAAAAACTATTGTGGGGCACCGCGTGTTTGTTTGCGCACCCGCGCTACGCGCAGGGTGCCGCGACCTCGCCCAACGCCGATGTCTTTGCCTATGCGGCCGCGCAGGTCAAAGCCGCGATTGATGCCACCCACGAACTCGGCGGCCTCGGCTACGTGTTTTGGGGCGGTCGCGAGGGTTACGCCACGCTGCTCAACACCGATATGCGGCGGGAATTGGACAACCTGGCGCGCCTGCTGCACCTCGCCGTGGAATACAAGAAAAGCATCGGTTTCAAGGGCCAGTTCTACATCGAGCCCAAACCGCGCGAGCCCACGACGCACCAATATGATTCGGACGCCGCCGCCTGCCTAAACTTTTTGCGCGAATATGGCCTGCTGAATGACTTCAAGCTCAACATTGAGACGAACCATGCCACCCTCGCCCAGCACACGATGCTGCATGAACTGTGCGTGGCCGCTTCTGCCAATGCGCTCGGCTCGGTTGATGCCAACCGGGGGGATGAACTCGTTGGCTGGGACACCGACCAGTTTCCCACCGACGTCTATTTGACCACCGAAATTATGCTCGCGGTGCTCGGCATGGGTGGTTTTTCCACCGGCGGACTCAATTTTGACGCCAAACGCCGCCGGGAATCCCACGAACCCGCGGATCTGTTTCTGGCCCACATCGGGGGTATGGACGCCTTTGCCCGCGGCCTGAAGGCTGCCGTCGCCATCCGGGCCGATGGCCGGCTGGCGCGGTTCGTGCGCGAACGCTACGCGAGCTGGGACCGCGGGGTTGGCCGCAAAATCGAACGCGGCCAAATTACACTCGCCGAGTTAAACGCCTACGCGCTGCAAACCAAGGATCCGGTGCTCGCCTCCGCCCGCCAGGAAATGCTCGAAAACATCTTCAACGAGTTTATTTAGAGACCCAAGGCGACTGCGGTTCCTGAAGCGACTGAGGCGACTAATGCCCTTCAGCCCACGGGTCGATTCTCCCCTTTGTCGTCTCAATCACTTCAGTCGCCTTTCCCCCATGACCTACCTCCTTGGAATTGACGTCGGCACTTCGTCTGCCAAGACCGTGTTGATGGATGAACGGGGACGCGTGGTTTTTACCTCCGCGCCCGCCTACGAGTTTCGCACCCCCCAGCCATTATGGGCGGAGTCCGACCCGGCGGATTGGTGGCAAGCGTCCATCGCCGCGATTAAGGAACTGTTCGCCAAATCCGGGGTTAAGCCCGGCGATATCGCCGGCGTCGGTCTCACCGGGCAAATGCATGGCTTGGTATTGCTCGGTGCGCAGGGCGACGTTTTGCGCCCTTGCATCATGTGGAACGACCAGCGCACCGCGCGGCAGTGCGCCACTTTGACCAAAAAGGTCGGCCGCGCGCGGGTCTTGCGCCTTACCGGTAATCCGATTTTGCCGGGATTCACCGCCCCGAAAATTTTGTGGGTCGCCCAAAATGAGCCGGAAATCTACCGGCGGGTCGCCAAAGTTCTCCTGCCCAAGGATTATCTGCGTTACAAGCTCTCCGGTGAATTCTTCACCGATGTTTCCGATGCCTCCGGCATGTCGCTCCTTGACGTGGCCCGGCGCCGCTGGTCGGACGAAATGTTGCGCGCCTGCAAAGTGCCGCACTCGTGGCTGGCCGAGGTCACCGAGTCGCCGGTGGCCTCAACTAAAATTTCCGCAGCAGCGGCGAAATTGACGGGATTGCGCGAAGGTACGCCCATCGTCGCGGGCGCCGGCGATCAGGCCGCAGGCGCCGTGGGCTGCGGGATTGTGAAAACCGGGGTAATTTCCTGCACCCTCGGCACTTCCGGCGTCGTCTTTGCCCATGCCGACAAATATTCGCCGGAGCCGCAGGGCCGCCTGCATGCGTTTTGCCATGCCGTGCCAGGCAAGTGGCATCTCATGGGTGTGCAGCTATCCAGTGCGGGTTCGTTTCAATGGTTCAAAAGTAATTTTGGCGGCGAGGAAATGGCCCGCGAACGGGCTGGCGGCCCGAATGCCTACGATGCTCTAACCGCGGCCGCAGCCACCGCCCCCGCCGGGTGCGAAGGCTTGATATTCCTGCCCTATCTCATGGGCGAGCGCACCCCCCATCCGGATCCGAATGCCCGGGGTGCCTTCATTGGGCTCACCTTGCGCCACGGCAAGCCGCACTTGGCCCGGGCCGTGCTCGAGGGCGTCACCTATGGCCTGCGTGATGCGGTGGAACTTATGCGCGGTCTCAGTATCACGCCAACGGAAGTCATTGCTTCCGGCGGCGGGGCGCGCAGCCCCTTCTGGCGGCAAATGTTGGCGGACAATTTTGGCGCACCCATCGCAACCGTAAGCGCCACCGAAGGCTCGGCCTATGGCGCGGCCCTCCTCGCCGGTGTCGGCGCGGGCGTCTGGACCACCGTTGAGGCCGCCTGCGCTGCAACGATCAAAGCGACCAACCGCCTGCGGCCCAGCCCGGCCGCTGCGGTTTATCGCAATTATTATTCGCATTTTCGCGCATTGTATCCTATATTAAGGCCGGAATTCGCCGCGCTGGCGAAGACTGTGGCAAATCAACATGGATAGTACGGATTCCATTCCGCCAGCCGCCCCGGACACGTTGCACGGCAACGTATCGCCCGTGTCAACTGCCGGCGGCGCCCTCCCTTCGCCCATTGGCTCGTTAAACCAGTACAAACCGGCCGAGCGCTTCTGCGCCAATGAAACCAGCATCACCGGTGCCACGGTGGACGACCCCACAGGCAGCAAAAGCCGGGTGCAAGTCGTCCGCGATCCGGACTGGGCCTCGCCCCTGCGCGGTTTTTCCCTTGCGGCGGAGGGATATGTCTTTTCGGTTTTCACTTATTGGTTTGGCTACGGGGTTCTCCTCGCCGTCGTAAGTTCGGTTTTGTCCCTGATCTTTAGGGATACCGTAGGTTTGGACACTCACGCGATCGCTGCGGCCGTCGTCTTTGGCCCGCTCTACGGCGGCCTGTTGGATTTCGAATTGGCTTTTTCCGCCTCGTGGGGCGCGCCGTTTGGCATCGCCATGCTGGTCGTCGAACCGTTTTTGTTTTTTCTCTTCTTTTTCTCCTCGGAATGGCGGGAACGCTTCAAGTATCTTGCGCTGATGGCCGTCTTCGTAATCGTGAAGACCGTGATTTATACGCTCGTCATAAAGGGCATCTGATTATCTAGTAGCCGGACCATCATGGTTGTTTCGCCCTCCCCATTTGCCCCGGCCACCCGCGCCCTGGCCCGGGCGCTCGGTTCCGCCCAGGTGCGCACGGACGTCGCCGCTCGTCAGGTGGCTTCGCTCGACAATCTGCGGCTTTCGTTCCTGCCGACTGCGGTGATTTTTCCCAAGGACGATGCGGCCATCGCCACGGTCCTGCGCCTGGCCAATGACCATCGCGTACCCGTGACTCCGCGCGGCGCCGGAAGTTCAACCACCGGCTCGGCCTGCCCGGTGCGCGGTGGCTGGGTGCTCGATATGTCGCGCTGGAACAAGATACACATTGATTCCCTGGCGGGCCTGGCGCATGTCGGCGCCGGTGCGGTAACCGCCGCGATTGATGCCGCCGCCGCGAAGGATGGTCTTTTTTATCCGCCGGACCCGTCGTCGCTCCATTATTGCACGATCGGCGGAAATCTCGCCCTTAACGCTGGCGGCCTGCGCGGCGCGAAATACGGCGTGACGCGCGATTATGTCTTGGCCCTCGAAGGTTTTTTGCCCACCGGCGAAAAAGTCCGCTGGGGCGCTCCGTTGCGCAAGTTTGCCTCCGGTTACAACCTGCGCGACCTGTGGATTGGCGGCGGCGGCACGCTCGGCGTCATCACGGGCGCAACGCTCCGGCTCGTTCCCCGTCCGGCCGCCCGGCACACCCTGCTGGCGGCATTTGTGAGCGAATCAGCCGCGCTGCGAGCGGTGCTGGCCATCATGCGCGCGCGGCTGGTGCCTTCGATCTGTGAGTTTTTGGACCGCCCGACTGTCCTTTGCACCGAGCGCAAATGGGGCCGGCCAGTTTTTACCAAAATGCCCGGCGCGTCGCTGCTTCTGCTGGAAGTGGATGGGTCGGTCACCGAAGTCGCAGCCCAACGGGGCGCCTTGATCAAGCTCTTGCGTTCCGGGGGCGCGAAAGCTTTACGTGACACCGGCGATCCGGTTGAGGCGGAAAAGCTCTGGCAGGTGCGCCGTACCTGCTCCCAGGCCATGTTCCAGATGGGCGACGCCAAGCTCAATGAGGACGTCGTCGTGCCGCCGCGCGCCTATCTCCCGCTCCTAAAATACACCCGCGAACTCGCCCGTTCCACCGGCCTCGCCACGCCCACCTACGGACACGTCATGGACGGCAATTTTCACGTCCACCTGATGTATCACCGCGCCAACCCGCGCGAATGTCGCAGGGCGGAAAAAGGCGTCGCCGCGCTCATGAAAAAGGTCATCGCCCTCGGCGGCGCCGTCACCGGTGAACACGGTATTGGCCTCGCAAAAACCCCTTTTCTCCGCCTCCAGCATTCAGCAGCGGAAATCGGCGCCATGCTCGCCATCAAAAAAGCCCTCGACCCCCGCGGCATCCTTCACCCCGGCCAAATTTTCGACCCCGTGTCCGTCTGGAAATACCCGCATGTGAAAGTGAAATTGCCCTGGGACAAGGACTGAACGCGAAAGTTTTAAATTTTAAATTACGAATTTTGAAACGGGCCATGCCCTGGACCATTTTGGCAACCAGCCGCCCGCCGCTGTTTCGTAATTTGTAATTCAAAATTCGAATTTTCAGTTTGTTTGTTGGATTTTCGCGTTGGTGGCGTCTTATTTATAAACCCTGCCATGGATGACCGCGAATTGCTGCGAGAGTATGTGGAGCGCCAATCGGACACGGCCTTTGCCGAACTGGTGGCACGCCACGTCAATCTCGTCTATGCGACCGCCCTCCGCATTGTTGGCGAGACCCAGGCCGCGCAAGACGTGGTGCAAACCGTCTTTATTCTCCTTGCGCGGAAGGCTTGGGCCGTGCGCGACGGCAACGCCCTCATCGGCTGGCTCTATCGCACCACATATCGTATCGCCTTGGACGCCATCCGTGGCGAGCAACGCCGCCGCCAGCGGGAAACCGAAGCCATGAAACTTGCCGAACCCGCCACCCGTGATGATGCGTCCTGGGATCAACTTGCGCCGCTGCTTGACGAGGCGATGCAGCAGCTTAATCGGGCCGAACAAAATGCGGTGCTGCTGCGCTTTTTTGAAGGCAAGTCATTGCGGGAAACCGGTGCGGCCCTCGGCACCAGCGAAGACGCCGCCCAAATGCGCGTCAGCCGCTCCTTGGAAAAAATGCGGGCGCACTTCGCCCGGAAGGGCGTGACCGTCGCCGCCGTCGCCGTGGCGGCAGTTCTTTCGGCCCGATCCAGTAACGCGGCACCCGCCGGTCTGGTGTCGCGGGTTACGGCGAAATCACTGGCGGCTGTGGGATCTTCCGGTCTTGGCGGGTTTCTTTTAAAGGCATTTTATATGAGCATAACGACTAAAACCCTCGTGACGGTGGCCATCATTGTAATCATCGCTGCCGCGATTAAGAGCGGTCTTTCCCGGGCCCAGGAGCCATCGGCCGTGGCCGATCATCTGGCAGCGAACAATGCGGGCCGTTCTGCAACTGTTGCAGCACCGGTGCGCGCCACCGCCACGAACACGCCCGGCGCCTCCCCGGCCCTGCCCGGATCCTTTCCGCCTTCGAGTGCCGACCCCCGCACCAATTTGGACACTGCGATCACCCACGCCGTGCTCCTTTCCCAGAGTAACGACTTGGAAGGATTTATCCGGAACGTCTATTTGCCGCCAAATCTAACGCGACATTCGCCGCCGGGTTTGATTGATGAACTTGTGCAACCGATGCTTCAGGATCCGGAATTCATGCAGGTGCTTAAAATCGAAATGGACAGTTTTAAAGCGATACAGGGCCAAATGCCGATCATGAGTGACAATGGAAACGCGGCTACCTATAAGGTCAATAATATGCCCTTTGTCCTAAAAAAGCAGGATGGGCTTTGGGGTATTGGCGGGGTGATTGATGCGTTTTCAGAGGATGGCGTCACGCCTTAGCCTCTTTCCCGAGTGGATATTGGGGGTGGCTGTGACCTGAAGGATACCGTTCGCCCTGATCGCAAGGAAGCTCGGGCGCTTTTACCGGGTGAAATAGCCTAATGGTCAGTGGCGAAACTTTTTTGTCCGGTTTTTCCGCGGGCGGGGTTTATAGTGCAAAACCGCCCCCATGACCCCGGATAGCGAACTTTTGCGGCAATACGCCGAACACGGGGACCAGGCCGCCTTTGCCGAGGTGGTGCGACGCCAGGTGGATTTGGTCTATTCCGCCGCCTTGCGGGTGCTTAACGGCAACGTGCATTTGGCGGAGGATGTCACCCAGAGCGTATTTACCCAGTTGGCGCGCCATGCCCGCGAGGTCGGCCATCACCCAACCTTGGTTGGCTGGCTGCACACCACCGCCCGGAATATGGCCATAAAAGCCATCCGGGGTGAGCAGCGTCGCCGAGTGCGCGAACAGGAGGCTTCCGCCATGCAAACCATCGAAAGTCGTGACGAAGTGAATTGGGAACAATTGCGCCCGTTCCTGGACGAAGCAGTGGATCAACTCGGTGAAGAGGACCGCCACGTGGTATTGTTGCGTTATTTTCAAAACCTCAGCCATCGGGATGTCGGCGCAGTTCTCGGATTGAGTGAGGACGCCGCCCGGAAACGGTCGAACCGCGCCGTGGACCAATTACGCGCCCACTTCGCCCGCCGCGGAGTGGCCGTGTCGGCGGCGCGGTTGGCCGAAGTCGTCGGCGCCAACTCGGTCCAAGCCGCACCGGCCACCCTCGCGGCGCGCATATCCGGAAAATCACTCGCCGGCGCGGCGGGAGCTGCGGTTGGCCTGTCGGAAATATTTTTTATGAACACCAAATCCATTCTGGTTCTTGCGTCGGTTTCGATTGTTGGTGTCTTGGCCCTAATGATGTTTCGGTCGGCCAGCCCGGCCGGAATCCTTCCCCCGGCCAAGATCGCCCAGCCAGTTTTGGCACCGAAAGAGCCCGCCGGGGTTCCCGCCAAAATCGCAGCATCATTGGCGCCACCGACTCCGGCTAAAGCCCGTCCAAGCTCGACGACAACAGTTGCGCAAACCAGCGAGTTGGTGGTCAATCAAGTTGATTTGGCCGAGGCAAAACTTTTTGTGACCCAGAGGATCGTTACCGCTCTGTTGCAGTATAAATTGGCCATGGGCCATTACCCTTCGACCGCCGATGGCATGCAGGCCCTGATAAATTGTCCGCCCGATGAGCCGGCGGCCAGTTGGCGTGGCCCCTACGTAAAAGCGATTCAAGTGCCATTGGACCCTTGGGGTCATCCCTATGAATTTGCCTTTCCTTCCATCCACGGCCAAAGCAACGGAGAATATGACGTGTGGTCCGACGGCCCCGACGGCATTAGCGGCACGGCGGACGACATCGGCAACTGGATGCCTTCGCCTTAGAGCGTATTAATCAATTCTGTAGCCGGACAGTGACCCATGGTCAACGCCGCTAGGTCGTTCCGCTCACGCTTCCCATTGCACCCATTTCTCTCATAGCTCACATAACTCCCATAATTCCCAAGTTCACGCTGTACCGCCCCGCCCAGCTTCTCAGACCGGCTAGGATATTCTTTTAAACGCTCTAGAGCAATGGCGGGATTTCGCTTTCCGGCCACACCTGCGCTTCGTCCATTAGCAGTTGCAGGTATTCGCGCTTGCCGACGTACAAAATAAACAGGAACAGCGCTGCGAGGAGAAACAATCCGTACCACAGCGCGGCCACAATGGCCACGATGGCAATGACGCGGGCGACGTAGAGCGCCCACCGTGTGGCACGCAGGTAGTCGAGCTTGAATGCCAGCAGCGCCCGCAATACCCGTCCGCCATCCATCGGAAACACCGGCAAGAGATTGAAGCAACCGAGAAAAACGTTGGCCACGAGGAGGTAGTTGCCGATGGCAAACCAGTGCAGCGTCGGAACGGCCTCTTCATTTGCGTTTGCCGGCCAGCCGCCGACAAGGACAAAGCAGATGCCAGCGATGACAAAATTGACCAGCGGCCCGGCCGCGGTGATCAACAGTTCCGCCCGCGGGTCGCGGGGGATTCTTTCCATCAGCGCCATGCCGCCAATGGGCAGTAGAACAATGCGGCGGACAGGTATGCCGAGCCGACGGGCCGTCAATGCATGGCCAAATTCGTGGAGCACCAGGCAGGTATATACCAGCACGAAGGCAAACAAATAGATGCCCATTCCCCGGAGGTGGTATTCGTCGTCGTCCGCCCAGCCCTGCACCGCGACGAGCAGCGGAAGCAGGAAAAACGTCGGATGCAGCTCCAGCGTGATGCCGGAGCAGCGGAATAACTTCATTGACCCAAAGCGCATGATGATGAATCTTGAATGGTTCGGAAACGGCGACGCGCCTTTCCCGACCAGTCTTTTCCCCACTATGGCAGAATCCGCTCCCACCGCAACCGTCCTCATCATTGATGATGATTCGGAAATTCGTTACTCCCTCCAACGCGTGTTGTCGGGCCGGCCCTTTCGCGTGCTGGCCGCGGCCAGCGGCGAGGAGGGGCTGAAGGTCGCCGTCAAGGAGAAGCCCCAGGTGATCCTGCTCGACAATCGCATGACCGGCATGAGCGGCATCGAGACGCTCCAGCATCTGCGCACCTCCGCGCCCAAGTGCATGATTATTTTGATGACCGCCTTTGGCACCACGCAGACGGCCATTGAGGCCATGAAGTTCGGCGCGTTCGATTACGTCATCAAACCCTTCGACATCAAGAAAATCATCACGCTCGTGGATAATGCCGCCAAGGCCTGGTCCGACCTCTATGCCTCCGGCGTGACTTACCAGCCCATCCTGCGCAGCGAAGATTACAAGGAGGGCATCGTCGGCAATTCCGAGCCCATGCAGGAGGTCTTCAAGATCATCGGGCAGGTCGCCGCCAGCGACGTGACCGTCATGATCACCGGCGAAAGCGGCACCGGCAAGGAACTCGTCGCCCGGTGCCTGTGGCAGCACAGCCACCGCGGGTCCAAAACCTTCATCGCCGTCAATTGCGCCGCCATCCCCGAAAACCTGATCGAGAGCGAACTCTTCGGCCACGAGAAGGGCTCCTTCACCGGCGCCACGACCCAGCGCATCGGTAAATTCGAACTCTGCGACGGCGGCACCATCTTTCTCGACGAAATCGGCGACATGACGCTCTCGACGCAAACGAAAATTCTCCGCGCCATCCAGGAGGGCGAAATCCAGCGCGTCGGCGGCAGCGAGACGATCAAGGTTGACGTCCGTCTGATCGCCGCCACCAACAAGGAACTCGAAAAGCTCGTCGCCGACAAAACTTTCCGTGAAGACCTGTATTACCGCCTCAACGTCGTGCGCATCAAACTCCCCCCACTCCGCGCGCGGCTGGGCGATGTGCCCGCCCTGGTGGACTTCATGCTGCAGCGGCTGGCCAGCGAGAGAAAAATTCGCGTGCGCAAGGTTTCGGCGGAAGCCCTGGCGGTCTTGTGCGCCTATCCCTGGCCGGGCAACGTGCGTGAACTGGAAAACGCCGTTTACCGCAGTGGTGTCGTCGCCCAGGGCGACACGGTGCTCATCAAGGATTTGCCCCGCGAAATCATGGGCGGCGCGCCCGGCGCCAGCGCGGCGCCGTTTGTGGCCAAACCCGCCCCCGCGCCGGAAACTCCGGCGGCGCCAAAATCGGAATCCGCCCCGGTGACGTCGGGCCTTTCGGTATCGCCTTTTGCGCCTGCCGCGGTGCCTCCTTCGCTGTCGCTTCCCGAGGCTTACGACCTGGTCTACCGCCTCGTGCGCGCCGGAGCGGACACCAATATTCTGGAAAAAATTGAAGCGGCGATGATTGACCGCGCCCTCAAGGAAACCGACGGCAACCACGCCAAGGCCGCCGAACTCCTCGGCATCACCCGCGCGACGTTGCGCAAACGGGTGGACGCGATCAAAGGCTGATCAATTTGACGAAATGGAAACGCGCGCATGGGCACGATTCTCATTTGCCGGGCGGAATTGGAAGATATGCCGGAAACGAGGAAAAAAAACTTGATCTTTTAGTGGAGTGGAAACGTTGATGGATGCGGAAATACTTTCTGCCATAGGAATTTTCTACGTCTGGTCCCCATAACCCTTGAGATGGGTGCTATGCCAGTTCCACGCCGTGGTCACAATGGCATCGAGCGTGGGGTATTGGATCTTCCACCCCAGTTCGCTCACTGCCTTGTGGTTGTCGGCGAAGAGCGCCGGCGGGTCGCCCGCCCGGCGGGGCGAAAGTTTGACCTTCACCTTTTTGCTGGAAACTTTTTCCACCGCCGCGATGACCTCGCGCACGGAGTTTGGCGTGCCGGTGCCCAGATTGTAGAATAGTTGCGTGCCCGGTTTCTTGAGTTTGTCGAAGGCCAGAATATGCGCGCGCGACAAATCATCCACGTGAACGTAATCGCGCAGGCACGTGCCGTCCGGGGTGGGGTAGTCGGTGCCAAACACTTCGATGCGCGGCAACTGGCCCAGGACTTGGGCAATGGCCAGCGGGATGAGATGTGTTTCCGGATTGTGGTCCTCCCCAATAACCGCGTCCGCAGACGCCCCGGCGGCATTGAAGTAGCGCAGGGCGGCGAAGCTCAAGCCATCCGAGCGCGCCAGCGCCTTGAGGACGTTTTCCAAATCCAGCTTCGACTCGCCATAGGGGTTGATGGGCCGCTGCGGATGGTCCTCGGTCAGCGGCAGGCGTTCGGGCACCCCGTAGGTGGCACAAGTTGACGAAAAGACAAATTTCTTCACCCCGCTCTTCAACATGGCCTCGAGCAGGTTAAGCGGCGCGGCGAGGTTGTTCTTGTAATACTTGAGCGGCGCGGTCACCGATTCGCCGACGTAGCAATACGCCGCAAAGTGCATCACCAACTCGATGCGGTGCTTCTTCAAGATGGCGCCGATGGCCTTCTCATTGCCCAAGTCAGCCTTATAAAACGGCACGTTCTTGGCCACGGCTTGGCGGTGGCCGTAGACCAGATTGTCCACCACCACAGGGCGGTGGCCCTGCGCGATAAGCTGACGCACACAATGGCTGCCAATATAACCCGCTCCCCCGACAACGAGAACATTCATGGACCCGCAGTCTGGCTGAAAATCATCCCCGTTGCCAAGAGGGAAAGCGGTGCAAACCCGATTTGCGCTGCTAGAGTAAATATTGTCCGGCCAGAAACGAAGCCAAATTGAAGAAGGGTATCACGAAGGTGTAGGTCACCCGTCCCAATAAGGCCTGAACCGGCTGCAGGTTGATGAGAATTAAAAGAATCCACCAGCTTTGCAGGGAAAGGCGGACAAAAGCCTCTTCCGTCATACCGACCACGTGGCGCATAATACGGGAACCGTCCAAAGGCGGCAGCGGGATGAGATTAAAAACAATCAGCAGGCAATTTAACGAAATGATTTCACCAAACAGGGGTGCCGTATGTTGGGCGGTGGGCAGGGCAAATCGTCCCAGGAGACCCCATACAACTGCCGCAATTAGTGCGATCAAGACGTTCATGCCCGGCCCGGCGAGAGTTATCAGGATTTCGTCACGTACGCGCGTCTTGGGATTGGGTAAAGAAATCTGCACCGGTCGGCCCCAACCTATAATGCCAATGGGTAAGTGGGTGTGGGTAAGAATGGGCAGAAAAATGGACATCAGTGGAATCAGACCCGTGCCGATGGGATCCAAGTGGACAAGCGGATTGAGCGTGACCCGTCCCTGACTGCGCGGGAGAAAATCGCCAATGAGGTCCGCCAGCTTCGCGTGCCCGAATTCATGCAAGGCAATGCTGCAGGCCAGGATGATGTATAAGATCATTCCCTGCCGCAATGCGTCGAGCGTGTTCGGATCCATGGCAAAACGACTAAAAGCGCAAAAATTCGGAAAATGGCAATCAGGAACCGGCATTGCCCGGGAGTGGAGCAGGGGACCCGGGCGCACTCGGCTTCGCCAGCCTGCGCGCCAGTTCCAGCCGGCTCGCTTCCAGGGCAGGCAGCACTGGGTGTTCAATTAACGGGCGCGCCTCGGCCAATCGCCCCAATTCCAGCAACGCCCGCGCGGTGTGCAATCGAATCATTTCCAGGAGCGCTGGGTTGGTGGTCCTTTCCGCCAGATTAGACCATGCCGCCAGCGCGCCTGTCCAGTCCGGGTTCACCATGTCGTAGAAGCTTTCCGCATAACGCCAGGCGTAAGCCGGTTGCTGCGGGGCCAATTCCGCGGCGCGGGCAAATTCCGCCGCCATGGTTTTGTTCAGTGCCGCCAGATCCAAAACTTTGTCCGCGAGAAAACTCTCATAATAGATATTGAACAACTCGCCGATTTGGTAATGGTACAGCGGCTCCTTCGGCGCAAGCGCAGTGGCTTGATGGAACAGTTCCAGCGCCAGTTGGTAGTGCCCGGTTTCGGCCAGATGATTGGCCAGTTGCTGTTTGACCACGGCCAGGCCCGGGTCGAGCGCATCGGCGTGCCGGAAAGCTTCATAGGCCATCTCACCCTGGCCGGTGCGCGCCAGGAGCTTGCCATAAAGCACGAGGGCGTTGACGTCGCTGGGGTAGGCGATGAGATAGTGAAGATATTCGTCATGAATCGCCTGGGCTCGCCGGTCGCGCTCGTCGTTGCTCCAAGTTTTGGGATTCTTGGCCAGTGTTTGGAAAAAATCCCGATCTTCCACCGCGACCACCGCCAGGCGTTCGTCGTCACTTTTTGCTTTCGGCGTTGGCGATTCGGCGGGCGCTTGTGGCAGGCGGCTGGATACAATCTTGGCCGCCGCCGGCGGCGGTGGAGTGTATTTCGGCGCTGGTGTCTTTCCATCGTCGCCGCGAACGAGCTGGCTCCGCGTGGGCGTCACCGGGGTCAAAATGTGGTCCTCCCAGTCTTCCAGAGTAAACGGCGCGGGGACATTCGCCGGCCTCGTTGCCGCAGGAATTGCAACCTCCGCAGGCGGCACGTCACCTTTGGTCGCGGGTTCACCGGCAGCGCCCAAGTTGGTCACCATCAGCAATAAGAACCATGGCCGCAGCCGTTTCCCCTTCGAAATAAAGGACATATTCCGGCCATTCTGACCGCTGCCAGACTCTTGGGCAAGTTTGCGATTGCCACGACTTTCAAGCCCAATTCGGCCTTTCTCGTCAGTTTCACAAACATGAAATTAGGGTAATTCCACGCTTGCAGGGAGGGAAGCTTGGCTCCACTCTGGGCCAAAAGCGACAGAGTCAAGATGCCGGACCACGATACCGCCGCGCCTTCACCGGCCCCTCCGCCCAGCCCACCCGCCGCGCCCAGCCCCGCGGCTGGAGTGGATTTGAGCGCCCTGAAAAGCCTCTCCTTCGGGCCGGATTGGAGTGCCACACCCAGCGCTGCCACCCTCGCCCGTAAAATGGGTGGCCGGGATGAAAGCAAGTCAAGCGGTCGAGGACGCTCCGGTGGTTTTGGTGGATTCGATAGCGGCGGGCCTCCCCGACGCGACCGCCGCCCCCAGCGGCCCGCCTCGTCAGCTCCGTCGAGCCCCCCCACGGCAGAAAATGGGGGCAGCGCGGCAGCACACGCTCCATCCTCTTTCGGTGAATCCCGCCAGCCCTTTGGCCATGGTGGTTCCCGCCCGCCCCGTCGCGAAGGTGGTTTTGGCCGCGACGAACGCCGTTTCTCCCCACCGCCATTCCGGCCCACCCACGAGGTGCTATTCTATCCCGACGACGCCGCCTTCCGCGCCCTCCTTAAGGCCATCCGCACCTCCTGCCGCACTTATGAGCTTTTCGAGGTCGCCCAGTTGATTCTACAAAAGCCCGAGCGGTTCGTTCTCGTGGTCAAGTCTCTTCCGCGCGAAAACGGCGTTTGCGACCCCATTTTTGTCAGCCAGCCGGACCACCTCCCATTCGAGTCCGAGGAAGAAGCCATCGCGCATGTTTTTGACCAGCACCTCGACAAGTTCTTCGATGTCGAGGAAATCGAGGTTGAGTCCCCCAAGGGCAATTTTGTCGGCGTTAGTCGTTGCGGCTTCACCGGCGATTTGCTCGGGCCGCCCAACTACCACAAGTACCAGCAGCTGTTGCGTGAGCATCATGCCCGCAAGCTCGCGCGAGTCCCCTTTGACCGGTTTCTCTCCCGAGTCGAATTGGTGAAAGAGCCCGAGCACCTCGCCGCGTGGCTGGAAAAGATGAAGAAGACCACGCGCTACAAGCTCAAGACCCCCATCGAAGGCGCCCCGGAATTCTTTGAGTCCGTGGAAGCTGCCCGGCAGTTTTTGGTCGGAAAAAACAAGGACGCCATCGTTCGCCCAATGGAAACCGGCCGGTATTCCGGCCGCAGTCTCGAACAATTTCCCGCAGGCAACATCCGCCATTCCGTCGAAGCCATCCTTGCCCAGCAGCGCCGGTTCCCGCTCGATACCGCCAACAATTTGCGCGGTCGCCTGCGCCGGATGAAGTTCAATCTCTATAAGAAGGGCTCCAAGGGCGTTTCCTATATCTGCGCCGTCAAGCGCCGCTTTCGCGATCCGCAGACCGTCCTGGCCGAGCACGTGCAAAAACTCATCTCCTTCATCGAGCAGCATCCGATGATTCCAGCCGCCCGTCTGCCGCACGAATTTCTTGGCCTCCCCCTCCCGGAAAAGAAGACTGTGGAGCAGGGAGCAGGGAGCGCGGAGCAGGGCGCTGGAACAAAAGCAGCTCCAGACGCGCCCGTTGCCGCCCCAGTTTCCGCGACCCCGGAATCCTCAGTTTCTGCCACTGACGCCAGTGCCCAGCCAGCAGCCGCAGAAGCCGAGAAACTCCCCCCTCCCATCTCCCCGCTCCCCGCTTCGACCGCCCCTGCATTCACCGCTGAGCAAACCCAGCAATTCCGCGAGCTCGTCATTAATCTTCGCTGGCTGGTCGCCGAGGGTTATGTCATTGAATACGGCGACGGCAAATTGTTTGCACCCCCGGCTCTGCCCGCGCCCAAACCCAAAACCGCGGCAGCTGAGGCTGAAGCCGCCGCAACCCCCGTCGGCGAGGAAGATTTGGTCGAGGACGTCACCCAATCCCCATTCCCGGCAACCGAAGAAGAAACCACTGATCTGGCCGACGACGTCGAAGCCGCCGAATTTGCCGACGTCCTAAACACCGCCCCTGTTGCGCCATCTGCAGAATCCGCCCCGGCCGCCGCCTCTTCCGAAAAGTCCGACTCGTCCGACCTGCCCGACAAGTCCGAATCGTCAGCCCCTTCCGCTCCGCCCACTCCGGCTTCGTAAGCGGTCACCACCGCGCCTGTTGCGCCCATGACTGACCCTTGGGAACTGCTCAAACTCGTTGCCGACCCCACGCGCCTGCGCCTGGTCTGCCTGCTCGCTCGCGAGGAATTGTCCGTTGCCGAAATGCAAGAAATTCTCGGCATGGGCCAGTCTCGCATTTCTTCCCACCTCGCGCTCCTGCGCCAGGGTAACCTCGTCGCCGACCGCAAGGACGGCAAAAAAACCTTTTACTCCTTCAACGCCGAACTCCCCGAAGCCCAGCGCAAACTCGTCGAGGCCGCCGTCGCCGCCGTCGCCGACCGCCCCGAATCCCGCAACGATCGCGCCAATCTCCAGCGCGTCTTCGACAAGCGCCGCCGCCGTGCCGAGGACTATTTCAACACTGTTGCCGGCCGCCTCGGCAAGAATTACTGTCCCGGCCGCTCTTGGGAGGCCATCGGCCACCTCCTCCTGCGCCTTACCCCCGCCATTCGCATTGCCGACCTCGGCGCCGGCGAAGGCGTTCTCTCCCAACTCCTCGCGCGCTCCGCGGAATTCGTCTACTGCATTGATAACTCCCCGAAGATGGTGGAATTCGGCCGCGAGCTCGCGCAGAAGCACAACATTACGAACCTCGAATATAAACTTGGCGACATTGAGAACGTCCCGCTCCCGGCCGCCAGCGTCCACTTCGCCCTCCTCAGCCAGGCGCTCCACCACGCCGAGCATCCGCCGCAGGCCCTCGCCGAGGCCTATCGCATTCTCAGGCCCGGCGGCCGCGTTCTCATTCTGGATTTAAAAGAACACAATTTCGAAAAAGCCCGCGAACTTTACGCCGACCGCTGGCTCGGCTTTTCCGAAAATTCGCTCTACCAATGGCTCCGCAAGGCCGGCTTCACGAACGTCGAAGTCGAAACCGTCGCCCGCGAGGAAAAAGAACCGCACTTCGAAACGCTCCTCGCCAGCGGCGCAAAAAAGTAATCCCGGCGCGCAATTCGTTACTTCGCGTTGAAACCATCGGGCCAGTTCGTGGATTCATCCCGCAGCCTTAAGCCGCTTCACCGCCTCGCCCACCGCCGTCCCCAACGCCGCCACCCGTATCCCCAATTCCTGCGCTGACGGCGCTTCCAGCGTAATATTCCGATCCGTTTGCTTGACCACCAGCCAGAGCGCCTCCGGCCACAGCGGCCGATCCGCAAAGTCCGCCACTGGCCGCGTGATTAATCCGTCCTGCGCCGGCATGCCCTCAATCATCGGCGAACGGTCCACCCCGCAAATTGGCGCCACCGCCGCCAGCACCGCCGGCCCCAGCAGCGGCTTCTCCGTCCGGTTTAATTCATACATGTAAAAGCCCTTCGTCTCCCAGTCTTCATGCAGCAGGACGGAGAGGGCAAACCTCCTGGCAAACACGCTCGATTGGCGGCTGAGGAAATCCAGATGCTGCTTCGCCTCGGGCGATTTCGGCTCGCGGTAATCCCGGTTCACGTCAATTCCCCCCGGGTTTTCGCGAGTCTTCGCCGCCAACGCGCCGGGGTTCAGTGCCGGGCAGATCAACCAGTGAAAATCATCCCCGAAAAACTTCTTGATCAACAATTGCAGCAACGCCAGCGGCCCGGCCGGCTCGTCCCCGTGAATCCCGGACGATAGATAAATTACCGGCGCCTCGAAATTGGCCGACGGGCGCTTGAGTGCCAACAGCGGCCATCCCGCCGCCGCCCCAAATTGCTCCACGGCAAATCCCGCCGCCTTCGCCGCCCCCGGCAAATCAGCAAAATACCTCGGCACATCAAGCGCTGGCCCGGTGTAAGACATCAGCTCAAAACGCTATCCACTCTCCGCCGCGAGCGAAACAAAAATAAGATCGATTGCCAAGGCGGCAGAATTTTGGCCGCCGCCCGAGGTCTCATTTGCTCGCAGTGTTTTGGGCGGATTTCAACAATTCGGCGCGCAATGGGTCGGAGATATTGGCCGCTTGCACGGCGGTGGTGGCGGCGGTGGCGTCAATTTTCGCCCACTGCTGAACGACGTAGCGCAGGGCGGTGGTGCGATTGGCGGAATCATTAATGGTGGCGGCCCACATGAACGAATTCCCGGGGTCATTGTTGCTTTCCGCGGCAACGAGTTGCTGCACGGCGGAATCCCTCGCCTGGCCCGTCGGCAGAGAGTCAATCCATTGCGAGGCTGCAACCGGATCCTGCTTGATCCAGTTTTTGGCGACGGCGCCGGTAGCATCGGCCTGAATCTGATCATCGGATATATTTCCGAGAGTGGCGGCTGCTTGGACGGGGTCTTGGGCGCTCCAAGTGCCAATGACGCTGCCGAGCGTTTGGTCATGAATGATGCCGCCCGGTAGCGCCAGGGCATCCGTGACGGCGGTTTGGGGCGCAAAACTCGCCACGGACGAAATCACGGTGCCCACGGCCTTGTCTTGCGCAGCACCGGCCGGCAGTGATTGCGCCCACGCCAGGGCAGCCGCCGGATTGGAATTTGCCCAACTGCTGGCGACTTGGCCGACCATTTGATTGTAATTGGGATCAGCTGTGAGGGTTTGGACATAGGCGGATGAACTGGCCGGATCTGTGGTGATCCAAGTGCTGATGACATTCTGCAAGGCGGCTGTCCGCGCCTGCTGGTCAGTTGCGGGCAGTGATTGGGCCCAAGCCAACGCGGCCGGAGCATCTTGTTTGGCCCAATTTGCCGCCAAGCTGGGAACGGCGCCATCCAATATCGTTGAATCTGGTGCTTGCGCAAGGTAGTTTGCCGCTGCGGCGGGATTGACGAGGCCAATCTGGCCTAGCACGGATTTAATCGCGTCGTCGTGGCTCTGGCCCGTGGCCACCATGTCCACCCAAGCCAGGGCCGCCGTGGGATCGTTGGTGGCCCAATTCTGCGCGATATTGCTGATCATACCGGTGCGGCTGGCGCCTGCAGGCAGCGTGTCAATCAGCGTCGCGGCAGCGACCGGATCTGTGGCAGCTGCCATGTTCAGCGCACTCACCAGTGCGTCGGTGCGGCTGTTGCTGGCAGGCAAACCCGCCACCCAGGCCACGGCCGCTTGCGGATCCTGTTGGGCCCAGGTACGGGCCACATATTGAACGGCTGTGGCACTCGCCTGGTTTACCGGCATCGTTTGCAGCGCCGCGGCGGCGGCGGCGGGGTTCGTGTTGGCCCACGACCAAAAGACATTCCGGTAATTGTTCACTGATTGCAGATTGGCCGGAATGCTCTGCAAGGCAGCCACTGCGCTTTGTGGGTCCTTTTCCGCCATTCCCCAAAGAATATTTGCCTCGAATCCAATGCGCTGGGTCGTGTTTTCAATTTTGCCGACTTCCGCCAGCGCTGCCAGCGGATCCGTATAAGTCCACGCCTCAAACACATTCCACAGGTAAGTTCCCCGGTCGTTTGGGTTGGTTTGCGCTTTGGCCCACGCGAGGGCATCAGTCGGGTTGGTGCGGGCCCATTGCAAGAGCAGATCCGTGCGTGCGGCGCGAATATCCCCCGTCTCTGGCGCCTGCATGACTGCGTCCAGCAGGGCTTTGGCGCTTGCGGAATTCAGGCTGCCGATAAACATATTGAGTGCGCGGTAGCGCATGACGTCGGCCGGCTCGGCCAAAATTCGGGCAAGGGCGGTTAGATTGGTTTCCAGCGAAGTTGAGCCCAACGGTATATCGGCCAAAGTGGTTCCGAATGCCTTGTTCAGCGTGGTCGCAGCGGGAAGTTTGGTGCCGGGGGATCTGCCTGCCACGGTTTGAACAGACGGCACCGCCGCCACTTGCCGGCGCAACTGCGTTATTTCCCACTGCTGCCAGCCAATGATGCCGACAACGCTGATAAGGCCGATGGTGATTGCCGCCGCTTTGCCTTTCATGGGCGGATTTTTAGGTCCATTCGCCAGCAAGGCAATTTTTAATTGCGGCACCGGTGCCTGGCTAAATACCGGTGGGGAGTGCGATAACATCAGGCTTGCGTAGGGTCCCCCTGCGATAAAGATTCCGCCCATGAATCAATACCTCAAGACGACGGTCGCCGTTATGTTTTTGCTTCTCCCCATCGCGCACGCCGAAGTGGACCCCAGTAACTTCGACCTCACCGTCAAGCCCCAGGACGACTTCTACCTGTACGTCAACGGCGCCTGGCTCAAGGCCAACCCCATCCCTCCCGCCTATCCGCGCTGGGGTGTGGACCAAGTCGTGGACGAGCGCAACAAGACCGAACTGAAAACCATCCTCGAGCGCGCCGCCGCCGCCAAGTCCCCCGCCTTCATCCAAAAGCTGGTCGGCGACTTCTACGCCAGCGGCATGGATGAATCCGCCATCGAAGCCGCCGGACTCGCGCCCCTCCAGCCTGAACTCGCCCGTCTTGCCGCCCTCTCCGACGTTTCCCAGCTCCCCGCCACCCTCGCACACCTCCACCTCCTCGACGTCTTTGTCGGTTTCTACCTTTCCGACGAGGCCGACCCCGGCAACAGCACCATGTCCATCGCCGGCGCCGGGCAGAGCGGCTTGGGTTTGCCCGACCGCGAATATTACCTCCGCGACGACGATCGCTCCAAAGCCCTCCGCGTCCAATACACCAACCACATCGCCAAAATGCTCGGCCTCGCTGGCGATTCCCCGCCGGTCGCCCAATCCGAAGCCGCCGCCATCTTGAAGCTCGAGACCATCCTCGCCCAAGCTTCCAAATCTCATGCTGACTTGCGCGACCCTGTCGCCAATTACCACAAAATTCCCGCCGCCGACCTGCAAAAGCTCACTCCCCATTTCGCCTGGCGGGCCTACTTCGACGCCCTCGGCCTTGCCCATCCCGGCGAAGTCGACGTTGGCCAGCCCGAGTTTTTTAAAACCTTCGACGCCCAAATCACCGCCACTTCCCTCGACGACTGGAAAGCCTACCTGCGTTGGCACCTGCTCGCCTCGACCGCCGCCTACCTTAGTTCGCCCTTTGTCAACGAGGACTTCGAGTTCTCCGGTAAAACCCTTTCCGGCGCCCAGCAATTGCGCGAACGCTGGAAACGTGTCCTCTCCATTGTGGACCGCAGCGCTGGCGAGGCCCTCGGCCAGCTCTATGTCACGGAATATTTCCCGTCCGAATCCAAAGCCCGGGTCCTCGCCCTCGTCAATAACCTGCGTTCCGCCCTCCACGACCGCCTTCAAACCCTTGATTGGATGGACGCTTCCACCCGCGCCGCCGCCGTCGAGAAGCTGGCCGCCCTCACCGTCAAAATCGGCTACCCCGACAGGTGGATTGACTACTCCAAACTCGTCATTGACCGCGGCCCACTGGTCCTCAACGTCCTCCGTGCGCGCGAATTTAATTCCCGCCGCTTTCTGGCCAAAATCGGCCATCCGGTCGACCGCCTGGAGTGGGGCATGACTCCGCCCACGGTCAACGCCTACTACGACCCCAGTCTCAACGAAATTGTCTTCCCCGCCGGCATCCTCCAGCCGCCCTTCTTTGACCCCAAGGAGGACGACGCCGTCAATTACGGCTCCATTGGCGCCGTCATTGGCCATGAAATGACCCATGGCTACGACGATTCTGGCCGCCAATTCGACGGCGCGGGCAACCTCCATGAATGGTGGAGCCCCGACAGCGCCGCCAAATTTCTCGAGCGTTCCGCCGCGATCGTCAAACAATTCAATGATTACGCCGTCCTCGAGGGCCTGCACCTCAAAGGCGACGTCACCCAGGGCGAAAACATCGCCGATCTCGGCGGCCTCAAACTCGCCTATGCCGCCCTGCAAAAGGAACTGCAAAACAAGGATGTTGGCCTGATTGACGGCTTCACGCCCGCGCAGCGCTTCTTCATCAGCTTCGCCGCCAGTTGGCGTGAGAACCAGCGCCCCGAAGACCTCCGCAAGCAAGTCCTCACCAACGAACATTCCCCCACCAACTTTCGCGTCAACGGCCCCGTCTCCAATCTCCCCGAATTCTGGGCCGCCTTCAACGTACCCGAAGGCACTCCCATGCGCCGCCCCGCCGCTGACCGGGTCAACATCTGGTAGGGCCAGCGCTCGCGCTGCGCCGCTCATCTTTTCCGAAGCGTCCGATGGGTCAGACTCGTCTGACAAGTCGGACCCGTCGGACTGCCGCCCGCTTTTTCCTGACTCCAGTTTCCGGTAATTCAGTTTCCGGCTCCAAGCTTCTAGCTTCCCCTCAGCGTCTATGTGCTTCATCGCCCCTGTCCCTTCGTATTGCCTTTCCCCAAAAATCCGTCACCATCTCGCTTTTCACCATGTCCGACTCCCCCGTCCGCGTTCGTTTCGCCCCCAGCCCGACCGGTTTCTTCCACATCGGCAGCGCCCGCACGGCCCTGTTCAACTGGCTCTATGCCCGGCACACCGGCGGCACTTTCATCCTTCGCATTGAGGACACCGATAAGGCGCGCAATACCCCCGAGGCGTTGCGAGTGCTCTTCGAAGGCATGCGCTGGCTTGGCATGAACTGGGACGAGGGCCCCGAGGCCGACGACAAGTACGGCCCCTATTTCCAAAGCATGCGCGGGCCCATCTATAAACAGTACCTGCAAAAGCTGCGCGACTCCGACCGGGCCTATGAAAAGGATGGCGCCATCTATTTCAAGCTCCTCGGCGAACGCTACCAGGCTTGGGATGACCACAAGCAAAAACATGTCGAAAAAGTTCGGGGCGTTGCGCCCGTCATCATGGACGCCGTGCGGGGCCGCGTTGAACGCGAGGTCGACGAGGACTTTGTCATTTTCCGCGCCAATGGCGATCCCACCTTTCATTTTGTCAATGTGGTGGATGACATCACGATGCACGTCACCCACGTCATCCGCGGCGAGGACCACCTCTCCAACACGCCCCGTCACGTCGTTCTGTTCGAGGCCTTCGGCGCCTCCTTGCCGCATTATGCGCACATTCCCCTGATCTTAAAGCCAGCCAGCATGGGCACGGGGAAAATGAGCAAACGCGACAAGGGTGCGCTCATTGAGGAGTATCAACAAAAGCACTACCTCCCCGAGGCGGTACGCAATGCCCTCTGCCTCCTCGGCTGGTCACCCAAGGACGACCGTGAGATCATGCCGATCGAAGAAATCATCCGCGTCTTCGATCTCCCTGGCATCATTTCCCACAATTCGCACTTCGACGACAAGAAGATGGCGCACATCAACACTCATTATGTCCGTGCCCTCCCTGCCGGCAACCTTGCCTGGATCGCCCGCCCCATTCTCACTGCGGCCGGCGTGGTCAGGGACGACGTCTCCGAGGATTACCTTCAGGCCGTGCTCAAACTTTGCCAGGAAAAAATCCGCGCCCTCGACGAACTCCCCCATTTCTGCGGCTACTTCTTCCGTGAGGATTTTCCCGTAGATGCCGCAGTCCGCGAGAAGCTGTTAAAGAACGGCGACCCGTTGGCCCGCCTCCGCGAACTTCAAACCGCCCTCGCCGCCCAAGCCGACTTCGCCGAACCCGAGCTCGAAAAGCTGGTCCAAGGCTTGGCCGCAACGCACAGCGTCAAAACCGCCGACTACATTCATTCGGCCCGGCTCGCCCTCTCGGGAATGGCCGTCGGCCCCAGTTTCTACGGCATGCTTCACGTCCTTGGTAAAGAACGTGTGTTCGCCCGCTTGGAACGCTTCCTGCAGAGTTGAGGCAAAGTGGTCCTACGGGGTTGGGTCCTTTTGCAACTGTGTCCGCTGCGTCTGCGTTGTCGATCTTTCGGACTCGTCGGACCTGTCCGACCTATCTGTCTCCTGCCTCCTGCTCCCCTTTTTCTCTTTACCCGTACCCATCCACCGCCCTTGCCGCCGCCTCTCCACTCAATGCCGCCCCTTCGAGGGTCGCCGGCAAGCCTGTATCCGTCCAATCCCCCGCCAAAAAGAAATTCCTCCACGCGGTCTTTGGCCCCGGGCGCACCGTCTCTGCCTCCGGCGTTGCCGCAAACGTCGCGTCCCTCGTCTTGATCACCAACTCCCGCAAGAATTTTGCCTCCTTCACTGCCGGGAAAAATTTCTCCAACTCCGCCCGTACCGCTGCCAGGATATCATCGCTCTTCCGCGCCAGCCACGCGTCGCCCGCGGCGCTCATCGTGACCGCGTACAAAAACTCCCGCCCCTGGCGCTCGCGCGGCAAATGATCCGACCGGTCAAACACCCAGTGAAACGGCGAATCCAGCAGCCCCGCAAACGGTGCGTCGAATAATTTTCTATCGCTCAGCAGGTGAATGTTCAAAATCCCCGCCGGCGAAATCTTTTCCAACGGTGAGCGCAGGTTCGCCCCTTCTGGTAGGAGCCCCCCTAGCGCCGTCCACGGCAGGGTCGAGATAAAAATATCCGCCACCACCGGCTCGCCCCGCGCCGTTGTCGCGCCCGCGACATCCGCGGTAAAATGCAACTGTCCAATCTGCGCCCCATAATGCAGCCCTCCCCCCGTCGCGCGCAACAGCAGCTCCGCCTCCGGCCGGAATAAATCGCTCAAGCCCACCCGCGAAAAGAAAATTGCCGAGTCCCCCTTCGCCCCAAACAGCGACCTTCGCAGCGTCTCGTACAGCAACCGCGCACTTGCTGTCTTCAACGGTTCATTGAGCGCCGCGAGGCAAAACGGCTCCCACAGCGCCCGCACCGCCCCCGCTGTCTGGTTCTGCCGCGCCAGCCAGGCGACTACTGTCTCATGCGCGCTTGGCACGCCACCGAATTTAAGGGCAAAGCCCATCCGCAAAATCCCCAACCGGTCCGCAGTCGAGAGCTCGCGGAAATTAAATAACCCCACGAGTAAATGGAACGGCGCCGGCATTCCCGCCGCCGCTAGTCGCGACCACTTCCCGCCCGGCGCCACGTAAGCTACATTCAACCCCACCGATTCCTCCAGCCGGTCCCGCGTCCCCAGCCGGGTCAGCAGGCGCAAAAACCCATGGTAGCAGCCCATGACAATGTGCTGGCCATTGTCGAGCGTCAGGCCGCTCGGTGCATCGCGCAGGCTGCACGCCCGCCCGCCCGGAAAACTCTTCGCTTCGTAGACATTCACTTGAAAACCCTGCTCGGCCAGCGCCAATGCCGCACTCAATCCCGCCACGCCCGCGCCAAACACCGCCACGCGCTGCGGGCGCGCCAGCTTCGGCAATGGCCGGCGCACTGCCCGCCACACCCGGAAGTCCAGTTTCCGCTTTTGCAATTTGGTCAACTTCACCCGCTTCTCGGTCAATTGGAATCCCCCCGCGGCGATTTTCTCCAAAATCTCCTCATAACGCGCCCCCATGATCAGCGCCGCCAGCAGCTGCGGACGGTCCCCTGCGGGCAACAACCGCCGCGCCTTGTTAAAGAAATGCTTCGCTCGGAAATACTGCAGGCGGAACAACCGGGCGCAGGCGGGGTGCAGGTTCGGCGCGTCCAACTGCTCCACGGTCACGCCAAATGCCGCCAGCTCATCCAGCGGCAGGTACACCCGCCCATAAATCTTTTTGTCCTCGACCACATCACGCAAAATATTGGTCAACTGCAGGGCATACCCGAGGGCTTCGGCAAACTCCGGGCATTGTGGATCGTGGCAGCCAAAAATCTTGATGGACACCAGCCCCACCGCCGAAGCCACCCCGTAGCAATAATGCCGCAGTTCCTCGAAGTTCGCATACGTTCGCGGCGCCAAGTCATGCGCCACGCCTTCCACGATGTCATGTAGATTCTTGATTTCTATTCCATAGTACGGCACCAGCGGTGCGAGCAGCTTGGCCAGCGGCAGGGCCGGGGTATTTCCTGCGGCGATGGCGTGGAGTTCCGCCCGCCAGGTATCGAGCGCTGCCGCCTTCTCCGCCGTCGGCGTTCCGGTGTCGTCGGCGATGTCATCCACGGTCCGGCAAAAGTCATAGAAGACCGACATGGCGGCCCGCTCCGCCGGCTTGAGCCAGTAGAAGGAAGACGCCAGGTTGGATTTCGCCTGGGCCTCGGCGGAGGACGTGGTGGATGGGGGAAGGGCGATGGGGGAAGGGCGTAGGGGGTGGAAAGCCGGGAGAAGGATTTTTGGGGCGAGGGAACAATGGAGCAGAGAGGCGGAAAAAGCATGAGCGATGAAGGATGAATCTGGAAGCTAGAAGTTGGCATTATGCCGCCGCCGCATTGCCCGACCCCTGAATCTTACACCCACTATCTTCCTGCTTTTTTCCTCGGAAAGAACGCTTTTCCGAGCAACCTCACCTTGTCCCAGGTCCCGATCGCCGGCCTTGACTTCAACGTGTCAAACTCTTGTCTCGCCACCGCATCCAAAATCGCGCTTCCGCCGAGCCACGTCACGCGGATCTCGAGACTCAACGGCCATTTTAGTGACTCCGGCAATGGCCGTCCCAACTCAAACAAGCCGCGGGTCCGCTCCACCTGGTATCGCAGACATTCCCGTAGCCCCGGCGACGCCGTGGCCGCCGCAAAATCCCACTCTGTTACGCAAAACCGCCCCCAATCTTCCTGCGGTACATACACCCGGCCCTTTTTCCAGTCCACCGCCACGTCCTGCCAAAAATTAGCCAGTTGCAGCGCCGTGCAAATTGCGTCCGACTCCGCAAACCGCTTTTCGTCTTGATACCCATGCAACAGCAGCACCAGCCGTCCGACCGGGTTTGCGCTCCGGCGGCAATAGTCGAGCAAATCGGCCTGGGTGGCATAGCGTTTAACCGTTACGTCCTGGGTGAAGGCCGAGAGCAAATCCCGGAAGAGCGAAAGGGGCAGTGCGTATTGTCTCCTGGTGTCGGCCACGGCCAAAAAAATCCACTCCCATTCTGGCGGCGTCGGCTCCCCCCGTTCGCTGGCCAGGAGGGCATTATCAAAATCCCGCAGGCGCATCAGGCGCTCTTCGGTGGAGAGAATCGCGCCCCCGGGCCGGTCGACCCCCTCGTCCGCAATGTCATCCGCCGTGCGGGCAAAGGCGTAGACGGCACTTACGGCAGGTCGCAAACGCCGCGGCACCATCCGCGCCACGGGAAAATTCTCGTAGTGTGAACGCGTAAGCGCCAAGCAACGGGAGTAGGCGTCGGAAAGTTGCATCAATTAAGAAGGTGGAAGGTAAAAGTTAGAATGCAAACGCTCAACGCTTAAAGCATAGCGATTTAGGCATAATTCAAACACGTGAATTCTGTTTCCCTGTTCTTCGCTCCAGCTTCCAGCTTCCACCGATCGCCACCCACGGATCGCAAAACAGCAATCCTTCTTTCCCCTCATCGATTCAAATAACTGAAGTTTGAAAATTGAAATTCTGCCCCGCCCCCTTTTACCATTCAAGGCCCTTATTCCCATTGCGCCTCAGTGCCAATTCAACCAAACCCCGGTCACCAAGCACTAAAACTCTTGCGGTTATCGCATCTAACGCATAGACAACACCTTTTAAACTCGTGAGCTCCAATTGTTACAGGATTACGCCGGGGCGGAATGCCCTTGGTCTGGCTGTCGGTTGTTTCGCCTTGTTGTTTCCCTGCTTGGCCTGGGCCCAACAACCCGGGCATTCCCGACCGCAGCCGATTGTTTCCACCCCGTTTTCGGGTGGGGTGACGGCGCAAGGGCGGATTGTGCCGTTGGGTGGCGTGGTACGCGTGGCTGCGCCGGCGGGGTCCACGGGCCAGGCGATGGTGGACCAGTTATTGGTCAAGCAAGGGGACACGGTGACGACTGGCCAGTTGCTCGCGGTGTTGCACGGGAAGGGACTATTGGATGCCCAGGTGGATGCGGCCGTTCATGACCAAGCTACTGCAGTTGCCGCACTGGCCCAGGCGGGCGCCACCCAAGCCCACGCGACCGCCGAAATTCAAGTGCAGGTGGCGGATTTGGAGGGTCGCGCGGCCATTGCCGATGCCACCGCCCATCATGCCGCGGTCGTGAGTCAATTGGCGCTGGACGAGGCAAAGGGCGACGAAGCGACCGCCAAAATAGCCGTGGAAACCGCGAAACGTTTTCAACTGACTGTGCAAGCGGCGACGGCCGCGAACGTGGCACTCGCCCAAGCCCAGCTGGATATTATTCCGAAAAGCCGGGTGGAGCGTCCGGTGGCTGCCGCGCAATTGGAGGCGGCCAAGGCGGAAAAGATTCGCGGGGACGCAGAGGCGGCGGGTCAGGTTGAGCAGGCCCAGGCGAAGGCGGATTTGGCAGCCATTCATGTGCATCAAGTGGAGGCCGCGCTGATTGTCGAGCCCGCTCCGGACGATCTTTCGAAATTGGCCCCGGTGCAGGCCGAAGCACGGGCGGCCCGTGCAAGCGCCGCGGCGGCGGCAAAGCTGCTCGAATCCGTGCAGGCGGAGCGTGTGCCTGTTTTGGCGGCCGCGCAGGCGCGGGTGGAAGCGGCGGAATCTGCTCTCGCCGTGGCCCGCTCGCAACTGGCCATGAGCGAGGTCCGCGCCCCGGCGGCGGGGAAAGTTTTGGCGGTCCTGGCGCGGGCGGGCGAAGCGGTGGGTCCGGCGGGGTTGCTGCAACTGGGCGACACCCATGAAATCAATGTGGATGCGCTGGTGTACATTGATGATCTGCCAGGAGTCCACGTCGGCCAAAAAACGCTGACCACTGGCTCGGCGCTGCCGGACGACGGGTTGTTCGGCTCGGTGGTTGAAATCAGCCCAACCGTGGTGGCGAATACGCTGCCGAACACGGACCCGACGGTATTTTCCGACCAGCCGGTCGTGCTGGTGAAAGTGCGGCTGGACAACCCGGCGCCGGCTGCCAACTTGATCAACGGTCAAGTGAAGGTACAATTCGCCCCATGACCCGGCCCGCCACGCGGAAGATGCGCCCGCCTGCGGAGTGGATATTTCCGCTCGGCATTCCGCTGTCCTGGCGCCAACTGGTGCAGGAGAAGAAGCGATTCGCGGCGGCGGTGGCGGGCATTACCGTGGCCGTGGCAATGATGCTCTTTCAAGTCGGCCTGCAATCGGCGTTGTTCGCCCAGGTCGTGGCGCCCATTAAACAGATGCGGGCGGACGTGGTGCTGATCAGCTCACAATTTGAATACCTGGGCAGCAGCCATGAGTTTCCCCGGGCGCGGTTGTTCTCGGCGCAGGGATATGATGATTCGGTTGTCGGCGCAACCAGTTTGAATCTCGGGAGCCTGCCATTTAAGAACCCAGAGTCCGGTCGGGCGCGCGACATCTTTTGCCTCGCCTTCAATCCCACGGAAGAACCGTTTACAAACCCGGAGATCCTCGCCCAGCAGGACAAGCTCAAGCTCTCGGGGGCCATCCTGTTCGACCGGCTCTCGCGCACGGACTACGGTCCGGTGCCGAAGCTGCTCGCAGCGAACAATGGGGCCATCAACACCGAAGTGGACGACCATCACGTGCAGATCGCGGGCTTGTTTGACATGGGCGTGACCTTTGCCGCCGATGGCAATGTGCTCATGGGGCGCGACACTTACCTAAAGATCATGCCCAGCGCGCGGGCGGACCAAATCAGCCTCGGCCTGCTCACCCTCAAGCCGGGTGCCGATGCGGAAGCCGTCGCGGCGAAAATGGACAAGCGCCTGCCAGATGATGTGCAGGCGCTAAGCTACACCCAATTCCTCGCCAAGGAAGAAGGGTATTGGACGGAGCGCACCCCCATTGGGTTTGTCATCACGGCCTCGATGCTGGTCTCGCTTCTGGTCGGCGCGGTGATTGTCTACCAGATTCTCTATACGGACGTAACCGACCATTTGCCGGAGTACGCCACGCTGAAATCCATCGGGTTTACCGACGGCTATTTCATCAAACTCGTGCTGCAGGAGTCGGTGATCCTTTCGGTGTTCGGATTTGTGCCGGGGCTCGGGCTGGCCGCGGGGCTGTATTGGGCGACGCGGACGTACGGACACATGCCGGCGCATTTGACGGCGCCGAATGTCGGGATGGTGTTCGGGCTGGCACTGGCGATGTGTTTGATGGCAGGAGCACTGGCGACGCGGAAGCTGCGCAAGGCAAACCCGGCGGACATCGTCTGATGAAAAATTCAAAATTTCGCGTTCCCATGTCCCCCATCATCCAAGTTCGCGACTTGCACCATTCCTTCACCGAGGGGACGGTGACCAAAGAGGTGTTGCATGGGATTGACGCCGAGTTCGCGCCCGGGGAGATCTGCCTCATCATGGGGCCCTCGGGTTCCGGGAAGACGACACTCTTAAAACTCATCGGCGGGCAGCGGGCCGTGCAGCACGGGAGCCTGGTGGTCGCGGGGCAGGAATTATTCGCCGCGCGCCAGCGGGACCTCGTCGCCGTGCGGCGGAAAATCGGGTTTATCTTTCAGGCGCATCACTTGATCGAGTCGCTGTCCGTGTGCCAGAATGTGCAGATGCCGTTGAGCTTCGATGACGGCGAAAC
>CAZLPS010000002.1:41748-111173 GCA_964561455.1 uncultured Opitutales bacterium
CGCTGTCCGTGTGCCAGAATGTGCAGATGCCGTTGAGCTTCGATGACGGCGAAACGGGCGCGACGTCCCGGGCGCGGGCGATGGAACTGCTCGAGCGCGTGGGTATCGCCGAACACGCGAAGAAGCATCCAAGTCATCTTTCGGGCGGACAGAAGCAGCGCGTGGCCATTGCCCGGGCGCTCGTGCGCCGGCCGGAAATCATTCTCGCCGACGAGCCCACCGCCTCCCTCGACGGCGCCACGGGCCGGGAAGTCGTAAATCTAATTCAAAAACTGGCCAAGGAATCAGGCTGCACCATCGTTCTGGTAACGCACGACACGCGGATTTTGGACATCGCAGATCGGCTGGTGCATTTGGTGGACGGGCGGATGAAGAAGGTAGCTGGGAGCGCGGAGCTGGGAGCGGGGAGTCACTGAGACCCTGCGGGAGTCTGCTTACAGTATGCGACATGGCTTAAAGGTCATCCTGCCAAATTCTTCCGAAGCAAGATTTCCACCCAGGCAAAGTCCTCCGGATGCGTGAGCTTTGGATTGGGCGAGCTATTTTCGACAATCGTCACCGGGTGGTTCAATAGCGCCGCCGCAGCGACATCGTCCGTCACGCGAAGCTTTTGGGCGCGAACTTTCGCATAGGCTTTCACGATCAATTCGCGGGAAAAGGCTTGCGGGGTTTCCATGGCCCAGAGGAGGTCGCGCTGGAGATCGCGGGTTTTCAAATTGCGCAGGTTTTTGCCCTCTTGCGACGAAACTTGCTTAATGGTGTCGGTGACGCGATGGGCCAGGACGGCTGCGCCATCGGCGGCAACTGCCGCAGCCAGGGCACTGAGGCTGGCGACCGTAATCAGCGGGCGCGCGCAGTCATGGATGAAGACGTTCTCCACCTCAGACGGCACCGCTTGCAGGCCGTTAAACACGGAATCCTGGCGCTCGGCGCCGCCCACCGTGAAAAGGATTTTGACCGGCGGAATTTTGCACCGGTCCGCCACCGCCGTGATGGCGGCCATCTGGGCGGCGTCGCGGACCACGAAAATGAAATAATCCACCACGCCAGCGGCGAGAAATGCTTGTAACGAATACCACAGGGCCGGCTTGCCGGCCAGTGGCGCGAGCACCTTGTCGGCGACGGTCCCTCGCATACGATGGGCGCGCCCGGCACAAAGTAAAATGGCGGCGTTGGACATTAAGGCAAAAAATTGAATTTTGAATTACGAATTATGAAAAGGGAACGATTGCAGAAGTTGGACCACGGAGGGCACCGAGAGCGGGGAAGGGGCAGTTTTTACCGGTTATGGTTTTGAACAGACTCGCATTTTCTGAAATCTCTGGGTTCACATGCTTTAGTTCATCTCTGCCCGAATTGCCGCCAGGGTGGCGCGCGGGTCTTTAGCCTGCAGCAGTGGTCGGCCCACGACGATAAAGTCCGCTCCAGCGGCAGCCGCTTCGGCCGGGGTCATGGCGCGCTTTTGGTCTCCAGCCTCGGCCCCGGTCGGGCGGATGCCCGGGGTGATCAGCAGGGGCCGACGGCCAAATTTAGCGCGCAGCGCAGGCAATTCCATCGGTGAACAGATGAGACCGGGGACGCCCGAGTCGAGGGCCAGGCCCGCGAGACGGGCAACTTGGGCACCGGCCCCGTCACCGACCCCGGTCGCGGCCAAGCCGGCATCGTCCAGCGACGTGAGGACGGTAACCGCCAAGAGCAGGAGATTCGGATTGGTTTCATGGGCGGCGGCGACCGCCTGGCGGAGCATTTCCGATCCGCCGGCGGCATGGATGGTCAGCAAGTCGCACGGGCGTCCGCGGAGGCTGCGAATGGCGGAAGCGACGGTATTCGGAATGTCATGAAGTTTCAGGTCGAGAAAGATGCGGTGGCCACGGGCCGCGATTTCATCGAGAAGGCCCGGGCCCTCGCGGACGAACATCTGGAGTCCAATTTTGACCCAGCGAAGGTCGCCGCCGACGCGGTCTAGAAATGCCAGGGCCTCGGCGCGGGTAGGCACATCGAGGGCCAGAATCACATCGCAAGGCTTGGTGGCGGTGGCAGACGCAGGCATGGTGGTAATGAGTGTATTGCTATACTGTTGAATTGGTTACGAACCTCGCAAGGCTCAACCATTCAACCATACAGCAATCTAAACCTAAAACAATCAAGCCCTTGTTTTGAGGCCGCTTTCCGGCCGAAGCAGGATCGTCCAAAAACCATTGACTAGCGCCGCCGGTACCGATTGAATCAGCGTTTCCTGTGAAACTGGGGTCGTAGCTCAGTTGGAAGAGCGCCACAATGGCATTGTGGAGGTCGTGGGTTCGAGCCCCATCGGCTCCACCAGTTTTTTAACAGGAGGATTGGTTTGGTACCTCGTACTTGGTGTTTGGTCGGCTTCAAGCGCAGCGACACTGAGGAAGTTGCCAACCGAGGCGACCCCGCGTGGCTTGACAAAACAATTCAACAATTGCCTGCCCGCCCTGCTCAACTTGGCGGTTTTTCGGCGCTTTGCCAGGGGATATGGGTGTGGCCGGTGGGTTGGGCCAGGGGCGTGTTGGCGAATGGATTTTGCGTCTGGGTCTTTTTCAACGTATCTGCGAGACGCAGGCCGAGGATTTTGGCGAGATTGAGATTGAGCTTGGCCGCCAAATAGGGGCTGAAGCGCTGAAGTTCGGACAGGGACTTTAAGTTGAGCGAGAGAACTTTGACCGGGGTGAGGGCTTTGACGTCGGCCGTGCGCTGGACTTTTGCCATGAGGGCGACTTCGCCAATGACGGAACCGGGGCCGACTTTGTTGATGGCGAATTGAGTGTCGCCGGTGCCCTTGGTGACTTCGAAATCGCCTTCGAGAACGACGTACATGGTGTCGCCGGTGTCGCCGTCGCGAATGAGGTGGTGGCCGGCCGGGAACTCCTCGATATCGGAGGCGGCGATGAGTTTGCGCGCCTGCCAGTTGGTGAAGCCTTCGAAGACGGGAGATTGCTTCACAATCGCACGGCGGAGTTTCAAATCGAGCACGCCCCAGACCGTGATAATGCGGCTGTTGCCCAGCATGGCCGCAGTGACGATCAAGTCGCCAAAGCAGGCGAGGATCATGACCAGCGCGCTGAGCAGACCGAATTGCTGCATGGGCACGAAGCTCGACACACCGAGCGCCATAAAGCCGCCGGCCATGGATAGACCCGAAAGGACAATAGGTTTGAATTCGGCGGCCATCGTGTCGTGCAGGGCAGCGGCCTTGTCACGGGTGCGCCGGAGGTCGTCGTGGTAGCGCACCATGAGGTTGATGGTATTGTCCACCGCAAGGCCGATGCTGATGGCCGCGATCATGCAGGTGCCGAGATTGAGCGGGACGTGCGTCAAGCCCATGACGGCAAAGACAATGGCAATGGGGGTGAGGTTGGCGGCGATGGCGGCGAGGGCGGCGCGCCAGGAAAGGAATACGATGGCCACGATGCCACCGAGGATGCAGACCATGCTGGTGAGTGAGGCGACTTGGCCGCTGGCGATTTCATCCACGGAGGCGGCGGCGAGAACAGCATGGCCGCTGACGGTGAACAACTGCGGGCCGAACTGGCCGCTGCCCAGGGTGGCTTTGATTTTGTCCACAAGCGCATTCAGGCGGGTGGTATCGTGCAAATTGCACCGGAGGACAATATTGACTTTGCCGCCGTCCTTGGTGGCGTACGGGGCGAGTTCGCGCGGGGAGAAGAAGGAGAGACACTGGGTGATGGCGGCCGGGTTTTCAGGGATGACATAATTGGCGGGCAAGCCGTCGTTGAATTCGCGGTTCACGAGCGCGAGAAAATCGGGCAGACCCATGACGGAGTCCACGTCGGGTAATTGACGGAGATAATTCTCGAAGCTGAGCAATTGGGCGAGGCGCTGGGGGCGGAGGTATTCGCCGGGGCCGCCACGGAAAGAGACGTCAATGATGTCTGTGCCCGAGAGTCGCTTGGAGACAATGTCGAGCTGGGTCATCACCGGCGAGTCGGCGCGGAGGAAGGCGGCGAAGTCATTGTCCAGTTTGATGCGGCCGGCAAAAACAAGCGAAACGCCGGTGAGCACGCCGCAGGCGGCCATCACGGCCACCGGACGTTGTACAAGGTATTTGGAGACGAGGTTGATATAAGGCTGCGTGAGCCAGCGGTCCCAGACGCCACTTAAGGGCACGGCGGGGCCCTGGGCGGAGGCGAGGTCAACTTCGGCTGGAGCGGAATTGTCCTTTTTCGAAAGCCAGCGGTCCACGACATGGAGGTAGGCGGGTACCACGGCCATGGTGGTGATAAAGCGGAGTGAAATGGCGAGGGCGGCGGAGGCGCCGAATTCGCGGAGGACACCGATGTCGGTAAGGAGCGTGGATGCAAAGCCAAGGACGGTGCTGCCGGTGTTGAGGAGGAGGCTGAGACCAATGAGGCGACCTGTTTCGGAAATGGCCTGAAGGCCATTAAGCCCGCGCGCGCGCTGCTGGCCGGAACCGATCATCAAATGCACGTCGGAGCCGGAACCGATCATCACGACGAGCGCGGGCACGACGTAATTGAGCATATTTAGCGGAATGCCGAGCAGGGCCATGAGGCCGAGGGTCCAGCAATTGGCGAGCACGGCGTTAATAAGCAAAATGATGACGCCGTGGACGCTGCGCATGAGGAGGCCGAGGAGGCCGAGGAGGATCACGCAGGCGAGCGGGAGCAGGCGCATCTGGTCGCGGAAGATGTACTTCGAGATGGCAACGTGCATCACCGGCGAACCAATGGGAAAGATTTTGGCGAAGACCGTGGCTGGATCGGCAACGGGCCTTTTATTTTTGTCCAGAATGGGATTGCCGTCCTCATCTTTGGCGATGCCGTCCTGATTGTCGGCGATGATTTTGGTGATTTGCTCAACGAAGCCCTTGTCGAAATCCTCCTTTTGGGCCATCTCAGGCTTGAGGTAGAGCATCAGCAGCGTGGCTTGGCCGTCGGGCGAAATCAGGGTGCCCTTGAGGAGGGGATTGTGGAGTGCGCGGGCTTTGGCTTTTTCGAGCGCCTCGGGAGTTTCAGGGAGCGGATTGAGAATCGGACCCGTCGCGAGGGCGCCGCTGGAGCCGTCAATGTTGTTGACGTTAAAAAGACTTTCCGACCGCTCGACGGACGGGATTTGGGCGAGTTTGCTGGCCAGGCCGGAAAGCGTCTTAAGTTTCGCGACCGTAAAGAGTGCGGGATCCTCGACATAAACGCCGACGACGTAGTCCGAACCGAAGGTGGCCTTGACTTCTTCGTAGGTGGCGCGAAGGGGGCTGTCGGTGGGGACGAGGCCCTCGGCGGAAACATTAAGTTTCAGTCCAGTGGCGGCCCAAGCACCCAACCCGGCCAGGGCGATGGCGACGATCCAAACGATCCATGCCCAGCGATAACAGAAGCCAAGGAGCTTCCCGATGAAGGGCGACACGGCGGAAAAGGGGACGGGGTTGCGGTGGCGCGAGGGGTGGGATTAAGGGGTGAGCCGGCTCGGAGCCGGAGCAGCGTTATGGAGTTTTTGCGCCGGAGGCAGCAGGAACGGTGGGCTTGGCGGCGGCGGACTGCAGCTCGGTGATGAGTTTGTCCTGGTCGGCACCCCAATGCTGAAGGGTGTCGAGGGTGAAGAACTTGTCATCAATGGGCTGATTCACGCGGCTGTTTTGCAAGCTCATGATGGTGTAAGCGCCGGTAATGAGGTTTTTCATTTCGCCGCTTCGGGGGCGCTGGACCGCGTTGTTGGTGGGCTGGTAGTCGTGGGCGTCGAAGACTTTCAGCTCCTTTTGCTTGCTGTCGAGGAAAACAACGCGGCGGATGTCGAAGGTCGTCTTGTCAATGTCGAGGAAGCGGTAGGTGTAACCGGTGATTTTCTCGCGTTCCTTGTTCGCGGGGGTGGCCATGATGGCGTAGCAGTCGGTGCCTTCGATTTTCTCGTCGTCCAGGCGGTCATATTTCCATTCACCGGGTTTTTCGCGGCGGAGGTCCTCGTAGGTGAAGTCGGTATTAAAGAAGCTGGAGCCGCGATTTTCAGGAAGAATCTTCTTTGTCCCAAGGGCCGTGACGACGTATTGGTCCACGGCGCCGCCGTCGCCTTCAAGCATGAGGAAGGCGACGCCCTTTTGGGCATCGGGCGCGAGAACGCGCATTAAATACATCACGTTGCCCTTTTTGTCCTTCTGCACTGCCGACAGCAGCTTTAGGGTGGTGGTTTGAACGGCGTTGGTTTTGGCGTCCTTGGTGACGGAAACCATTTCGACGATATCCGTCTCGGCCTCGGCGCTGTGGGTGTCATGGACCTTGGCCATGATGGCGTCGGCATCGAGGTAATTGACGGTCTTGAAGCCGGCGGCGAGGACGGCGCCAGCGAGCACGGTCAGAAACACAATGGGGCGGGTATGGCGCATGAGGAAGAAGCGAAAGAGTGAGCGGGGAGTCGGCGGCGGCGATGTAATATTATGCCAACGGTTAATTGTTTCAGGCGGCTTGGCAAGCGACTTCTTATTGCGCAAAAGTCCAATCGAGGTTAAAATACCCCACCATGCCTCAAACGTGCAAGCTTTGTTGGTGCCGTCCCGCATTAGTCGCGGGTATCGCGCTAACGGTGACAGGACTAGGAGCTTGCGCGCCGCAGGCGGAATGGCTGGAGCCGACGGCTGCACCATATAATGCAGATCAAATCAAGACGGCAACCACATTGACGAGCAATTTGCTGCCGGGCGCGACGGTGGCGCAAGGGATCGGCACATCCATGTTGCCCAATTCAGGGGAGGGGACCATGTTCATCGTGGTGCCCACGCGCTGGGAGGATTTGGCGGTCGGGCAGCCGGTGGTTTACAAAGATCCGACGGGCAAACAGATCATGCACCGGCTGGTGCGGCTCGAAGGGGACCACTGGCTCGTCAAGGGCGATAACAACGAAATGATTGATGACACGACTGTGACGCGGGAGAACCTGGTCGGAGTGGTGGCGGGGACTTATCATGCGGTGGCGCCGGAAGAAAAGCCCTGAACCCGCGGCTGACACCTTTAGAGAATGAGCATGGCGTCGCCATAACTGTAAAAACGGTAGTTTTTTGCCGCGGCTTCGGCGTAGACTTTCTTGAGCCACGCGATGCCGTCCACCGAGCCGGGAGACAGAAAGGCACTGACAAGGCAGAGTAAAGTAGAGCGGGGGAGGTGGAAATTAGTAAGCAGGATTTCAGCGCCCGCGAATCTCCGCGGCGGATAAACGAAGAGGTCGGCTTCGGCGAGCCAGGGTTGGCAGGCGAAGGATGGTGGGGCGGGGCCGCTGGACCCATCATGCTTGGAATAATAATCCTCGATCGCCCGCAAAGTCGTGGTCCCGACTGCCAGCCTTGGTCCACCCTGGGCGGCGAGGGCAATTTGGGTGGCCGAGGGAATTTCATACCACTCGCGGTGGATGACGTGGTCTTCGACGTGGTCGGCGGAAATGGGGCGGAAGGTGCCAAGGCCCACGCGCAGGGCCAAGTCATACATGGGCACACCGCGCGCGCCCAGGGCGTCGAGCACTGCAGGGGTGAAATGGAGTCCGGCGGTGGGTGCGGCAGCGGCGATTTTTTTCGTTGGGTCGGCGTAGATGGTTTGGTAACTGATGGAGTCAGGGGCGCGGCGATCCAGCGCGTCAGCGCCTTTACGACGGATGTAAGGTGGCAGTGGCATCTCGCCAATCCGTTCGGTAATGGCGATCATGCCACCGGGAATTTTCACTTCGAAATGCGCGAGGATGCGACCATCGGGCGATTTTTCGAGGATGAACGCAGTGAAGATATTTTCGGCGCCGAAAGAGGCGCCGACGGGATATTTTTTCCCGGGGCGGAGGAGGCACCACCAAGTTTGGCCGGCGGGGTCTCTTTCGAGGTCGGGATGAAGCAGGAGGCACTCGAGTCCACCACCGGTGGGGCGGTGGAGATTCAGGCGGGCCTTGAACACGGAGGCATGATTGCGAAAGAGCCGGGTGGCGGGCGGGAGCAGGTCTGGCAGGTCCCGGAAGATGTGGTGGGCTACCCGGCGGGTGGCGCGGTCGACAACGAGGAGCCGGGCGGAATCGCGGGGCTCCGCCGGCGATTGCGCAATGAGCGCCTCCGGCAGCGGGTAGTCGAAGAGGGCAGTGTCCATGGCGGCAGTTTGGCGGAGCCGGGGCGATTGGAAAGCGTTCTTTCGAATATTTCGAAATCTACTACCGGTCCTTTTGGCTTGCCGCCGGGGGCAAATTACAAAAACTTGGCCCTTCCCCTTTTCGCTTCCCCCCATGACTGCCTCCTCCTCGCAATTCGAAACCGTTTCCCAGGAAAACCGCGTGTTTCCACCGTCGGCCGCATTTGCCCGGCAAGCGCACATCAAGAGCATGGAGCAATACCAGGAGATGTATGCCCGGAGCATTGCCGATCCCGAAAAATTCTGGGCGGACGTGGCGGGTGAACTGCACTGGTACCAAAAATGGCACACGGTGCTAAATGACAAGAACGCGCCGTTTTACAAATGGTTCGAGGGTGGAGTGACCAATATTTGCTACAATTGCGTGGACCGCCATTTGCACGATGCCACCCGCAACAAGGCGGCGATCATTTTTGAAGGCGAAAGCGGCGACCAGCGCGTGCTGACGTATTCGGACCTGCACCGGGAAGTGTGCCTGTTTGCCAATGTGCTGAAGGGCCTGGGCGTGCAGAAGGGCGACAATGTCATGTTGTACATGCCGATGATCCCGGAGCTGGCGATTGCGGTGCTGGCCTGCGCGCGGATTGGCGCCCCGCACTCGGTGATTTTCGGCGGATTTTCAGCGGAATCCATCAAAGACCGGGTGATTGACTGCCATGCCAAGGTGGTAATCACGGCGGACGCGGGCTACCGGCGCGGCAAGGTGCTCGCGCTCAAGCATACTGTGGATGAAGCTATCGCCGGCTGCCCGAGCGTGGAAAAGGTGCTGGTCGTGGCGCGCGAGCCGCAGAAGCAATTGCATCCGGTGGTCATGAAGGAAGGTCGCGACGTGTGGTACCACGATGCGGTCGCGAGCCAGTCGCGCAATTGCGAACCCGAGCGCATGGATGCCGAGGATTTGCTGTTCATTCTTTATACGAGCGGCTCGACCGGAAAGCCCAAGGGCATCATGCACACGACCGGCGGGTACATGACCTATGCCTATCTGACGGCCAAATATATTTTCGACCTCAAGCCCGAGGACGTGTTTTGGTGCACGGCGGATATTGGCTGGGTCACCGGCCACAGCTATATCCTTTATGGGCCGCTGCAAAATGGCGCCACAGTGGTGATGTTTGAAGGCGTGCCCAATTGGCCGGAGAACGACCGCTTCTGGCAGGTGGTGGACAAATACCGGGTCACGGTTTTCTATACCGCACCGACCGCGATTCGGGCGTGCATGAAGTGGGGCGAAGTCTGGCCGCAGAAGCACGATTTGACGTCGCTGCGCCTGCTCGGCTCGGTCGGCGAATCCATCAATCCCGAGGCTTGGATGTGGTACCACAATGTCATTGGCGGCGGTCGCTGCCCGATCGTGGACACCTGGTGGCAGACGGAAACCGGCGGCATCATGCTGACGCCCCTGCCGGGCGCGATTCCGACGAAACCGGGCAGCGCGACTGTACCGTTCTTTGGCATTGAGCCAGCGGTGTTGGACGACGACGCCAAAGACGTGCGCGCCGGTACCCTGGCGATTAAGAAGCCCTGGCCGGGCATTATGCGCGGCATCTGGGGCGACCCGCAGCGCTTCAAGGATACCTATTTCTCCAAATGGGGTGGCAAATATTATTTTCCCGGAGATGGCGCCCGCAAGGACGCAGACGGCTATTATTGGATTCTCGGCCGCGTGGACGACGTCGTGAACGTTTCCGCCCACCGCATCGGCACGGCGGAGTTGGAGAGCGTTTACGTCGAGCACCCGTCCGTGGCGGAAAGCGCAGTCGTGGGCATTGCGCACGAGTTGAAGGGGCAGGCGCTGATTTCCTTTGTCACGGTCAAGCACGGCAAGGAAGCGGGCCCGGACCTCATCCGCGAGTTGAATGACTTGGTGGCGAAGAAAATCGGCAAGTTCGCGCTGCCGGACAAAATCATTTTCTCGGCGGATTTGCCGAAAACGCGCTCGGGCAAAATCATGCGTCGTTTGCTGCGTGACATCGCCGAGGGCCGGGCCTTGGGGAACGTAACGACACTGGCAGATCCGTCAGTCATCGAAGCGCTCAAGGAGAAGTACGCGACGAAGGAGAGTTAAGACGCTGATCCGCGAATCGGCACGAATCAGAGGCGAATTCCTTTAGAAACGCCAACCTCCGAGCCAGCGGCCACAAATGCCGAGGCGGGTTTTTGGCTGAGGGGCTCGACAAATTGCGGGCCGTAGAGGCGGGCAACATTGCCGTCGAAGGAGGATCGGGCCGCCAGCCACACGGGCCAGCGGGGGTGCTCAACTTGGTATTCGAGGGTGCCCCCATCACGCTGGGCAGTGTAGCCCCAATAGTGCTCCGTGATGAATTCTTCGAGCGAGCCGGGCGCGGGCAGCGCGGCGGGACCGGCGGCGGCGGCGCGGAGACTTTGCCAGCGTCCACCTAATCGCCAGGTGTATTCGACGGTCGGCGGGAAATCGGGCGCGGGCTGTTCGACCTTATGGCGCATCGGCAAAGCGTGGTAGTTCTCATTATAAATCCAGCGCGCGACGCTGGCGACGGCAAGGCGCGGCACCAATTCCTTGATAAAGACCACCCCGCGCCGCCAGCCTTCCGGCGTTTGCCGGCGCACATAAAAGCGCAAATTGACCTCCTCGAAATTGCGGTGAAAGGGAATCGCCACACCCCGCAAGCGGGCATCGAGAAACTGAAAACCTACGAGGCTGGCGAAGGCCTTGCCCTTCCAACAGTCCAGTTCAGTGCCGCGGGGGGCAAGCGGGGCGAGAATCGCTGGATTTACTTCATAGTTGAGAAACACCAGCATCCGCCATTGGGCAGTGAGAAAAACGCCGGGGTTCATCAGGGCGAAATTGAAGATGGGGGCCCACGACTGCAAAGTTAAAACAAGACTGCGCTGCCAGGGTCGTGGACTACACCTTCAGCCAATTCTCCATCCGCAGGCCCGGGACGCGTTTGAAATCGGCGTCGTCGGTCACGAGAATAAATCCCAAAGCAAGTGCATGACCTGCGATGAGGGCGTCGTAAGTGGCCAGCGGCTTGCCCAGCAGTACCGTCCTGATTCCCGCAGCTTTGGCTGCGGCCCCGGCATCAAAAAAACGAATTTCAATTTGATTGAGCAACCACCGAATTCGTAGAGCTCGACGGGGTCCCGTGTTATTCGCCCAAAATTCCAATTCATGGGCAGTGATTGCTGAAATTGCCGCAGCCGGCCAATTGCGCAACGCACGATCGGCAAATTCCCCATCCTTGGCGCGGATGATGGCCGAGCAAACGTTGGTATCCAAGAGATGGGCCATCAGTCTTTCATGAAATCCCGCTCGGGGAACGGTGGCTGCTCACGCACGAATGGCCCCGGCTCCGGCCCGATGGCCCGGATTCGCGCCAACAATTCGGCCAACGTTTTTGGTTTTTTCTCCCTCAATTCCAAGGAGATGTATTTCCCATGTCGACTGGCCTGCATGACGGCACCCGCTTTCGCCCAGCCATTGGGCAGGCGCACGGCGACGGAATTGCCGTTGCGGAATACCCGCGCGGGCCGGGTGGCAAACTCGGTTTTCATACACACATAATGTATCTACTTTCCGAAATTGTCAAGCGATGGGACTTTCTGAAATACCACCGCGCGGTCGTGTGTAAATCTACGGTGCTGAGGTTGCCGTGGCGGCTGCGGTGGCAGGCGCGGGCGGCGGGGGAGGGGCGTCGGCACCGGGGACCAGGAAGTAGTAAATGGCCAGAGTGCCAATGGTGCCCAGAGCAAAGGCGGCGAGGCCGTATTTGCGGCGGTGGGGGAGGACGAGCCAGAGGACGAAGCCGGTGGCGCAGGCGAGTACAATGAGCAGGGCGCAGAGATCAATAATCCATTTCCAGGCTGCGCCGCTGTAGCGACCGCGGTGGAGATTGTTGATGACCGCAGCAAAATTGAACGCTTCGTTGCGAACGGTGGTTTGGCCGTCGGCTTTTTGGATTTCCACCTCCCAGATTTGGCCGGGGTTTTTGAAGCCAATTTCGTAATGGTCGCCCAGGTCGTCAAAGGCCGTCATGGCGCCAGTGATGTGAAAATTAGTGCGCAGATTTTCGACGATGCGCAGAGCGTCATTTTTGGCGATCAGGTCTGCCGGAGTCTGCCCTTCGGCGGTGGTGACGGTTGGGGTGGTGGCGCCGAACCAGTCTTCATGGTTAACGGTAAAGCCGGTGATGCCGAAAAAGAGCAGCACCAAAAGCCCCAGCATCGTGAGGTAAACGTGCAACGTGCGGCACTGGTGGACAAATTTTCGATTGAGGCGCATGAAGAGGAAGCCAAACGCACAATGCCCGGGAAGCAGTGGCTGTCAATCGCGCACGAATTGATTATTTTCCTGGAGGCACGGTGGCAGCGGGAGCGGCGGAGGCCGCGGGCTTGGCGGCGGAGGGATTGGCCGGCAGCCCGTAGTGCACCGGGGAATCGCCATTTTCGGAGGTGGCCTTGAGGACGGCATCCACCGGAGCATCGGCGCAATTTACCACTACGGTTTGTTTGGAGTGGCTGGCGTGCTCGCGGTTGATTTCAAGGACGACAGTATATTTCCCTTGGGGGAGCGGATGGCCTTTGTCGTCCTTGCCATCCCAGACGAGGGTGTATTTGCCGTCGGGGCGGGTGGCACGGGTGAGCGGGAGGGCAAAATTGGCGCGGTTGCGGGGGTCACTCCACCAAAATGACAATTCAGGCCAATATTTGGCCTGGCGGCCCCAGACATCCACGGTGCGCACGGTGGCGTTCTTGTCGTTGACGATCCAGAGGGCAACATAAGCGCGCTTGCCGCGACCGGATTGGTTGGTCCCCAGCGTGAGATTGACGGCCACTTGAAAATCTTTGGGCCACGGGGATTGGGCTGCGGGCGAATCGGTGGTCGCGGGTGCGGCAGGCGCGCCCGGCGAAGGGGCTGAAGCAGCGGGTGAACTGGGTGCCGGGGGCACTTGGCTGGGCGCGGTGGGGGCCGGCACGGCGGCGACGAAAATTTTGGTGGCGTTGACGGTAGCTGTAAACGCGTCGCTGATGAAATGGGCCGTGGCGTGGATGTTGGCGAGAGCGGCCCCTTTTACCGCTCCGAGCACGCAGGCGGCGCTCGATAGCGCATTGGCGGTGAGGGCGTCAGAAGCGATTACGGTGGCGGCGGCAAAAGGACGCAGTGGTTGGAGCGTTAAGGGGCTGATGAGGTGCGAGTGGCGCTGGCCGGCGATGGAGAATTGGCGCGCGTAGCCACCGCTGGTGGCGACGGCGGCGTCGCGGAGCGTGAAAGTGGCAACGGGGGCGGCGTTCTCGGCAGGATTGGCGGGGTTGGCGATACCGAGGCGCCAGTCGGTATTGCCCCAGACTCGGATATCACCGCCGATGTCGAGCAGGCCGGCGGGGACAAGGCAGCGGGCAATGGCGACGGCGCGGTCAATGATGTACCCCTTGCCAAGTGCATCCACGTTGTACGCAAGCGGTAGGCGCAGGGCGGCGCGCAGGGCGGATGTCGTTGGCGCGACGCCAGAATTCTCGGCGCCTTTCCAGGCGGCGATGACGTGGGCCAGGTTGACATTGATCGCGCCACCCGTGCGGTTGGCCCAAGTTTCGTAGGCCGCCAAGACTTCGGCGAGTTCCGGCGAGCGTACGGGCGCTCCAGCCATAACTTGCCGAATTTCGCTGGCCGGGTCGTAAGTGCTGAGGATGGCGCGCAGGCGCTCGATTTCGGATAAAATTTCTTCTTGGCAGTGGAGGGCGGTGGCGGGCTCGAGGGTGTGGAGGACGAGGTCGAGGGAGGTGCCGAGGACGCCGTCGAAATGAGCGGAAAATTCGCCGAGGGCCGTTTGCTCGAGGGCTTGGGAGTTGGGGGCTGCCAGCAGGTTTAACGCCGGTTGTTGCTGCGGCTGGGAAGGAGCCGCGGGATGGTTGCTTGCCATATGGCCTTGGGCGGCATTGGCAAAAAGGGCTAGGCCGGTGGCAGTGTGGAGGAGGGGGAGGGAATTGGGCACGGTAGAGCGAGGGTAGAAAGCTGTGAAACCGCGAAACTGCCCCAGAGTTACATAAAGCCGGTTTAGTTTACGCGAGCGGCACATCCAACTCGACCTCGGCGTCATAATTAACGCCGGGCAGGCCGAAGCCAAAGAGTTTTAGAAACTCCTGCTGGTAGCGGGGGAAGGCGGTCAAGGTGTCGAGGTTGGTTGTGGTGACTTCGGGCCAGATTTTTTTGACCTCATCCTGAATGTCGGTGCGCATTTCCCAGTCGTCCACGCGGAGGCGTCCGGCGGAATCGGCGGTTGCGCCTTGGCCGTCGGCGCGGTAGAGCTGGGTCGCGAAGAGGCGCTGGATTTGTTCAATGCAGCCTTCGTCCACCTTTTTCTCGGCCATGACCTTGAGCAGGATGCAGAGGTAGAGAGGGACCACCGGGATGGCAGAGCTCGCCTGGGTGACCACGGCTTTGTTGACGGAGACCCAGGCTTTGCCGCCAAGATCTTTGAGTTTTGCCGTCAAACGGGCTGCGGTGGCTTCGAGGTGTTCCTTGGCGATGCCGATCGTACCATTGCGATAAATGGGATAAGTACCCTCGGGCCCGATGTAGGAATAAGCGACGGTAATGGCGCCGGGGGCAAGGAGGTTGTGGTGGCGGAGGGCGTCAATCCAGAGTTCCCAATCTTCGCCACCCATCACTTTGGTGGTCTGGCGAATTTCCTCGTCGGTCGCGGGCTCTATGGTGAGGTCAAAAACTTCCTTTTTATCCGTGTCGAGCGTGCGGCCCGTGAACGGCGCGCCCGTGGGCTTGAGTACGGATTTGTAAACTTCGCCTGAGCGCGGGTCGGTGCGCCGGGGGGAGGCGAGGCTGTAAATGACCAAATCCACCGGGCCGAGGTCTTCCTTCAGGCGGGCGATGGTTTGCAGTTTGATATCCTCGGAAAAGGCATCGCCGTTGATGCTCTTGGCGTAGAGTCCATCGGCGTGGGCCGCCTGTTCGAAAGCGGTGGAATTATACCAGCCAGCGGAGGCGGGGCGACCCTTGTCGGTGGGGCGTTCAAAAAAGACGCCGAAGGTGGCGGCCCTGGCGCCAAATGCTGCGACAATGCGCGAGGAGAGGCCATAGCCGGTGGAAGCGCCGATGATCAGAACTTTCTTGGGCCCGCGGGTGAGCGGCGGCTGGGATTGGACGTGGGCGATTTGTTCGCGCACATTCGCGGCGCAGCCAGTCGGGTGGGCGGTGACGCAGACGAAGCCACGGACCTTGGGTTTGACGACAGCGAGGGTAGGCACTGAGGCACTAAGGCACTGAGGCACTGAGGTTTCAAACCAAATTTAACTTTGTGCTCCGGGGGAGTTTGCGGTTTACAGTTTACGGTTTACGGTTGCTCGCCCGGACTGAATCGCTGTTCTCAGTGAATTTTGAGGCGTTGAAACCGCAAACTGTAAACCGAAAACCGTAAACCATGTCTTCCTCTGAAATCGGCGCCATTTTTGACTGGGATGGTGTTATCATTGATTCCTCGGCCGCGCATGAGCAGAGCTGGGACTTGCTGGCGGTGGAGGAAAAGCGGGTGTTGCCGCCGGGGCATTTCAAGGCGGGCTTCGGGCGCAAGAACCAGTTTATCATCCCGCAAATCTTAAAGTGGGCGGATGATCCGGCGGAAATCGCGCGTCTGGGCGCGCGCAAGGAGGAGCTCTATCGCGAGATATTGAAAACGACGGGGATATCGGCGCTGCCCGGAGTGCGAGAGTTGCTCGAAGGGCTGCGCGCGGTGGGCGTGCCGTGTGTGGTGGGATCGTCAACGCCGCGGGTCAACATTGACCACGTGATGACTTTGGCGAAGCTGCACGGATTTTTTGCGGATATCGTCAGCGCTGAGGACGTGAGTCACGGGAAGCCCGACCCCGAGGTGTTTTTGAAAGCCGCGGCGAAAATCAACCGGGTTCCAGCAAAATGCGTGGTGTTCGAGGACGCGTTTGTCGGCCTGGAGGCAGCGCGGGCGGGGGGATTCAAATGCATCGGGGTGGGGACGACGAATTCGGTGGGGAGCTTGCAGGGGAGGTGCGATTTGGCGGTGTTTAGGTTGGATAAAATATCGGCAGCAGATGTAGCAGCTTTGGTAGTTCCCAGGAATCCTTGCCCTTGCTGCGGATACTTGATGTTCAATGAACCACCCGGGTCATTTGCAATTTGCGATATTTGCTATTGGGAAGACGATATTGTCCAATTGGCATTCCCAGATTGGGAGGGAGGTGCCAATACACCTTCTTTGATTCAGGCACAGGGCAATTATTGCAAATTCGGCGTATATGACCTCAAAATGCTTTCTCGCGTCAGGTCGGCAAACAACGGTGACTTGCGTGATCCCTCATGGAGGCCGATAGACAAAACCAAAGATCGTTACCTGCATGTGTCAAAGTCCGAGGATCGCGATTTATGGCAAACCACAAAGGGCATCGATGGCATTTGTCTATATTATTGGCGTAAAGAATATTGGTTGTGCAGTCTCAAGAATTGATCCGGAAATTGAATTGCGGTCTACTCGATTAGGCACTTGACGTTTTAACGTCAAAGCGCAAGCTTGTTTCATGACTCGCGCCACCGTTTACTTCGATGAGGGCTTGCACAAGGCGCTGAAAATCAAGGCCTTGGAGAATGATACTACGCTTTCCAGCGTCGTGAATGAAGTTGTTCGGTCCTCCCTCCTCGAGGACATGGAGGATCTTCACGACCTTCAGGAGAGAAAGAAAGAGAAGCCGATTGCTTACGAATCCTTTCTCAAGGAGTTAAAGCGCCGTGGACAAATATGAGTTAGTAGTGAAGCCGTCAGTGCAAAAAGACGTGCGGGGGATTCCGCCGAAGGATTTGCGTCGGATTCTCGAACGGATGGAAGCGTTGCGGGACGAACCCCGACCGGCGAACGGCGTCAAACTTTCGGGGCAGGAGGCGTACCGGATTCGCCAGGGAAATTACCGAATCATATACGAGTTGGATGACACCAAGCGAATTGTGACAATCGCTAAAATCGGTCACCGGCGGGAAGTTTATCGGAAATAATTCACCCCAACCCCCGCCGTTCCAAATCGCCCTCATCGAAGCGGAGATAGTGCCCCAGTTCATGGAGGTAGGTGGTGCGGACTTCGGCGTCGAAAATCGCGGGATTTTCCTCGGCGTATTCCCAGATGTTATTTAGAAAAAGGATAATTTGCGAGGGCATCGGGTCGAGGCCTGGATCTTCGCCATGCGCCGGTCCTACAAAAAGGCCCAGTGTGTCCTCATCCACCTCGTCGTCGACCCATTCGGGGCCGGGGGCTGGCTCGAAGAGGACCGGAACGGCGGTCGCCGGCTCGCGCAGCTCCGCCGGGAGCGCCTTTTGGGTGCGGGCGACCACGGCTTCGGCGCGTAGGAGGAGCTGGGGGAAGCGCATAAGATAATTTTTACCACGGATGGCAACGGTAGCACAGATTAATGAAAATCCGTGAAATCCGTGGTTTCAGGATCATTTTCGTGTTCTTAGAGCCAACCAAAATTGTGAATAAGCCGGGTTGTGTGAATCTTGTGCAAAGAAAGAACAACAATTCGTTGCGGGAACGCCATATTTGGGCGATTTTGGACGCTTCGTTCATCGCGGAGCCACCCCGGCTCTGAAATGAGCGCTTTTGGCCAGGAAAACGCCCTATTTTGGCTGAAAAGCCGGTGAAATCGCTAATGTAGGCATTAAATTTGCTTAATCTAAACCCCTACCTGTAGGGGGGTAATGAAAAAAGTAACACTAAATGTAGTGGTAGGGGCTTGACAAAGCTCCAATTCTGCACGACTAATACCCTCCACGCAGGCGATTGTGGATTTGCGGCCGCTCCCGACCGAACCCCTCGCAGTTTCCTGTGCTGTTTTTTCCGCGCCTTCGGCGTACCGGGCCTTGCTTGCGCCAGTCGCCCGAAGCGCGAAAAAAACAGAACCTAAATCGAACCAAAACCGAATAAACCGCCTCAAAACCGATCCGTCGCCCGTCCCACCCGTCCGACGCCACCCCCACGAACTGAAAACTGCCGCCATGCCCGCCGATACCGTCACTTACCAAATTGGTCCGAAATCTTTTCTCCTCGACCGCCAGAAAGCCGAAGAAGCCTATGCCGCGAAGCGCGTCATCAACGGCCGGCAGACAATGTTCTTCAACATCCTGCCGCTGAAATACACGTGGGCCTATGAGCTCTACAAGAAGATGAAGGCCAACCATTGGGAGCCCGAAGACCTCCCAATGCAAAAGGACTGCGAGCAATGGCGCGACAGCTCGAAGGCCATCACGGACGTGGACCGCTGGATCATCAAGATGGCGATTGGCTACTTCTCCGCCGCCGAGGGCATTGTGGGTGATAATATCCTGCACGTCGTTCGTGAAGTCGTGACCGCGCCGGAGTTGAAGCTCGTCCTGGGTCGCCACGCGCATGAGGAGAACATTCACGCCGACTCCTTGGTATACATGATCAGCTCGCTGGGCATCAACCCCCACGAATGCGAGGCTATGTTTGAGGACATTCCGACCATCAAGCGCAAGACGAGCTTCGTGACCAGCAACTCCAAGGCCCTGCGCCGTGATTTGGACCTCAAGGACCCGGCGACCAAGCAGGCCTTGGCCAAAAATATTTTTCTGTTTGGCCAGGTCATGGAGGGTACGCAGTTCTACGGGCTGTTCGGCATGGTGCTTTCGCTTTATCGGCAGAACAAGTTCCCGGGCATCGGGCAGATGTTCCGCTACACCTTGCGCGACGAAAGCAACCACATCGAAGTCTTCCGCAATCTGCTCATGGATCTGGTCGAGGAGAACAAGGAGATTTGGACCCCGGCGTTTCGCCAGGAACTATCCGACCTCATGGCCGAGGGCGTGGCGATTGAAAAGGACTTCATCCGCGATTGCCTGCCCTTAAGCGGCGTGGGCCTGACGGCGAGCGAGTTCATGCAATATATAGATTACATTGCCGACCGCCGCCTTGAGGGCGTGGGCCTGAAGCCCCTGAATCCGGGCATCACTAACCCGCTGCCTTGGCTGGCGGAAATGATGGACATCAAGAAGGAACAAAACTTCTTTGAAGGCCGCGTCACCGAGTATCAAAAGTCCAGCTCCCTCGGCGACATCCACAACGATGATCTGTAGAGCGAAAAATTCAGAATTCAGAATTTAGAATGCAGAACTGATCGCCAAGGCCAAAAACCAACTGACCGCGGACCTTTAACTCGAAACCCAAAACCCGATACGCGAAACTTTTTCCTGTCTTCCAACGCAATGACCGCGTGCAACCTCAAGGTTCCCAACACTTTCCCCGGCAAGGTTGCCTCGGCGTGGTTTTCGCGCCGGTGCGGTGGGGCGCGGAAAAAGCAATTGTTCTTTACTATGTTGGCACCGACCCCAAGGTTTCGCTTTGGGCCAAAAGGTGCCTGTTTGGCGCGGTGTTCTACATCATTTCACCGCTTGGCATTGCGCTCGATTTCCTGCCGCCCATTGGCGAGGTGGACGATCTAGTCGCCTTCGTGATTGCCGTTGGCGCGGTTGCCTTCTCAATCAAACCCTACCACAAACTCCAAGCGAAAGAAAAAATCCGGCAGATGTTCGGGGGGCCACCCGCCCCGCGCCCACCTCCGCCAAGGCCACTGCCTTCGCCGGTACCACCATCCACCAATCACGCCATGCCACCCAACATTCCGCCGATGTTGCCGCCGAGTTAGACGGAGGTCCGTCACGTCGGACTGGTCTGACTGGTCGGACAATTCAGCAAATTGAAAACCAAATTTGCCGCAAACTTTGACCTCACGCCTTTCACCCCTCCTGTTTTTCTTAATTCTGCCTTCTTAATTCCTAATTCCCTACTCCCATGATCCGCCATATCCAGCTCGACGAAGACAACGCGCTCAAACGTTTTTCCCAGACGCCCGACGACCAGAAGCCCCGCTTTAACTGGCGGGAAGTGATCGTCAACTCCACCGTGGTGCAGCCCGACGTGATGGTCATCGCCGAAGGCGTTGCCCGGCATTTTGACCTCGCCGAAATTGCCGACACCGTCGGGTCCGCACTGACGGACTTGCTGCTGTCACGCCAGGTGCATGACATTTACACGGACCAGAACCGGAAGCTCGTTGGCGAAGTCGCCAAGGAAGTTGGCGAGGAAATCGTCGCCCGTTGGGCGGCCAACAAGGACCGGGTGCTGTCAGAGGACGACATCAATCGCATCATTGAAAAAGCATTGGTGCATCAGAACCAGCATGACGTGGCGAAGAGCCTCGTCTTCAAGCGCTCGCGCACGGCAACGGCGGCGGCGGCGAATGGCGATGGATCGGGCACAGTGGCTGCGGGCGAGGCGCTTCCGGTTCATGTGCGTCTAATTCGGCGCAATGGCCAGGTCGTGCCGTGGGACCAGAACAAGGTCGAAGTGGCCATCCGCAAGGCGTTCCTTTCCCTGCATCTGGACAGCGAACCGGCGGTGCGTGTGGCGGAGTCCATCAGCGGACGGGTGCGCGACATGGGGCAGGCGTTTGTGTCCATTGAGGACGTGCAGGATTTGGTCGAAGAGGAATTGATGAAACACGGCCACTACAAGGTGGCGACCTCCTACATTCTGTATCGCCGGGAGCGCGATGTATCCCGCAAGACCCAAACCGCAACGGCCGCAGGCAGCGATGCCCGCCAGGAGCAGATTATTTTCATCAAGCGCGACGGTGGCCAGACGGAGATGTGGGACGGCGCGGAACTGCGGGCGCGCATCGCCTTTGCGGCCATCGGGCTGGACCTGTGCCTGACCCGCGAGCAAATCGAGGTGGAACTGCGCCGCTCGCTCAACACGGAAATGACGCGCGAGGACTTGCAGCAGACGGTGGTGCTCAATGCCAAGACGCTGATTGAGCGCGATGCGGACTTTGCGAAATTCGCCGGGCGCATCCTGTTGTCTTACATTTATGAAGAAGTGCTTGGGTGGGACATTCTGCGCGACGGCATCGGCACGCTGAAGCAGTTTCATGCCCGCCAGTTCAAGAAGAATCTGGAGCATGCGGCCCGGATCGAGCGCATCAATCCGGCGCTGCTCAAATATGATTTGGCCAAGCTTGGTGAGGCGCTGGACCCGATGGCCGACTTGGAATTCGACTTTCTCGGCATTCAAACGCTGTATGACCGCTATCTGGTGGTGGACAAGACGCGGGAACCGGCGCGGCGCCTCGAAACTCCGCAGTATTTCTGGATGCGGGTCTCCATGGGTCTGTTCCTCAATGAGCCGCGCGAACGGGAAGACTGGGTCGTGCGCCTCTATGGACTTTATAAGAACCGCCGTTTCTGTTCCTCGACGCCTACCCTGTTCAATGCCGGCACGCTTCATTCGCAACTTTCCTCATGCTACTTGTACAAGGTGGACGACAATATCGAGAGTATCATGATTCGCGGAATCGCGGAAAATGCGTTCCTGTCAAAGTGGGCGGGCGGGCTCGGCGGCTCGTGGACGGGGGTGCGCGGCACCGGCGGTTACATCAAGGGCACGAATGGCGAAAGCCAGGGTGTTATTCCCTTCCTGAAGCTGCACAACGACCAACTCGTGGCGGTGAACCAGGGCGGCAAGCGCCGCGGTTCCGGCTGCGCGTATCTGGAGACCTGGCACAACGACATTCTCGATTTCCTCGAGCTGCGCAAGAACACGGGTGACGACCGGCGCCGCACCCACGACATGAACACGGCCAACTGGATTCCCGACCTGTTCATGAAGCGCATGGAGGCGCGCGAGGACTGGACGCTGTTTCGGACCAACGAGACCCCGGATTTGCACGAGTTGTATGGCCGCCGCTTTGAGGAACGCTACTGCCACTACGAGCAGCTCGCGCGCGACGGCAAAATCTTCGGCAAGACCATCCCGGCCATCGAGCTGTGGAAATTGATGTTGAAGATGCTCTTCGAGACCGGGCATCCTTGGATCACCTTCAAGGACCCATGCAACATCCGCAGCCCGCAAGACCACGCCGGGGTCATTCACTCGTCGAATCTCTGCACGGAGATCACGCTGAACACCAGTTTCGAAGAGACGGCCGTTTGCAACCTCGGCTCGGTGATCCTCGACACGCACATCAAGCCCGATGGCTCGCTGGACCACCATGCGCTCCGTGAGACCATCCGCGTCGCCGTGCGCGCGCTGGACAACGTCATTGACATCAACTTCTACCCGACGAAGCCGGCGGAAACCTCGAATTTGCGCCACCGGCCCATCGGGCTCGGCATCATGGGGCTGCATAACACGCTTTATAAGAAGGACTTGGTGTTCGCCTCGGCGGAAGCGGTGGAATTCAACGACGAGTTCATGGAAGCAATTGCGTTCTACGCTTATGAGGCGTCGAGCGACCTCGCGGCCGAACGCGGCACGTATTCGACGTACCACGGCTCGAAGTGGGACCGCGGCATCCTGCCGCAGGACACTCTCGAACTGCTCGAACAGGAGCGGGGCGTCGCCGTCGAAACGCCGCGCGGCGGGCGCATGGACTGGACGCCACTGCGCCAGAAGATCCGCCGCCAGGGCATGCGCAACAGCAATGTGCTCGCAATTGCGCCGACTGCGACGATTTCGAACATCATGGGCACTTCCCCCTGCATCGAGCCGTATTACAAGAACCTCTTCGTCAAGAGCAACCTTGGCGGCGAATACATCGTCCTCAACCACGAGCTGGTCAAGGATCTCAAGGAAATCGGCCTGTGGGATCAGGAAATGATTGACGCGCTGAAATACTTCGACGGCGAATTGAAGGACATTGAGCGCATCCCGGCGCATCTGAAGCAGAAATTCGCCACGGCGTTTGACATTGATTACACCTACGTGATTGACGCCGCCGCCCGCCGCCAGAAGTGGATTGACCAGTCGCAGTCCGTCAACCTCTTCCTCGGCAAGTCCGACTTCAAGATGTTGTCGCACATGTACCGCGCGGCCTGGCGCAAGGGGCTGAAGACGACCTATTACCTCCGCACGCTCGGCGCCTCCAACATCGAAAAGGCAACGGTGGCGGTAAAGAAGGAAACCCGCGGGCACATCGGCCGCGGCGAGGAAGAGGGCGCCCCGGGCATCTCTGCCGCCATTGAGTCCGGCAATACCTCCCCGCCGATGCCGAAACGCATCTACTCCGAGGAGGAGAAATCCGCCTGCAGCCTTGAAGGCCGCCGCAACGGCGAAAGCTGCGAAGCCTGCCAGTAATCCAAAGAGGGAAAAGGGCCGCAGTTTTGCTCCGGTGGAACTGCGGCCTTTTGCTTGCCACCTTAGCGAATGGCGGTTGCCGCCATTGGCTCAACCACCGGCGGCATCGGCGGGTGCCACTTGGGGTCGGCGAGTTCGTTTAATTTGGCAAACACATTGAGCATCGCCCGCCCCTGGTGGTAGCCCTCGGTCCAGGCGTCTGTTTTGGGCGCATTGCCCGGCGCGCCGTTGGCAGGGGCGGCGGAATACCAGCCGCCATTGGTATGGTCAAGTTGGTGCTCGTTGATGAAGTTCCATTCTTGGACGAAGAAGTCCCAATACTTGGTGGTTTCGTTGCCATAGCGCTCGTGCATGAGCAGGAGGGCATAAAGGCCTTCGGCTTGGACCCACCAGGTTTTTCCGGCCTTGGAGATGCGGGAGCCGTCGAGGGCGCCTTCCTCGAAAAAGCCGCCATTTTGTTTGTCCCAGCCGAATTGCAGGGCATGGTCCACGAGATTGCGCGCGGCCTGCCAGACCCTGGCGTCGTTCGGCTTGCCCAGGATGGCGGAGGAATCGGTCAGGAGATAAGCGGCCTCGATATTGTGGCCGTAGGAATCCATTTCCCCGCCGGCAACGGTCCAGTCGTTGTTAAAATACAAGATGAGATAACCCGGGTCCGAATATATTTTGTTCAAATTGATGTCGAAAATTTCCTGGAGGCGGGTTTTGACGGCAGGGTCCGGCCAAACTTGATAAAGTTCCGTGAGTGCCTCAAGGGCATGGATGTGGGTGTTCATGGACTTTTGGCCGTAGGGCCGGCCGAGGGCGTCGCTGCCGCCGGCAGCTGGAGCGACGCTCGGGGGAGCATTCAACACATTGAAATCTGGATGCGCGGCCAGGGCGGATTTGGCGGCGGTGTCGGCGTTGGACAAAAGATTCTTCAAGGCGGTGTTGAGTGCAGTCACTTCCTGCGCGGAGGGCCCGGCGGGAGCCGGTGCGCCCAACGGCTTGCCGGTGACATCCAGTGCTTCGTTGTAGCCACCGTGGACAAGATCGCGGGCATGGTCCTCGAGCCATTGAAATTCCTTTTTGGCGAGGTCGAGCGCCGCGGGATCATGGGTGAGCGCATAGTTGGCGGCGGAGGCGTACATGCCAAAGGCATTGCCGTAGGTGTGCTTCTGATTGTCCACCGGCGCGCCAGTGGCGGCGTTGACGGACCAGTAGAAGCCGCCATTAGTTTTGTCCCATTGCCGATTTACCAGCTCGGCAACGCCGTAGCGGGATTGCTCAATATAGGCGGCGGCCTGCGCCGGATAGTGGAGCGCTGCTTGGGCGGACAGCCAAGTCAGGCGGGCCTGGTAGACGATGCTGCGGGTGGTGTCGTTCGGCCGATGCGACCAATCTGCGCCAAAGCTTTGGAAGAATCCGGCACCCTGGGTGTCCCGCGCCTGCGGGAAAAACTTGTCCACGATGTCTTTTTTAAAAACGCCCTCCACTTCGCCCGCGATGCGCAAGTATTCAGCCGCAGTGGGCGCCTGGGTTGGTGTGACTTGCGCGGCTGCGCCAAGGGGCCCGGCAAGGGCGAGCGCGCTCAAAACGCGCAGGGGGAAACTGAGTCGGTAGGGCATGGAGGAGTCGCCAGTTTGGGGTTATTGTGCCGCCGTCGTGGCGTTTCGCGCAACGAGAGCATGGGCATTGGGGCCAATGGCCACGCCGCCGTTGTTGGGAAATGCGCCGGGTTTGACGGTAACATTCCAGCCGTCCACCACCACGAGCGGTTGATCGGCGAGAAGGATGCCAGCAGGGGCTTCAATGGAGATGTTTTTGCTTTCACCGGGCAGGAGGGAAATGTAATTGTTGGAATAGAATACGGGCAGCACCCGCTCATTGGTCCGCTGGTTGCGCAGCTGGAGATGGGCCATGACTGCGATTTGCGGGGTGGAATTGGTCAGGGTGACCTCAATCAAGACCCTCCCGCCCGCGTCGTGGCGGGCGAGTTTGGCGTCGAGGGTGACGTCAGGGAGGGTATCAAGGGCGGTGAAATCATCCTGCCGGGATTCACGCCAATAGAAATTGTCGGAAACCACCTGGCCGGCGCTGTCGAGCAATTCAAGTTTGATAAAATGGACGGGCGAGAGGTCGGCGGGGAAGGGAATTTCGCCAAGGTCCGTTGTCGAGGAGGCCGCGAGGTTGGCGACGGCGGTGGTTTGATCAAATTTTTTCGCGCCATCGAGATTGTAAATTTGGATGCGAGTTTTGAGGCTGCCAAGGGCGTCCGGACGGTGATTGACGATCATGGCGTGAAATTTGTCCTGCGTCATCATGATGTGCACAGGCTCACAGGCTTTTTGCACGGCGAAGTAGGAGGCGAACGGTTCGAGGGAGTAGTCGTAAATTTGCCAGACCAGGCAGGGCTGGGCGGGGTTGCTCATCCAGGTGATGAGCGCGGTGGAGGGCGCGAACATTTTCGAGAGATGGCTTTCATACATCGCCCGGTAGGTTTCGTAGTCTGCCATTTGGGCTTTACGGACGAATTCGGCCAGACTCGCGAAGGGGCCGAAGCGCTGGGCGATGACCGTTTGTAGCGCGCCATTGGCCGGGTTACCGGCGCCGTTGACCAAGTCATGCTCAGCCCAGTCGTCGTTGGGGAAGTTTTGGTCGAACCAATCTTTTTGCGGCATCCAGGCCTGAATGGCTTCGAGCGTGGGAATGGAGGCGCTGCCAATTTCCGTTTTGAAAGCCTGGTTAAGACCAGCGCCATAATAAGAGCGCGGGAGTTGCCAGCCGTATGGGCCGCCGGAGATGACGCCGTTGCCCGCGGTGGAACTGGCCTGGTAGTAGCGCGGCGGATCCAGTTCCTTGAGCAGCTTGATATTGCCGTCGGCAATCGCCGGCGGCGACGGCGGCCCTTCGTTGCGCCCGCACCAAATGACAATGGACGGATGGTTGCGGTAGCGCAGCACGGTGTCACGCACGTTGGCAAGGTAGAGGTCGGCACGATCCGGGTCGCGGCCATTGTTGGGATTGGCCTCGAAAAATTCATCCCAGACCATGAGGCCGTAGCGGTCGCATGCGGCAAAAAATTCCTCGCTGGTGCTCTGGCCGACCCAGTTGCGGATGATGTTATAGTTGGCGTCGCGGTGCAGGCGGATGAGGGCGTCCATGCGCGCGGGGGTTATGCGCTTGAGGGCGTCGTCCATGCCCCAGTCACCGCCCTTGGCGTAAACATGGACGCCGTTGACGACGAGGGTGAGGTTGTTGGAGCCTTCGACGAAGTAAGTCACTTTGCGCAGGCCGATGTTGAGATCTTTGACGTCGGAGGCGGTGCCGTTGATGTCAAAGCTTAGGTGTAGCGGATGAAGGTTCGGTTCGCCGAAACCATTGGGCCACCACAGCTTGGGATTGGTGAGGCGCAATTCCGGATTCGTCGTGGGGCTGAGTTTGACCACTTGCGAACTTTGGGGCAAAAGCGTGATCGCGGCGGAGTGAAAGGTGGTATTGTCGAGCTGACCCGTGAAGATACCGGTCTGTGGAACATCGGAAATGTTTTGCACCGTGGCTTCAATGCTCACCTCGGCAGTGGCGGTGCTGGGCAGCTGGGGCAGATCCGTGGTAATGTAAGGATTCTGCACGAGCACGGGGCCGGAAGTGGACAAGGTCACTTGCTGCCAGATGCCGATTTGGCGGTCGCGGATGCCCGGCACCCAGTCCCAGCCAAGGGAGGCGACGAAAGTCGGCCCGTCGCGACCCAATTGGCCGGAAGTGCCACCGCCGTTGGGGCCGCGCTGGTTGGCCACAGTTTTTTCCCACGGGTCGCCGGGATGCGGCGGCGGCTTGATGAATACCGCCAGCGCCGCCTTTTCGCCAGGCTTGACCAGCGCCGTGATGTTAAAAATCCCGCGCATAAATGCGCCTTCCATGCTCCCGACTTTGGCGCCGTTGACCCAGATATCGGCCATATAATTGATGCCGTCAAAATTCAGCCAGATCTGTTTGCCGGCGTAGCCCCGGGGTACGATGAATTCATCGCGATACCAATAGGATGTGCGGCAGAGGCTTTCGGGGATGATGTTCGGGCGGTTATTTTCGCCGTAGAGAGGGTCGGGATAAATTTTGTTCGAGACCAGCGTGGTCAAGACCGTGCCGGGGACGGTGGCTGGGTACCATTGTTTGGCGGACGGCGCGGGTCCCTGTACCCAGTCCGAGGAAAAGCTGGGGCGATTGGTTTCGGCGTCAATCGGCCACGCCGAAGCGCCTTGAATGGCTGCAGTTTTGGGGTCCTTGTCGTTCTGGCTGGAATTCCCCCGGCCACCGCGGCCCGCGGCACCGGCAGCGGCGACGCCTGCGGCGCCCGCCCGGGCGGTGCGCACGGAGAGGGGAATGACCGAATGGGTCGGAGGATTAGCCGTGGCACTCGCCGGCTCCGCATAAGGTACCGGACGGTAGACCGGCGTCGCATACCCAACTTTGGAAATCGTCTCGCCAGCATCCGTGATTTGCGCGACATCCTGCATCAGCCAACCGGTGGAAAGCGTCAACGGCTGCGCCGGGATGGAATTGGACGGTGCGGCGGCGGCAGCAAAGGATTTCGCGGGAAAAAAGCCGAACAGAATAGCCGCAAGCACGGTGGCATATGCCGTTTTTGAGATGGGAGTAAGTGGAGAATGGACTTTCGGGGTAGGCATGGGGATGGCTAAAATTGTTCTCTATTCCTTCGGGCGCAACACTACAAGCATGCGTGCGGCCGTCAAGGCGGGCAGGGGCGCAAGGAGTTTTTCCACGGCTTGAATGGCGGGCAGGGCGAAGTCGGGGTAAAGCTGGGGGCCGCGGAACCCGCCGCTCATCAAGTAGGACAGCGCGGGAAAATACTTTACCCGGGTCATTTCCCAGCCGGCGAGGGTGGCGGGGGGATGGGCGATAATTTTTCTGGCCAGGCGCCAGCAATTGCCCTGGGCGGCATAGTAGACCTGTTTTGCCGGATCAAAATCTTCGGGAATTCCCCACGCGATTTCTTTGCCCAACCCAAGCGGCTCGTGATGGAACATTCCATAAATGCTGCGGCCCAGCAGGCCCATGGCCGGCTCGAACAGCACGACGGCCCCACCCGGCGCAAGCACGCGGCGAAACTCTGCCAAGGCGGCGCCGGGAAATTGCAGGTGGTGCCAGACATCGAATAGGATCAGGCGGGCGACGGTTTGGGGGCCGAAGCTGAGGGCGTAAGCATTTTCCACACGGTCGAGCCAGGGATTGGGAAACAAGTCCGTGGTGATGCACTCGGGCAGAACTTCCTTGATATTGCCCATGCCGGAGCCCAGTTCGACCGTCAGGCCGCGGACCTGGGACGGCAGGGCGGCGGCGATTTCATCGTAAAAGCCACGATAAATTTTGCGCAGGGCGGGTTTGCGTTCCCAAGCCTGGCGGTTTTCGTGAATTTCGAGGTTGTGCTGGCTGATATCGGACATGAGAGAATTCGGCTTGGCGAAACCGATGCAGTTAAGGCGAAGGCGGGGGTAGATTGCGGGTTTCCATTATATTATACAAGGGCCGCCGCTGGCCCTGTTCGAAAATGCGCGCCACGTAAAGGCCGATGACACCCATGCAGAAAAGTTGGACGCCCGCAAAGAACACAATGAGCATGATGATGGATGTCCAGCCCTGCACGGTTTGGTGCAACACGAACTTCGCATAAAGGCCCCAGGCGAGATAGGGCAGGCTGACACACCACAATACGAACGACAGCCAAATGATCGCCCGGATGGGCACGGTTGAAAAACTCAGCGCGGCGTCCAGCGCCAGCAAGACCATTTTGCGGAGGGGATATTTGGTCTCACCCGCGGCGCGGGCGGCGCGATCATACTGAATTACGCACTGCTTGAAACCCAAGTCCATCGCCAGGCCGCGGACAAAACGATGAGGCTCGCGATACCGGCGCAGCGCGTGCACGGCGCGGCGGCTCAAGCCGCGAAAATCACCAACGTCGGCCAACCAGGCATGGGTGGCGAGCCGCTGCATCAGGCGATAGAACAGGGCGGCAGTCAACCGCTTGAAAAGCGTTTCGCCCTCGCGCTGGCGGCGCTGCGCGTGGATGACATCGAATCCTTCATCGGCCTTTAGTATCATTTCGGCCGCAACTTCGGGCGGATCCTGCAAATCGGCGTCCAGAATGACCACCAGGTCGCTGTCGGCAGCATCGAGGCCGGCGGTCAAGGCAATTTGATGCCCGCGATTGGCCGCGAGATGAATGACTTGCACGCGGGGGTCGTGGGCGGCCAGGGCATCGAGAAGGGCGGCGGTGCGGTCGGTGCTGCCATCGTTGACGAAAAGGAAGTGAAAGGCACGCGAGGGCTGGGCCGCGGCCAAGGCGCTTACCCGTTCGTAGTAAGCTGGCAGCACCAATTCTTCGTTATAACACGGCGCGAGCAGCGTCACCGTGCGCACCGGAATGGGGCGTGCAGGAGTGATTGCGGAAGAATCGGCGGGAGCAGACATGCCGACGGAATCTTATCGGCTGGCCGGCCCACGCCAAGCCCCAACCGCAGGCGGGGGTGCACGATAACTCAATTTGCTGCGGGCGGCGGGCTGGGTTCGTGCGGAGGAGCGACGGGGAGGCTCGGGTCAAAGGCATGTTCCATACCGGGATTACGCACCCAAGCCTCATAGATTGGATGGCTTGAGCCATAGTCGCGCGGGTGCGAATAATCGAAGAAGTAAATGGGAAAGCTCAATACGTAGGGATGGTAATGCGCTTCGAGGAGGTCTTTCGGAATGTATTCTTTAAAATCATTGTTGGGGCCGGCAATAATGTCGAAGCGCCGTTGCAGGATGAACGCCTGAACTTGAAGCAAATATTTAACCACCCGCTGGTGGGCGGGGTCGGAGGCATCCAAGTGGTCCAGCGCAATGTTGGCGAAGTAGGCCATTTGGCCATTTTCCACGAGGGGTGCCCCAGCCGGTGGTTCGTCGGGCATCATGGCGGGCGGGAGCAATTGCCAGGGTAATCCGGCAGAGATCTCCGTCCAGCGATCATGCGCGGGCGTGGAATCCACTGGCCACGGCGGGCGGGCCCAGGTGAGGAGAATTACGGCGTTGAGAGTGAGGAGCCCGAGACCCGCAGCTTTCCCGGGGCGGCCGGCCCGTGCGGTTGCGCTCAAAACACCGAGCAGCAAAAATGGTGTGACCAGCTGGACGTAGTAAATGCGAAAGGCGCCGCTATGGCTGCCGAGGACAACAGTGGCTGCGCCGAATGCCGCCAGCAATTGCAACGCCGAGGGAGTGGGCGCCCAGCGCCGCCACCAAGGCTGACTGGGGTCTGCGGGGGTGTTGGCGGTGCGCCTTAACCAGCAAGCGCCTGCACCAACCGCGGCGAGCAGGAGTCCGGCATGGAGGAGGAGAAAATCCATGAATTGACGCGAGAAATATCCGGGTGGATCAATTTCGGAATAAACGTGGGTGGTATAGATCGAAAAGAGATAATAAGGCCAGAAATAGTTTATCAGGGGAAGGCTTGCCAGCATCAGCCCGCCAGCGATGGCGGAATAAAGCAGCGCAAGACGCAGGCCGACGGTTACCCAAAGCCCAGCCGCCGCAAGTGGGATGGCAAGAACGAAATACGGCTTGGTGTAGAAGGCCAGGACGCCCAACGCTGCGCTCAGGGCCAAATTGACCCACGAGGGCGGGGTGCCGCCGCGACCAGGCATGACGAAGATTAACACGGCCAGCATTAGCCCGCCGCCCAGCGTGTCCGGCCGCGCGCAAATTGCGTAAGTGGTGGCATTGAACAAATAATAGAAAGCGGCACCGCCCAGCGCCAACCCGCCGCCCACACCACTTTTGCGCAACATGACGAAAAGCAGGGCGGCGCCGAGCAGGAGAAAAACCAAGCTGCCTGCGCGGTGCACCAAAAAGGTGGCGCCCCAGATTTTCGCCGCCGGAAGCAGCGCGTAATTGTAGACCACGCCATAGACATTCGTAATGGCCGGGGAGGATTCGAGATTGTAGGGCCGGCCTCCTTTGAGCATTAAACTGGTGGTCAGTGGAATGGACGATTCCCGTGTTTCCTGGGGGCCCGGCAGATTCAGAAACCGCGCGTGGAAGGCGGCAAAATAGGCCAGACTGGCGATAAGGACGATGGCCAGGGCGATGCCCGCAACGCGGACCGCCAGAAGTTGGGTCGTGTCGGAACGAGGCTCGTCGGAGTTTTCCATTCGAACCACCGTGGCCCAGCGGCGCGTGCGCTTCAAGAACAGAAATTTGCCGCCGGTTGGCGGTTGGGCGTTGGGCACCAGTTAAACTTGCCGCCTGGCTGACGGAACCCCAGGATAGTCCGCATGTCAGAAAACCAGCCAACGCCGGAGCGAGAGCCCTCCGCCGTTCCAGAGGATCAACCCAAAAATCCGCCGGAGCGGGAGTTTACGCCCGCGGAACGGGCGATCGTTTTCCGGTCGCAATTAATCTTGTTCATCGTCATGGGTGTTTTTATTATCGCCCCTTTCATCGTTTGGTGGCTGCTATCTGCCAGATGATGTGATATTCATCTGTTTTCTCTTAAACCCCTTCGTCCCGGGCTCCCCCGCCTTTTTTCATGAATCGCACCTTTCTCATCATTCGCGGCACCTTTTTTGGGCTGTGTTTGCTTGGCGGGTGGCTGGTGTGGCTGGCGCAAGGAGAAAGCGCGGACCACAAGGATTTGTGGTTGTTCCTGGCTGTTGGCGGCGGCATTGGGGCGCTGACCATTTTGGTGGACATGTTCCTCAAGGGCTTTTCCCTCCGCTCGCTGACGGCAGTCACCTTCGGGCTGGCGATGGGTGTCATTGTGGCGTCGCTGATTAGCAAATCGCCCTTTTTTGACGTGGAAGGCGCCGACCCCAACATGCTTTTCCGGATTCGGGTGGTGTTGTTTGTCGTCACGCTCTATCTGACTACAGTAATGGCCTTGCGAGGGCGGGACGAATTCAACGTTGTCATCCCCTACGTCCGCTTTGTGCCGCAAGAAGTTGCCAGCCCGCTTGTGGTCACCGATGCCAGTGCCCTGATTGATGGGCGTATCCTCGGCGTTTGCCAAAGCCATTTTCTCGGCGCGACGCTGGTGGTGCCGCGTTTTGTGATTGATGAACTCAACCGCATCGCGGACTCAACCGAGTCCCAGCGGCAGAGCCGAGGACGCCGCGGGTTGGAGGTGCTCAATGAACTGCGCCGGGTGACTGGGCTGGAGCTGCGCGTGCACGATGTCATTCTGGAAAACCGCCAGCAGATGGACGAAAAGCTCATCTTTGTGGCCCGCAGCCTCAAGGCGCGGCTGTTGACCACCGATTACAATTTGGCCAAGACGGCGGAATTTCACAATGTCGAGTGGCTCAACCTCAACAAACTGGCGCGCGCGTTGCATCCAGAGGTGACAGTGGGCGACTGCTTCAATGTCGAGCTGGTCAAACCGGGCAAGGAATCCGGACAGGCCGTGGGCTATCTTGGCGATGGTTCCATGGTGGTGGTCAATGAAGCCGAAAAATTCATTGGCCACGATATGGAAGTGGAGGTGGTGAATGTGGTGCCGTCCGCCGGCGGCAAGATGGTGTTTGCACGGCGCGTTGGCGCTGACAGCCGCCCGGCGCGCGCGTGAAAATTCATCGTGCTGGCAAAACGCGCTTTTTTGCCGGGAATCGCCATTTTGTGCTTAAATGGAACAGAATTGTTCTTAATTGGAACAATTGCGACATGGAGGAATTGCCCCAGCAGCGAAATGGGGTTTCGCCGCAGGAATGATCCTCCGGCCCGAGTTGCGGAGGACGTGGCTTTACATTCTCCCAAGGAAAAATGCCCCAAAGCCGATAGCGGAAACGGAATTTCTTATCGATTTTTTAATATATTCCTAACGCCCATGGCAAAAGTTAAAACTGTGCTAAATCGTTGGTTATTGACGAAAAGCAATTGTCATTCGAACTGGCGTATGATTTGCTCAATTCAGATGGGCGATGTTTAGCGCCGTGAGGTCGCCGCGTTAATATCACCACCTTGTAATTATCTAATTAATCCAATATTATGAATCATCAACAAAATTCCAGTCGTCGCCGGGGCTTCACCCTGGTGGAAATCATGATTGTCGTCGTCATCATCGGCCTGCTGGCCGCGATGGCGATTCCCGCGTTTAGCAAGGTTCGCCAGCAATCCCGCCTCAAAGCGGTGACGAACAACCTGCGCATCGTCGGCTCTTCCGCCCAGCAGTTCATGGGTGAGAAGGGTGTGACGCAAGCGGCGTATACGGACCTTGTGGGCACGGGCACGGACAACTACGTGCGCAACGTCTCGCCGGTTGCCGGGGAGGACTACTCGGGAATCACCATCGCGCAAACCGACACGCAGGTCTCGATCTCAAGCGTCGCATTTGGCACGGTAACGTTTAATCTCTAACTTCACCCGCTGGATCGAAAGGCCGTTTCCCTTCGCCGGAAGGGAAACGGCTTTTTTGTTTCGCCGTAGCGCGGTGCTTGAGGCCGCGCTTCCGAATTGAGCCATTCCAGCAGATCACTCCTGCGGGTGCGGGAATCGCGCCAGGCCACTGCCGCATCGCGGGTTGACGGATGGAAAGATGGAGATACCATATTGGGGATCCCTTGTCTCCGACGATGTACGAGCGACCACCAATGATTACGCGCAAGAGTGTCTTCACTGGATTGACCATCTTCGCCTTGTTGTTGCTGGTGGTGTTCGTGGTCGGGATAAGCCGGAATCGCAGATTGATGAAAATGCACATGTTCGGAGCCCGATTTTGGTTTATTAGCACTGCGGCCGAACGGTACATGCGGGACAAAGGCGTCACCCAGGCAGCTTACGCCGACATTGTCGGTACAGACCGAAATGCGTACTATTATCCCATGTCCTTGGTGGACGGCGAGGATTACAGTCAAATCGTCATCACGAAGACTACGACGCAAATTTCCGTCTCCTGCACCGGGTTTGGCATCGTTACCTACAATCTTTAACGCCCGCCACGGTGAACGACAACCACCAGGACAAGCGTTTCACCCTCGTGGATATCATGGTCGTGCTGGTCATCCTCGGGGCGGCGGTGTTGCTGTTTCAGACCCAGCGGCAAAATGTGCGGAAAGACAGCCGGCGGAAAGCAATGACGGGCAATCTGCGCATGCTCGGAAGTTCCGCCCAGCAGTTCATGGCGGAAAAGGGCCGGACCACCGCCTATTACACGGACCTCGTGGGCACGGCCACCGATAATTACGTTCGCTCGGTCAGCCCAATCGCGGGCGAAGACTACACGAAGATAGTTATCTATCAAACTTCGACCCAGATTTCCGTTTCCAATACGTCCGTAGGCACCTTAACTTACAATCTCTAGCCCCGGTATCTCGATGAGCGACCAAATCCAACGCAGCAAAATTTCTGTCAAAGAGGCCATTGTCGTAGTGGCCATCATGGCGTCAATTGCGCTTGTGCTCTATCCCTCGTTTCAAAAAATGCGCCATGCGAGCGGAGTCAAGGCGGTGTTGGGAAATCTGCGCATAATCAGTTCGTCGGCGCAACAGTATATGGGGATGAAAAATGTCACGCGCGTCACCTATGCCGAGCTGGTCGGCACCGGCACGGACAATTACGTTCGCGGCATATCGTCCGTGGCGGGCGAAGATTATTCCGAACTGGTCATCGTTGCCACCCAAACTCAGGTTTCTGTTTCAAACGCGAAATTTGGCACGGTGACCTTCAATCTATAGCCGTAATTTTTATGGGTAACTATAATCAACGCAGGAAATTCAGTCGGGGGGAAATAGTCCTCTCGGTGCTCGCGGTCGTGGTCATGGGAGTTTTGGCCTCCCTGTTGGTTTATTCGCGCAAGAATGGAACACAAATGAGTTATCGGTACGCGGTTATGGGCAACCTGCGCATCATCGGTTCGTCGGCGCAGCAGTACATGGGTGAAAAGGGTCGGACGATGGCGAGTTATTGGGATCTCGTCGGCATGGGCACCGAAAACTATGTCCGGTCGGTCAATTCGGTGCAGGGCGAGGACTACTCGCATTTAGTCATCTTTCAGACGGACACGCAAATATCGGTATCGTCGGTGGCACTCGGCACCGTTACCTTCAATCTCTAGCCCCGACTCTTATGCCTATTCAATCCCCGCGCCCTAAGCCCCGCCTTCGCGACCTCATTCTGGCGGCGGCGGCGGTGATTATCGGGATTCTGGCCTCCATGTGTGTTTACTACTCGGGAATCACCATCGCGCAAACCGACACGCAGGTCTCGATCTCAAGCGTCGCGTTTGGCACGGTAACGTTTAATCTCTAAGATTGTTCCGCCGGTCAAAAGGCCGTTTCCCTTCGCCGGAAGGGAAACGGCTTTTTTTGTTTTGGCGGTGGCGCAGGGCGCACGTCGGTGAGAAAGTCAGGATGGGCTGCGCATCAGCTGCATCCTCGGTTGACGACCCGGGGATGGAGGATAAGCTCGCAGGCAGAGCCCACCCCTACGAGCATGTACGAACGTCCGAAAATCATCACCCGCAATGGAATCATGGTTATGGTGGCCATGGTCGGCGTGTTGGCCATTTGGGGATTTTCAGTGCAGATGCATCATGCGCGAGTCCGGAGTCGTTGGAATGCCATGGTCGGAAATCTCCGCAGTATTGGCTCCGCAGCCGAGCAATTCATGGGGGAAAAGAACCGGACCCAAGTCTCCTATTGGGACCTTGTCGGTCCAGGGACTGATAAATTTGTTCGTTCGGTCAGCCCAGCGGCTGGTGAAGACTATACAGGAATTGTCGTTTGCCAGACATCGACCCAGATATTCGTCTCCAATCCAATGGTGGGCACGGTGACCTATAATCTTTAGCCTCGGGATTGCCATGTCCGTCCAAAATCCCCCCAAAAAATTTAGCCGGGCGGACATTATCCTTTCCGTCTTGGCTTTGACAATCATCGCGGTTTTGGCCTCCCTGCTGGTCTACGACTACCGCCAACAAAAGTATCTCCGATCGCCAAGTTTGATTAAGGCCGTCTGGGGTAATCTGAAGATTCTCACCAACTCCATGTCGCAATTTATGGGCGATAAAGGTCGAACGCAGGCCACGTACTGGGATGTTGTCGGCGCCGGCACCGACAAATACGTCCGGACGGTGAATTCAGTGGCCGGCGAGGACTACACGGCCATCGTCGTCGTTTCAACCCAGACGCAGGTTTCCGTTTCCAGCGCGAGCTTGGGTACGGTTACTTGGAATCTATAGCCCCGGAGTGTTATGAACAACCAAAGCCCTCGTAAAACGCCCCGCCTTCGCGACCTCATTCTGGCGGCGGCGGTGATTATCGGGATTCTGGCCTCCATGTGTGTTTACTCGTTCAACCTCGTCCGCCGCCAAAGTTTGCACAACGCGGTTTTGAGCAATCTGCGCATTATCGCCTCGGGGGCGGACCAATTCATGGCGGAGAAGAGCAGGACGCAAGCCACGTACCGGGACCTTGCGGATCCCGGCAATAACTACGTCCGCAGCGTGGCGCCGGTGGCCGGGGAGGATTACTCGGGTTTGACCGTTGCAAAATCGCAGACGCAAATCTCCATTTCTTCGGCGGCATTGGGCACGGTAACGTTTCATCTTTGACCAATTCATGCAAACCTCAGGATAAATCCTGGATGTTCTGGGGGTAAACCCCCAAACAGGATAATCTCATTAGTCATTGCGGCCCAATGATTAGTCCAATTGTTAAAAGCCCATAAAAATATTTTTGTGCTTGTTTGGTACAGTGATATAGACTATATTCGCTTTCGTTCGGCCGCTCTGGCTGGACAATTAAACATCAATACTACTCGAATATTATGAATAATAAAACAGCTCGCAAAGGTTTCACCCTGGTGGAAATCATGATCGTTGTCGTCATCATCGGCCTCCTGGCGGCGATGGCCATCCCGGCGTTCAGCAAAGTTCGCCAGCAGTCCCGCCTCAAAGCGGTCACGAACAATCTGCGCATCATCGGCTCTTCCGCCCAGCAGTTCATGGGTGAAAAGGGTGTGACGCAGGCTGCCTATACCGACCTCGTCGGCACGGGCACCGACAATTACGTGCGCAGTGTCTCCCCGGTCGCGGGCGAAGACTACTCGGGCATCGTCATTGCGCAGACCCAGACGCAAGTCTCGATCTCCAGCGCGGCCTTCGGTACGGTGACTTTCAATCTGTAAGTCCACTGCACCTCTTGAAAAGCCGTTTTCCTTCGCGGGGAAACGGCTTTTCTTTTTTGGGGATTAGGATAATGCTGGTCTGGCGCGTGCCTTCCGCCCCCTTGGGTCGGAGGCACGCCGCCAGTACCGCCCCCTTTTGGCCGATGCCATGATAGCCCGCTTTTACTACAGCCACGACCGTGCGACCCGCTGGCGACTGCTCACCGCCGTCGCCCTGGCCTCGGTGGTGATGCTGTACCGTTTGTTTTGGGCATCCACCTACGTCTCCAAGTGGGCCACCCGGTACGCTGGCTACTGGCTGGCGTTGCTGACAGCGTTGCTTTTTGCCGTGGCCCTCTACGAGGAAGTGCGCGCGCATTGGCCGGGGTGGAAGCATCTGCAGCGCCACTGGCCGGGGTTGGCCGTGGGGCTGTTGGTGGCGGTTTTCTGGCAGGTGCACGAGCCACACGACTTCAAAATACTTTTTGACGAACATGTTCTGGGTGGAATTGCCCGGGTCATGCACTATGAACGGCAGGGTGCCTATGCCGCTTACGCGCATTACGCCAACAGCCACTTGACCACCCTGGCGCTGGATGTGGACAAACGTCCGCTGATGTACCCCTTTGTCGTGTCGGTGTTACACGACCTGACGGGCTTTCGCCCGGAGAATTCTTTTGTTGCCAACGCGCTGATAAGTTTTGCGTTATTGATGGTGACTTATGGTGTCGGAGCGGCATTGGGCGGCCGCGGGGTGGGCGCATTTGGGCAGTTGCTGCTGGCAGGGCTGCCGCTCATTGCGCAAAATGCCACCGGCGGCGGCTTTGATTTGCTGAATATGACCGGCATTGCGGTGTTTTTTGCCACGGCGTGGAATTACTGGCGGCAGACGGGTGCGGGGGGGCTTAATTTATGCGTTTTCACCGGGGTGGCGCTGGCCAGTTGCCGGTATGAATCCATGCTTTTTCTCGGGGCGTTAATGGTTTTGGCGATTTTGAAGTGGGTGCGCGAAGGGCGCATCAGTCTTACTCTGGCGGCGGCGCTGTCGCCGCCGCTGGCGATACCGCCCATGATGATCAACCAGATTTTTTGGACGGGGGGCGGAGGCAGCTATTTCCAGACCACGGCGGATAATTTTTTGAACGTCAAATATATTCCGGAAAACCTCGAGCATGCGGTCGTATTTCTGTTCAATCCGGATTTCCAGTCGAACAATTCGGTGCTCTTGTCGTTGGTCGGCGTGGTGGCGCTTATCCTGACCCTGGTGTGGATTTTGAAGCGTTTGCCGGAGATTTGGCGGGCGACCGGCCCGGAATTGCCGCTGCTGCTGTCGGTCGGCGGGGTGCTGGCCAACACCTCGATTTCCATGCTGTCTTTCTGGGGGCATTGGGATGAGCCGCTCGTGTCCCGGTTTTCGCTGCCGTTGCAGTTGGCCTTTGTTTGGTGTGCCATGTTTGCGCTCACCCGCTGGTTGAATGGTCGCACGGCGCCGGCCTGGCTGGTCGGCGGTACGGCGCTGTACGCCGTGGTCGCCGCGGCGCCGGTTTCATCCGAAGCCTACATGACCAACGAATTTCAGACGTACGTCTCGTACCGCTGGGCCGGCGATTACGTGCGCAAGCACGCTGATCAATCGGTGCTGATTGTCACCCGTGCGTCGGTGATGTTCACACTGTACGGCCAGCCCAATATTCCAATCGGACTGGCGGACCGCGAGCCGCTGAAGGTGGTCAACACGGTTTCTTTGGGTCTCTACCGTGATGTCTGGGTCATTCAGGAGTATGTTTTGAACGGGCCGTTGAATGCCTGGGTCGAATTTCCCTCGGCGCGGTTGGATCAGCGAATTCAACTTAAGCCGATGGCGGAATTTGCCTGCAACACCATGTACCATATCCGCATCAGCCGCGTGGTTGGTTACGACGGCACGAAGCCCCCCGGCGTGGTCAGTTTGGCGTCAGAATTGGACAAATCGAAAACCGAGAACATCAAGGCCGGCCTCGGGGGCGATTATGCCGCGCCGACGAGTACCAATTATCTGCTCACCGAACGGCCGGAGGACGAGCCTCCGGCCGTGCCCATGCTCACCCAATTGCCGGATGATGGGGAGGAGATGGCCAAATTCTTGAGCCGTCAATTCCCATAAGCCCGACCTCGGGCTGCAACCCTCCCAGACCGTCCATGAATTCCACATCTGCTGTACCGTCTCCGGCGTCCCCTCCCGCATCCGCGTATGTGGAGAGCTTTGCCTACCGCGCGCAGGGAAGCTTTCGCCGGCAGATGGCGCGACTCCATGCGCGGTTTATTCCTCCCGGCGAGCGAGTCTTGGAATGGGGCTGCGGGGTCGGCGATTTGTTGACGGCGCTCAAGCCCGGGGTGGGCTTGGGCATTGACGCCGAAAACTCGCACATCGCCACCGCCCAACAGCGGCATGCGGGAAAGAATTGCGAATTTCGGGCTGGTCGCCTCCCCGAGGCGAAGGTGGAAGGCACTTGGGACCATATCATCTGGAATTATTTGCCGGGCTACCTGACGGACGTGCAGGGCGCACTGGAATCACTGCGCGAAAATTGCCATCCGCGCACCCGTTTGTATATTTCCTCCCTGAATAACGTCTGGTATCCGCTGATCAAGGCGGGCGCGGCGAGCGGCGCGGTGGTGAAGCGGGAGTATTGGAACTGGCTGTCGAGTCGCGACCTGGCCAATCTGCTCGAGCTTGCGGGCTGGGAGGTCGTGCTCTCTCGGGGCGAGCAGTTGTTTCCCTTTGATGTGCCGCTGATCGAGCCGTTTTGCAACCGGTTCCTCGCGCGATTGCCCGGCTTGCAGGCGCTGGGGATGTCCATTTTTATCGTGGCGCGACCGCGGGTGCGGTTCGCCGAGCCGGCGAGGACGAGCCTTTCGGTCGTTGTGCCAATGCGCAATGAAGAGGGCAACGTCGCCGCCGCCTTGTCGCGCATTCCCGCATTGGGATGTCGCACGGAGGTGATTTTCGTGGAGGGCAACAGTCGCGATAAAACCTGGGAGGTCTTGCAACGCGCCGTTACCGAGTATAAGGGTCCCCTGCAATTGAAGCTTTGCCGCCAGCCGGGCAAGGGCAAATGGGACGCCGTCCACCACGGCTTTAAACAGGCCACCGGCGACATCCTCGTCATCCAGGACGGCGACCTCACCGCGCCGCCCGAGGATTTGCCGAAATTCTTTGACGTATTGTGTGCCGGCACCGCCGAGTTCGCCAATGGCAGCCGCCTCGTCTACCCGATGGAAAACCAGGCCATGCGATTCCTCAACATGCTCGGCAATCATTTCTTTGCCAATGCCCTGAGTTTCGTCCTCAGCCAACGAATCAAAGACAGCCTTTGCGGCACGAAGATGATGGCTCGCGGCGATTATGAACGGTTGTTGAAACGGTTGCCGGAACTCGGCGACTTCGATCCGTTTGGCGATTTCAATTTGCTCTTTGGTTCGGCGCTCATGGGTCTGCGCATTCGCGACGTCCCCGTCCGCTACAAAAACCGCACTTACGGAGAAACCAACATCTCCCGTTTCCGCCACGGCTGGATTCTTCTCCAGATGACTTTCTTCGGCCTGCGTAAAATCCGCTTCCGGTAAATGACCGGCCCGGCCGAATTACGGCGACGCCCATTGGGAAGTTGAAAGCGCCGGTCAACGAGACTATTCGGCAGGATTCGCCTGGCCCGATCCCTTTTCCGGCTTGGCCGAATCTCCAGCAATGATCAAGGGTTGCCGGCACGATGGACAAACGACCTGTTCGCCGGCCAAATCAGCGTCTATTTCCAGGCGCACACCGCAGCCGGGACAATCCGGAAAACCGGTTGGAATCACCGGCGGCGGGAAAATGACCCGGGGACGCGGCGTGGGTGGGCCGGCGGCGGGTTGCGGCGAACGATTCAAAAAGGGGTCGGCTTCATTGTCCGCCTGGCGCGCGGGCTGGATTCCCAAACATTGGAGCAGCGACGGATGGTCGTCATGTTCGAGAGACGTCCAATCCAAAAGTAAAAACCACCCACCCATCGCCAGACCGGCCAGAAATCCGCCGATATGCGCCCAATACGCGATCCCCCCGGAGGCTCCCGCCAGGGCGTTCCACGCATCCAGGGCAAACCACAGCAAAATGAGCCAGAATCCGGCGATGCCAACGCTGCCACCCCGAAAAAAGAACAGCCAAAAACAATTAACCTGGTTTGTCGGGTACAGCACCAGGTAAAAGCCGATCACCGCATAGATCGCCCCGCTGGCCCCGATTGCCGGATGACCATCCACCAGCAAGTGTACCACGCCCGCCGCCATGCCGCCCAACAGGTAGACGCTGCAATAACGCCAACTGCCCAGCTTGCTGCAAATGGCGTTCCCAAAAACCCAGAGATACAGCATGTTGAAAAGCAGATGGAAAAAGCCGCCATGCAAAAACAGCGAGGTAATCAGTTGGAGCGGATGAAAGCCCTGCAAGACCAGCGATCCCCAAAACTCCTCCGACCCGACGTGCATCACCATTAGCAAATACACCAATCCGCAGATGACCATGATTCCGATATTGGCGTAGGGCCAATGGCGAATCCGGATGTCCACATCATAAGGAATAAACATGGCGCTTTCGCTCCAGCGGATGTGCCTGCCACGGTAGCAGGCTTTTCGACCCAGGCAAGGCAATGCCACCACTTCACAAGATGGATCGTCCGGCCGGAGGCGCATCGTCCATGTCCATCTTTTCTCCCTCGGCGCAAATTCACTTTTGAGGTTGCCCGGGGCCGGGGTGTCCGCCTTATCGTGAGGCCCGCCATTTCCCCCTCTGCCGGCGAAGCTTCCGTCCCCCAACCCCATGATTTCACGTACGCTTGCCATCTTGTTCTTTGGCGCACTGACCGCGCGCGCCCAAAACGCCACCCCGGTCACGGTGCCAGCCCCGGCAACAGCCGCGCCGGCCACCGTCATCGCTTCGGCGAATGGCGCCGATTCCACCACCGCCGCAGTTCCCTCCGCACCAGTTTATCCCACCAACGCGACGACCATCGAGACCGCGAAAGCCGGCATACTTAATCTGTGTGCCGCCGACATTCCCCGCTACACGCAAACCGGACCACTGCCGAACCCCGCGCCCGCCCGGCCCGGCGTTCTCGCGCCGTTTCCCCACGACCCGAAATTGCCAACCATCTGGACTATCGGCGATTCGACCGTCCGCACCGGCGTCAACGGCACGGGTGACGACACGGTGGGCCAATGGGGCTGGGGTGCCCCGTTTGTGGGTTATTTCGACCCGAAGAAAGTCAACGTCGTGAATCGCGCTGTTGGCGGCACGACGAGCCTGAGTTTCTATCAGGGGCAATGGAAGGCGATGGTGGATTTGATCAAGAAGGGCGACGTGGTCATCCTCCAGTTCGGCACCAACAGCGGCCGCGGCGAACTCTCGGGCGTTGGCGACGAAACCCAGCCTGGCGCCGCCCGCGGTGGCGCGGGCACGCTTAACCACACCTTCGGTTGGTATATCAAGCAGTTCATCACCGAAACCCGCGCCAAGGGCGCCACGCCCATTGTCTGTTCACTTATTCCGCGCAATAGCCGGGATCCCAGTGGCAAAATCGCCCGCTCGGCGAAGACCCAGGCCGGTTGGGCGAAGGACGTGGCCGCTGCGGAAGGCGCCGGGTTCATTGATCTAAATGAGCTGGTCGCCCGGAAATATGATGCGATGGACAAAAGTGCGGTGGATTTGCTTTTCTCCGGTTCACCGCATACCAGTTGGACCGGTGCCGTGGTTAATGCCGAGACCGTAATCTCCGGACTCAAAGCGCTCAAAACCGACCCCGTCGCGGCCTATTACGTCGAGCAGGTGAAACTCATTTCTCCGGCGCCAGATTTGAGCGCACCAGCGACGGAGCCAGACCCTAAGGCCGCCACCCCGGCTTTGCCCGCCGCGAGCGCGGCCGCCGCCACGGTTGCGAAATAGGCTCCGCGACGCGGTTGGAGAGGCCGGCCGGGCGGGAAATGGGCGAGAGGGCGATTTACCCAAAGGGAATACTGCCGGTGAGCAGGCGAAGATTGCCATGGTGTTGGCCGTCAAAATGCACTAATGGAGATGTAAATGCCCCGACCCCGGTGGCTGTGCCGCCAGGGACAAGCCTTGGGCGTTGGTCACCGTATTGGCGCCATGCACCCCGAAAATCCAGTTAGTGATAGCGCGATTTTAAGAAAAATTAAGGTCGGCGGTTCCGCGTGGGCAGTCGCACTGGCGGTACTGGGGCTGCTGGCGGTTCCGGCCGCGCACGCGCAAACTGTGTGGATGGGGGGAAGCGATGCCAACTGGTTCACCGCCGGCAATTGGAATCCCGCCGCGGTTCCGACCGGTGGCGGCGATGTCGAAATCAACACCAACAGCGGCCCGCAGCCGGTGATCTCGGGCAACGTCGCCGCGGCGAACAATATTTACGTGGGTTATGATTCGTCGAGTGGCGGCAATACGCTACTCACCATTCAAGCGACTGGAAACTTGGTTTCCAATGGCAACGCTTATATCGGCTACAATGCGACGGCCAGTGGCGGGGTCAAAGTTGATGGAGCCAACACCAGTTGGAACCTGGGCAGCAATAACATTTTTGTGGGCGAGGGCGGAAACGGCACCTTGACGATTTCCAACGGGGCTGGCGTAACCAGCCACAACAGCACCATTGGCGATCAAACCGGCTCGAACGGTTTGGTGAATATCGTCGGAGCGAACTCCAACTGGAATGTGGGTGGATCATTCACCGTCGGGGACAACGGCGTGGGCAGTCTCTTTGTGCTGAATGGCGGCAATGTTGGGGTGGCCGGCCTGGTCACCGTGGGTATTGCCGACGGCAGCCATGGCAGTGTGGTCGTGGATGGCGCGAATTCGAAGTTTAATGTGGGCGGCGATCTTTACCTGGGGTTTCGGGCGAACAGCAACCTGACCATTTCCAATGGCGGAAGCATTACCAGCACCCAGGGGGAATTGGGTGTTTTCGGGGGTTCCGCCACGGTGTTGGTGACGGGTGCCAATTCCACCTGGAACATGGGGTCCGGAAGTTTCTCCGTGGGTGAACTGGCCCAGGCAAATTTGACCATTGCGAACGGGGGGAACGTAACCAGCACCGGTGTAATCCTTGGCGGCTTCCCCGGGGGCGGCGCCTCCGTGCTGGTGACGGGGGTGGGGTCGGTTTGGAACACGGGCGTGAGCTCTCCGCTGATAGTTGGGAAAGGGGGCGCGGCGAATCTTACGATTGAAAACGGCGGCCTGGTCAACGCGAATGAGGTTATTTTAAGCAACAGTGGCGGCTCGGCGCAGTTGAACATCAATGCCGGCGCCATTCTGCAAATCAGCGGAGCGAACAGCCTGCATGCGGGATCCGGCAATTATACTTTGACTTTGGGGGGAGGCATCGTGCGCTTGACGAGTGCGGATTTCACGACCTCGCTCAATGCCACTTTGGCGCCCGGCACCGCCTCGACAATTGACACCAACGGCTTCAATGCCACCTTCGCCGGGACGCTTTCCGGCGGCGGCTCGCTCATCAAGGCCGGCAACGGCACCTTGAATTTAAACGGCGGCAACAGCTATTCCGGGAACACGAGCATTACCGGCGGAAAACTGAACGTTGGCGGCAATATCAATGTCCCCAGCGGAGTCACGTTGCAGATAAACGGCAATTTGGTGGCCACCAACGTTCTGGTGAACGCCGGTGGCACGGTGACTGGCAATGGCACCATCACCGGCAATCTGGTCAACAATGGCTCGGTAACGCTCAATTCCGGTACCGGCCAGCGCCTTACCATTCAGGGTAATTTGACCAACAACGGCCTGGTCAGCCTCCTCAATGGCTCCGGCCTGTCCGTCTCCGGCGCGGCCACCAATGGTGCCAGTGCGATTGTGGACGACACCACGGGGGCCGTGCCGACTTTTGGCAGTTTTGCCAACGCCGGCGTTTTTGTGGCGGCGCATGACGTCCCCATCCTGAACGTACAGAATTCCGAAAGCAGCATTGTGGTCAGCCTGCAAACTTATCCCGGCCATAACTACCAATTGCAAAGTTGCCCGGATCTGACCAAGGCGCAATGGGTCAACGTGGGCGCGCCGGTCCCCGGCACCGGCAGCATTCTGAATTTTTCCGACGGGCTCGTTTTTTTCACCAGTCCACTTTTATTCTATCGGGTGGTGGTGGCACCGTGAAGCCGATGGCGATGGTCCGCGAATACGGCTCGGCATGCAACCGGCTACGGCTGGCCCTGGTCCTGGGTTGCCATGCTGGCCAAGTCGAGCGCCCATTTGCCATCATGGTTGACCATAACCACTGACGGTGGCACGCCCGGTTCCTTGTTGGGGTTGATTTTGTAGGTGGCCTGGTTGCCGGCGGCGTTCATTTCCGGTGAATCCTGGACGAGCTTGAGCGCCGCAGCCATTTTTTCAAAGCCCTGTTCCCGCTTCGGGTCTTGCGCAATTTGCTGGGTAATCTGCTGGATGATTTGCGGCATCTGTTGCTGCAAGGTTTGTTCCAATTGGGCTTGGACGGCCGGCGAGGCATTGGCCATCCGGGACTTCGCCGACGACAGGGCGGTTTCCAGCAGGTTCGGCGCGAGATAATTTTGGACAAAGCCGTCCATGTCCTGTCGCTCCAGCGTCGCAATCAAGTCGCTCACGGCCGCTTTGAGGGAAGGGTCAATCGTGGCGACGGCGGCGGGCCCCGGCTTCGCACTGGCAGTCACGGTGACCGGCGGCGCCATGGGTGCGGCGATGGGAGTTTTGGGCGGAACGATCGCAACGGCCAGTTTGGCCGGGGGCGGCGTTGCGGGGGAGGCGGCGACCGGAGCGGGCGTCACTGGCGCAACCTTTGATTGTTGCCACCACCAGATTCCCGCGGCGATGGCCGCGGCGGCCACCACTGCCAGAAGTGTGTTTCGTTTGTTCATGAGGAGGAGAAAGGGATTTCGCGCCCATCCGGGCGCTGGAAAGGTAGGCGCCGGGCCTCCGGGAGGCAAGGGGGATTTATGAACGGAAGGGACCGAGGGACAAAGGGACAGAGGGGAAGTTAGAGGTTAGGAGGCAGGAGGGTGGAAAGAGTGAAGAGTGAATGGTGAAGAGTGAAATAGGCAGTGGAATTCAGGAGGTAGAATTCTGAACACCAAAATTTCTCCAAATGCTGTTAATTCCGTCAAAAGAACCTCCCTCCGCTTCCCTCTTTCCCTTCGGGACAGTTAGAACGCCATGCCGAGCGCCAGGGCGAGCATTTGTTCACTGCGCGAGCCTTTGACGCCGATGATGGTGTTGTAGGACTGGCTGAAGCGCAGCGACAGCTCCAAATTGCGGTCGAGTTTGTTGATGAGCGCGCCGCTGACTTTCCAGGTATGGTTGCTCAAATCATCCGGCTGGGCGGCGGCGGTGGCTTCCTGTTCGAGGCGCAGCAAGTCCGTAATTTTCCAGACGAGGGTTTGCTTGCCGGTGCCGAGGGTGAACCACTTGTCCTGGACGCCGGCGGCATCGGTGTATTGTTCGGTTGGGCCGGCTTGCACGGCGAGATTGACCTGATCGTTCTTCCACATGGAATAACCGACGCTCAACCGGTCGCGGGCCTGGTGGTTGATGTTGGCCTGGAAGTCGCGCAGGTAGTCGGCCTCGTTGCTCACGAAGAGCCGCGCGCTCAAGTCATGGGCATGGGTGAAGCTGAAGCCATAGCGGTCGGCGCTGCGGCTGACGGCCCCGGTGCTGTCGGTGGTGGCGGTATAATAATAAAACCCCTTCAAGTCGTCCGTGTTGGCGCCGTTTTTGACTGAAAGGTTGCCGACGGCCATGATTTGGGAGGTCACGGCGGTGGCGCGGGTGTTGTTGACTCCGGCATCGAACCGCCCGCTCACCTCACCGGGCACCACTTGGTTGATGAGGTGCTTGAGGTGGTCGCCGAGAGTGGGCGCGGGAGGCGGGGTGGGTTGGCCCGGCTTGCCGTTGGCAGCGGGAGCGCCAGCGGCGGAAGTCCCGCCGGCGGCGGGGTTGGCCGAAGCGGCGGGAGTCGTTTCCACATGGGCTTGCGCGGCGGATACGGTAATGTTCCCGAGGGCGGGACTGTTAAAGCGAATGCTGTCCGGGTCCTGGCTGAGGAGGGTGCCGGTGAGTTGGTCGCCGTTGTTGAAGCGCAGGGTGTCGGCGTGGGCGCCGGGCGGCGCGACCAGGGCGAAGGCGGAAAGGGCGAAGAGTTTTACGGAAAGTGCTTTCATCTTCGTTACTCTGCGATTCAAAGAGGATGATTCAAGGATTGTTTTTGGAAAAAGCGGGGAGCAGGGAGCAGGGAGTCAGTAGACAGGAGACAGTAGGTAGGAGGCAGGAGTCCCGCAGGGAAGGCCGAAGGTATCCCAGTGCTTAAGGGCGTGTTGCCCAAACCGGAAATTTCAAATTTCAGAATCCGACTTTGAAGCCAACGAGATCCAAAGGGATATCGGCTTAAAAAAATGACTGCCGGCATTTCGGCAACTGCCCCTTTAGCGCTGGGAAGTGAACGAGAAGCAGCCACGAGTACCGGCGGTGCGAATGAACCCCGACCTTCTTTCGCCCCTGCCGGGGCTCGATGTATATTATTCACGCCTTCCCACCATTAAAATGGTGGGTTACCTTCGGTCGTCCCTCCGGGACTTTTGCATTCCAAATCTCAAATCGCAAATTTCCTTTTCGTCCTTCGTGCTTTTGCGTTAAAAAACAACCTTCATCCGTCATCTCCATCGCTCATTTCCTTCGGTCAAAACCTCCTGACTCCTGACTCCTGACTTCTTTTTCTGACATTCCAACTTCTAGCTTCTAGCTTCCCCTCTGACCGCCCTGCCCCTATAAATCCTTCATGCCCGATACTGAGCCAAGTTCGCCGGCGGCCAAGCCGCGACGCAAGTCCTCCCGGCGGCTGGTCGTGGGGAGCACGGTCCTCCTGCTCGCGGGGTTGTTTGTTTATCTGCCGGCGCTGCATGGGAACTGGCTGTGGGATGATGGGTTTACGATCAAGGACAATCCGTTGATGGGGGAGGCGGGCGGGTGGTGGAAATTTTGGTTTGCGCCGCCGGGGCCGGATTATTTTCCGCTGACTTCGACGGTGGAGTGGGGGCTGTGGCGGGTTTTTGGCGACCATACGTTTCCGTTTCATGTGGCGTGTTTGGGGCTGCATCTGCTGAGTGCATTCTTGATTTGGGCGTTGTTTAAGCGATTAGGACTGAAGCTGGCGTTGTTGGGGGCGCTGCTGTTTGTGGTTCATCCGCTGGCGGTGGAATCGGTGGCATGGATTTCGGAATTGAAGAACACGGTGTCGCTGCCGCTGCTGCTGGGGGCGATGCTGTGCTGGCTTTATTACGACGATGAAAAGAAGCAGTCGAAATTTTATTTTGGCGCGCTGGTGCTCTTTCTCGCCGCCCTCCTGGCGAAGACCTCCGTCGTGATGCTCCCGTTTGTCCTGTTGCTGTATACGTGGTGGAAATACGGACGCATCACGCGGAAGAAATTCGTGGCGACGATTCCCTTCTTCGCCGTGGCCTTTGTGTTGGGGGTGCTGACGATGTTCTTCCAAAAACAATGGGCGATTGGGACGGAGGCAATTGATACGGGGGGGCCGGTGGGGCGCGCGGCCGGGGCGGGTTGGGCGCTGCTCTTCTACACGGGAAAATTCTTTTGGCCGATGCACCTGATGCCGGCGTATCCGCCGTGGAGCTTCAATCATTACGACGTCACGCAACTCCTGCCCTGGCTGGTGCCGGCGGGCGTGGGCGCTGTGCTTTGGTGGCGGCGGAGTGATCCATGGGCGAGGGCGGGCCTCCTGGGCCTAGGGTTCTTTGCGCTCAATCTTGCGCCGGTGCTGGGGTTTTTGACCATGTCGTACATGCGCATCGCGTGGGTGGCGGACCATTTTGCCTATGTCCCGATGATTGGGCTGATTGGCTTGGTGGCGTTGGGAGTGGATAAGTTGCTCGCGGCTTCGCCCCGGGCGGCGTTGCCCATTGCGGCCGGAACCCTGGTCCTGCTAACCTATCTACTGGCGGCGCAAAGTTACAACTATGCCGAAAATTTCCGCGACCAGACGGCGCTATGGTCGTATACCCTGAAATTGAATCCGAATTCCTGGCTGGCGGAGTTGAATCTGGGCCTTTCACTCACCGAGATGCGGGATTTGCCCCGGGCGGAGATGCATTTGCGGAAATCCATCGCGCTGCACGATAATTTCTACGGGACGCACATGGCGCTGGCGAACATCGTGGCGCAAATGGGGCGCAACGAGGAGGCGGCCGGGGAATATGCTCAAGCCCTGAAACTCTCGCCGGATTCCATCTCGGCCCACGTGAATTACGGGATTGTGCTGTCGCGGCTGCACCGGGACAAGGAGTCGGAGGGGCAGTACTATCTGGCCACGCTGTGTCCGGCGCAGAGTCCGGCGAATCTGGCGAATCTGGCGATGGCGCATTTCAATCTGGCGTATGTCTATCAGCAGCAGGGGAAGAAGGCGGAGGCGATCCGGCAGTTTCAGGCAGTGCTGGAGATTCAGCCGGGGACGCCGGGGGTGAAGGAGGCGCTGGCGAAGCTGGGAGCGGGGAGCGGGGAGCAGGGAGGCGGGCACTAAGGGAGCTAGAAGCTGGAAGTTAGAAGCTGGAATGTTTTTACCACGGATGGCACGGATGAGACGGATACCAAATCTCTCTCGCGCAAAGGCGCTAAGGCGCAAAGAAATTTCCGGCACGGATGCCCACGGGTGGGACGTGGGGGGGCGGTGGGCTTGAGTGTGGAGTGTGGAGTGTGAAGTGTGGAGTTCCAACTCCTGACTCCGGCCTCCTTACTCCTGACTCCTGTGGGGAGATTTCATGATGTCAAAGAACGAAAGCGAAAGTTCTAATTTTGAATTACGAATTTTGAAAATGCAGCTATTTCAGGAGTTGGCGATTCCGGGAATTTTTTGTTTTGGCTAAATTAATCTAAATTTACCTAAATTTTCGGGAGGTGATATAGGTTGAACTTAAATTGGACGGAGTAATTTAGTGCCTGGTTCTTTTACCACGGATTACTTGGATGAGGCGGATGGGATTGTTTTTGACAGAATTAACAGAATTTTTGGAATTTAGGGTTCTGGATTCTAACTTCCAGCTTCCAGCTTCTAACTTCCAGCCGCCGCCATTATAGCACATCCTGGGGAAAGTGTTTTTGATGCGTTGGCTGCGTTGGATAGATTTGATGGGTTTGATGGGATGGCTGCGTTGGTTGCGTTGGGATCGGCAGGCTAGTGCTTTGGTGCTTAGTGACTTAGTGCTTAGTTGTTTCTGAAATTGGAGGCAGGAGACAGGAGGCTTGGCCCGAAGGGACAGAGGGACCGAGGGACAAAGGGACAGAGTGCGAGCGAAGACCGTAGTCGCCTCAATCGCCTCAGTCGCTTCAGTCGCCTTCGGCCTTTCGGAGAATAGTCTGGTGGATCGTGGGGTGGGGCGGTACAACTGGGCGAAATGCGCATTGTGGCTTGGAATTTGGGACACCAGACTTGGGAGAGACCAAAAGGAAGCTAGAAGCTGGAAGTTAGAAGCTAGGAGTAGGGAGACAGGAGTCAGGAGACAGGAGGCTTTGCCCGAAGGGACAGAGGGACTATGGGACAAAGGGACAGAGGGGAGCCGAAGGCTGGCTGGCGCCTGCCGTCGCCGGAAGGGCCCTGGAGCTATATTTCCAGGACGGGAAAAATTCCAGGATAGACCATGCCTTGGTCAGCCCGCGGCTGGGGGTTATGGGGGCGCGCTATGTGAGTGAAATGGGAGGGGTGCGGCTGGCTGGGGCTGAGGCGACGGCGATTTCGGATCATGCGGCGTTGGTGGTGGATCTGGCGGCTTAAAGCGTGGAGCGGGGAGCAGGGAGCGGGGAGTCAGGCCCAAAGGAAGCTAGAAGCTGGAAGTTAGAAGCTAGAAGTTGGGAGACAGGATACAGGAGTCAGGAGACAGGAGGCTTTGCACGCAGGGGCCGAGGGACAAAGGGACCGTGCGGGACGACCAACGCTTAACGTTTAACTTTTAACATTTAAGGTCTGGAACATCGAAAATCGAACATTGTACGCTGAGTCGGCCGGGGCGAAATGGGCGCGAAATGATGGCGGGATAATCGCCCGAGATCTTGACTTTGAAAGAAATAAGACTAGGGTAAGACATCATGCCATCACTCACCATAAAGTTGCCGGTGAAACTCAACCGCCAATTGCGGATGACGGCGCACAAGCGGAAGGAAAACTTGTCCGCGCTGGCGCGCCGGGCGCTCGAACGCGAACTGGTAGCCCCCGCACCGGATTTTGCCACGCTGGCCAAGCCATACCTGGGCATGTTCTCCGGGCCGCGGGATCTTTCAGCCCGTGAAGGCTAGGAGGTAGAAGGTAGGAGGTAGAAGTCAGGCCACGGGAGTCGGGAGACAGGAGACAGAAGAGGGGCGGTGGAAGAATTTGGGATTTGGAATTTGGGAGGTGAGCAAGCGCAACAGGGATTTGTAATTTGAGAATTGTGATTTGTGAGGGGTGAGAAGAATTTGGAATTTGGAATCTGGAATTTGGAATGTTTTCTCAAGGCGGAGTAACGAAGAACGCAAAGGGGAATTCTTACCACGGATGACACGGATTACAGGATGGTCTCGCGCAAAGGCGCAGAGAGATTCCTTATCCGCTTGTTGAGGGCCAGGAATATGGGCAATCTTGGTTGATGGAAAATCTGATAAATGTGTCGAGAGGCGAGCCGCTGGAATTTTTTGCGGATGGGCAGCCGGTTACGGGAATCATTCAAAGGGCCACGAATCGAGGATCGGTGATTGCGGTGGAAGTGGAGGCGCAGGGGAAGATTAAGAATGGCGCTTTGATGACAATCGACGAAAGTTTTCATGTTGGGGCCTGCGGCCGGGCGAAAACGAGGGAGGCAGGCGGGCAGATTTTTGTGACTTTGGAGATTGCGCTGAAGGCGATAGATCGGGCGACGATTGGGAGGTAGGGGGCGGCTGAAAAGGATGAAGGATGAAGGCTGAGGGATGAATTTGGAAACGTGGGAGACAGTAGACAGGAGGCAGGAGAGAGGAGGGGGCGGAGAAAGAATTTGGAATCTAGAATTTCGAATTTGGAATGAAACCTCCAACTCCCTGTTTCTTGATTCAAACTTCTACGAACGGGATCACTCCAGGCATGGAGCTAGCCACTTTTTGGCTTCTTCTTCTGTCCAGTTTTTGCGGGTGGCGTAGTCGTCGAGCTGGTCCTTGGCGATGGTACCGACGTGGAAGTATTTGGCGTTGGGGTGGGCGAAGTAGAGGCCGGTGACGGTGCTGGCGGGCCACATGGCGAAGTTTTCAGTGATTTTGGCGCCGGTGGTTTTTTCGGCGTCGAGGAGGTGCCAGAGTTGGGCTTTTTCGGTGTGGTCGGGGATGGAGGGGTAGCCGATGGCGGGGCGGATACCACGGTATTTTTCGTCGATCAGCTCCTCGGTGGTGAGCTTTTCGTCGGCGGCGTAGCCCCACCATTCCTTGCGGACTTTTTTATGGAGGTATTCGGCGAAGGCTTCGACGCAGCGGTCGCCGAGGGCTTTGATGATGATGCCGGTGTAGTCGTCGCGGTTTTGTTCGTATTCGCGGGCCCAGGCTTCGACTTCGGGGCCGGCGGTGCAGACGAAGCCGCCGAGCCAGTCAATGACACCCGATTCTCTCGGGGCGATGAAGTCGGCGAGGGATTGATAAGCGCGGTCGTTGTCCTTTTCCTTTTGCTGGCGGAGGAAGTGGTAGGTGCCGATGACTTTGGAGCGCTGTTCGTCGGAATAGATTTCGACATCGTCGCCGACGCGGTTGGCGGGCCAGATTCCGACGGTGGCGCGGGGGTGGAAGCGTTTTTCCGCAATGGCGCGCGCGAGGAGGACTTCGGCGTCGGCATGGAGTTTCTTCGCCTCGACGCCGTATTTTTCGCTGTCGAAGATTTTCGGGTAGACGCCGCGGAGGCCCCAGGAGTGGAAGAAGGGCGACCAGTCCATGGTGGAGAAGATCTCGGCCAGGGGGACGTCGTTGAGGAGGCGGACGCCGGGGGCGTTGGGGCGGGCGGGGGGATTTTTTATCCAGTCAAAGCGGTGGCCGCGCGTGCGGACTTCCGCGAGCGGGAGGATTTTCTGGTTTTCCTTGCTGGCGGCGTGGCGTTCGCGGAGTTTTTGGTACTTGTCCACGATTTCCGCGGCATAGCCTCCCCGGCGCTCGGGCGAGAGCAATTCCGAGCAGACGCCGACGACGCGGGAGGCGTCAATGACATGGACGACCGGGCCGGAGTAATGCGGGGCGATTTTCAACGCGGTGTGCATTTCGCTGGTGGTGGCGCCACCGACGAGCAGGGGGAGCTTGAGCCCGCGGCGTTCCATTTCGGCGGCGTTGTGCATCATTTCCTCGAGGGAGGGCGTGATGAGGCCGGAGAGGCCGATGATGTCGGCGCCTTTTTCGCGGGCGGTTTCGAGAATTTTTTCGCAATTGACCATCACGCCGAGGTCAATGACTTCGTAGTTGTTGCAGGCGAGGACGACGCCGACGATGTTTTTGCCGATGTCATGGACGTCGCCCTTGACGGTGGCGAGGACGATGACGCCCTGCTTGCGCGCGGCGGGATTGGCGAGGCGCTCGGCCTCCATGTAGGGCGTGAGGTAGGCAACGGCCTTCTTCATCACCCGGGCGCTTTTGACGACCTGGGGGAGGAACATCTTGCCCGCGCCGAAGAGGTCGCCGACGATCTTCATGCCGTCCATGAGCGGGCCTTCGATGACGAGGAGGGGGCGGCCGACTTCCTTGCGGGCCTCCTCGGTGTCCTGGTCAATGAAATCGGTGATGCCCTTGACGAGGGCATGGGCGAGGCGTTCGCGCACGGGGAGGGCGCGCCAGTTGAGGCCGTCCACTTCGCCGGCGGCGGTGCCACCGGCGGAAGCGCCGCGGGCCTTGAGTTCCTCGGCGTGGTTGATGAGGCGCTCGGTGGCGTCGTCGCGACGATTGAGCAGGACGTCCTCGACGAGTTCCTTGAGCTTGGGCTCGATCTGGTCGTAGACGGCGATCATGCCGGCGTTGACGATGGCCATATCCAACCCCGCGCGAATGGCGTGGAAGAGGAAGCAACTGTGCATGGCCTCGCGCACGACGTTGTTGCCGCGGAAAGAGAAGGAGACATTGCTGACGCCGCCGGAGATGCGGGCGTCGGGGCAGTTTTTCTTTATCTCGGGGATGGCCTCGAAGAAATCGAGGGCGTAGCGGTTGTGCTCCTCGATGCCGGTGCCGACGGTCAGGATGTTCGGATCGAAGACGATGTCGCCGGGCGGGAAATCGAGTTTTTCGGTGAGGAGTTTATAGGCGCGCGTGCAGATGCGGACTTTTTCGGCCTTTGATGCCGCCTGGCCCTGTTCGTCAAACGCCATGACGATGGCGGCCGCGCCATAGCGGCGGACTTCGCGGGCCTGGGTGAGGAACTTTTCCTCGCCTTCTTTCAGCGAGATGGAATTGACAACGCACTTGCCCTGGACGCATTTGAGGCCGGCTTCGATGACGGACCACTTCGAGCTGTCAATCATCAGCGGGACGCGGGAGATGTCGGGCTCGCTGGCGACGAGGTTGAGGAAGCGGGTCATGCAGGCCTCGCCGTCGAGGAGGGCCTCGTCGAAATTGACGTCGAGGATGTTGGCGCCGTTTTCGACCTGCTGGCGGGCGACGGCGAGGGCGCCGTCAAAATTATTGGCCTGGATGAGTTTCTTGAACTGGGGCGAGCCGGTGACGTTCGTCCTTTCGCCGACGATGAGGAAAGGCGCGGAGGGCCCGGAGTGGGTCATGGGCTCGAGCCCGCTGAGGCGGAGGCCGGCGGCGTGCGGCGGCGGGCGGCGCGGGGGATATTTCTCGAGGCGGCGGCGGATGGCGCGAATGTGGTCGGGCGTGGTGCCGCAGCAACCGCCGACGATGTTGACGAGGCCGGCGCGCGCGAATTCCTCGAGGAACCCCGCGGTGTCCTCGGGTCCTTCGGGGAAACCAGTTTCGCTGAGGGGGTCGGGCAGGCCGGCGTTCGGGTAGCAACTGACGGCGCAATCGGCGATGCGGGAAAGTTCCTCGATATACGGGCGCATCAGCGCGGCGCCGAGCGCGCAATTGAAGCCGACGGAAAGCGGGCGGGCGTGGGCGACGGAATTCCAAAAGGCTTCGGTGGTTTGGCCGGAGAGGGTGCGGCCGGAGGCGTCGGTGATGGTGCCGGAGATCATCACGGGCAGGCGGACGCCGTGGCGCTCGAAGTAGAGGTCAATCGCGTAGAGGCAGGCCTTGACGTTGAGCGTGTCGAAAATTGTCTCGGGCAGGAGGAGGTCGGCGCCGCCTTCGACGAGGGCGGCGACTTGCTCGTAATAGGAATCGCGGACTTGGTCGAAGGTGACGTCGCGTTTGCCGGGGTCGTTGACGTCGCGGGAAAGGGAGAGGGTGCGATTAAGGGGGCCGAGGGCGCCCGCGACAAAGCATTTGCGCCCGGGGGTGGCACGCTCGGCCTCGTCAGCGGCCTGGCGGGCGATTTTGACGGCGGCGATGTTCATCTCGCGCACGAGGTGCTCGAGGTGGAAATCGGCTTGGGAGATGGTGGTGGCGTTAAAGGTGTTGGTCTCGACCATGTCGGCCCCGGCGGCGAAATACTGGCGGTGGACGTCGAGGACGAGGTGCGGCTGGGTGAGGACGAGGAGGTCGTTGTTGTTTTTAACGTCGAAGGGATGGTCGGCAAAGCGAGTGCCGCGGTAGTCGCCTTCCTGGAGCTTGTGGCGCTGGAGCATGGTACCGGTGGCGCCATCGAGGAAAACGATGCGCTGGGCGAGCAGGGCGCGGAGCTCCTCCCCGCGCGCGGAAAGCGGCAGGCGGTGGGTGGGGGAAATGGGGGCGGGGGCGGGCATTTTAATTAACGTATCAACGTATAGGGATATGTTGATGGGTCAAGTGCTTTTTGGAAGGGACCGAGGGACCAAGGGACAGAGGGACAGAGGGTAGGGTGAAGGGGGTGGGGCGAAGGGGAAATTCTGAGAAGGTAGGAGGTAGAATTCGAAACAGGGGAGTGCTTTGGTGCTTAGTGTTTTAGTGCTTAGTTCTTCCCGAAGGGGAGACAGGAGGCAGGAGTCAGGAGACAGGAGATAACGTGGAACGTCGAACATCGAACTTTGAATATCGAACATCGAACTTTGAACATCGAACGCTGAACACTGAACGTTTAGCTTTTAACCCTCAACGTTTAATGCGATAGGCTGAAAGGGAAGCTAAAAGTTAGAAGCTGGAATATGGGCGAGAGGATACAGGAGTCAGAAGACAGGAGGATGGGGCGAAGGGAAAGGGTGAAGGCTGAGGGATGAAGGATGAGTCAGGTCGCGACGCGCAAAGGAGACAGGAGAAAGAAGGCAGGAGACAGGAGGCAATGCGGAATCCCGCTGGGTGGTGGGCGGTGCGCAAGCGCCAGGAAGCCACCACGCTGGCGAAGCGCAAAACCGGCGTCGAGTTCCGACGATTGAGCTGGTTGGGCATGCCGGCGTCAGTACGCGACGCGGGGGCTTGGTTGATGTGGAGCCGTCCGCGGCCTAAAGTCGAGCGCTACGATACCGGGTGATGCAACCGGGCGATGGTGCCGCCTTCGGGCCGGGGGAGGAGTTCGATGTCGCCGCCGAGGTTGCGAATGGCGTGCCGAGCCATGGTCAGGCCCAGACCGCGGCCGACGGCGGTCTTGGTGGTGATGAACGGGTCAAAGAGATTGTCCGCCACCTCGGGCGAAATACCGCAACCGCGGTCGAGCACCTGAAGCACGACGCGCGGGGTGTCGTCCTCGGACGTGTCCAAACGCGCTTCGATTTCGACCTTGCCGTCGGAATTGACGCCTTTGGGCAGGGATTCAAAGGCGTTGATGAGGAGCTTGCCGAGGATGCTTTCCAAGATTTCGGAATTGGTGCGGATGGTGTAACCCTTGGGCGTGAGATTGCGGATGATGACCGGGCTTTGAATTTTGAATTCCTCGCGGAACCGCGCCAGGGCTTCGTCGAGCAGCGTTTGCACGGCGACGGGTTGCAAGGGCAGGCGTTCGATGGAGGCAATGGTGCTGAGCTGGCGGATGATATCAATCATCCGGTCCACTGCGCTGTCAATGAGGGCGACGCTGCGGCGGACCATCTCGGGGTTTTCCGAGGAGGTCTTGAGCAAGTCCAGGTAGCCGACAGCCACGCCGAGCAGGTTGTTCAGATTGTGCGCCACGCCCTGGGTGACGGCGCCGACGGCGGCGGTGCGGCGGGATTCGCCGAGGCGCTTTTGCAATTCAATGTTTTCGCGGTGGATTTCCTGCAGGCGCAACTGGGTTTTCACCCGCGCGAGCGTTTCGTCGAGGTCGATGGGCTTGGTGATATAGTCCACCGCGCCAACGTTGAGGCCTTCGAGCTTGCCTTCCTTGGACGAGCGCGCGGTGATGAAAATGATGGGAATGGCGTTGGTGTCGGGATTTTTTTTAAGCCGCTCGCAGGTTTCAATGCCGTCCATTTCCGGCATCATGACGTCGAGCAAAATCAAGTCGGGCGTAACGCGCCCGATGGCTTCGAGGCATTCTTTGCCGTTGGCGGCGGTGATGACATCCATGTTTTCCCGCTGCAATTTCCGCTCCAACAAGTTAATATTGATGGGCTGGTCGTCCACCACCAGGATGAGTGGTTTCTTGCGGTTGGGGGTGGCGGCGGGCATGGGAGGAGCGGGGCGGGGAAGGGCGGGCTGGTCAGGGGGCAAAGCAGGCGTAATGGCCAATTATCAGCAGGATTTGGGCGGCAGGCAATAAATTTGAAGAAAATACCTTCCCGGCGCTGAACGTAAAGCGCCTCAGTCCTCGTCGACCGCGCCCGGGCGGCGGGCCGGTTCAGGCAGGGGGGCGCCGGTGACGATGGTGCGGGCCAGGTAATCATGGCCGGCACGACGGGAAGCGCGGAAGAGAAGGGGGGCAACATTGACCGCGAGCAAAAGCGGCCAAAGGACGACCAGGCTGAGCGCTTTGAATATGCTGCGGGAAACGGACTCCAACACGAGCGGGGGCTCGGCGGAGCCCCAGCGGGCGGCGCGCAGCCCGAAAACCTTCTTTCCGAGAGTAGAGCCGCGGGCAAAGATTTCGCTGGCGGCAAAATACACCAGCAACACGAGAAAAATGGTGGTAATGGTGGTGCCGGCCAGATCCAGGTATTCATCGCTTAAAGTCAATTCCGTATATTGCCCGGTCGTCATCACCTGATGAACTTGGGCCATGATGGCCCGCCACTGGTCATTGACGATGGCCCCATAATTGGGGTAATTCTGCGGATAGACGAAACTGGTGAGAATTACCGCCGCCGCCAGGCCAGCCAGCAAGGTGTCCAGAACGAGGGCGAGGCCCCGCCGCAACAAGCGTGCCGGGAGTGGTCCGGCGAGAGCGGGCAGCACCGGCGGAGCTTGGAATTGGGCGTTGGGCATGGCAGGAATGGCTTAACCGTGACGTTTCTTCCAGGCCTTCAGTGTGTTGCTCATGAGCATGGCGACGGTCATCGGGCCGACACCTCCAGGCACGGGCGTAATGCGCGCGACGCGCGGGGCCACGGCGTCAAAATCCACGTCGCCGACAATGCAGTAGCCGGATTTTTTGGTGGCGTCGGGAACCCGGTTGATGCCGACGTCAATCACGGTGGCGCCGTCCTTGACCATGTCGGCGGTGATAAATCGGGGCCGACCGATCGCGGCAATGAGGATGTCCGCGCTGCGGGTAACGGTGGGCAGGTCGCGGGTGCGCGAGTGGCAAAAGGTGACGGTGGCGTTGCCGGGATTGCCTTTTTGCAACAGCAGGAGGCCGACCGGTTTGCCGACAATGAGACTGCGACCGACGACGACCACGTGCCGCCCGTCGGTTTCGACCCCGGCGCGGCGGATGAGCTCGATAATGCCCGCAGGCGTACAGGCGACGAAACCGTCCGCATCTTCCTGCACCAGTTTCCCGATATTGATCGTGTTGAATCCATCCACATCCTTGTCCGGGTGGACGTGGTTGAAGACGGTGGTTTCATTCATGTGCCTGGGCAGGGGAGATTGGACGAGGATGCCGTCCACCGCCGGATCGCGATTGAGCTGGTCAATTTTGACGAGCAATTCGGCCTGGGTGGTGGATTCGGGAAGAAGTTCGAGGCGGCTCTTCATGCCGACTTGGGCGGCAGTCTTTTCCTTCTTGGCCACATAGGAGACGGAGGCCGGGTCCTCCCCCACGCGCACAAAGGCCACACACGGCGGGCGGCCGGAGATTTTCGCCACCTCGGTGGCGATTTGGGCCAGAATGCTTTCGGCGGTGGCGTTGCCGTCAATCAGTTGCATAAACGGACAGTCTGCCGCAGACGGGGCGGCCGTTAAAGCTGAAAAGTAGGTCGGACGCGGATTTTTTTCACCCGAAGGCGCGAAGAACGCGAAGGAGTTTTTTTTGACAGAATTGACAGAATTAATGGAATTCAATCCTTGTTGGTTGGCCGTGAAGCGTAGATTGGAAATCTGGCTTTGGCTTGGGCGGTTCAAGGGTGGGTGCCGGGTGCCGGCGCGTCGAAGCTTTTAGCGGGCGTCGCGGTCAGCCGAGATGGCAGCAGTGCAGTCGCCCTGCATCGGGCGATTCATAATCTTGGCATATTTCGGCAGGATGCGTCGGCGCTTCCAACGCCCGGCGAGGTCTTCTTCGCGATAGGGATGAATCTCGGCGACGGGCACGCCGCGATCGGTCACCAATATTCGTGTTTGGCCACCCGGCGCACGATGCGGCCGGTGCGGTTGTGCAAATCCCGCAGGGAGACGATGCTCACTCTTTCAAAGAGGAAGAAAAGAGTGATTTGAGCAATTAGATATGCAACGGAGCATTATTTAGGGTGGCCATATATCGGCGGGTCCCTTAATGTGGCATTAGCCCCTTATGAACCCTTCGCAAATTCTTGGCGGCTTAGTGATGGTGCCGCTTGTGCTGGCCGGGTGTACGACTCCGTTCACGGGGCAGGGGGAATCGAAGATCACAGACCATCCGAACGCGTTGGTCACCGCCAACACGCAATTTGCGCTCGACCTCTATCGCCAATTGAAACCGGCGGCCGACGGCAATTTTTTCTTTTCGCCGTACAGTGTTTCGACTGCGTTGGCGATGACGTTAGCCGGGGCGCGCGGGGAAACCGCCGCGCAAATGGCCGGCGTACTCCATTTATCGAATATTGCCGCATCGGAAATTGCCCCGGCATTTGGCGAATTACAAAAGCTCCTGAATGATTTGCAGGCGGGGGGCCAAATGCAACTGGCCGTCGCCAATGCCCTGTGGTTCGAGCAGAATCCGGAGCATCCGCTTTTGCCGTCCTACCTTGATCTGGTGCGCAATGATTTTGCCGCGGAGGTGTTCCCGCAGGATTTTCGCAGCAATTCGGCCGCAGGGGCGGCTCTCATCAATTCCTGAATCGCCCGGAAGACCCATGACAAAATTACCGACATGATTGATCCCGGGGCCGTGGGGGCGGGCACCCGCCTGGTGCTGGCGGATGCAATTTATTTCAAGGGTGCGTGGAAGAAACCGTTTATCGGTGATCCAACCCGGGATCGGCCTTTTCATATCGTTGGCGGCGGCAGCAAGAACCTACCGACCATGTATCATCAATTTGGCGTGGATGACGTTGGTTACAGGGAGGCCGACTTGCCGAATGGCGGCGGTTCCCTGCAGATTCTGGCGCTGCCTTATCGAATTGCCGGCTCCGCCAGCGACACCAAAGGGGATAACATTTCGTTTGTGGTGCTGCTGCCGGGCGCCGACGACGGTCTCGCGGCACTTGAGAAAAGCCTCACGGCGGAAATGTTCAAGGAGTGGCTGGGGGCGCTAGCCGCGCCGCGGTTTGAGGTCGAAACCTATTTGCCGAAATTCACGCTGCGGGGGGATTATGGGCTGTTTGGCGCCCTGAAGACATTGGGGATGAAAGATGCCTTTCTGGAACCTCCACCGGCGCCGGGCAGCGCCGCGGGCGCGGATTTTTCCGGTATGAACGGGGCGCACGATTTGTTCATATCCGAAGTTTTGCACCAGACCTATTTGGAAGTGAAGGAACAGGGCACCGAGGCGGCGGCCGCGACGGTGGTTATTGCGCCCACTAACGCCATGGCAACCTCCGGCGGGCCACCGCCGCCTCCAACCATCATTTTTCGGGCGGACCATCCTTTTCTCTTTCTAATTTGCGACAATGCCACAGGCGCCATTTTATTCATGGGCCGGTTCTCGTCGCCAACTGAATGATCCATTACAAAAAGGATCAACTTTATAAGTCCTGGTTTGCCGGTGAGTCTTGCCGCCGCGCCGGAATGCGGGCATAAGGAAGGCATGTCCGTTTCCATTACCTGGTGGGTGGCCTTCAATCTCGGCGTGCTGGCGCTGCTGGGGATGGATTTGTTTTTGCTGCGGCGGGGGCGCCGGGCGCCGACGTTTGGGCACGCTCTGGGGTGGAGTATTTTTTGGGTTTTGCTTGCGGGAATTTTTGGCGCGGGGATTGGCCTGGGGTGGGTAGGCGCCTATGCGACAAACGAACGCGGCCCCGCATGCCTGCAGTTTTTCACGGCGTTCTCGCTGGAAGAATCACTGAGTCTCGACAATGTTTTTGTCTGGGTGTTGTTATTCCAGCATTTCCAGGTGCCGGCGGCGCAACAGCGGGGAGTGCTCACCTGCGGTTCACTGGTGGCGATGGCGATGCGGGCGGTGATGATCCTCGGCGGCGTGGCGCTGGCGCGGCATTTCCACTGGGTCTTTTATCTTTTCGGCGCATACCTGCTGTGGGCCGCGGTGAAAATGTGGCGGCCGCAGAAATTGCCCGCGGCACCGGGGAAAAACCCCCTGTGGAATTTAGCGAGGCGCTGGTTGCACACGACCGAGGATAATCCGGACGGGAAAATCTTTTTGCGCCGGCAGGGCCTGTGGTTTGCCACGCCGCTGCTGGGTGTGCTGTTGACACTGGAACTTGCCGATGTGACCTTTGCGTTCGACTCCGTGCCCGCAGTACTGGCGGTGACGACCGACGCGTTCATTGCCTTCACTTCGAATATTTTGGCCGTACTGGGCTTGCGGGCATTATTCTTTCTTCTCCAGCACGTCATTGAGCGCTGCTGGATGCTACACTATGGTCTGGCGGTGCTGCTGGGGTTCATTGGGCTGAAAATGCTGACCGCAGATTATTTGACCGTCCCGCTGGCGGCCTCGCTGGCCATTATCACGGTGATTTTGGCGGGCAGCGTCGGCGGGTCGTGGTTGATCAAGGCGCCACAGCGGGCGCATTCCTGAACCATCCGGGCGGGGACCCGGGCCGCGACAAACAAAAAGCCAGTTTATGCTAAATATTTAGCATAAGGCCCTTGACTTCCGGAAAATGTATGCTAAATATTTAGCATAGTTACCGCTTTGTACCCGAAATTCCCCATGAGCGCCAAAACCGCCGCCACTGAATTGAGCCGCCGAGAACGGCAAATCATGGATGTTATTTACCAACGCGGTCGGGCCACGGCCGCCGAGGTGCTGGGCGGCTTGGCGGACCCACCGAGTAATTCGGCGGTGCGCGCCCTGCTCGCCATCCTGGTCAACAAGGGCTGGCTGCAAGTCGCCGAGGATGGGCCGCGTTATGTGTACCATCCCACGCGCCCGCGGGGCGAAGCGGGGCGGTCGGCGATGCACCGGGTGGTGGACACTTTCTTCCAAGGCTCGGTGGAGAGCGCCGTGGCGGCGCTGCTGGATGTGCGCCAAGCCCGGTTGACCGACGCGGAGATCGTGCGGCTGAAGAATCTCATCGAACAAACCCGGAAGGCAGGACGCTAAACCATGAATGCAATTGTCCCTGAATCGTTCCCGTGGTCCACCGGCCTGACGATGCTGGCTGGCGCGGCACTGAAAGGCGCCCTTTTGCTGGCGGCGGCCGTTCCCCTTTCAATATTTTTGCGCAGGGCCTCGGCGGCCACGCGGCACTTGGTGTGGGGTGGCACGCTGGTCGGCGCTCTGTTGTTACCCGCATTTTCGATTTTGCTTCCGGCGTGGCCGGTGTCCTGGATTCCGAATTGGAATCAGGGCCCGGCTGCGCCGTTCATTTCGCCCCCAACTGTTTATTCGGTCGCGGTTGGAAATGGAAACGCTCCGGTCTCCACCCCGGATTCCGATGCAATTCCGAGGGCCAACGCGAATCCGGTGGTCCAGCCGGAGATGGCGACAATTCCACACACTCCATCAGCAAAACTTCCCATTCCGGCAGAAGCTGGGGTCAGCACCCAAAGCTTTATAATGTCCTTGATTGATTTGCTGTGGCTGGCGGGAGTCGGGCTGGCCTTGGCACCGTTGCTGTTGGGCTGGTGGCAGGTGGCCCGATTGACGCGCGGTTGCTCGCCAGTGGTCGATTCTGCTTGGTTGGACCTTTTGCAACAATCCCGGACCGAACTGAATTTGCGCCGGCCGGTGCGAATGCTCGTTGGGCCGGGCGTGGCCACGCCGCTAACATGGGGCGCCTGGCAACCCGTGCTATTGCTGCCACCGGCAGCGATCGATTGGCCGGCGAAGCGTCGCCGCGTGGTATTGTTGCATGAGTTGGCCCACATGGAACGGTGGGATTGGCTGACGCAATTGGCAGCCCATTTTGCCTGCGCGCTGCATTGGTTTAATCCGCTTGCCTGGTGGGCGGCGCAACGTATGCGCGTCGAGCGGGAGCAGGCGTGCGACGATTTGGTGCTCCAAAAGGGAACGAGGGCCAGCGACTATGCCGATGAATTGCTGGCGATGGCGGCGAGCCTGGGTGGGCGGCATTTGGTCAACTGGATTGCAGTACCGATGGCCCAGCGATCGTCGTTTGAAGGCCGGGTGTTGGCGATATTGGATCGGCAGCGAAATCGCGCTGGGTGGTCGCGGATGGCGGTTGGGGCGGTGCTGGGGTTGCTAATGGCTGCATTGGTTCCAATGGCGATGTTATGTGCGGCGACCGCGCCGTCGGCGCCGTTGGCGGAACCGACCACACCGACGACACAAAATGGCCCAGGGACGCCAATTGCGCTGCCAGGGTCCACCCCTTTCGTTCCCGGCCCGGCGGCGCCAGCGGAGGTGCTGCGCGGAAAAATTGCGCGATTGCAAGAGGAGCTGGCTAATCTAATCAGCCAATACGGAGCAAATATCGATCCCAAAACCAGCGTTTTATCCATGCAATTGCAGGAGATGGTAAAGCTGTACTCGAGCGACCAGGGCTTCCTGGATAGCGCCAATGAGCATTGGATCGAGGTTCAGGATTATCAGAATGCCAAACCGCCGAGGGACCTGTGGAACCTTAAGTTCATCGCCAGCGACGAGCAGGTCGGCAAAACCAAAAAAATGCTCGACGATGTTTTGGTCAGCCTGGCCGGAGACAAGCTTACCCTTGGGGAAAAACATCCGAGAATTGTGGAGGAAACGCAACAGCGGGACGCCCTGCGGAAGCAACTGGCGGAGGCGTCCACCGCAGCCGCGCAGCGCATTTATCAAAACTATCTGGTGGCGCAGCATAAACTTCAGAGCGATGAGCAAATGCTGAAAAACTTGCAAAGCTCCGTGCTGGCAATGAAGAGTGTTCAAAGCAGGTACGAAGTACTGCGCAACGAATTGGATGCCGCCGAAGCAGCCTACACGGAGATGCTTTATGGCGCGCAACCGGGCGCGGGCTCGGCCCAGCGGTTTGCGCCCCGCAATGATATTGAGCCCCAGTATAAAGTTCTGGCGGGTAGTGCCGCAGCCATCGAGCAGCAGCTTAATGTGCTTTCGTCCCAAGGCTGGGAGATTGCTTCGACCAGTTCGCCGTCGACGGGCCCCAACGCCAGCGGGGATTTGTCCGTCATTTTGAAGCGCATGGGATCTGTTTCTCCACACGAGGATCAGGGCCCGATGGTGGAATGGCTGGTCTCCGCGGGTGGCAACGGACATTTTTATCAGGCGGTTGCCTGCTACCCCAAAATTACCTGGGAGGAGGCGCAAAAGATGGCCGCGGCCCGGGGCGGTTATTTGGCCACGGTGACGTCAGCCGCGGAAAGCAAATTCGTCCTTTTGGCGCTCGACAGCCCGCTCTTTAAACGCCCGGGAGAGGCCTGGGGGTTTTGGATTGGCGGCATCAAAGCGCCGGATTCCAAGCAACCCGACGAGGGATGGAGTTGGTTGAATGGTGAAGGCGGGATTAAATACACAAACTGGGCGCCGGGTGAGCCCAACAACGCCGGCGGGCATGAAGACCGTTTGGAAATTTCCGTCCAGGATGATCCGGCGACGAATGGAACTTGGAATGATGCGTCCGTTCCGGCCGAAGGCTTCGTCATTGAGTATGATACCAAACCCAGCCGCCATTAAGCGCGCGTCCAGCCAGGGTGCGCATTCGTCCGTGTCCCCGAAAAATACTGACGCGGATCCAGAGGAAAAATGGGTTAACCGCCAACAATCGCATTGCCGACCAATGTGCGGGTCCACCAGGCACCCGTTTTCTTTTGTTCGTCGGGCGTGGTAAATTTGTAGAGGTAGAGTTCGAGGCGCAGGAGTTTGGGCGGTCCTTTGGGGAAGGGATTGTGGTCGAGCAGGGCGAGCACATCGGGGTTGCCGGCCTTCAGTTGGGCGGCGAACATGGGCAACCACTGCGGCATTTGATGATTCTCGTAGATGCTCAGGGCGGCAAACCACATTTGCCAATCCAAGCGCGGCATGTGCGGGGTGGTGAAGCTCGGCTGGCGCATGGGGTCGCCGGGTTTCCAGACGAAATCGTAGGATTTCCAGGTTTGGCCGTCAGCGCTGCCTTCGAGGATGATTTCCGGCCGTTCGGTGGTCATCACCCGGAAAAGACCGTAGCGGTTGACCAGGCCGAGTTGATACATTTGCAGCGCGGCGCGTTCCAGGAAGTTGGGCGGAGGCGGCGGACTGGCGGGCGGGGGGCGCGAACCGGAGTTCCATTCCTGGGTGAACTGGATCAGCCCGATGAGGAAGATGAATCCCGCGACAGTGGCGCGCAGAAGGGCGCTGCCGCGGCGGAAGATGATTTGCACCGGTGAGGGCAACGGTGCGGGGGGCGGCGGGCGGCCGCGCTCGAGGAAGCGTTGCACGCGGGGAGGCCAAAAAGTGTCGTCAAAGAGCGGGAGGCAGAGGACGATGGTGAGCAAATTGAAGAAGCCGTAGTTGCCGGAAATCATCAGCGCGAGTTGGAGCAAGATTTGCAACAGCGCGGCCACGTGCCGGAGGCGGCGGGGGGCGAAAAACGCGAACGGCACGGCAAGTTCAATGAACATGCAGGCCCACAGGGACGTGCTTTGAAAACCTGCGGGCAGATGGTGGAACCACCAGCTGGTGCTTGCGGGAATCGGCTGCGTGAAATAGTGGTACTGTAGCGCGGTGCCGTCGAGCCAGGTGTTGTTGCCTGCGGGCACGCCGGTGATCCAGGCCATGAATTGGCGGAATCCATTGGGGTGTTCCGGCCCCGGGCCCCCGCCATTCCACAGCAACTTTACCAGGCCGGACAGTACCATCAACTTGAACATCAGCCACCACACCGACCAGCGGCCGGCGCGGGGCGGTTCGCGCGCCGACCAGGGGCGCTGCCACCAGGACCACGGCGCAATCAGGAGCGCGACGAATCCCGTCTCCACCAGCAGAATGTCCCATTGGAAACCGAGGAATATCGGCACACCGGCGCGGAGCGATTGATACATCAGCACGCAGCCGAGCAGCGCCCAGCCGGGGAGGAGCCCCGCCATGAGCAGGAGGGAGCACACGACCCCAGTTCCCATGACGGCCGACAGCCCGGAACTGTCCGGCGAAATCCACAACAGCGAGGGCGCGGCGAGAAACCGGTCCAGATTACCCGGGAGACTGGGCGCAGCCTTGATGGCGTTGAAATAAGCCGTTACCGGGAAGATCCCGTGGTCGCCGACGAGACCCTCGGCCTGGCCCCAGAAGGAGATGAAGGCAACGAGAAACACCAACCCGAGCAACCGGAGGAACAGCATGCTGCTGAAGCGATACGTGCTGCGGGTGCCCGGATCGCCCCAAAAAATTCGCGTCATGAGCGACAGGAAGGTGCGGTTGTTCGCAACGCGGCGGTAGCACCACTCAGAAATTTTGGCAAAGGCGGGTGAACGCCGGTACAGGGAGAGGCCCCGTCCACGGCCGTCTTTGGCGTCAAGAGCGGCGAACACGGCTTCGGCGCCGCGCGCCACGTGGCCGTTGGGAAGGATCAAATGAATTTCGCGCGCATAATCGGTGGCGGCAATTTCGGAAAATCGTTCGCCGACGGATTGGTAGGGCTCGTAATCCACGGCCTCGCCGGTATGTTCGCGCCAGCGGCGAATCCACGCGCCGCAAAAGCGGCAGTCGCCGTCCCACACCATCAGCGGGCGGGTCGGGGGCGAGGCCACGCGCAGGGATGCTACGTCCATGGAGTGATTATAGGGCGGCAATGGCGGCCGTCAGCACTGCAATCGTGCGGTCAATGGCGGCGGGGTCGTGGGTCGTGCTGATGAAACAAGTCTCATAGGCCGACGGCGGCAGGTAGACTCCCGTGTCGAGTGCGGCGTGGAAAACTTTGCTGAATAATTTGGCGTCGCTGGTGAGGGCGCTGGCGTAATCGCGCACGGGAGTTTCCGTAAAGAAGAGCGCGAACATCGAGCCGGTTTGCGGCACTTGTAGCGGAATGCCCTTGCGCTTCGCTGCTTCGCGCAGGGCGGAGGCGAGGTGATTGCCCGTTCTTTCCAAGGCGGCGTATGGGGGCGCTTCTTTAATGAGCGTAATCGCGGCGAGTCCGGCGGCGACGGCGAGCGGGTTGCCACTGAGCGTCCCGGCCTGATAAACCGGGCCGAGGGGCGCGAGTTTCTCCATCACATCGCGCCGACCGCCAAAGGCGCCAACGGGCAGGCCGCCGCCGATGATTTTGCCCAGCGCGGTCAAGTCCGGGCGGATGCCGGTAATTTCCTGGACGCCGCCGGCGGCGAGACGGAAGCCGGTCATCACCTCGTCGAAAATTAACAGCGCGCCGGCTTGGGTGCAGCGTGCGCGCAGGCCGGCGAGGTAGCCGGGGTCGGGGAGGATGAGTCCGACGTTGGCGGGATAGGGCTCGAGGATGATGCCGGCGATTTGGCCAGGGAATTTCGCAAAGGCCTCGTCCACGGCGGCGAGGTCGTTGAAGGGCAGCACTATCGTATCTGCGGCGGTGGCGGCGGGAATGCCCGCGCTGTCGGGGTGGCCGTGGGTGAGCGCGCCGGAGCCGGCTTTGACGAGCAGGGCGTCCACATGGCCGTGATAGCAGCCGGAAAACTTGATGATTTTGTCGCGACCGGTGAAGCCGCGCGCGAGGCGCACGCAGGACATGGTGGCCTCGGTGCCGCTGTTGCACAGGCGCAGCATCTCGAGTGACGGCACCATGGCATGGAGCGCCTCGGCCATGACGACCTCATGCGTGCCCGGCGTGCCGAAGCTCAGGCCCTTTTCCAGCGCGGAGGCGACGGCGGCGCGGATGCGCGGGTTGTTATGCCCGAAAAGCGCCGGGCCCCAGGTGCAGACGTAGTCAATCAACTCTTTGTCGTCAGCAGTGTAAAGGTGGCAACCCCGCGCGCGGACGGTGAAGAAGGGGGTGCCCCCAACGCCGCGAAAGGCGCGGACGGGGGAATTGACGCCGCCAGGCATCAGCCGCTTGGCGCGTTCAAACAGGGCATCGGAAAGGGGGGAGGGCATGGGGGGGACGGCCTCCATGCAACCTCTCAAGCGGTTTGGGCGCAACTCTGGAATCAGTTGGCTGGTGTATCGTTTCAACTATTGGTTGTGGCCGGCCGTGGCTCGGGAGTAGCGCGGGGGCTACACTCCCTTTTTCCCACTTATGCTTAGTGATTGATATAAGGGCATTTGCGAAAGAATGGAGGGTTTTGCGGATACCAATGGGGCAAATGAGTGGGAACGAACCAAAGCCCACCCTTAAGCCCGT
>CAZLPS010000003.1:0-104904 GCA_964561455.1 uncultured Opitutales bacterium
TCAATGGCGGTTTTCAATTGTCGTCAACGCTGGGTTCTAATTGTCGTCGGGAGAGCAAAGTCCCGAACTGGTTGAAAAACGCCTACAAAATTGGTCAGGTTTCAATTCGTGTCAACAGGGATAGGGAGTAATCTGCCACGTTCACCAATCCGCCCCTGCCATTCCCACCTCCCGAGCGCAATTGCCCCTGACGGGGCCGCCACGGGGTAAGTTGTCAATTCTTATGGAGGGAACCTTGGTGACCATATTAGAGGTCCTGTTCGGCTTTACGGTCGTCCATCATGGCCTTTAAGACGCCTTTGCCTTTGAGAGAGCCGCGCAGACAGACGCGCTGAAGCGCGCAGTGTTTTGGTTCCTGGTTCTTAGTTCTTGGTTGGCTGCGCTGAGGGAGACAGGAGTCAGGAGACAGGAGGCGGGTGCCTTTTTTGATGGCAAATTCCCGGCGGAGGTGTCGGGGGATGACCACCTGGCCCTTGCTCGAAAAGGTGACGGGCTTGGATTTGCGTGCGGCGTTCATGGAGGAAGCTTGCGAATGCTGGAAGGTGAGGCAAGGGGGTAATGGTGGGCGGCAGCGCGCGTGAGTTGATAGTGGAGGCAGGCGCGCTGAAGCGCGCAGTGTTTTGGTTCCTGGTTCTTAGTTCTTGGTTGGAAACGAGCGGGGAGCGGGGAGCAGGGAGTGGGGAGCCGGATAGGGTCAGAGGAACAAAGGAGCAAAGGACCAAAGGAGCCGAGGGGCGGGGAACGTTTAACGCATAACGTTTAACTTTTAACGCTCAAGTGGGGGTGCCAAGAGTCAGGAGACTGGGGGCGGAAACTAGAAGTTGGAAGATAGAAGCTGGGCGGCCGGAGACAGGAGGCGGGAGACAGGAGAGGGCGTGCGAATTAAGAATTAGGATTTAAGAATTAAGAAGTGGAGAGCGCAGGCACTGAGGCGATGAGGCACTGAGGCGACCGACGGTGTAGCGTTTTAGTTCTTAGTGCTTGGTTCTTGGCTTCCGAGTCCTGATACCCGACTGCTGACTAAAGTGTCTTAAATAAAAGCTCCTACAACGCAGGCAGGCCGAAGGTGGCGAGGGACTGGTTCAAGATGGCTGGGGCGATAAAGACGCCTTGAGTCTGCATTTGGGCATAAGTGCTGCGGAGGTCGGCGACTAATTTGCGGCGAAAGGCCAGTTCCAAGATGCCGACGCAACCGATGACTGGCAGTTGGTGGCGAATGGCCAATTGGCGGGCGGCGCGTTCGTCGAGGATTACCCAATCTGCGGCCATGGTTTTGGCCAGGGCAATTGTGGCCAATTCGCCGGCACCGAGCCGGGCTTGGCTGCGCCAGGACGCCATTTCCGCCAGAGTCAGGGATGGGTGCTTTTGAATCCAATTCGCTGCCAGGACCGAATCTGCCGCCGGACGGCCTGTGCCGGAAATGGCGACTTCCTGAAAAACCTCGTTGGAAATGTGGATGACGCCAAAGAGGGCCGGCAATAAATCGAACCGGTCAATCCGCCCCAAAATAATGAGCGGGGAGGCGTTGCAGACCACTTTCACTGGGCCAATTTTTGCGCGGCCCGCTGGTCGTCACGCCAGTCGGCAGACGTATAATGGAGGGGGATGGATCGCTCGGCGACCAAGGTCATGAAGTCGGCCAAGGCCATGCCGGCGAGTTCGGCGGCTTTGCCGAGCGAGACCCGTTCCTCGCGGAAAAGCTCGAGTGCGATAAGTTTGGTGGCTGCCTGGGCGGGCGCCGCCCCGGTCATTTCCGCCAAGTCGAGGAGCTCCTCGGAGAGGTCTACGTGGATCGTGGACATGCGTGGGAAAGTAACACCGGTAAGGAGGGGAGGCAATCTTGGAATTCCAGGAAGGATGAGGGCTGCGAAAGTACTCAGGTTCCAAGAGTGAAGAGTGAAGGGGTTTAAAGCGGGGAGCGGGGAGCAGGGAGCGGGGAGTCAGGAGACAGGAGTCAGGAGGGGGCAGGGGGGTGGCGGGCGAATTAAGAATTAAGAATTAAGAAGGAGGCCCGAAGGATGAAGGCTGAGGGATGAATTCCAACTTCTACCTTCTACGCCGCAGATTACGTTTCGAACCTCGGTTTTTGAGATTCTGATTGTCTGAAGCCAAATTCCAGCTTCCAACTTCTAGCTTCCAGCTTCCACGGTAAGTCCATGGCCACCGCCATAAATTAATTGCATTCCCCGTTGACGCAAGCTTTCACGTTGATCATCGCCAAGTTTGTTGGCGGAGGCCCGGACCGTGGCGGCATGGGACGTTCCGCGCGTGGGCGTGGCAGGCTCGGTAGGGGTGGTCGGCTTGGTTTTCATATCTAGAACCCGTTAAAGCGCACGGCTGATTGAGATGGAGGAATACTAGTTAAAGTGGTTCATTGGAACAAGCAAAATACTGGGACACCTGCTGGCGACCAAAGGGAGCCGATGGCGGCGGGGGGATTAAAGAGTGAAGGGTGAAGGGTGAAAAAAGAAGGTAGGAGGTAGAAGGTAGGAGGTAGAATGTCGGACCCGAAATTCCAAAATTCTGTCAAATACCTTTGCGGCTCTGCGCCTTTGCGCGAGGAAATCGATTTACAGCCGGGACTTCCAGTAACCCGGTTTTCTTTTGAAATGCATGATGGCCAAAATCCAGATTGTGCCTGGATCCTCGAGGTAGATGACCGCATAGGGGAAGACGGTGCTGAAATGGCGCCGGGCCGGAGTGTCGTAAACCCGATACAGACCTGGTTGGGAGCGTATTTCTGCGATCAATCGTTCAATCTCATCATAAAACCGGCCGCCCAATTGGGGTGAAATGGCGGCATAATATTCCGCCGCCCGGGCATATTCCGCATCCGCCTTGCGATGGAAGCGATGCGGTTTCACCGGCCGACGATTTTGCGGATGCGGGCAGACACCTCTTCGCCGGGCAGGCCGGGTTCGCGCCCGCTGCGGATATCCTCGAGGCGGTGGCGGGTTTCCTGCCGCCAGCTTTCTTCAACGTCGGCGGGGATTCCGCCGTGGAGTTGCAGGGTCAACCGGTCCACCAAGTCCGCCAATTGTTCCTGCGGCAAGTGGGTCGTTTCGATTACGATTTGTTCGAGGGTTAACGACATGAACGAAGATTGTTCGATTTCTGGGGAATTGGCAAGGGAGGAAAAGGAAGCAGGGGGCGAAGGGCGGCGAACGTTTAACGCTTAAGTGGGGGGGAACAGGAGACAAGGCAGAAGGTAGGAGGTAGAATGTCGGACCCGAAATTCCAAAATTCTGTCAAATACCTTTGCGGCTCTGCGCCTTTGCGCGAGAAAAGTTTGGAAGTCAGGAGTCATCACTCACCAATCTCCCAAATTCTGTCAATTCTGTCAAAAAGCCCATCCTTCCGCGTCATTCGCTGCCTGAAGTTGAAATAGTCCGGCTTGACAATTCGCGATTCGCGAATAGCGTATATGCATGCTAACCAAGCCCCAAGACGTGGTTGTGGCCCTGAAGCTGTGCTTGGGCGCGGAGGGGGAATCCTATGCCGAGTTGGGCCAGTCTCTCGGGATGAGCGCATCGGAAGTCCATGCGGCGGTGCGACGGCTGGAGGATGCGCGGTTGGTGGATGCGGGGACACGGGAAGTCCGGCGGGAGGCACTGTGTAAATTCCTTGTGCATGGCGTTCCCTTTGCCTTTCCCGTCCATGCGCAGGAAGTTACCCGTGGACTGCCCACGGCTTGGGCGGCGCCCGTCATGGCGGACAAATTTCAAGCGGCGGAGCAAATCCCGCCGGTGTGGCCGGATCCCAATGGCAAGGTGCAGGGAGCGGCCGTACGTCCGCTCTATCCGAGCGTGCCGGGTGCGGCGCGCCGGGACTCCGCGCTATATGCACTGCTTGCGCTGGTCGATGCCCTGCGCCTGGGCCGGGCTCGCGAGCGGCAGTTTGCCGAAACGAAACTATCCCAACTCTTGAAAGACCATGTCGCAGCTTAATCTTGGCGCGCTTCGAACGGTGGCGGATCGGCTTGATTCCCTGATGGGGGCGAATTAAGAATTAGGAATTAAGAATTAAGAAGGTGCTGCCAATAAAATGGCGGCCACTCAAGCGTCGCGCCTCGCGCGACGCGGTGGTGGGTGGTGGGGGATTTTTCCGTGGACTGAAGGGCGCGTTGCCCAAGCCGGGAATTTCAGATTTCAGATTTCAGAATGCAGACCTGAAACCAGCGAAATCCGCAACAATATCGGCTCAAAAAATGAATTCCTGCATTCCGGCAACAGGGCCTAAAGTCCACGGTTATTATCGGGTGCTCGCTACGCGAGCCCGGGAATTCCTGAAATTCGGTTAACTTGGTCAAAATTTTTTTTTGCGGCTCTGCGCCTTAGCGCGAGAAGATCCCACTCAATCCACGCCCAAGATCCAGCCCTCGATTTCGGCGACTCTTATTTCGCCGGGGAGGAGCGGCGGATCGAGGAATTGATTGAGGGAGCCGGTTTGGTCCGCGCGTTGGAGCCAGGAGGCGACGGAAAAAGCGGCGTGCTGGTCCTTGGTGCGGGTGAGGTCACCATGGTAGCGATGGATCCAAAGGGAGGGGTTGACCTCGGCCACGGCCGAGCGGCCGGTGGGGATTTCCCAGCCATCGAAAGGCCAGAAGTGAAGATGTTTGCCGCATTTTTGGCGCAGGTAGCGCAGCCAGGGGAGGCCGGCATGGGTGGCGGTGGCGACCTGACCTGGGCTGGCAATATCAAAGACGGATTTGCCGGTGGGGGTCCAGCGGTCGGTCAGGCGGAACCAGGAGGGATCGCCCTGTCGGTCGGCGCCGTTGCCACAAAGGCCTTCGCTAACAAAGTTCACGTAGGTGTGGTCCTTGTCGGTCGGCCAGTGTTTTTGGAAATCGTCGAGGAATTGGGGCCAATCGGGGGGCAGGCCGTGATGGGCAAAATACATCGTCGGAAACGAAAAGGGGTGATCAATGCCGACGAGGGTGGGGGTTGGTTTGACCAATTCGACGGCGAGCCACTCGGCCACGCCCCTGCGGGTCCAGTATTTGCGGGTGCTGGGGGGCGCGAGGACCTCCGTGGGCTCGCGGTCACCAACGGCCTCATAAACGCGCAGGGCGTTAAGGCTTTGGTTGGGGACACCGGCGCCGGAGTAGTGAATCCCGAGGTATCGTGAGAATTGGGGCATGGGGGATTCTTAAAGGGCGAAGGGAGAAGAGTGAAGAGTGAAAGGGGGGGCGGGGGGCGCAGGGTTTTAGGTTCTAGTTCTTGGTTTTTAGTTGGGAACGAGCGGGGAGCGGGGAGCAGGGAGTGGGGAGTCTGATAGGATCAGAGGAGCAAAGGAGCAGAGGAGCAGAGGGGGCGGGGGAAGGATGAAGGCTGAGGGATGAAGGATGAAATGGGCGAGGCCAGGTGAGTTGACGCCCCTACAGTTTTCGATCCGACTAATTCCCTAAATTCCGTCAATTCTGTCAAAAAAAGAACCTTTGCGGCTCTGCATCTTTGCGCGAGAAGAGATTGGAAATCGGGAGTCAGGAGACAGGAGTCTGGAGTCAGGAGACGGACTCGGGGAAGCTAGAAGCTAGAAGTTAGAAGCTGGAATGGTGAAACAATCCATGCCGGAGACAGGATCGGAATTCCAACTTCCAAATTCCAGCTTCCATTGCCCGCCCCTTTGTCCCTTGTATGTCCAACGCCATTCACCTTCCGGCTGTTCCGGTGGCGATTCCGCGAAGCTGAAGCACCTGCGCATCCGTCATGCCAGTAAGGTTGTTCAAGGCGCTGCGGGCGGCCGCCGCAGCCGCCGCGGGATCTTGGGCCGCCCATTGCCCCACCAGCTGGACGGTTTGCTGGTTACGGATGGCCGGGCCGGTGATGGTGTCGGCCCACGTCAAGGCCGTGGCGGGATCGCTTTGGGCATAGACGGAAACAATTTGGGCGACGGCATTGTCCCGCTGCCCACCTTTTGGCAGCGCATCAATCCATTTTACGGCGGCGGCCGGGTCCTGGTTGAGCCAGTTCTTGGCGACGTCCGCCGTGATCGTATTGAAGGTGGTGGCCGAGGAAAACAGGCCGGCATTGTTGATTAGGGCGGCGGCGGCATCGGCCGGTTGGGCGGCCGACCAGGCGTCGAAAATCTGAATGCGGGCGCGCCCGCGATTCCCGCCGGTTAATTCCACCGATTCCGCCAGGGCGGTGGGCCCGTCCACCGCGGCGTATGCGGCGAGGGTTTTCATCAGGGCGTTGTCCCGCTCGGCCCCGGGTGGCAGGGCGATGGCATCGGCAACGTCATTCTTGAGACTGGCGATGATCTCGGGACTGGCCATGGCCTGAGCAGTGGATCCCGGATTGGGTTTCGACGCCGGATTGGAGTTGTTCCCCACCGGGGTGGTGTTGATGACTTCGACAATGCGCGCGCCCTGATTTTTCGCGGCTGTGACCTCGTGAGTCAGCGTGGTGACTTTTTTCTGCAAAGCGGCGATTTCCGTGGTCTTTTGGGAATCAGCGTGGCTCCGCTGAAAGGCCCAAACGGCAACGGCGACAACGACCACGGCTAGAACAATAAACGACAGCTTGGTTTTCATGGGGTAAAGGGTGGAAGCCAAAACTGGGAACTCTAAAACACGGGGGACGGTGGGTATGAAATGTTACGCTGCCGGAGGAATATATTGTTTTCGCGCCGGAAGGAAGCAGGAATTGGGGGGGTAGCGAATTAAGAATTAGGAATTAAGAATTAAGAAGTACGGGCGCCTGAAGGGCGCCGTGCTTTAGTTTCTCGTTCTTAGTATCTAGTTGGCCGACCCGAGGGAGACAGGAGACAGGAGGGGCTGGCGCGAGTAGGAGCAGAGGAGCAAAGGATCAAAGGAGCAGAGAGGGGCGGAGCTGAAATCTGGAATCAAGAAGCTGAAATGTCGGAGGTATCCTCCCCATCCGTGCGATCCGTGGTAAAAGAACCTTTGCGGCTCTGCGGCTTTGCGCGAGAAAGGATGGCTTAGAATTTGGAAGTTGGAATCTGGAAGCTGGAATCCCGGACCCGAAAATTCCCCAAATTCCGTAAATTCCGTCAAAAAAGCCGTCCTTCGCGCTCTTCGCTGCTTTGCGTTGAGGAATATTCCAGATTCCAACTTCCAGATTCTAGCTTCCAGTTTCACCATTCACTCTTTACTCTTCACTCTTTCTGCCAAGCTCCTGTCTCCTGACTCCTGACTCCCAGCTTCATCCCTCATCCCTCATCCTTCTCCGTCCACCTATCGCCTGACTCCCTGCTCCCCGCTCCCTGCTCCCAGCTTCCCCCGTGCCCGCCCCCCAGCCATCCAACGCGCCCGCCCCCAACTACGCCAACGGGGCCCTCATTGCGCGGCTGCTCAAGCTGACCTGGCAGTATAAATACCTCTGCCTCCAGGTTCTGCTGCTCCAGTTGGTGCTGCTGACGATGGGTTTGCTGGGTCTGAATTTGACGGGCGTCGGCATTGACTATGTCCGCCATGCGGTGGACCCAACCATTCCCGCGCCGAACTGGCCGGTGTGGCTGCCGGCGCCGGCGGCGGGCTCGGGGGTGATGGTGGGCCTGTGGATTTTGGCCGGGGGGATTTTGGGCTTTGCCCTGCTGCGCTCGGCGCTCAATTACATCTACTCGATTGGCCTCGCGCTGCTGACCCAGCACAAGCTGGTGGTGGATTTGCGCTCGAAGGTTTACGACAAACTCCAGCGTCTTTCCTTCCGCTTTTTCGACGAGAACGCGACGGGCTCGATCATCAACCGGTGCACGACTGATGCCCAGAATGTCCGCGCGTTTGTGGATCAGGTGGTGATCCAGATTTTCATCATGCTGATTTCGTTGACGGTGTACGTCATCTACATGGTGAACATCAGCCCGGCGCTGACGCTGGCCTGCATGGCGACGATGCCGCTGCTCTGGTACCGCTCCGTGAAATTTGCCCGGCAGATTCGCCCGAGCTATGTCGAGAACCGCGAATTGATGGACAAGCTGGTGCTCTCCTTCGCGGAGTGCATCCAGGGCATGGCGACGATCAAGGGCTTTGCGCTGGAAGACCAGGCGGCGGAGCGCTTCGACGCCGACAACCGCCGCGTGGCCGAGCAACGCCACGAAATTTTCCGCGCGGTCAGCCTGTATTCCCCGAGCATGGATTTTTTGACGCAGGTGGGCATGATTGCACTGCTGGCGTACGGCGGCTCGCTGGCCATGAGCGGGGAAATTCCCCTCGGCGCGGGCCTGGTCGTCTTCGCCGGGTTGCTCCAGCAGTTTTCGAGTCAGGTCAACGTCATGGCGACGGTGGCGGACAGCGTGCAGTTGGCGCTGACCAGCGCGCGGCGGGTGTTCGAGGTGCTTGATGCGCCCATCGAGGTGCAATCGCCGCCGAACGCGGAGCCGATGGGAAAAATCAAGGGCGAGATTGTTTTTGACCACGTCAGCTTTTCGTACAAGGCCGAGCACGCGGCGCTGGCGGACATTTCCTTCACCGTGAAACCGGGAGAACTCATCGCCATCGCCGGGGCGACGGGCTCGGGCAAGAGCGTGCTCATGTCGCTGATTCCGCGCTTTTACGACCCGAAGGCCGGGCGCATCCTGCTCGATGGGCGCGATTTGCGCTCGCTGCCGCTCGAGGAACTGCGCCGGTCCATCGGCCTCGTCTTCCAGGAGAATTTCCTGTTTTCGAACACCGTGGCGGCGAACATCGCCTTTGGCAATCCCGAGGCCTCGCCGGAGCAAATCGAGCGCGCGGCGCGGATCGCGGCGGCGGACAAATTTATCAAGGACCTGCCCCAGGGCTACGAAACGCTGCTCGGCGAGCTGGGCACGAATCTTTCCGGCGGGCAGCGTCAACGCCTCGCCATCGCCCGCGCGCTGCTGCTCGACCCGGCGATTCTGATTCTCGATGACCCGACGGCCGCGGTGGATCCCGGCACGGAGCATGAAATCATCGAGGCGCTCGAACGGGCGGTGCAGGGCCGCACGACCTTCATCGTCGCCCACCGCCTCAGCACGCTGCGCCGGGCGGACCGCGTGCTGGTGCTCGAACATGGCCGGCTGGTGCAACAAGGCAAGCACGAGGAATTGATGAAGCAGCCCGGGGCGTATGCCCGCGCGGTGAGCATCCAGGGCCTCGATTTTGAAAGCTTGCGCCTGTTGCAAAACACGCGGGGGCCGTTTCCCTTGCGCACGGTCATTCCCCGGCCCGAAATGCCGCCCCCCGAAATTCCGCCGATGGAAGGAGGGTCGCCATGAGTGACCAGGGTGATTGGATGCGGTCCATCTTCCGCCGGCCGGCCAAGCCGCACGCGCAAGTGCGCCACGAAATGTCGCTGGCGCGCGGAGCCCCGCGCGGCGACTGGGACGACGACCACGCGAACGAACCGCGCACGTTGAACCTGAACATCCTGCGGCGGTTGTTCAGCTACACCTCGCCGTATGCGAAGCGGCGCAACCGGCTGTTCGCGCTGGTGACCATCCGCTCGATGCAATTGCCGCTGCTGGCTTGGGCCGTGGGCGCGATCATCCAGGGCCCCGTGGCCGCGCACGACGCGACCAAGCTCCTTTGGGCGCTGGTGGCGTATCTCGGGCTGGTGCTGTTCACGGACTGGACACTCTACTACCGCCAACTCTACGCGCTCGAACTCGGCGAGAACGTGACGCGCGACTTGCGGCTGATTTTGTTAAAACACCTCTTTACCCTGCCGATGGCGTTTTTCCACCGGACGAAGGTGGGGAGTGTCATCAGCCGGATGACCAGCGACATCGAGGCCGTGCGCCTCGGGGTGCAGAATTTCCTGTTCGTCGGGCTGGTGCAGTGCGGCCAGATGTTCTGCGCGTGCGTGCTGATGCTGCATTACAACTGGAAACTCTTTCTCGTCGTCCTGCTGACGGCGATTCCGGCCTGGGGGCTCGACCGGTTCTTCCGCAGCCGCCTCAGCGAAGCCACCCGCAAGATGCAGGAGAGTTTTTCGCGCGTGACGGCGTCCCTCGCGGAGTCCGTGGCGGGCATCCGGGTGACGCAGAGCTTTGGGCGCGAGGCCGTGAACGCGGGCATTTTCAAGCGCCTGGCGCACGACCATTCGCTGTATAATCTGAATTTCGCGCGGGCGAGCGGGCAGTTCATTCCGCTGCTGGAGGTGAATTCGCAGTTCTTCATTTCCACCGTGTTGCTGGTCGGCGGCTATTGCGCGTTCCATCCCGAGTGGAACATGCCCGCGGGCGATTTGATTGTCTTTTTCTTTTTGGCGAACCAGTTCTTCGGTCCAATTACCGTGCTGGGGAATCAATTCGCGCAGGCGTTGACGGCCCTCGCCGGCGCCGAGCGGCTCTTCCGCACGCTCGACACGCCGCCCGACTGGCAAGATGCACCGGATGCGCAGACCCTGCCCCGCCTGCACGGCCGGGTGGAATTCCGCAACGTGACGTTTGGCTACGACCCGAAGCGCCCGGTGCTCAACGGCATTTCCTTCACCGCTGAGCCGGGGCAGACGATTGCGCTGGTCGGCCACACCGGCAGCGGGAAGACGAGTATTATTAATCTGCTGTCGAAATTCTACCAGGCGCAGGGCGGGGAGATTCTGCTCGATGGCGTGGAGATCAAGACGGTCACCGGCTCCTCGCTGCGGCGGCAAATGGGATTGGTGTTGCAGCAGAGTTTCCTCTTCACCGGCACGGTGGCGGACAATATCCGCCTGCCCAAACCCACCGCGACCGACGAGGAAGTGCTCGCGGTGCTGAAACGGCTGGATTGCCTGGACCTGCTGCAATCGCTGCCGCAGGGCCTGCACACGATGGTGGGGGAAAAGGGCCGGGGTTTATCGGCTGGGCAACAGCAGTTGGTCTGCTTCGCCCGCGCGATGCTGGCCGACCCGCGGATTCTGATTTTGGATGAGGCGACGAGCGCGATTGACACCATTACGGAGGCGCGGCTCCAGGCGGCGCTGGCAAAATTGCTCGAAGGTCGGACGAGTTTCGTGGTCGCGCACCGGTTGAGCACGATTCGGACGGCGAGCCAGGTGCTGGTGATTGACCACGGGCATTTGATCGAACGCGGGACGCACGCGCAGTTGCTGACGCAGGGGGGAGTGTACGCGGCGCTGTACCGGCAGTTTGCGAGTGTGGCGGAAGGGGAGGCGCGGAATTAAGAAGTAAAAATTAAGAATTAAGAAGGTTGAAGCAGGGAGCCGGGAGCAGGGAGCGGGGAGCTGGGAGTGGGGAGAAAAAATGCGAACTTCTAGCTCTTAGCTTCCAGCTTCCGGAGAGCGACTCCTGACTGCTGACTCCTGTCTCCTGACTCCGTCAGGGGCTTCCCAGTTCCAACTTCTAACTCCCAGCTTCTTGCTTCCTGTTTCACTCTTCACCCTTTACTCTTCACTCTTCTTTTCCTCTGTGCTCGCTCCACCCCTTGTCTCCCTCCGGAACGTTCGCCTGACCCTCGGCGGGCGGGTGGTTTTGCGCGGGGTGACTTGGGCGATTCGGCGCGGCGAGGGCTGGTTGGTAATGGGCGCGAATGGGGCGGGCAAGACCAGTTTGCTGCGCATTGTCGCCGGGCGGATTTGGCCGGACCCGGGGAAGCGCGGCGGCGAGCGGATTTACCATTTTGGCGGAAAGAGCAGTGCGAGCCCGATTGGCCTCGAGGGGCGGATTGCGTGGCTCTCGCCTGAGACCCATCAGCGATTTGCGCGGCTGGAGACGCCGATTTCGGCGGGGGACGTGGTGCTGACGGGGTTTGCGAACACTTTTTTACTGACGCACCGGCCGACGGCGAAGCAGCGGGCGGCGGCAAAGGGGCTTGCGGCGAAGCTCGGATTAACCCCACTTTGGCGCCGGCCGTTTGTGGAGCTTTCGCAGGGTCAGCAGCGGCTGGTGTTGCTGGCGCGCGCGCTGGCGCCGAAGCCGATTTTGCTGGTTCTCGACGAATTCTCCGATGGCCTTGACCACGCCACGCGGGCGCGGGTGGGCAAGGTGCTCGGGCAACGACTGCGCGCGGGTGCCACCGTAATCGTGGCAAGCCACCGGGCTAGCGACGCGCTGCCGGGGATGAACCATGAATTAAGAATTAAGAATTTAGAATTAAGAATTTTAAAGGTCGGGAAAAACACCGGGCAATCGCGTGCCGGGCGCGAGACGAAGGATGCATTGCCCTCAAATTTCAAATTTCAGATTTCAAATAACAGCGCCTCAGTCTCCCGCAAGGCGGGATCCCTTGGACCCACTGTCCCTTCGTCGGAGGACTCCCCGCTCCCTGCTCCCCGCTCCCCGATCGCATCTTCCCTCGTCCACTTTTCCCACGCCTCCGTCTACGTCGGCGACCATGCGCGGACGAAACGGATTTTGCATGATATCAACTGGACCGTCCTGCCGGGCGAAACTTGGGCGGTGATGGGCGCGAACGGCAGCGGGAAATCCACCTTGCTGCGGGCAATTTATGGCGAGCTGTCCGTCGCGCGCGGCGGGGTGCTGTTGCGGTTTGGGCGGGATGCGCGGGCGCTGCCCTTGCCCGAGGCGCGGGCGTGGATGGGCTATGTTTCGCCAGCTTTGCAGCATCATTATGCGGCGGATGTATCCGTTGAAGAAGTGGTGGCCTCAGGCTTTCAGGCGGCGATTGGGTTGTTGCGGGCGCCGACGAAGGCCGAGTTGACCGCGGCGCGGGCGGGATTGCGCGGGTTGGGAATGGCGCGGTTGGCGAAACGGCGATGGGGGGCGATGTCATTTGGCGAGGCGCGGTTGGCGTTGCTGGCGCGGGCGCTGGTGGGGATGGGGAACAAGCGGGCGCAGTCCCGCGGCCGCGGGACGCCCCAACCTCAAAATCTCGCCTCTCATTACCTGCGCCCACTATTGATTTTGGACGAACCCTGCGACGGCCTTTCGCCGACGGCTCGGACTCGATTTCTCCGTGCGGTTGAACGCGCGGCGCGGCATGGCGCGCAGATCATCATCGCGGCGCACCGCAATGAGGATCTACCCGCCGGAATCAACCGGATTTTGCGCCTTCATAACGGCCGGGTGATTGGAATTATGTCCTGAAGGGACAGAGGGACAGAGGGACAAAGGGACAGAGGGACAAAGGGGAAAACACCGGAGATCTTGAATTCAGGAGCCAGGAAACAGGAGTCAGGAGACAGGAGACCGGAGGCAGAAGTCAGAAGGAAAAAGTCAGAAGACTGGAGTTCGGAATTCATCCTACATCCTGCTTCATACCCCGTTATCAATTTCTGGACCCTCCTGACTCCTGACTCCTGTCTCCCCGCTCCCCGCTTCTAGCTTCCAGCTTCTAGCTTCTAGCTTCTAGCCCCTTTGTCCCTCTGTCCCTTTGTCCCTCTGTCCCTTGCTATCTAATAAATTTGCCTTCACCAATACCGGCCATTATGGGTTTTACCCCAGACCCATCCATGCGCCCTGTTCCTTCCAGCGTTCGTACGGCGGCCCGCGCGGTTGTCGTACGCGACGGCCGGTTGTTGGCCATCGCCATGCGCGACCGCGAGGGCGAGTTCTTCATCCTTCCCGGCGGCGGCCAGCGGCACGGGGAAACCCTGGCCGAAACTTTGCGTCGCGAAACGAAGGAGGAAATCGGCGTGGGGCTGGAGCCCGGCCCCGTCCTGTACGTGCGCGAATACATCGGCAAGAACCATGACTTTGCGCGGGAACACCTGCATTTTCACCAGGTGGAGGTGGTGTTCCGTTGTCAATTGCCGGCGGGGGCTGAACCGGGCGCCGGGGCGGCCCATGACCGGCGGCAGGTGGGCGTCGCGTGGCTCGAGCTGGCGAAGCTCGGCGAATGCCGGTTCTTTCCGGCCTTTCTCAAAAAGTGCGTGCGCGGCGGCGACCTCGCCGTGGATCCGATTTACTGGGGAGATTTGAATTAATCATGAAATCCGCAACCACCGTCCTGGCGAAATACGCCTTCATTGACATCGTGAACTACACGAAGAACCGCAGCGTTGAGGCGCAGTCGGACATTATTGACGCGCTCAACGGCCTCGTGGCGCGCGTCTGCGAGGAGCTGAAGATCTCCAAGGAGCAGCGCATCATGCTGCCGACGGGCGACGGCATGTGCGTCGCGTTCCTCAATTACAATTTTTTCGACATCAACATGATTTTCTCGTTCAAGCTCCTCGAACTCATCCAGGAGCACAACAAACAGCAGACGGACGAGGCGTGGCGGTTCAAAGTCCGCATCGGCATCAACGAAAACCAGGACAACCTTGTCCGCGACATCAACGGGGTCAACAATCTCGCCGGCAGCGGCATCAACCGCGCCCAACGCGTGATGGACATGGGCGACGATTCGCAAATCCTGCTCGGCCAGGCCTCCTATGAAATCTTGCGGGGCCGCGAATTGTACATGAAGCATTTTCGGGAATTTACCGCCCACGACAAACACGGGGACGCGTTTTATGTCTATCAATTCGTGGACGAGGAATTGAGCTATCTCAATTCCGCCACGCCCGACGCCTTTCGCGCCTCGGCCACCGCCAACTACGCCCGGCAGCCCTTGACGGATATCGTGGCCTGGACCATCGCGCTGGCCCACAAGCGGCACGATTTCTTTGCCCAAAAAAAGGATGACGCGCGCTTCGCCCAGGTTGCCAACACGCTGCTCTACCATTTGGCGCAGGATGAAATCGCGCGCAAGAAATCCACCCCGTTTAAGAAGCACCGGCTGACGGCGTACAAGGCCGGGTTCGCCCCGCTCGAGGAACAATTTAATTTCTACAAGGCGCAGGATTTTGGCATCATCGCGACGCTGGCCGATCTCATTGACGACAAACATTACAAGGCGTTCTCCAAGTGCTTCGAGGGCGAGAATGACAGGAAGCTGTATGCGTTCCCCTCCGCCGAAGGCCTGCGGCGCCTCCACGAGGAATTTCCGGACTTGGAGGAGAGCCCGGCCATCCTCAAGGAGGCCGGCCAGGGCGGGTGAGGGGCGGGGGGCGAATTAAGAATTAAGATTTAGGAATTAAGAAGCAGCTTCGACGGGCGCGGTATTCTTGTTTCTGCAGGCTGGCCTTTATTTGGGAGTGCGGGGAACAGTGGGGAGTAAATTGTTGTATTGCTTTATTGCTGTATTGTTGGCGGTTGCCAGAGGCGTTGCGGGACGGAGGCAGGCACGGAACGCTCAATGCTCAACGCTCAATGTTTAAAGCTTAATGCTTAACGTTTAAGTTCCGAATGCCGATACTTGGCGCCTAGAGTATTTTCGAGAATTCCGTTGCCAAATTGCGACGACAGACGGAAGCGGCGGCACTCCTCCGCACCTTTCAGGGCGGTGGTGTTTTTTTGGGGATGACTCCCAGGGTAGCTCCCGCTTTGCGGGAGCTACCCTGGGTTTGGCTCCGTCGCCCCGTTGGGGCGACAGTGAAACCTTCTCCAAGCGGCTAAGAGATTTTTTAAAATGCTCGAGTTACTGGAGGGCGCGAGTTTTGCTACTCCGCCAGCTTCAGCAAATCCCGGGTCGCCGGCACGTCGCGAATGATTTGGGCGGGGTCGGGCCCGGTGCCGATGTAGCGCAGGTTGGGCACGGGGACGCTGGACGAGCCACCGCGCGTGGCGACATCGAGGATGCTCTTCATCATGAACGCCACGTAGCGCTGGGCATTTTTGGGCAGCCTGGCAAATGACGTAATGCCAGCGATGTCCTCCGACCAACCCGGGAGTTTGGCAAACACGGGCTGCAGGTCCTTGCGCACCTGGTCGTCGCGCGGGACGCCGGCAGTCATTTTGCCGTCACGCGCGCAGTAGCCGGTGCAGACCAGAAGCTCGCCCTGCCAGGCGCCACGGTGGGTGAGGGCGTCGAGCTTGTTGATTACCAGGTCCTGATAGCCGCCGTAGCGGAGGGCATCGCCCTTTTCCACGGCGTCGAACCAGCCCACCATGCGCTGGCGGCCGGTGCTGGTGCCGTACTCGAGCTCGCGCAGGAGTTTGCCCAGCGGGTGGAGGTCGTCCATCTGCGTGAGAAAGACGTGCGTGCCGACTTTGGTGTCGTAGGCTTTGCAGCAGCCGACCGTGTGCACCGGCTGACAGGGAATGCCCGCGCTCTGAAAGAACTCCGGCGTGTAGGTGTGCGACGCGGTGACGTTGGGCGAGAAGCCGTGGCGTTTGTCGAGCCAGTAGCTCTGGCCAAATTCGCCAATGACGTACTGTCCGCGGTTAAGCGCGGTGAGGACCGCCTCGCGTACGTCGCCGATGCGCGGAAGGAGGCGCTGCCCGGCGCGCCAATAAGTTTCGATGACCTTGTCGTTGTCGAGAAAGAACGATTCCTTGCTGCGGAACTGGCAGAAATCGAAATCCTCCTTCTGGAAAATCCCGGCGTCAATGGCGGCCTGGTTGGCGCGGGTTTCGGCGAGCGTCAGCCGGTCGAAGAAATTGTCCCAATGCTCGGGTATGACCTGGCAGATGTCTTTGATGATGCGCGAGGCGCGGGTCAGGCGCACGCGGAATTTCTTGACAAAATTATCGCGGGAACCGCGGAAATCGTCGTAATAAATCGGCCATTGATTGACCTCGTCGCTATAGGCGGGCGTAATGCCACGGCCGGTCGAGCCGCGCGGGGGCTCGCCGAGGACGTGCGAACGGTAATCCTCCCACGCGAGGTCGAGGAGGCGGTGGGAGACGTCGGCGAGGAGGGTGCGTTCGTCAATGAGCAGACGTTCGAAGACTTGGTAGCCGCGGCGTTCAAGGGGCTCGAGCTCCCACCAGAATTTGCGCGGATCGGCGACGACCCCCGCGCCGATGGCGAGGGTGGCCACGTCGGAATCTATAACGCCCGCGGGGAGGAGGTTGAGCTTGAGGCCCCCGGCGGTGTGGCCGGAATTGGCGCCCCCATTGACCTTGAGGACCAAGGCGACGGCGTCGCGGCGCTTCGTGCTTTCCCGCAGCTCGGCGGCAATTTCATAGACGAGGCGCCCCTTGCCCTCGTCGCCGAGGCTGATGCCGACGTCGGCGATTAACTGACTGGTGAAGGGGGGGAGGGCCATGGAGAAGGTGAAAATTAAGAACTAAGAATTAAGAAGTCCAAAACAAAACGCTGGCTGGGGCATTTTAACCGCCGCCGGCCCGGGCCAGAGCAGCGTGGCTGAGGGTAGCGGCCGCTGCCGGCCAAGGGCGTCGGGGGTGGCTTCATTGTTTCCGGCCTCTGCTGCCGGGCAAGGCTAATCGGGGTGGAGGGCCGGGGTATTCCGGACATCTGAAGAAGCGCACGTTCCGTTGCCGCAGCCGGGCTTTTGCTTGGAGATTGTCTTCAATGATTATGAAGCAGTGGCGAATTTTGCACGTTCGCCGGAGAAGTGAAGCAAGGTATTGGTCTCGGATTTGCGGAAAGTGACCACGGTCGGAATAACGGCATTTGAGTTATGATTTGTTCTTATTAAGAACAAATGGCCTTTTTTGACCACGGATGGCTGCGCCAGATTTTTTGAAATTATTTTTAAAAAAAGATTGCCCTTGATAATTTTTACAGTAAATCAGCAGCGCGCGCGCTTCGTTTTTTCGGTGCATGTGCGCGCGTACTTTTTTCCGGGCTGGCGGCGCCCTGGCATGGCCGCGTCTAAAACTACCACCACGCCAGTGAAGGATCCCACTATGAATACCCGATTGATGTTTTGCCGTCTGTCCAAGCTCGCCAGCGGGCTTTTGTTTGCCGCCACCTTCGGTGCATTTGCTCCTGTCGCCCATGGGCAGATTGGTTCCTGGGCCGCTGCGGCGCCGATGCCCACGGCGCGGGCGCTCTCCGCCGTTGGCAACATTGACGGGGTCCTCTATGTCGTGGGTGGCCAGACGATCAATGCCCATTTGGCGACGGTGGAATCGTATGATCCCGCCACCAACAGTTGGGCCGCAGGGAATCCGGCGCCTTACATTCAAGGCGCTGCGGCCTATGGGGTGATCAATGGCCAGCTTTACATCGCCGGGGGATATGCCAACGGCAAAACCATCAATAACTTAATGGCTTATAACCCGGCCACCGATAGTTGGACCTCAAACGCACCGATGCCAACGAGCCGGGACGTGGCCGGCGGCGGGGTGATCAACGGGCTCCTGTACGTTGCTGGAGGCGCAGACAATAACGGCCACGAACTTTCCAACTTGGAAGTTTATGATCCCGTTTCCAACGCCTGGACGGAACTGCCGCCGATGCCGACTGCGCGGCAGGTTCTTGGCGTCGGGGTGGTTAATGGGATACTCTACGCTTGCGGAGGCGATGCAGGCGGCACAATTTTAAACACGGTCGAAGCCTATGATCCGGTCCATGGGGTCTGGACTACGAAAGCGCCGATGCCGACGGCCCGCTCCTATCTCAGCGTATCGGTTGTCAATGGCATTCTCTATGCCTGTGGCGGCAGCGATGGCACGAATTGGCTCAATAAGGTCGAGGCCTACAATGCGGCGACGAATACTTGGTCATCGGTCGCATCCATGCCCACGGCCCGGGGTGGATTGGAAACGGCTCCCATCAATGGGGTTCTCTATGCAGTCGGAGGCGTCCTGGGCTCGGGAGTCCTTTCGAATTTGGAGGCCTTTACGCCCCCCGCCGCCCTGGTCGGCCCCGCTGGCCCGCAAGGCCCGGCTGGTGCGGATGGCGCTCCCGGCCCCGCTGGCGCAACCGGTCCGGCGGGTCCACAAGGCCCCCAAGGTCCTGCTGGCCTGACCGGCCCGCAAGGCCCGGTCGGACCACAGGGAGACACAGGCGCAGCCGGCCAGACCGGACTCGAAGGCCCTCAAGGTCAGCCAGGCGCACAAGGCCCTGCCGGTCCGCAAGGCCCCGCAGGTGCGGATGGCACTCCGGGCCCCGCTGGGCCGCAAGGTCCCACCGGTCTGCAAGGCCCGGCAGTCCAAGGAAGTTGGGCGACGGTGGCACCCATGCCGACGGCGGTGCGAAACCCATCGGTGGCGGGAGACGATACGCGGCAGACTCTGTATGTCGCCGGCGGGTTGGGAAGTTATTTCAATACCATTCCCGATGTGCAAATTTACCAGGTTTCCACCAACACGTGGTCGTCGGCCCCGTCGTTGCCGGCCAATACGGACTTGGGCAGCGGGGCGGTGTTGAACGGAATTTTCTATGTGGCGGGCGGCCTGCCCTACTATGGTGATCCCACGGCTAATTTGTTTGCCTATGATCCGGTGGCCAATACCTGGACCGCCAAAACCTCCATGTCGGTGCCGCGGACATCTTTCGGCTTGGCCGTCGCGAACGGGAAACTTTATGCGATTGGCGGTGACGGGGTAAACAACACTTCGGTCGAAGCCTACGATCCCGCAACCGATTCCTGGACGCCCAAAGCGCCAATGCTTAGTCCGCATGACGACGGGTTTGTTGCCGGTGTCATTAACGGTATCATTTACGTTGCAGGTGGACTGGGCGACGGTGGCGCCTTTACCCATGACGTCGAAGCCTATGATCCAGCATCGGACACTTGGACCACCGTCGCTTCGCTGCCGACGGCGTTAAATCTGAATGGCGGCGGCGCCATTAACGGGCGCTTATACCTTGCTGGCGGATACAACAACAATGGCCCAGTCAACACGGTTCAGGTTTATGATCCGGCCACCAACACTTGGAGCACCGATGCGACGATGCCAACGGCACGGGCGGAAATCGGCTCGGCCATTCTGGGCGGAAAACTTTATACTCTAGGCGGCGACACCGCCGGCGACGTCCTTGCGACCGTCCAAGTCTTTTTACCGGCTGGCGCCCCCGGCCCTGTCGGTCCACAAGGCCCCGCCGGCCCGGCGGGCGCGGATGGTGCTGCGGGTTCGGCCGGTCCTGCTGGTCCCGCTGGCCCTGCCGGTCCGCAAGGCCCGATTGGGCTTACCGGTGCATCCGGCCCTGTCGGCCCCCAAGGCCCCGTGGGCGCGACCGGCCCGGCTGGAGCGGATGGCCCGCAAGGAATACCCGGTGCGACCGGTGCGAGCGGTGCGGCTGGTCCGGTCGGCCCGGCGGGCGCAGATGGAGCACAAGGTCCTGCCGGCCCAGAGGGTCCTGCTGGCCCGCAAGGTCCCGCCGGTGCCCCAGTTCCAGGCAGTTGGGCGGCGATTCCTTCGATGCTCGCACCGCGGTCAGGTGCCGCCGTAGCCGCGGACCAGTCGAATCAGTTGGTGTACGCCGCAGGAGGATATAATAACATTAATGGTTATCTTGCGACAATGGAAGTCTACCAATCGGCCACAAATTCCTGGGTGCCTGGCCCATCCATGCCCACGCCAGCCTTGGGTGCAGGAGGGGCGCTGCTCAATGGAAATTTCTATGTGGTGGGTGGCGACAATGGCGGCACGCCCATCGCCAACGTGAATTCGTATAATCCGGCAACGGGAGTCTGGACGGCCAAGAATCCGCTTTCGTCAGCCCGGTTCTTTCCGCAATTGGCCGTGGTGAATGGCGTGCTCTATTTGGTCGGCGGCGTGGACAGCAATTATTCTCCGCTGTCCTCGGTGGAAGTTTATGATCCGGCCACCGACTCATGGTCGCCAAAAGCTTCGATGAATGCTCCGCGCTACGACTTTGCCATTGGTGTCATTAATGGCATTATCTATGTGGCAGGTGGAACTGATGGCAGCAGTGGTTCGCCGGAGGTCGAAGCTTACGACCCGGCGGCGGATGCATGGACCGCCAAGGCGTCCCCGCCTTCGGAATTGAATCCGTGGAGTCTCGTGGGTGGTGGAGTTGTCAACGGTCTCTTCTACGTTGTTGGCGGTGAGATCAATGGCAGCAATCCTTTTACCAATGATGTTGAAGTATATGATCCCACCACGAATACTTGGAGTGCAAATGCCCCAATTCCCACAGCTCGGGCGAATGACGCCGTGGCCGGTTTGGGTGAAAGGTTGATCGTGCTTGGTGGTGGAAACGCCAGCAACAACAACGCTGCGCTGTCGGTGGCGGAGGCATTTACTCCAGCGGGCGCGCAAGGCCCGCAAGGCCCGGTCGGCCCGCAAGGTCCGATTGGATTGACGGGTGCTGCTGGCCCGGCCGGTCCCCAAGGCCTGGCAGGATTTAATGGAACGGTTGGTCCCGCCGGTCCCGCTGGCCCTGCCGGTCCGACTGGGCCGCAAGGTCCAGCCGGCCCTACTGGTGCAACCGGAGCGCGAGGCTTGACGGGTAATACCGGAGCGACCGGAGCCAAGGGAGCAACGGGCGCCACCGGCCCACAGGGCCCGGTTGGCCCGCAAGGTCCGGTTGGCCTGCAAGGTCCTGCTGGATTTAATGGAACGGTCGGTGCCACGGGTCCGGCCGGCCCTGCTGGCCCGCAAGGTCCGGCTGGCCCGGCAGGTGCGGATGGCGCGGCTGGCCCCGAGGGACCCGCTGGCCCGCAAGGCGCGGCCGGATTGTCCGCTTTGGGCACTTGGAGCCAGGCAACCCCGACCCTGACGACCCTCCTTGATCCGGCAGTCGCCTCCGATGAATCAGCGCAGGTTTTGTATGCCGCGGGCGGCGGCATAACGGCGGGTAGCCCAAATATAACGGCGAATTTGGAAATTTATCATCCATCCACGAATTCATGGACGTATGGCGCCCCCATGCCCGTGGCAGAATCCGCAGCTGGTGCTGCGGTCCTCAATGGGATTTTATATGTGGCCGGAGGCACCCTCGACGGTTATAATTGGACATCCAACGTGTTCGCCTACGATCCGGTGGCCGACGTCTGGTCCGCCAAAGCTCCGTTGTCTCAGGCACGTGTGTTTCCCCGACTCGTGGTCGCCAACGGCATTCTCTATGCCATCGGTGGCGATGACGCCAATAACAACCCCGTGGCCACGGTTGAAGCTTATGATCCGGTGCATGATGCTTGGACCCCAAAGGCGTCCCTGCTCGTTGGCCAGGATGGCTTTGGCGTCGGCGTAATCAATGGCGTCATCCATGTCGCCGGTGGCTATGCTGCGGACGGAAGCCAGACAACCGTGGAAGCATATAATGCCGCCACCGACTCTTGGACGCTGCGGGCGCCGATTCCGGCATCATTTGGTCTCGGCGCCAGCGGTGTTATTAACGGCATTCTCTATGTCACCGGGGACAATTTACCGGATAGTTATGCCTACGATCCCGCGGCGAATGCGTGGACGGCGAATGTTCCTTTGACTGGAGTTTCGGACGAAGTGGGTTCCGCGAGCCTCGGAGGCAAACTCTATGTTATTGGCGGCTTTAATGGAAGTGGCACTGTCGCCACTGTGGAGGTCTTTACTCCCCCTGGTGCGCCTGGCCCCGTCGGTCCATCTGGTCCGCAAGGCCCGGCCGGCGCGGATGGAGTTGCAGGTCCGGCCGGTCCTGCTGGCCCCTCGGGTCCTGCTGGCCCGGTTGGCCCCCAAGGTGCCACCGGCGCAACGGGCCCGCAAGGCCCTGCCGGTCTGTCTGGAGCCGATGGGGCGCCCGGCGCAGTTGGGCCAATTGGTCCCCAAGGTCCGGCTGGAATTGATGGCGCGGCCGGCCCTGCTGGTCCAGAAGGTACGGTTGGCCCCGAAGGTCCGGAAGGCCCGCAAGGCCCGGCTGCTCCGCTGCCCCAAGGAAGTTGGGCGACGCTACCGCCGATGCCGACAGCCAGAGTTCTACCGGCGGTTGCAGCCGACGAAACGAGACAAGTGGTGTACGCAGCCGGGGGAAGGGATCCCTATCTCGCGACGATGGACATTTTCCAGCAATCAACAAACACCTGGGTGGCCGGACCCCCAATGCCGACTCCCGTTGACGCCGCCGGGGCCGCAGTTATTAATGGAATTCTCTATGTTGTCGGAGGCGAGTCCTCTCAAGGGGGCTGGACGGCCAACGTCGTCGCATTTGACCCGACTACCAACGCTTGGACTACCAAAGCTCCCCTGTCTCAGGCACGATTACAGCCGGGTGTGGTCGCAGTAAATGGGATACTTTATGCGATGGGCGGTGCAACCTCCACTGTCACCAGTTCCATCGTCGAAGCCTACGATCCCGCGACTAATACCTGGACATTGAAAGCACCCATGCCGACGCCTCGCTACGGATTTGCGATTGGCGCCATTAATGGTGTCATTTATGTGGCGGGCGGTAGTGACGGCACGCTGAACATTCTGGATGTCGAGGCCTACGATACGGCGACGAACACCTGGACCACTAAAGCATCATTACCGTTGCCGTTCCCTTATGCCAATTTAGGCGATACTGGCGGGGGTGTCCTAAACGGCATCTTTTATGTCGCTGGTGGCTTGGCCAATTATGGCGCATCCCACGCCGATCCCACCACGTTCGTTGCGGCGTATGATCCCGCCACTGACACTTGGAGCACGGACACTTCCATGCCCACGGCCCGGCATGCCCTCGGAGAGGCCGTCATGGGAGGTAAACTCTACGCGCTTGGCGGCATCAATGATGACAATACCAATGCCGCCATTTCCACCGCCGAAGTCTTTTCCCCTGGAGGCGTCGGCCCCATGGGCCCGGCTGGCCCTGCTGGTCCGCAAGGCCCGGCCGGCGCGGATGGAGTTGCAGGTCCGGCCGGTCCTGCTGGCCCCTCGGGTCCGGCCGGCCCGGTTGGCCCCCAAGGTGCAACCGGCGCAACGGGCCCGCAAGGCCCTGCCGGTCTGTCTGGAGCCGATGGCGCGCCCGGTGCGGTTGGTCCCGCTGGTCCCGCTGGCCCAATTGGTCCAGTTGGTCCTATTGGCGCGCCCGGTGCCAAGGGTGACACGGGCGCAACTGGTGCAGCGGGATCAACCGGTCCCCAGGGTCCGATCGGTGTAACTGGCGCAACTGGTCCCGCAGGCGCACAAGGTCCGGTTGGCCCCATCGGCCCGATTGGTCCGAATGGAGCCCCGGGTCCGAAAGGTGACACAGGTGCGACTGGTGCTATCGGTGCAACTGGCCCGCAAGGTCCGATTGGCTTGACTGGAGCGACCGGCCCGACCGGCCCGGCTGGCGCGGTTGGCCCGGCTGGCCCAATTGGCCCTGTTGGTCCGGCTGGCGCGACCGGTGCCAAGGGTGCCACGGGTGCAACTGGTGCAACCGGGCCGCAGGGTCCGATAGGTTTAACTGGTGCGACTGGCGCAACCGGCCCGACCGGCGCGGTTGGCCCCGTCGGCCCGGTTGGTCCCGTTGGCCCGACGGGCGCCAAAGGCAATACTGGAGCAACTGGTCCCCAAGGTCCGGTAGGACAGACCGGTGCTACCGGCCCGCAGGGTCCGATCGGCTTGACTGGCGCAACGGGTGCCACCGGGCCTGCCGGTGCCGCTGGCGCAGGTTTAGTTTCGGGTGCCATTCTACATTTGGCTGGGGGATCGCCGGCTCCGGCCGGATTCACCAAGATCGGAACCACCGTCGAAATTCTCGACGACACCTCCGGTCATCCTGAGATTCTTCCCATTGACGTCTACCGGAAAAATTAAATTGGCCGGCTGTGGCGGCTCCGGGCGCGCAAAACGCTCGGAGCCGTCGAGGCGCCCGCGCTGTCAAAGGCCGATGCCTATTTCCGTTCTAAGCTTTCTTCTCCGGGCCTGACGATACCACCACGCTGGCCGCGCGCAGGAGGCGGTCATTCAGCAGGTAACCCGGACGCAGCACTTGGAGGACATGGTCCGCCGGCACGGTGGCGCTGGGCTGCTGGGCGACGGATTCGTGAAATTTCGCGTCAAACGGTTGGTCGAGTGGATCAAGTTCTTTCAAGCCGTGGTTTGCGAGGACGCTGCGCAACTGGTCTGCAACGAGCTTGATGCCGTCAATGACGGCTTTGGCTTCGGGGTGGGCCTGCATGGCCGATTGGAGGCCGAGGCGGAGATTGTCGAGGGCGGGGAGTAAATCTTCGAGGAGGGCGGCGGCGGCGGCGCGGCGGGTGTCCTCCTTGTCGCGGGCGGCGCGGCGGCGAAAATTGTCGAGGTCGGCCATCGAACGCAGGACCTGGTCCTTGTATTTGGCGGAATCAGCCAAGGCGGCGTCAAGTTGCGCGAGGAGGGCGCTGGTGTCGGCCGCAACGGGCGGCGGGACGGCCTGCGGCGACGGGTTCTCGCCGGTGTCCGGGGAAGGATGGGAATGCGATTTGCTCATTGCCGAGAGGGAGATAATAGATGTGCGCGGGGGAAGGGCAAGAGTGGAGTGGGGTGACTAGCGGAGAGCAGGGAGCGGGGAGACAGGGCGCAGGAGGGGAACGCTTAATGCTTAACGTTTAATGCTTAATGCTGAGAAGAGATGGAGAACGGAAGCTGGATGGAGCGGGCAGACACGATCGAAAAAAGACACGAAGGACGGCCGCGCACAAAGCCTCGTTTTTCAGAATCAGCAGTCAGCATACAGAATTCATAATTCGGCCGCCGCCGCTTCATCCACGAGCCAGGTTACGCGGGGGGCGTAGGCGCGGTGGATTTGAGACGGGAGTTTTTTGGGGTCGTAAGGGCCATGCAGGATGGCTTTGAGGACGGACGCCTTGGCTGCGCCGTTGGCGAGGACGACGACACGGGCGCAACGGGCGAGGCCGGCTTGGGTGATGGTCAGCCGCCAGCCGCGACCCGGCCATTCGACGGCGGCGAAGTTGTCGGACAAACCCGCGCGGGTTCCAGGCTGCTGGGCCAAGCTAAGAATCTGCCGCACACGTTCTACGGGGAAGTTCGTCACACTGGCCACTTCATCGGGCGTGGGCGGGCGGCCAAGTTTTTGGGCCAGCTCATTTTCCGCCTGCAAAACACTTTTGAGGGGTGGCACCATGTGCCCGGGCAGGGGAATGTATGGCCCGGCATCCTGGCTTATCAATGGGCAGCCGGGAAACAGCGACGCGGTGTGGCCATCGTCGCCCATGCCGAGGAAGCAAATGTCGAAGCCGTATTGCGCGCCAAAGCGGGCATCCCACATTTTATTGAAGGCGGCGGCGCAGGCGGCGGGGGGCAGTTCGACGGGCCAGGGGATCTTGGCGGCGGCGAGGATGCCGAGCGGCGTGAGCATCAGTCGGTCGGCGTTGCCGAAATTGGAATCGTCGGAAGCGAGCGGCACGCAGCGCTCATCGCTGGTGAGCCAGAGGCAGTTCTTCGATAGGGATTCCGGCAGCGCTTTTTCACGCACGGCCCATTGATAGAAAGCCTTGGGAGTCGAACCGCCCGAGAGGCCGACGGTAATGGGGGCGTTTTTCGCGGCGACGGCGTCGCGGAGAATGTCCACCATCGCGCGGAAGGTCTCGTCGAGGGTGCCGACGCGGAGGGTGCCGTAGGAGGAGGGGATGATGCGCATGGGGAAAAGCTGAGGAAGTAGATAGAAGATATGGCTGGTGGATGCAAGTGCTGCGAGTTTAGAAAGGCGGTTCTGTCGTCCCTCCGGGACTCTCCCCGCTAAATACGCGCTTCCCACCATTAAAATGGTGGGTTACCCTCTTTCGCCCCTCCGGGGCTCGTGCAGTGAGTGGTTCTGGTAAAAAGTCCCGAAGGGACGACAGAAGGTAACCCACCAATTCATTGGTGGGAGAGCTGGTGGAAATAGGATTGAGTCCCATAGGGACGAAAGAATATATCATACGCATAGACACGACGCATCCATGCACGCATTCACCAGTTGCCATTTACATTTCGTTTTTGTCACGAAGGGTCGCCGCCCCTTCCTGAAGCCCCCGATCCAAGACCGCATATGGCCATACCTGGGTGGAATTGCCCGGGCCAATAAGATGATTGCGCTGGCGATCGGGGGCGTGGAGGACCATGTGCATATGCTGGTCGGGTTGTCGGCCACGCTATCGGTGGCGAAGGCGGTACAATTACTCAAAGGCAACTCCTCGAAATGGATCCACGAGACTTTCCCGGAACTGAGGGAATTCGAGTGGCAGGAGGGCTACGGCGCATTCAGTGTCAGTGTGTCGGGCCGGGACGACACGATCGCGTATATCGGGAGGCAGGCGGAGCATCATCGGAGGACGACGTTCAAGGAGGAGTTCGCGGTGTTCCTGAAGAAGCACGCGATGGCGTATGAGGTATGGCAGTTGGGGGAGTGAGTTTTCTGTCGTCCCTTCGGGACTCACTCTCTACTTTAGATGCTCCCACCATTAAAATGGTGGGTTACCTTCTTTCGCCCCTCCGGGGCTCCCGCATTGCCAGACTCTCGAAAGTGAACCCATGCAGACGTTCATGGCGGCGCAGTATGAGAGCCGCGGGGCTCCCGCATCGTCAGACTTTCGAGAGTGGACTCGCAGCGTCGGGCGTTCACATGAAGTCCCGCAGCATCGGAGGTCCGCATGAAGTTCCGCAGCGTCGGATGTTCGCTTGAAGTCCCGCAGGGACGATAGAAGGTAACCCACCAATTTATTGGTGGGGTCAAGGCCGGGAAAATGCGAGCCCCGGAGGGGCGAAAGAAAATCCCGGATCTACACCCACATAGTCTTTTCTTCTCTTAGAAAAACAGCGCTTCCGCCAGTTCCCTCACCCGCGGCATGGGTTTGACGTGCTGGGGCAGGTCCACCGGGCCTTTGCCGAAATCGGCCTGGATGTTGACGGCGTCGCAGGTTTTGGAATGGGTCCAGGAGAATTTTTTCTTGCCGCCTTCGTACTGCCATTCGACTTCCAGCGCATTGGGTGAACTGACGTCAAGGGGCTTGGTCGAGAAGCTGACGTCGTCGCAGTGTTCCCCGGGTTTTTCGCAGTGGTCGAGGCAGTTCTCCTGCCAGTGGAGGAGGTTGGCGGCCTCGCCGTCGGCGCCCGGCGTGTAACGACACTCGACGTGGGTGAGGCCCTCGACGAGCAGCGCTTTGTCGTAGCCGCTCAAAAACTGGCCCATGGACTGGCGGGCGGGCAACAGGCGGGCGAAGGCGAGGTCCATGACGGCGTCCGGCTTGGGCCAGTGGGCTTTGGCATAGTCCGAGCCCTCGATGCTGGAATCAAACACGACCCGCGTGCACAACTTCAAATAGGGCAGATACAATTCCTCGATGCGGCGGATGGGGACGCGGTGCATCCAGTGGTAGACGGGGAGATCATTTTCGAGCCAGACCATCACCTGGTTCTCCAGGAATCCCGGAGTGGCGATGGGGTAGGCCAGGATGAGCGCCTCACAGCAGCACATTTGGCGGGTGCTCGGCCCAATGTAACATTGGGAGAAGAGTTTGGCCTGCAAGAATACGGCATCCGTGGGCTCCTTGACCGGACAAAGGGCGACGATGCGGCAGGGATAAACTTGGGCAAATTCGATGGCCTGGTCGAAGACGCGCAGGGCTTCCTCGGGCGAGGTGGCCAGGCCAAATTGCAGAACCAAATTCATTTGCGAGGCGCGGAAGGCGGACGGTGCTTCTTCACCGGGCACGGCGTCGCCCTGCCACATGCTTGAAAGCATCTTCGGCACTTCGGTGAGGCGAAGCGCAATGCCCGGCAGGACGTCAAGGAGGGAGGACATGTCTTGAAGGAAGCTGGAAGCTAGGAGCTAGAAGTTAGGAGGCAGGAAAATGAATTTGGAATTTGGAATCTGGAATTTGGAATCTAAGATTCATGGATGGTTTTCCTGGTGGGTTATTCCAGCTTCTAGATTCCAGCTTCCAGCTTCTCCTGTCACGGTCCCGACCTCCGCCATTCATGGTGTTGTTCCCAGACGAGGCGGTCCGCAGCGAGGGGGCCCCAGGAGCCGGCGGCATAATTTTCGAGGCCGCGCTTGCCGCCTTCCTGCCAGAAGTCGAGGATGGGCGTGTAAAGCTTCCAGGAGGTTTCGGTTTCGTCGCCGCGGATGAAGAGAGTCGAGTCGGAGATGATGCAGTCGAGGATGAGGCGCTCGTAGGCTTCGGGGGTGTTGGACCCGAACGTGGTCGCGTAGCGGAAATACATTTTGACCGGTTGGGTGCGGGTTTCGAGGCCCGGTACCTTCGAATTCATCAACAGCGTGGTTCCCTCGTCGGGTTGAATTTGAATGACGAGCGTGTTGGCCGCGACGTTGAAGCGCTCATTATCCGCAAACAAAATTCCCGCCGGCCGTTTAAATTGAATGGCAATTTCCGACACGCGGCGTGCGAGCCGCTTGCCCGACCGCAAATAAAATGGCACCCCCTGCCAGCGCCAATTCTCAATCGAGAGCCGGACTGCGGCATAGGTTTCGGTAAAGGACGCGGCCGGCACATCGGCTTCCTGCATGTAGCCGGGAACCTTCTGACCCTGAATGAGGCCTTCAGTATATTGGGCCCGGACGACATCGCCGCCCTCTGCCCGCAGGGTGACGGGCTGGATGGCTTTCAGGAGTTTGACCTTTTCATCGCGAATGTCCTCCGCGCTGAGGGACACGGGCGGCTCCATCGCCACGAGCGAGAGCAACTGCATGGTGTGGTTCTGAATCATGTCACGCAAGGCACCCGCCTGGTCGTAATAGCCGGCGCGCTCGCCGACGCCCAAATCCTCGGCCACGGTGATTTGCACGCAATCGACATAGCGCCGGTTCCAAATGGGCTCAAAAATCGTGTTGGCAAAGCGCAGCACCAGCAAGTCCTGCACGGTCTCCTTGCCAAGGTAATGGTCAATGCGGTAGACCTGCGACTCCTCAAATTGGTTGCGAATGATGCGGTTGAGGTCCTGCGCGCTGGCAAGGTCGCGGCCAAAGGGTTTCTCGATGATCATCTTCGAGGCGAGGGCGGTACCAGCGTGGCGCCGGGCGAGGCCGCTGGCGCCGAGGTTTTCCAACACCGGCTTGAAGACGGTCGGTGGGGTCGAAATGTAGAACACGCACTGCAAGTCGCGCCCGAGCTTTTTCTCAATGGCGTCAATTTTGGTGCCCAAGTTCTTGAAGGCGTTGACGTCATCGTAGGCGCCAGCGAGGTAGGACATGTTCGCCTGGACCCGGGACCACACGTCCTCCGCCATCGGCCGACGGGAGAACTGCACGATGTCCTTCGCCGTCTCGGTGCGAAAGTCATCGTCGGAAATCGGCTTCCGCCCGTAACCGATTAAATAAAAATCAGCGGAAAGCAGGTTGTCCACCGCCAGATTGAAAATGGCGGGGACGAGCTTGCGCGCGCACAAGTCGCCGGAGGCGCCGAAGATGACGAGGATCGTCGGCGGAGCGCCGCGATGCTTGCTTAAGCCTTGCAGGAAGGGATGACGGGAAGGTTCGACCATGGGAGGGAAGTTAAAGCTTGCGGCCAAAATCGCGGGCGGGCGAGAAATTTTTGGGCAACAAGGGAATGTTCGCGTGCAGGAGCACTTCACGCGCCATCCCATCTGACACTTTCACCTCGACGATGTCGAAACGAAAATGCAGGGGCGGTTCGGCCATGCCCCGCAGGTAGGCCCGGATGGCCCGGGCCAGCGCCCGCTTCTTCCGCACTGTAACCGAATGGTAGCCGGACACTACGGCGTGGGCGCCCCGCGCGCGGACTTCGACAAAGACGAGCACGTCGCCGTCCCAAGCCACCAAGTCAAGTTCGTCCCGCCCATGGTGCCAATTGCGGGCCACAATCTTCCAGCCGCGCTCGCGCACGAATTGGGCGGCCGCCTCCTCCCCGACGATACCGCGCTCACTGGCGGTAGTGCCGGGCAGGCGGCGCATGCCCCAGAACCAGCGCCAGCGAGCGGCGACGCCTTCGGGTAATTGTCCCAGCCAATGATGCATGTCGGTATTTTGGGAGCCCGGCGCACCCAAGGCAATCCCACACCGGCCCGGCCGCTCCGGATGGGGAGCTGATGGTGGCTACTTTTCGGGGTGGGTCAAAAAGCCGAGGGGATTGATGTGAAACTGCAGCAGCGCGAGCCAGAGAAAGACAAAAAACAGGAAAAAGCAGATGCTTTTGCAAATGCGAACTTTGCGCGGAAGGCCTTTGAAATGGCGGTCCTTCAACGCCCGGTGAGGCTGGCGGCGCATCTTGAAGTTTTGCCACGAGGCCACCAAGCCATGGGTGGGGGTCACCAAGACATAGCCACAGACAATCAGGGGCACGCCAATGCCGGCTGAAACCAGCAGCCAATATAACAATTGAAGAATGTCTTTAATTTCCATGAGAAAAGGAACCGGCTCCGGGGTAAACCGCCGCTACTTCTATTCGCTCAGCGGTTGGTCTGGCAGCGGCCTGGGGAGTAATGGGGCAGGAGCGGACGCAAGAGTATCAGGCAACTTGGCCTTGAGCAACGCGATGGCGTCACGGGTTTGCGCCGCCCATTCGAAACGCTGGGCGCGCACCGCATCGTTCAATTCCGCCTGCAGCACAGCCAGGCGGTGTCGCACCACAGCCGGGTCGGCATGGCGCTGGGGAATCTTGCCGCGATGTTCGACATCGCGGTGCATGCGCCGGAGCAACTGGGGCAGCACGCCGGCGAAGGCGGTGTAGCAGGCGGGGCAGCCAAACCGCCCCTGGCGTTCAAAATCGCGCTGGCTGCAATCGCACGCCGGGCAGCGCAACGTGGACTCGCTGCGGCGGCGCTCCGTCGGAGTGACGCTTTCCAGCAGGGAGTAGCTCAGGGGATCGAAGGCTCCGGCCTCGGCAGCGTGCATGGCACACCAGGCAATAGTCGTGGCCTTGCCATCCTTGACCAGGGTGGCAAAGATCTTGGCTTCCGCGCTGCACAGTGCGCACGTCTTGGAGGGCGATGGTCCCATGCCTGCAGTATCATCCAAACCGGGGCGCAAGGCAACTGAGTTTTCTTGACGCCGGGCGCAAAAGGAGGAAAATGATGGGCTTGACGGGTGGCGGAGGTACGCTGCCGGTCCCCCCCTTGCACTTTCCACCTGCGGCCGCCTGGCGGCCTGGCCAATTGTCCCACATGCTTCATCTTTTTACCCTTAATGGACGCATCAAGCGGCTGACCTTCTGGGAAGGTCTGCTGGCTTGGTTTTTACTCAACACCCTGTTGTTGATGATGGAAATCGCCTTTGTTTCGACGCCGGTTTACGGGACGCGGGTGGTCCCGGTGACGCTGCCGGATTTTCTATTCAAGAATTTGGGTGACAATGAGCATGTGGCATTTAGTTGGCTCACGTCTGGCATGGTGTTCGTGCAATGGGTGCTCGCGCTGTACATTCTGGCGGCCATTTGCGCCAAACGCTGGCACGATCTGAATTATCCGGGATGGCTGGCGGTGGTGAACCTGGCGCCGGTGGCCTGTGCCGGTTTGACGGTTTTGGCTTTTTTGGGCGGCATTGACCGCTTGATGATTCACAAGCTGTTGGTGGACCCGCGCGCGGGAATGTTCGCCATTATCAGCGGTGGGCTGGGTGATTATTCGGCACACTATTTGACTTTCCAGAAGCTGACCAGCTATCCATTGCCGCTTCTTTCTTTTGTCGTCGTCGCCGGCTCCTTTCTCTATCTGGGCTTGGGCAAGGGCAGCAAAGGCACCAACAGTTACGGCAAAAGTGCGGTCTAGTTTGCCCGGTTTTTTTGCCCGGCAGCATTCTCTCAATTCTTTTACGCGTGAATACGGAAGTAGTCATCGAGGATAAGGTGGTCCTGTTTTCCTACCGCGGCCGCATTCGGCGGTCAACTTTTTGGGACGGATGGGCCGCCTGCACGCTTTATATGCTGCTGGCGGCGATCGTGATTCTGGCGCTCGTACTCGCCGGCACAAATGCGTCCAGTCTGTGGGTGGTCGGCGGCATTTTGTCTGGCCCGCTGCTGTGGGTTTGGCTGGCGGTGTGCGCGAAACGGTGGCACGACCTCGGTTTGCCCGCGGCGATGGCGGTGCTTAATCTCGTCCTGCCCGCGCTCCCGCTGGTGATGGTCAAATCGCATCCCGTGCCGGCGGCCGGTGCCGCAGGGGTGATTGCCCTGCTGTTGATCCTGTTCCTCGGCTTTGCGGGTGGAGTTTCCGGTGCGAACAAGTACGGCGAAAGTTCGATTTAGGGGTGGAGGGGGAAGATTCACTTAGGGCGTTACCCAGTCTTATTTGTGGCCAGTGGGTATTTTGATTTTCAGCATGGCGCAAACTTCCGCCAGCGACCGAGTATTGAACACCTGCTCCTTCGTCAGCCCGCCCTTGCGTGCGATGAGCACGCCGTTGCGCACGTACTTCAAGTCGCCGGTGCTGTGGGCGTCGGGATTGATGACGCAGAGAACACCTTTTTCCGCCCCGTGGCGCCAATGCCGCCAGTCCATGTCCAGCCGCTGCGGTTGGGCGTTGAGTTCGATCATCTTTTTATTGGCCGCCGCGGCGTCGATAATTTTGTTGAGGTTCACGGCATAACCTTCGCGTTGCAGCAGGAGCCGCCCGGTCAGATGGCCGAGCATGGTGACGCGCGGGTGCTCGAGCGCACGGATGATTCGCTGGGTCATGGCGGCTTCGTCGCTGCCCTGGCCGTAACGGTTGTGCACGGAGGCCACGACGTAATCGAGTTTGGCCAGTACGCCGTCGTCGTAGTCGAGTTCGCCGTCCCTGAGGATGTCGCACTCGGTGCCGGTGAAAAGATGCGTGCGATATTTTTTCGAGGCGTTGAGCGAGTGAATCTTCTCCACCTGCGCGAGCAATTGCTCCTCGCTCAACCCGTGGGCCTGAAAGGAGGATTTGGAGTGGTCGGCAAGGCCGAGGTATTCCCAGCCGAGGGCGGCGGCCGCCGCAGCCATGTCCTCGAGCGAGGCGGTTCCGTCGGAGGCGGTGGTGTGGTTGTGAAACGCGCCGCGCAGGTCGCCTTCCTCGATTAGTTTGGGCAGGGCGCCTTTTTCCGCGCGCTCAATTTCGTCCAGCCCTTCGCGCAATTCCGGGGGAATGGGATGCAGGCCGAGTTTTCGAAAGATGTCGTCTTCGCTGTGCGGGGTAATGACGCTCTTGGCACCGGGGCCGCCGACCGTGGGGTCGTCCTTTTTGGTCAAACCCCATTCGCTGAGGCTCAGGCCGTGGGTCAGTGCGCGCGAGCGGAGCTTGACGTTGTGGTCCTTCGAGCCGGTGAAATGGTGCAGCGCGAAATAGAATTGCTTGAGCGGCACGACGCGCAAGTCGGCCTGCATGCCGTCTTTGAGCCGCACGCTCGCCTTGGTGTCGCCGGAGGCTGTAATTTCAGCGACGCCGGCCTGGGCGGTGAACCATTTCATCACCGGCGCAGGATTCTCTGCCGCGACGAGGAAATCCAAATCACCAATCGTTTCGAGCCCGCGCCGCAAACTGCCCGCGTGCGAGACGCGCTCGACGCCGGGGATATTTTCCAGGCCTTCGAGTATCGGCTCGGCGACGAGCCAGGCGTCCCACCAGAGGTGGCGTTTGCTGTAAGCCTCTTGGTTGCGGATGCCCGCGAGAATTTTCTCCTGGGTCTTTTCGCCAAAACCCGGCAGGCCGGCCACTTTGCCGGCGGTGCAGGCGGCGGTAAGTTTCGCGAGGGAATCCACGCCGAGGGCCTTGTGCAGGGCCATAATCTTCTTCGGCCCGAGCCCCGGCACGCCGAGCATTTCGAGGAGGCCGGGAGCGACGCTCGCCTTGAGTTTCTCGTAGTAGGGGAGGGTGCCGGTCTGGTAAAGGGTGGTGATCTTCTCGACGAGCGCCTCGCCCAAGCCCGGCACGTCGCCCAGCGTCCCGGCGGCAATGCGGGTGCCCAAGTCGCCTTCGAGGGTGGTGAGGGCGCGCGCGCCGTTCTGATAGGCGCGAATCTTGAACGGGTTCTCGCCGGTCAGCTCAAGCAGGGTCCCGATTTCCTCGAGGATGTCGGCGATTTGGGGTTTGTCCATATTCTAAAAGGAGGTAGGAGGTGGAAGGTAGGAGGTAGAAATCGGAAACACCGAGTGCTCTAGTTTCTAGTTCTCAGCTTTTAGTTGGCGCGGAAAGATAAAGCGGGAAACCTGGCGGGGTTACTTTTTGTCTGTTTGGGAAGGTTTATTCAAGCTTCGTTGCGGTTGGGTTAACACCTTGCACAGGCCCGAAATCTTTTTAAGCATATTTCCCGATGAAGGCCCAGCTACCCCGCGCGGTTCTTCGCACCGGCTTTGTGGCCGGCGCGCTCGGTTTGGCTTATCTCGCAGGGTTGTCGCAACGGGTCATGCAACAAGAGGTGGCGGCAAATCTGGCCGCGGCGAAAAAACAGGCGAAGGCGGTGCGAGCCGAGGCTGAAGCCAATTCGCGCCCAAAGTTGACGCGGGATGAAGTTTGGCAGCGGATGCAGGACGAACTCAAAAAAAGTACGGAAGGATGGAAAATCTGGAATGAACTTTCGTCCAATCTTGAGGCCGGCGATTTCGCCTTCATTGTCGAACAACTGGCGAAGTTTCCCCAAAGCTCGCAACGGGACGAACTCCTTCAATTCTGTTTTCGGAATGGATTGGATCAAAGCGACCCCGCAGCGGCACTGTCCCTGGTCGAATTTATCACGGACCCGCGTTTGCGTCGCGACATCTTTGCGCAAGCACTCAGTTCACTGGCAAGAAAGGATCCTGATCGGGCCCGGCAGGAGCTGGCCAGTTTGCCACCCGGGCCGCAATCGTTGGACGCCTACGGGGTGGTCTTTGGGACCTTGGCTGACCAGGCCAAGCTGGCGCCGGCAGCAGCGGATGAAGCCTTTAACCTTCCGGCCGGTTCAAACCGCACGGCGGCCATGATGGGGGTGGTTGAATCATGGGCTCGTCACGATATTCCGGGGCTCTTGGATTGGGCCGGCGAGCTTCCCGCGTCGGATTCGGCGGTGCTCAAAGCGGCTTTGCTGGACGCCGGAACCGGGCAATTGTTCACCAGCCCTCAACCCCAATTGGTTTCGAAATATCTGGGCAAGTTGGAAAATGCTTCGGATCGCAATGAGATCATCGAGAAGATTGCCGGCGCTATGGTCACTGCCCAAGGGGATGGCTCGAATTACCATGAATTTACGTTCGGAAGTTTTTCCGGGTCGGAAGAGGCGCCGAGTGAGCAAAATGCCAGCGGGCAGACCACCAGCTGGATTCGGGCGGGCGAGGCACTCGATTGGCTCAATCAAGTGGCGACGGGAGAAACCTACACCAAATCGGTTCAAAGTGTATTTTCCAGTCTCGGCGACTTTGAAGTTGACCCGAAAATGGTGGATGACGTGCTGGGCAAAGTGACCGAACCGGAGCTTCGGGCCGCCGCCTTTGCCGAAATAGCCGGCATTTGGGGGCGGGATGATCCCCAGGCGGCTTTGACCTGGGCCCAGTCACTTTCGGCCACCGACAGCGCGGCCAGTACACAGGCATTGAATTTCGTGGTGGAACAATGGGGTGATGATGATCCCAAAGCCGCTCTAAGCTGGGCGCAAATCCAAGCTGCGGATGGCAATCCACCTGTCGAATCGAAGTTTTTGAGTACCGTGGTTTCCAATTGGGCTACGTGGGATCCAGCCGCAGCCGCCGCCTTTGTGCAGAACGCACCCGATCCTTCTCCCTACTTAGACGCGGCGGAAACCGTGGTGACCTTTTTGGCGGAGGAGAAACCCGCCCCGGCCCTGACATTTGCCGAAAGTCTTCCCGCCGGTCCCGACAAGAATAAAGCGCTTTCCTCGGTATTGAGTCAAATCGCCGATTACGATTTTTCCTCCGCTTGGCAGGAAATACTTGGCTTGCCAAGCGGCCCAGATCGAGACGTCATCATGGGGAATCTCATTGTGGGAGAAACGGATCGGGATCCGGCAAATGCCGCTGGATTAATCGGCCAATTGACTGATCCCAGAGCGCAAATTGAAGCGACCAAGGCGCTAACCCAGACTTGGGTCCGGGCGGACTCCCGAGGCGCCACGGCTTGGGTCAACAGTCTGGCTCCGGGCGACTTGCGAGATTCGGCGGTCGGGCAGTTGGTCGCAGCTCAAATGAACACTGATCCGGCCGCAGCCCTGGTTTTGGCTGGTAGTATGGCCGATCCCCATGCCCAAGCGGCCCAAGTTCAAGCCATTGAGTTGTCCGCGCAAATCAATCAGCTTCCGCCCGGCGGTCCTCGAGATTCAGCCATCCTGCAACTGCTGCCCATTCAGTTGCAAACTGATCCGCAAGGGGCCTTGGCTTGGGCCGCCACGCTCAGTAATCCGCAGGAGCGCTCCAAACAGTTGCAAGCTGCTTTTGTGACTTGGGGGACGATGTCTCCAGAAACAACGAAGGCTGAACAGGACATTGAGGAAACTGGATTCGTGCCGGGAGATTCTTCGATCGCCGCTATCGCCTATCGGCAATTGACCCAAGCTGAAAGAGATGCCGTCCGGCATGGAATAGCCGCCATTACCGCGAAAACAAGCATCAAACAACCGGCCGGACAGTAACTCGCAATTCTTATTCCCTCCACCCAGCCACGATGAAAACCTTTTCCCGCACGGCCATCATTCGCGTGAGCTTGCTGGTTAGCGCGATGGGCGGCGCTTACTTTGTTGGCCGGGTGCCAGGGTCATGGGCCAAATGGGAAGGCCATTTTCCGCCAATCTGGCGGAAATTAATTTCCCGGACATGGGTTTCTCCTGAAGTCATCATACCGGTTGAAGCTCATCGAAATGTGGGCGATCCGGATGCGCTCCTCGCAGTGAATGCAGTGATGGATCAACTGGCCAAAATTTTGGCGATGGACACCAGTTTTACCAGAAAAGAACTGGACTTCCAACGGGTCATGATGCGATTGAACCCGTCGGATCGGACGGCCTTGTTCAATAAGTTATCGGATCTTCCCGAGGGCTGGAGGAAGAAAACCTTGATCTCGGCGCTCATCGGGTCCCTGTTGAATCCACAGAATGATGGCCCCCGCGATCCCAAGTTGGCGCTATCTCTCAGCAAACAAGTGGAGAACAATAAATTGCGGCAGGAATTGATAAAATCTGCACTGGAAAGTTTGACGACACTGGAACCCGTTAATGAGGGTGATTTTCAGTTGGCCATGGACGAACTGGCCAAACTTCCCGCCTCAGATGTCGGTTCCGATTTATCCAGTTTGCTCTTCCAGGATTGGGCTAAATTGAATCCCGCCGCCGCGGAAGCCGCCGCCGCCCGGCTTCCGCCGGGCCGCGCGCGGGACCAGGCCATTTATTCTGTGGTGGAAAGTTTGCCCGGCGACACCCGGAGCGTTTTCAGCTGGCTCCAATCCCTGCCTCCCGGTGACAGTATTCCTTGGGATGAGGTGGTGGATTATTTCGCTGGCATGGACCCAAGACTCGCAATGGCGAATCTGGACAAAATCAAGACCATCAGTGGCCGCGCTGCGGCGGTTCGGGATATTTTTTCCTTTGAATTGGATTCTGCAACAGGAGGCGATCCAAAAGCAGCACTCGAATGGGCGAGGCAAAACGTACCGGGCCAAATTTACAATGATGCTGTTGATGCTTACATTTCCGATTTGAATTCTGGCCCCCACAAGGACTCCGCCATTGCTGCCGAAATGGTGGAAAATATATCCGACCCGCTAGTCCGCTTTAATGAAGTTACCCATTTGGCGGCGGGTTGGGGCGCCAAAGACCCAAAGGCCGCTCTGGCTTGGGCCTCGAATCTCACCGAGGCGGGAAGTGTCACCCGCAGCGACACTTTGCGTTCGGTCGTCAGTTCTTGGGCCACTTCGGATCCTGCAGCCGCCGTGGCCTATATTCAAGGAACCTCCGACCCTTCACTTTATCTTCCGCTTGCTCCAACGATAGCTCAAATTTGGGCAGGGTCGGCGCCGCCCCCGGTCATCACGGGCCCGCTCGGAGCCTGGACCAGTTCCGATCCCGCCGCCGCCATCACCTGGGTGAACAGTCTGCCTGACAGCGACGAGAAGAACCAGGCGCTCGGCAATGTGCTGACCGGCTTGGCCAAAACCGATTTCACGGCCGCTTGGAATGACGCGGCCAACCTCCCGCCGGGCGACAATCAAAACACCATTTTGGCAAATCTCATTGCCACGAGAGCCGCGGCCGATCCCGTTCAGGCGGCCACATTGCTTGGCCAATTGCCCGCGGGCCCGGCCCAACTCGATGCCATGACAAAAGTTGCCGCAACTTGGGTCAAACAAGACCCGCAGGCGTTCACTGCGTGGCTCAACGGGCTGCCGGCGGGCGACGTCCGCGACACGGCGATCGGGCAGTTGGTGGCCTCAACCCAAGCAGGCAAGAACCCGAATGATGTGGCGGCGTGGGTAAATACGGTAAGTAATCCGGAAATGAAGGCGGTAATGGTGCAGAAGCTCAATCAGGTGCAAAGCGCAGGCAAATAGGGTGAAGGATAATGGGAAATGGAAGAAGTGGCGAATCTAGAGCGGGCTTGTTTCATCCCTCATCCTTTTCCCTTCCCAACGCAGCCAACGCATCAAACCCAGCCAACGCAGCCAACGTATCAATACCATCTTTCCGTAAATTCTGCTAAACTCCGGCCGGGATATTCCGCCTTGGGATCGGGCTCCGAAAATTCGCCAAAATGTTCCACGTGGAACGTGATATGAAATGATGCAATGCGAAAGCTAGGCGGGTCCGGAGGCCCCGCCCTACCAGTACGCGGCGGGTAGGGCGGGGCCTCCGGACCCGCCTAGCTCCGAAATTAATGAACCCGCCAAACACCGTATAATTTTTGCCACGATATTATCTCCGCATCGTATCCGGCGCGCGGGGATCCGTCCCCGCGGTTTTGTGGTAGGTACCGGTGAGTTTGTCGCGGACGTATTTCGTAAAACCCTTTTTCTCGACGTTTTTGTCGTCGAGCATGCTCTTGGTGTGGCCCGGGGTGTATTTCGAGGTCACGGTCGTGGGAAGATAAACGCGGCGGAGGGGCCGGCCGGTGACCGGGTGTTTGGTCAACGCCGGGGCGCTCATGGGTTGCTCGATCTCAATTTTCTCCCCGTCGGAGCCATTGGGGAGGATTTCCTGGTAGACGTAAATGGGCATGAAGGTAATTTAGTCCGAAATTGGCGCGCGCGCAAGAGTTCAACGCGAAGGCTGTCATGGAGTTTCCAGTTCTTGGTTTCTAGTTTTTAGTTAAGGCGGCACAGAGGCACTTGGATATTCTCGCGCAGAGTCGCAGAGTTTCTTGTCAGAATTAACAGAATTCTTGGATTTTTTTTTATCCTTTATGGCCCAAGTGCAAGTGAGGGCCTTAATATTGGAAGGCAAGGTAGGTGGAGTCAGATACGGCCTTATACCCAATTTTTTGGTAAATACGGTTGGCCACCGGGTTGGCCACATCGGCATAGAGAAAGCAGAACCGCCGGCCTTCATGCAACTGCCGTTCACTCAACCTGGCCACAAGGGATGATGCGTAACCGCGTCCGCGCCGCCTGGGCGGAGTAAAGACCGAGGTTATCCGGATGCCACTTGGGGTTTTCCCGCCAAGTCCGGTCATCGCCACCACCTCGCCGTCCACCTCCCAAAAAAAGCGGCTGCGGTTTTTTATGGCATGGATGGCATTATCCCTGGCGAGGATCGGGTCATCGCCCAGACCGACATCCCGAGAGAATTCCACATTCCATTGCTCCAGCAATCCAAGGTCGCGCTCTCCGGCGACGCGCATGGCACCGGCTGATGCGGGAAATGGATTAACGCGGGACAATTCAAAGATGCGTTGGGCCATCCGGGACTTGAGGCCGCATTTTGCGGCGATCAGCCACGGCGACAGGAATAGTTCAACGACGCTCGGCGGGCCAACCACCCCCGGCGGAGGCATTTTTTGGGTGAGCGCAAATTTGATCAACTCCGGGATGGCGCCTTCAGGCATGGCCGTTATCCCCAGGGGATGCGGCGGCAAAATCCACGCGGCGCCGACAACGTTTCCGTCGAGAAATAATCCGGCCAACGTGTACGCCGGATAACGTTTGGGTTCATTGATCAAAATGTCGATGGCGCCAAGGCCGACGCAGTATAGCGCTTCGTTTTCGAGCAGCAGCGGAAAGACCGCCGCTTTGAATGCTGCGGGGTCCTCGAATTGTTGCAGGGTCAGTTTCATTGGCGACCCGGAGTTTACCTTCACCGGTGGTGCGCGCAAGAGTTCAACGCGAAGGCTTTCATGGAGTTCCTGGTTATAAGTTTCTAGTTTTTAGTTCGAGCAGAACAGGAGTATTTGAAAGTTCTCGCGCAGAGACCCGGAGGTGCGGAGCTTGATTGGCAGAATTCCTAGTATTCCTGGAACGCACTTCCATCGCGCTCTTTGCTCCTTCGCGTTGAAAACTCCGCTTTGCTTATTCTTGCGCCGGGGGGATTTTTGGGGCATGGTTGGGCCAACCCTGATTCGCCATGAGCCTGCGCGCCCGCAAACCCCTGATTTATGCCTTTGTCGCGGGGGCGGTGGTGCTTGGGGTGATCATGGTCTATGCCTTTGGCGGGGGTGAGAGTTTCGCGCGGCACGAGACCTTCTTGCTTTATTTTGATGATACGGTGAACGGGCTGGATCCAGGTTCGTCAGTCAAGTTCAGGGGTGTACCCATTGGCACAGTGGCCACCGTGCGGCTGAATTTCTACCGGGAGGCCGGCAACCGACGGGTCCCGGTCGTCATCCGATTGAATGTCGACCGCCTGCAGGGCCAACTCGGAGTTTTGGAAGACCTGACCAACCCGGCGGTGCTGGCTGCTCAGGTTCGCCGCGGGTTGCGGGCGGAATTGCACTCCGAGAGCTACCTCATTGGCAGCATGTTCGTGGAACTGGATTACTTTCCCCGAGCCCCGACGCCCCCCATTACTTCCGGCACCGATTTGCCGGTGATTCCGACCATCCCCTCCGCGGCGATTGCCCGCATCCAGAAAACTCAGGACATTATTGCCGGTCTGCCGTCCATTGATTTTCGCGGCAAAATTGCCGAGGCGGCCAACTATCTCGATTCGTTGCGGACAAAAGTATCCGTCATTCCGTTCGCCGAGTATCATCAGAAGATTGTGGATGGTTTGGCGCCCCTGACCCGGTTCAACCCTGGCGTCGCCTCCCAACGCATTGACAACTTTCTGGCCCGGTTGGATGGGGTGCACGACCAGATTGCCGCAGCGGACACCCAGTTTGCCGCGGCCAGCCAGACTTTTGCCGCCTATAATCAGGCGGACCGGGACTTGCTGAAGAATACCGATGCCGCCGTCGTGGCCCTGGGCGACGACCTGCGCCCCGCCGCCCCCTGGCTCACCCATTTTACCCATAACCTTCAGCAGTTTACGGCCGATTTGCAGCGCCTCACCGAGAAGACGAACGCCATAGAGGATTCCCCCGGCCTCCTCCATAAACCGGCGAAATAGGACCTGAAAACGGCATTTTCCGTTGACATCCGGGCCTCGGCGCGGTTTTATGACCCTTTTTCCGCATAAATTCCGGCCCATCCCACCATGAAAGTCGCTTCCTCCATCAAGTCCCTCAAGGCCCGCCACCCGGGCTGCCAGGTCGTGCGCCGCAAGGGCCGGATCTACGTCATCAACAAGACGAACCCCCGCTTCAAAGCCCGCCAAGGCTAAAAGGGTCCATCCGATTGCCGTTTATACGGTAGTCTGGTCACCAAGCTCTAAAACGCCAAGCACTTAAACACTTCACCCCCTTTCCCGCCGTGAAAAAAGAAGGCCATCCTGATTACCACCCGGTTTGCTTTGTGGACGTGTCCACGAGCCGGAAGTTTTTGACCCGCTCGACCATGCGCTCCAAGCAAAAGGAGGTCATTGACGGCGTCGAGTATTTTGTCGTCGTCCGCGACGTGACGAGTGACTCCCACCCGGCCTATACGGGCGAAAAGCGCTTCGTGGACAGCGCCGGCCGCGTCGAGAAGTTCAAGAGCAAGTTCCAGCGCCTGAGGAAGTAGGGGCGGGAGGCAGTGGAGGAAGAGTGAAGGGCGAAAAGAGTAAAACCCGGCAAGACGGGTTTCCGGTTGCCCTCAACAGGTCTGTTCGCGGCGACTGGGCCCGACGGTGCTTATAAAATGCGCGCCGGAAAAGGATTGTTGATTGGGGGGGGGGACGTCATTAGATTGCCGGTGGACAGCAAGGGCACCTTGAACCCACCAACCCATGAAAATCAGTGATCTAATTTTTACCGGATTCAATGGCCGGGTGGCGGCTCTTGACCGGCAATCGGGGGACATCGTCTGGAAGTGGGCGGCCCCGAAGGGCATTCAATATGTGTCCCTCTTGTTGGACGGAGATCGGTTGGTCGTTTCCGTTAATGGCTACATGTACGGGCTGAATCCCCTGACGGGGGAACTGCTGTGGCACAATGACATGCCCGGCTTTGGCATGGGCGTGGCATCGCTCGTTTCGATCAACGGGGTGTCCTCGAATGCTTCGGTGCCGGGCGCTGCGGCCGCACATGCTGCGCAAGCGGCGGCGGCGAGTTCCGCTGCGGTGGTCCACTAATTCAATCCCTGCTCGAGATTTCCGCGGTCATGCCAAAAGGAAACTTTTTTGCGGAGTCTGGTTGGCCTGGTCGCCGGTAAATCAACTACTTTCCCCGACGCACTTTATTTTTTTCGTCTTCGCGGTCTTCCTCGATGCTGGTGCGTTCGCGGCGGAGCTGGACGTTGAGTTTTTCGAATTCCTCGGCGTTGCCGGCGGCGCGGGCGGCGGCGATTTGCTGGTTGAGGAAAATTTCGCGTTCGGCGAGCTTGGCCTTGTAGCGTTGGTTGATGTCGGCGAGCTGTTTTTTTTGCGCAGGGGTGAGTTCAGGGGTGGCTTCGCCGTCGGCGGCTTTGAGGCGTTCCATGGCGAGTTCGTAGGCGGATTTCATGGAGATGAGGATGACGGGATGGAGCGGGCAAGGCAAGGAATCTCACGCGAAGCCGCGAAGTCGCGAAGTCGCGAAGTCGCGAAGGAGATTTTTTTGACAGAATTGACAAAATTTTTGGAATTATAGGGCGCGGTGATCTGAACCCCCGGAAATGTGTCATCACTCCCATCCCTCACCTGGCTCCCATAACTCCCAGGGGCGTTACGCCACCCGCACTGTGAAAATCGCCACCACTGCCAGGATCACCACCGGCAGCACAAAATACGTCCACCGGGGCGGACGGTTTTTGGGCTGGGCGAGGAGCATCGCCGCCACGATCGCCAGGGCTGCGAGGGAACCGGCCCAGGGAGGATTCATTTGCAATTTGGCAAACAGCGCCGGGCCCACGACCGCCCAGCCGGCGACGGCGTTCATCATCCCGACCATAGCCAAGCCAATCGCATTGGCCAGCCAGGAAAGCCACGTCAATGGCGGGAAACCGCACAGGCCCGTGACTGCGGCAACCGCGCCCGACCACAGCGCCACACACGTGAGCGGGAAAAACAGCAGATTCAGGGACAGGGTGTAAGCCGAGAAAATACCAAAGAACTCGGCAGTCAGCGATGTGCTGCACAAAACGGCCGTGGTGGACGTCGCGGCCATCGCGACCAGTTTTTCCCAGAGCCAAAGCACACATTTTTTCCAGGGCGGAAGGCTGGTGGCTGGCACGTCGCGCCAGGGCCGCCAGCGGGTATTCACGGCCGAGTAAAGCAAGGGCGCGTATAGAATTAATCCGAGCACCACGGCATACGAAAGCTCGAAGCCCGAACTGTCCAGCGCCCGCGGGTCCATGATGAGAGTGCCGACGCCGGCGGCCAGGACGGCGGCCAGCGGGCTGCGCGCGCGCATAAACCATTTGGCGAGCAGGTACAACGTCAGCATCAGCGCCGTGCGCCGGCCGGAGGTGGTGCCGCCCGCGATTTCGACGTAGAGCCAAACGACCGCCAGGGTTAACCCTTCGCTCACGGCATGGGGGAGCCCGGGAATTCGGCGCAGGAACCACCAAAGCGCTGCCGCGAGCACCCCCACGTGCAGGCCGCTGATGGCGAAGAGGTAGATTTCGCCGGAGGCGGTGAGCGCCGCGCGCTGCGCGGGGTCGAGCTGCGTTGGTTCGCCCAGCAGGAGCCCGATGTAAATGTTGCCGAATTTTTCCTCGAGAAACTTTGGGCCATTTTGGAACATCGCCGCGAGGTGGGCGTGCTGGGAGGTGAGCCAACGGGTCCAGCCATTCGGCGGGGCCACTTCGCGCCGCAGGCGCCCGCGGGTAAGTTCGAACCAAGCGCCCTGGGAATGCAAAAAGGCGCGAAACCGGGCAGAATCGGCGGAGGTGGGGTCAGTCGGGTCGGGTGCCAGCGTGGGCAAGTAATTCAACAGGCCGGTGACTTCGATGGTGGCGCCGCGCGGGGGTGCACTGGCGGCATTGGATACGCGGACGCGATAGGTGATGTACCAGCCGCGCAATTCGTCCAACACCGCAGGGGCGTCGACTACTTCGGCAATACCGCCGGCATAATCAGAATCGGTGCGCTGGGCAAAATTGCGGGTAACGCGCAAAGTGAGGGTGGCTTCACGAGGAGGCAGGCGGGCCCAGGCGGAAGGCGGCGCGGGCACGCGGGCCGCATGCCAGGCCCACGCAAGCAGGATGCCCGAAATCAAAAAGCATGCACCCCAGGCCCGGGCGAATTTTGGGATTTGGAATTCTGGCGTGGGTGCGCAGATGGCCGCGGCGAGCGCGCCAAGGGCAAAGAGCAGGGCGAGGCCCACCACGACCATTGCAGGAGGGTTTGGCCAAACTTCCGCCAGAATGTAGCCCGCGAGTAAGGCCGCCGCGACCCAGAGGATGGGGGCGCGCCGGGCCACGGTGGTGGGGCGGGGCGAATCTTGGTCCGGCGGTGCGTCCGGCATGGTGATACTCAAACATACGAATACCCGGCGAGAGGCCAATAATAATGTTGAAGGAAGCCGGGACGCCACGCCGAGGCGTCCGCAGCCCGTTCGAGCAGCCTGAAAGGCTGCAGGAATGGAGCCCGGGGTTTCGCGCAGCGAAACCCCGGGCTCTGGGATGCGAATAATTCCGCGCTCTGAAAGAGCGCAGGTGTATTCTCCCGTTCTTTATTTCCTTCCTCATTCCTCCGCCCCTTTCAGGGCGGGAGAATTTTTTTGATTTCTGTACCCAGGGAAGCTCCCGCTGCGCGGGAGCTTCCCTAGGTTGGGCTCCTTCGCCCCGTTGGGGCGAAGAGACGCGGAAGACGAAATTTCGAACTTCGCCCCGTTGGGGTGAATATCTGAAGAGGCGGCAATTCTGCTCTGAAATCCGGCCGGGGAACCGGGCGGCGTCGCGCAAGCGCGAGCCCTACGGGGCGGTGTTACCTTCCCCCGGTGCGGGAAAATTAGGGGAGGGAACGTGGGCTTGCTGCATATCGGCGCGAATTTTTTCCACGATGTCGGGGTGGTCGGCGGCGAGGTCGTGTTGTTCGGCGATGTCGGTGGCGAGGTTATAGAGTTGAATGGGGCCGGTGAGCATGGGAATGCGGACGCCTTTCCAGTCGCCGAGGCGGACGGCTTGCGAAGTGCCGTTTTCGAAGAATTCCCAATAGCAATATTCGTGCTGGGATTGGTCCTGCGCATCGCCGAGCAGCGCGGGAAGGAAATTAAGGCCGTCAATTTTTTCGGGTGGCTTTACGCCGGCAATGGCGGCGGCAGTCGGCAGGAAATCAGGGAAATAGGCGACTTGGTTGGAGGTTGTCCCGGCGGCGATGTGGCCGGGCCAACGGGCTATGAAAGGTTCCCGGATGCCGCCTTCATAAACGTCGCGTTTGATGCCGCGCAAGCCGCCGCTCGACTTGAAGAAGGTGGCGTCATGCCCGCCTTCCGCCTGCGGGCCATTGTCCGAGGTGAAGATGACGATGGTATTCTTGGCGAGGCCAAGTTCGTCGAGCTTGGCGAGGAGTTTGCCGACGTCGCTGTCGAGGCGGGTGACCATGGCGGCGTAGCCCTTGTCAGGCTCCGGCCAATCTTTTTGCGCGTAAATGCCCTGGCTGGGGATTTCGGAGCCGTTGGGCCGGGCCTCGTCATTGGCGTGGGGGAGGGTGGTGGCGAAATAGAGGAAGAAGGGGTTGCTTTTGTGCGCCTCCATGAATTTCAAGCCTTCGGCGAGAATGAGGTCATCACTGTAATCCACTTTCACCGAAGCAACGCCCTGGCCGTAGGGGCCCGCGTTGGGCACGATATTGCGCAGGGGCTCACGGGTGTCATTGCGGACAAGGTAAGTGGGGTAATAATTATGGGCCTGGGTTTGATCCACGTAACCGTAAAAGAAATCGAAACCTTTGTGGGTGGGTGTGCCGGCGGTGCCTTCGGAACCGAGACCCCATTTCCCGACACAGCCGGTGGCATAACCCGCCTTTTTGAGGACTTCAGCGACGGTCACGTCCTCGGGGCGCAAATCAATTTTGGCATTGCCGCGAATTTGCGTATGGCCGGTGTGCTGGCCGGTCATGAGGGTGTTGCGGGAGGGGGCACAAACCGGCGCGCCCGCATAAAATTGCAAAAATCGCACGCCCTGAGTCGCCAAGCGGTCAAGGTTGGGTGTCTGGATTAATTTTTGACCATAGCAGCCCAAATCGCCGTAGCCGGCGTCGTCTGCGAGGATGAAGAGGATGTTGGGCTTTTCCGTGGCGGTCACGCTGGCGGCGGCTGATTGGCAACCCGACATGGCGGCGGCGAGGGACAGGCCTGCCAGTAAGGACGAGGGGGTGATTTTGAGCCTGGGCGAGATCATGGTGGGGTGCGAGGGGTGGCATGGGTATCTACGCCGCCGCGCCGCCCGGCGCAAGCTTGGCAATTTTTTAGTTGATAAGGTCTCCTGAATGGTTTTAATTGTGGCCTTGATACTCGAAACCCGTCGGAATTACGTGAGTTTTACGCAACGCATGAATAGCTTTAAGAACCCCCTTGGGCGGCCATCCCGGCTTGACCCCAACCCTTGGCGTTGATGGCGGTTCAATATACACCTACTGGGGCAGTACGTCCGCCGATGGCACCGAGACCGATGGGGCCGCGACCGATGGGGGGATCGCGCCCAATGAGTGGCGGTCGTCGGCCCTACCCGACAAACCATACGCCGCAATTGCGCAAGAATGAGCGCATCCGCGCACTCGAAGTGCGCGTCATCGGCCATGATGGCAAACAGATTGGCATTTTGCCCACGCGCGAAGCGATGCGCATTGCGATGGGCCATGGCTTGGATTTGGTGGAAGTTTCGCCGGCCGCGCAGCCGCCGGTCTGCAAAATCCTCGATTATGGCAAATATATGTACGAGGAGGGTAAAAAGCAGAAGCACAGCAAGCCGCACGCCTCGAAGCTCAAGGAGGTCAAATTTCGCCCGCGCATCGAACACCACGATTATATTACGAAACTGCGCCACGCGGAAGAGTTTCTCTTTCACGGGGACAAGGTGAAGATGACGCTGTTCTTCAAAGGCCGTGAAATGGAGCACAAGGAATTGGGCTTCGAGACGATGAAGCGCGCCATTACTGACCTCGCCCACGTGGGCCTGCCGGACCAGCCGCCGCGCCTCTTCGGCCGCAACATCAGCACCACGATTTCCGCCCTGCCCGTCAACAAGCGCAAATGGAAATATAATTTGCGCGAGGATGGCTCCGCGCCGCACGCCAAGGATTTGGGCCATGCGCCCCATGGCCATGATGACGACGAGGATGACGATGAAGACCATGGTCACGGCCACACTCACGGGCACGGCAAAGATCATCCGCATGAAGCGAAACCCGCTTCTCCAGTGCCGCCGGGCGCCACGCCTGCTTTAGTCGGTAACGTGCCGGATTCTGCCCCAGTGGCCAAGCCGCCGACCCCCGGCGCGCCGCCCGCTGGAGCGTGAGCCACGCGCTCCCACTCCGTGCCATGTCACAGGCCGACCCCGCCTGGAGAGCCCAACTTGCCCGCCGGAAGCTGTCGGCGCGGCTGAGTATGGTACTATGCTGTTTGATCGCGCTTTTTGCGCCGATGGTGCGGGCGGCGGATGCGACGATTGCCGGCCTGACCTACCGACCGCTGACGGACATCGCGAAGCTCTACGACATGAAAACAAGCTGGGAGGCGCCCGGCAAAACGATGCAGCTGCAAAATCAATACTGCACGATTACCGGCACGCTAAGTGAGCGGATTCTGCGCATCAACAACGAGCCCGTCGCGCTGGGCTACCCGATTGTCCAGAAGCAGGGGGTGTTTTACCTTTCAAAATCAGATTTCGACAGCCAGCTCTTTCCCCTTCTCTCGCCGGGTCAGATTCCCGGCCCGGTGCCGGGGCTGCATCGAATCGTGATTGATCCAGGCCACGGCGGCAACGACCCGGGCACGGAGGTCTTCCCCGGCGGAAAAACTCCGGTGGCAGGTTCGAATGTCAAAGCCTTGGACAATGAAAAGACCCATACGCTGGAGGTGGGCATTCTGTTGGCCGCAGAATTGCGCAAGCGGGGGTACGAAGTCATTCTGACCCGCACGACCGATTTCAATGTGGAAAAGGTCGACCGAACGGCGGTGGCCAACAAAGCCAACGCGGACCTCTTTATCAGCGTCCATTTCAATGAAGCGGATCAGGACTATGTGAATGGCACGGAAGTTTTGGTGCAGACGCCGCCGGGGCAGGCCTCCACCGCCCAGAAAATAACGGAGGCGACGAAGGAAGTTTCCCCGGGAAATCGTTTTGACGCGTGGAATATCATTGCGGGGTTTTCGATGGAAAGGGCGGTCACCAAGGCGTTGGGCACGGTCAACCGGGGAGTTAAACGGGAGCATTTGGCCGTGCTGAAGGGCCTGAACATGCCGGGCCTGCTCGTGGAATGCGAATTTTTGAGCAATCCGGCGGCCCGGGCCAAAATCAACACGGCGGACTTCCGGCAAAAGATCGCAGTCGCGATCGCCGACGGCGTGGATTTGTACAAAGCCACGCTGGACCGTCTCCACCCGCCGCCCCTGACCCCACCCGCCGCGCCGGCGGCAGCCTCGGCGACGGCAGCTAAACCCAGGGCCACCGCCGCCGCGGCGACGGGCACGGCAAAGAAATAAAGGGCGAACGCCTTCTAGCTCACCTGCCGCACCGTAAAATACGGCGGGTTGGCGAGGGTGGAATTGAGGCCGGGGAAAAGGGCGATGCGGCCGGCGGCGTCGTGGAGCTCGAAATAGTAAGTTAATGCGTAGGGGGAATCTGTATAATCAGCGGGGATTTGGGCGCTGAAGCCAGCGGCGTCGCGCACCAAGCCAAGCGCGCGCCAGGATTCCGCCTGCTGGGTGTGGCGGTAGTGGACGATGGCTTGGAGGGGAGGCGCCTGGCCTTCCACGGTGTTCAAGGCGAGGGGGATGGGGGTGCCGCGGCGGAAGGGCACGGGGGTGGCATGAGCGACGCCGGGGGCCGGGCGGGCGGGCGGCGGGCCTTCGGTGGTGCGAATGAGCAAGTCCATGCCTTGGTCCGTGATGGTGGTCACGGTGGGGGGAGGCGGCGTGCGTTGCTGCATCGCGGCGATGTCCTGGTCAATCAATTTAAGGCGGTCAGCCCAAGTGCCGCGCTGGAACCAGGCGTCGCCGTAAGTCAGGTTGGTAACATAGCTGGCCCCGATAATGTCCACAAAGTCGGCCCAACTTTTACGGGCGGAATTATAATTGCGGGTGGCGGCAATGAGTGGCACAGGATTGCCGGTGCGCTCAAACATGGCATAGAGCACGGCGGCGCGCATTTTTTTGGCGAAGAAGCGGCCGAGGCCGATTTGAATCGAGACATCCATTGCCAGGCGGCGGGCCGGGCCGGATTGCCGGTCAGGGACACTGTTGAGCGCCTCTCCCAGTTTGCCTTCAGCGGCCAACGCCAAATCCTCAAGCCATTGAGCGACTTCGACGGGGGTATATTTGCCGCTGGGCTTCACGTCGGGTTTGAGCAATTCATCCACGAAATCCTCGATGCGGAGAAAGAGTTGGGGGTCGAGGGGGCTGACGGTGCCAAAGCGGCGGGGGCTGGGGGTTTCACTGGCGCCATAGGGTTCGGGCTTGGGGTCGAGGGCGGCCGAATCGAGGATGGACATGTTCTCATACATCTCCGGCCAGTAATTATTGTTGGCGGCGGCGGGCAGGTGCGCGGTGGTGATGAGCGGCAAAATGCGGCTGGCGTGGCCGAGCGAGTAGTACGCGGCGTCAGCGCCCCCAAATAATTCCTTTTGCAAAAAGCGCAGCCACGATTGCGGCTGGGCGTTGGGGTTGTAAAGCAGGCGGCCCCAGACGCGGAACGAATAGCGGAATTTGTCGAAATCGTAACCCGGGGCGCGGAGGGTGGCATCGGCATAGCCGTCGCGATGGCCCGGCAGGCCGGAGCCTTTGCGGCCCTTGAAGGAGAGGGGATCAAAGATTTCCTGGCCGAGGCTGCCGCAAAAACTCCCGGCGCGGCTGTATCCGGCAGCGAACACGGGGTCGCCCCAGAGCAGGACGCGCTGGGTGCCGGGCCAGATGCGGTGGAAAATGCCGTATTTGCGATCTTCCGCCAGCAAGTCGCCGTAGCTATAACGCAGGAAGCTGCGGGCGCCGTTGCTTTGCGCGAAGGCGCCGCCGCCGCGGGCGGCTTTGGGCATTTCGGTCTGGCGAATGGCGGCCTGATGGTAGGGAAGGCCCATGTGCTCGGCGGAAAATTTGGGGGAAATCGTCACGGGCAAGCCGGTGCCAAGCGCGACATCAATGGTTTCCTGGTCCATGCCTTTGGCGTGCATGTCGAGTTCGACGCGGCGGCCGCTGCGCACACAGCCGTCAAAGACGGTGCGCCACAAATCATAGCTGCCTTCGGGGATGCCGCTTTCGCCGTGAATGCGGAAGGTTACGCCGGTGATGTTGGGGCATTCCTTTAATATGATCGCAAGGGCGTCACGCGCATAGGGCGCGAGGGTGGCGTCGGTTAGGCCGGTGATGACATGGTTGGCGTTGGGGCTGTTGGTGAGCTTGTAGGCATGGGTCCAGAGGCCGAGCTGGAAGTCCAGACCGCGGCGGGCGGCTTCATCACTAATGAAGCGTAGCATGGCGAAATTCTGGTCGCGTTCGGCGTCAGGGAGGTTGGTAGCGGCGACATTGTAGCCGGGGACGGACAGGAGGAAGGGATAGGCGAAATAGAGATAGGAATCACGGACGCCGGTCGGGGCGTCGTAGCCCAGGCCGAAGGCGAGGTTGAAGCGGTTGAACCGCTGGAGGGCCAGCAGGTCGAGGTAGTTGGTCCAGAAATTGCGGTCGCCATACCAGGCCTTGTCTTCGACGTCGGTGACGAACATCCGCATTACGCTGCGGATTCTATTGGCCGGGGATTCGGCCAGTGGTTTGAGGCGGGTGGGATCGGCGGAGGGCGGGAGGGCCGAGTACACGCCTTTGCCAATGGCGACGGCATCGGCCAGTTCGGTGAGGGCATACGACAAGCCACGGGCGTCGGCGCCGCTGGCTACGAACAGATCGCGCGCGCCCACCTTGCCGGGCGAAAGTGCCAGGGCCTCGGGTTCGCTGGCGGCGAGCACCGCGCCAGAGTTGCGCCCGAGACCGGACCGGTTGTTGGTGGCCACGATACACAGGGCGCCCGGCGGCGAGTCGTCCAAACTCGACACGACCCGGACAAAGAAACCCTGGGCGGCAAATGCGGCGCGAAGTTGCTCCAGTGCCCATTGGGCGGCGGCGGCGGCCACGACGGGATCGGATGGGTCGCGGACAATGGTTACCGCGGAGCCGACTTCACCCCGAGCCGCGCCGGGAGTGAGGCCCGGGGTTCCGGCGCAGCCGGCCAAAGCACCGCCCGCGATTCCCCCGGCCGCGGCCAGGCCGGTTTTGAGAATAAATTCGCGACGGTCCATGCAAAATCAGGGGTAATCAGGCAACTACATAGGGAGTCTTTTTTGATGGCAACCACAATAGGACAGTTGCCTCATGACCGGAAAACTGCGCAAGATTAGTGCTAATAAAACCCGTACCGAAACGTCTGATACTTAACCCAACAATTTACACCCATGAAAACATTCCCTTTGCTGACTTTGTTCGCTGCCACGATCGCCCCAATCGCCCTGCTTCACGCCCAGCCGTCGCTGACGATTTACAACCAGGATTTCGCCGTCATCCGGGACCATGTGCCGCTGGATTTGAAGGCGGGGGTCAATGTGGTGCCGTATATGGGGGTCACGGCGCAATTGGAGCCGGATTCAGTCGTGCTGCGTGATCCGGCGGGCAAGGTGCCGTTGACCATTTTGGACCAAAGTTACCGGGCGGACACGCTGTCGGTAGGGTACATGCTCCAACTCAACGAGGGCAAAACGATTGATTTCCTGGTGCGGGACAAGGATAACAAGGAATATAACGTCAAGGGGAAGATCATCCGCAGTGGCTATAGTCCGGCCGGCGGCAACGACACGCCGATTATTGAGGTGGGGGGCGATTTGCGTTTTTCCCTGCCGGGCGAGCCGGTTTTCCCCAAGCTGGGGGACAACACCGTGCTCAAGCCCACGCTCACCTGGCAGCTGGACGCGCCGGTGCCGGCCAAGTTCGATGCGGAACTCAGCTACCTCACCAACGGCCTAAGCTGGAAAGCCGCTTATAATTTGGTGGCACCGGAAAAGGGGGACAGCATGGATTTTGTCGGCTGGGTGACTTTTGAGAACAATTCGGGCAAGGAATTCACCAACGCCACGGTCAAGTTGATGGCGGGCAATGTGAATAAGGTGCAGGAGCCGCGGCCGATGTTGATGGCCAAAGCCGCCAGTTATGCCATGGCGGCGCCCGGCGCGCCGCCGGTGACGGAGAAGGCTTTTGACGAATTTCACCTTTATTCCCTGACGCGGCCGGTCACGTTGCATGACAGGGAAACGAAGCAAGTGGAGTTCATCAAGTCGGACAGTGTCAAGGCGGCGACCCTTTATGTCTATGACGGCATCGCGATGAACAATTACCAGGGCTGGGATCCGGTTTCCATTCGCAACAATCCAGAATATGGCACGCAATCCAACAAGAAGGTGTGGGTGATGAAAGAGTTTAAAAATTCCAAGGAAAACGGACTGGGCATCGCGCTGCCAGCCGGGCGCGTGCGTTTTTACCGCCGCGATGACGCGGACAGCAGCGTGCAGTTCGTCGGCGAGAACAACCTCGACCACACGCCGGAAGGCGAGACGGTGCGACTTTACACGGGTGATTCCTTCGACCTCGTCGGCGAGCGCCAGCGGATGGATTACCAATTGGACAATCGCAACGCGCAGGCGGTGGAGTCGTTTACAATCACGTTGCGCAACCACAAGAAAGAGCCGGTGGAGATTCGGGTGGTCGAACATCTCTACCGCTGGAGCAACTGGCAGATTGCGGAGAAATCGGATGAGTACACGAAGAAGGACGCGCAGACCATCGAGTTCCGGGTGACCGTGCAGCCGGAAGTGGACAAGGTGATTACCTACAAGGCACAGTATAATTGGCGGTGAGGGGGGCGTGGGAGGTGACTCTCAACACGCAAATTCGTTTTCAGCAATCAATCTAGAGCAGCTTGCGAAATTGGTCAGGCGTTAGGCCAGCCACTTGAGCGATGTGGCCCATGGTGAATGCATTGATATTTGTATGTCGGGGCACCTGTACCATGATTGCGCCATTGCTCAGGATAAGATGCTTTCCCTGGCGGATGACGCGGAACCCGCGCTTCTCGAGGACGCGCACGGCATCCCGCTGGCCGATGCCGGGGAGTTTTGGTATGGAGTTAAACCAACAGTACTTCGTGGTGCACCGTGGCCATTTCCCGATCCGATTTGGCACTTGGATTCTCGGCCCGAGCCGCGAGATATTCCTGCAGAGCGACGCGAATGTTGGCCAAGGCTTCCTTGCGGGTTGCGCCTTGCGAACAGCAACCGGGGAGATCGTCGCACCAAACGGCCCAACCCTCGTCCGACTCGATCAGGGTAACGCGATATTTCATGCAAAAGATATTAACACGGAGAGCAAAAGCGTCAAGGCTAACGAAGGCAGCCCGACCGCGCAAATCGGCGCCCATTATTTATTTACCGGCGCGCCACCTTTGGCCAAAGCGGATTGAACTTGCTCGACGCGCCCCGGGCCTTTTTCGAAATAGACATATTCGTCGCTGGAAAAACCGGATCCGGATATAACCTTAAAATCAAATTGAGACTGAAATTGCCGCCAATTCCGTTCAATGGAAATTTGCGACGGCGGCAAAAGGACCTGGTCTATTTTGGATCGCCGATAAAGGATCGTGGCGAACCCACAGGCGCCGAGCAGAATAATGATGGCCAGGAAGCGTTCCATCAGCCGGTTTTTCCGAATAAACGGCACCCATGGCATAGTCCGCACGTTTTCCACGCTGCGGGTGAGAAGGAAGTAGGAGATTACAGCCCAAAGGACCGGCAATATCCGCAAAAATAGTGGAACCGAAAGACCGAGTCCCGCAACTACCGCCAACTGCACCGCCATCTCATCGTTGAGCAGAAACGCCCACGCGAGGCACAGAACTCCACATAAGATGCATCGTCGCAAGCGAGACCTTTAACTTTTTTCCGCCGCAAGGAAGGCCCTTAGCAGGGCATATAAATCCGGCGAGTTGAGCAGAAAGGAATCGTGGCCGAGGTCGGAGGTGACTTCAGCGTAGGTGGCGCGGCGGCCGGCCCGGAGCATGGCTTGGGCGATTTCCTGGTTTTGCTCCTTGGGGAACAGCCAGTCCGAGGTGAAGCCGACGACGAGGGCGCGCGCGGACATGGCCTTGAAGGCGTCTTCAAGACGGCCATCGGGCCCGTGCAAGTCAAAGCGGTCGAGAGCCTTGGTGAAATAGAGGTAAGTGTTCGCGTCAAAGCGGTTGACGAAGCTCTGGCCCTGGTGCTGCAGATAGCTTTCGACTTCGAATTCGACGCCGAAATGGTTCGGCGTTGCGGACGCGGAACCGCCAATCGTCATCATCGGCTCTCCCGCGAGAGTCGAAAGTGGCACGCCTGCAACAGTTGTCATGCGTTTGGCGCGGCCGAATTTGGAATCGAGGCTCTTGTTCGAGAGATAGGTGATGTGGGCCATCATGCGCGCGACCGCGAGGCCGACGTTGGGGCCGGCGTCGGGGGGATAGTCGCCCTGGTTCCAGGCGGGGTCCTGCATGATGGCACTGCGACCCACGGCGTTGAAGGCAATGGCCTGGGCACTCTGCCGGGCGGTGGTGGCGAGGGCGATGACGCCCCGCACTTTTTCGGGGAAATCAATGGCCCATTGGATGGCCATCATGCCGCCCATCGAGCCGCCGACGACGGCGGCGAGAGTCTGGACGCCGAGGTGATCCACAAGGCGGGCGTGCGCGCGCACCATGTCGCGAATGGTAAGGGCGGGAAAATCGAGGTTGTACCTTTTGCCGGTGCGCGGGTTGGGGGAGATCGGGCCGGTCGAGCCGCGGCAACCGCCGAGGCAGTTCGCGCAGATGACAAAGTATTTGTTCGTGTCGAAGGGCTTGCCGGGGCCGATGATGTTGTCCCACCAACCGGGCTTGCGGTCATCGGCGGCATGGCGACCGGCGCAATGGTGGTCGCCGCTGAGGGCGTGGCAGATATAGATGGCGTTGGTGCGGTCGGCGTTCAATTCGCCGTAGGTTTCGTACCGCAGGGTAAATTCGGGGATCTCCGCGCCGCAGTCGAATTTGAACGGTTCTTTACAGACAAAGTCCTGTGGGCGCACGACGCCCACGTCGCCGCCATCAGCGGTGGGAGCGGGGGCGAGGAGGGCATCGGCGTCGGACATCGCGAAACGAATTAAGAAGGAAGAATTAAGAATTAAGAATGCCGCCGAAGGCAATACCGCGATTCGCGCGCGATCGGGTTATTTGCCAGCCCCTTGCATTCGTCCCGGCCCTTGGTATTTGGGCAAAAAAAACGGTCAGGCACCCTACGGCACTCGCGAAGCCTGGTTACCGTTGCTCCCTTCCGGGCCTGGCGGAGTTCACCGGTCCAACGTTGCATAGGACCCGACCAAGGGAGAGCCTTGCAGAGTTGAGGGGGCGGGGCAAACCTTTTAATTAGCGGAATTTTCATTCATTCCAAGACTTGCACCGAAGGGCACTACGCCAACAAAAGCCCCCGTGGAAAAGCGCATCGTCATTGACCCGAAAATTTGCAATGGGCGTCCGGTGATTCGTGGTACGCGGATTAAGGTGCAAACTGTGCTTGAAATGCTAGGCGCGGGGGACTCGATTGAGGAGGTCTTGGCCGCTTACCCGACGCTCACCCGCCCGGACGTGCTGGCTTGATTGCTCATGTCCTCGCAGGTGGACATGAAATGACGGCGGGATCGGGGAAAGGGACAAACGCAGGCCCTAAAACTCCGCCACCAACCGCCCGGTGTTGCGCATGAGTTTTCTTAGTTTCGAAGGCGCATTGACGACGATGACTTTGCGGGCGCCCTCCCAGACGGGGACGTCCATCCAGGAGTTGCCGGCGTAGTCGAAGCCCTTGGGGCCGAAGCGGGCGGTGAGCGCGGCGCATTTGGCGTGGGCGCGGAGGTTGGTATGTCCGTCGCTGGCGAAGACTTCGTCGAACAGGCCGACGTACGCGGCGACTTTGTCAACCAGGGCGCGGTCGGAGGCGCTGGCGAGGACGAGTTTGCGGCCGCGCTTCTTTTCGGTGCGCAGAAAATCCACGAAGGGGGTGATGTAGGGCAGCTTGGCCGGGTCAATCGTGGCCCGGGCGGCGACCTGGCGTTTGAGGTTGGCGCGCCCGGAGAGGAACCAGACGGGTACCATGAACATATAGAGAAAATTGCGCCGCCGCAAAGCGGCCAGCGATGCCCAAGTCAGATCGGAGTAGATTAGCGTTCCGTCCAAGTCGGCGCACAAAGGAACGTCGTCCGCGGGGGAATTTCCGGCGGTGGCTGAGGAAGGTGGGGGAAAATTGGGCAAGGCACCATTGCAACCCAAAGGGTGGGGGGCCTCAAGTCTTTCCGGGGTTCGGTATTGATGCGGAGGGTAGGGACGGCTCTCCGAGCCGTCCGCGGATTCCGCTGAGGCGGGAGAGTGGCGTCCCCACCAAAATGCGCCGCAATCTTGCTTTTGGCCGGGCGGAGAGTCATGCTGTGACACTCTTGCATGAGGAATAAACCATCTGCACGGAAAAAGGGCGGGAATGTGCCAACCGCATCGGCAGTTGGGCAAGCCTCTGCATCCCCAATAGCCGCCATGGATGACCTGATCAGGAACTTGTGCAAGCTCGCTGAGCCAGGCCTGACGCCGATGACTAACGAAGAAATTGACCAGTTGCTTTATGGGTGGCCTGCGGAGTCTTCGCCCAAATAGCACCCTCTCCAGCGGCCAGCATATCAAGGTGATGTGGTTTGCGGCATTATTTGTTGCTTGTGGAGAATGGGGCGAATTCTATACAAACGATTTTCTGGCCTCATTGATAATGTAGTCGAAATTGTTTTGGTCAAAGACATCAATGAGCGCCTTTGCTCCATGTTCTCTTTTAAAATTCAGTTCGCGTTGAGTGATGGGAATCATGACTAGAAAGTCCACCTTGTCCCCTTCCACAATCATAGGGTTAAAGTTTTGATCTTCACGATATGGAGGCACAAAGAAAAAGGCTGTTAATTCTGACGGTTCGGCGGTCATCGGCTTCCCATTCGGAACTGAATGATACCAGTGCAGAAAAGTATTATCATCCCATGGCATCTCGGCCAAACCCTTTAAGACATTCTGCATCCATCCTTTAACCTCATGCGCGTAGGTCATGATTTCAGCTCGGGGAGACAAATTGGAAAACTTAACGGGGATGTTTTGACGCAAATCCGACATGCCGCCGGTAAGTAATGTGTAATAAGGGCGAGCGCTGCTTGGCTTGAAGGTGTAAACATCGATGTGGACTGGCTTCACATTCGTGGAATGCATGACTTCGTTCGCCATTGGACCAATGAAGCGCTCATAATGAGTCTCGCGTTGCACAAGTAAGGAAGCCATCTCTTAAATATAATGTTTGGTGCCTTTCCTGCCGCAGGTAAAGCGTTAATTCAAGCCCTCGCCTAAATCTTGCCTCGGGCGGGGCAGGGTGTCATGGTGGCGGTTTTCCATGAGCGATACAGCACCCGAAGAGTTCAAGAATGCGAAATCCGCCGGCGCGCCGGCGTCGGTCTCCGACGTGAGTCATGACTTGCGGGCGGTGCGGCTGTTGCGGCTGCAGGAGTTGCGGGCGCAGGGCCAGGATCCGTTTCAAAACAACTGGAATCAGACCCATACGTCCAAGCAGGCGATTGAATCATATGTGGAAGGCCAGGAGCCCGGGGCGGAGGTTTCCGTGGCGGGCCGGATTGTCATGCAGAATGACATGGGCAAGTCCAGTTTCATTAAGGTGTTGGATCGTGACGGCAAGATTCAAGCATACGTCCGCAAGGATGTCATTGGCGACGAAGCTTACGCGGCGTTTAAGAAGCTCGATTTGGGGGATATCGTCGGGGTCTCGGGCACGCTGTTTAAGACCAAGACCGGGGAAATTTCGGTCCGGGCGCAAAAATACGGATTGCTGGCGAAGGCGCTGCGCCCACTGCCGGAGAAGTGGCATGGGTTGACGGACAGTGAGCAGATTTACCGCCAGCGTTACCTGGACCTCATAGTCAACGATGCCTCGCGCGAACGGTTTCAAACGCGCAGCCGGATTGTGCGGGCGGTACGCGAATATTTGTGGAGCCGGGATTTCGTGGAAGTCGAAACGCCGGTGCTGCAAGGCATTGCCGGCGGCGCGGCGGCGCGGCCATTTACCACCCATTTCAACGCGCTCTCGTGTGATTTTTACCTCCGCATTGCCCTGGAACTGCACCTCAAGCGCATGCTGGTGGGCGGGTTTGACCGGGTGTTTGAAATCGGGCGGGTGTTTCGCAATGAAGGTCTTTCGCGCCGGCACAATCCGGAGTTTACGATGCTGGAGGTTTACCAGGCTTACACGGACTACCGCGGTATGATGATGCTCATCCATGACCTCATCCAGTATGTCTGCCGGACGGCGCTCGGTGGGCGGACGAGCGTGACGCGGCCCGAGGGCGGTGAAATCGAGCTGGCCGGCAAATGGCGCGAGGTTAAGTACAAGGACCTCGTCATCGAGGCCATGGGCGACGGCGACTGGTTTACGCGCACGCGCGAGCAAAAGTTGGCGGCCTGCGCGAAACTCGGCATCGAAGTGAACCCCACGCATCCGGATTTTGCCATCACCCAGGATGTTTTTGAAAAACTCATTGAGCCCAAGCTGATCCAGCCGACTTTCGTGACGCACATTCCGGGGGAGCTCTGCCCGCTGGCAAAAATCAATGGCGCCGACCCCTCGACGCTCGACGTATTCGAGCTGTGCATCAACGGCCAGGAAATCGCGCCGGCGTATTCCGAGCAGAACGACCCCCTCTTGCAACGCGAGCAGTTTGAAAAGCAGGTGGGCGACGACGTGCAGAAACTGGATGAGGACTTCCTGACCGCCCTCGAGCACGGCATGCCCCCGGCCGGCGGCATGGGCGTAGGTATTGACCGGCTGGTCATTCTGCTGACCGGTGCGGCGAACATCCGGGACACGATCCTTTTCCCCTCTCTCAAGCCATCAGATGAAGGGACCAAGGGACAGAGGGACAAAGGCACAGAGGGTGCCCTGCATAAGTAAGAGAGTTTCCCGGCAGAACTTTGTCCCATTGTCCCTCTGTCCCTTAGTCCCTTTCTTCCCATGCCCTGGCCCTGCTATCTTGCATTGAAGCATTTGTTTCCGACCGGGCGTCGGGCGGCGGGGGCGTCGGGGCGGGCGGTGGTGCGGATGGCGGTCATCATTGCGACGGTGCTTTTTTTATTATTGCTGGGGTTTTTGCAGTGGAATGGCACGCTCCAGCGGTTGCATTCATTTAATAATCTTGGGATGGGTGATTTGGTCCGGCATTTGGGCCTGGTCTGGTTGTGGCTGACCGTGGTGGCGGTGGTGGTGGCGCTCGTCTTCCGGTCCACGCCGTTTTTCAACGCGATGTCCATCATGGGGATCACCCTGGGCGTGACGGTGCTGATCACGGTGCAAAGCGTGATGAACGGGTTTGCGCATGAATATGAGAAAGTCTTCATCCTGGCCCAGGGGAACCTTGACATCACGTCGAATGGGCTGATTAAGAATCCGCAGGAGGTTGTCGCGCTGGTCAAGCAAGTGCCGGGCGTGAGACTGGCCGAACCCGTAGCCTATGGGCAGGTCATGCTCACCTATCAGAATATTCCCCTGGCGCCCAAAGTGCGCAGCTTTGACACGAACAGTCCGGATGCGCTCCACAACCCGCTGGCCCAGACGGTCTACCTCGGAAGATTTGAGGATTTGGATGACAAGAGCGTAATATTGGGTCGGGGTATATACGCGCAATTGGGGAGGCCGCCATTTGGCAGCAAGGTGACGATTTACACTCCCCTCATGCTCTCCCGGTTGACAAAAACCAATGTGCCGGTGCCGGAGGATTTGGAAGTGGTCGGCGTTTTTCAAACGGGCTGGACGGGGGTGGATGACACGACCATCGTGACGACGCTGCGCACGGTGCGGGAGATGGATGGTTTCACGGACGAAGTCCATACGATCGAGGTGCGGCTGGATAACGATGATCTTGAGCATACCCGCGATCTGGCCAAGGTCGTCCAGACCAAACTGGGTCCGCTAAATGACCAGCGGGTGGCCGCCGGGGGGCCGGAGGCGAAGATGACGGTATCCACGTGGGAGGAACTCAACCACGACCAGTTGCAAATCCTGTACGTGGAAAAGACCGTGATGTTTTACATTATGATCGTGATTGTGATCGTGGCGGCCTTCTGCATCTTGTGTTCGCTGGCGACGTCGGTGGTGCGTAAAACGCGCGAAGTCGGGGTGTTGGGGGTGATGGGGGCGCAGCCGCCGCAGGTGGCGGCGGTCTTTTGTTTGCAGGGCCTGTTTATTGGGGCGGTGGGGGCGGTGTTGGGGGTGGGGCTCTCGCTATTGCTGCTTTACTACCGACAGGAGATTGTAGGGGCCTTCGTGGACCAGCGTCTGCTCGTTGAATTTTACAAATTTTACAGTTTTCCGGTGCAGTACCGGGCCTGGGATTTCGCGAAGATCATGGGATTCACGTTTTTCATCAGCACGCTTGCGGGGTTGCTGCCGGCTTGGTGGGCGGCGCGATTGAAGCCGGCCGATTGCCTGCGGTATGAGTGATGACCGAATGTTGATTGCTGAATTCTGAATGCTGCGCTCCCCTCCCATGGCCCGTTTTTTGCAACCTCCGACCGGGCCGCAGAATAAGCCAAATGCCTAAATCCCGTTTCACTAACGATTTGCCCCCAAAACAATAGTCATTCAGCATTCAGCACTCAGCACTCAGCAATACCTCCATGTCCGCTCCCATCCTCAAGGCCACCGGCTTGGTCAAACACTTTGCAACGCCCGCGGGGGATCTGCCGGTGTTGTGCGGCGTCAACTTGACGGTGGCGGCGGGGGAGAGCGTGAGCATCCGCGGAGAATCAGGCTCGGGTAAAACGACCTTGCTGTACTGCCTGGCGGGATTGGAAGACGTTAAGGAGGGGGAATTGGCATGGGATGGCCAGCCGGTCATGAGCCTGACCCCGGCGGCGCGGGCGCCGCTCCGGGCGCGGCTATTAGGGTTCGTGTTTCAATCCTATTATTTGACGCCGGAATTGGATGCTTTGGAGAACGTGCTCCTGGCCCGGCGGCTCACAGGCCGTATCCGACCCGAGGATGAAAAGCGGGCCCGAGATTTGCTTGGGCGGGTGGGCCTGGGGCAGCGGCTGCGGCACGTGCCGGGCAAGCTTTCCGGGGGCGAGGCGCAGCGGGTGGCAGTGGCCCGGGCGCTGTTGAATCGTCCGCGGCTGCTACTGGCGGACGAACCGACGGGAAACCTCGACGAGCGGACGGCGGAGGAAGTCATTGCGCTCCTGTTGCAGTTGTGTGCCGAGGAGAAAACCGCACTGGTGCTCGTGACTCACCACGCGGGATTTGCCTCGCGGACGGCCCGGGTGCTGCGGATCGAGCATGGGCTGCTGGGTCCGGTGGTTCCGGCTTAACTCAAACACTTGTTTGCCGATGTATAAAAATTCTGTTGATTTCTTATCTCGACACTCTAAAACACCTCAGATGCTCATGTGTTTTCACCCCAAACACTCTGCGCTGGCCGGCATTTTGCTGGAGGCCGGCGGCTCTGTCCGCGCGGCCAACGCCCGGACCGCGACGACGAACCACCCAGTCGTTCGCCGGAATATGCGCCCATGCGCGGGTTATCCCGTCTAAATGCATATTTCTGCTGGCGGGCATTGACACCTGCAATGAGTTGTGTAACGTCAATTGTTTTTCCCCAAACCTTCCTCCTTTCGCCCTTTAAATACTCCCACCCCAATTCCGCCGGATGTCCTCGAAATCCCTCGTCATTAATTGCGGCGCCAGCCACGTGGCCGCAGCGGTTTTTACCTCAGCCAACGGAAAGCTCACGTTGGAGGAATTGGATACGCGCGACCTGCGCTACGACGTGACCAAGGAAGAAGCCTGGCTACCGGCCGTGCGCGATGGTTTGATTGACTTATCGCGGGCCAGTTCACGGTTTCGGGGCAAGGCGACTTTTATTCTGCCGGGTTACCAACTGCTGATCAAACCGATCAAGGTGCCGCACGTGGAAACCTCGAAGCAGGCGCAGATCATTGCCTTTGAAGCCCAGAATAACATTCCTTTTCCGTTGGCGGAAGCGGTGTGGGGCAGCCAGGTGGTGGCGGACGACGGAATTGAGACCGAAGTGCTGTTGGCGGCGCAAAAGGCCGAGGCGGCCAACCGTTTTTGTGGGTTGATGACGATGATTGGGTTCGAACCGGTTTCGCTCCAGCCGAGTTCGCTGCTGGATTACAACGCCTATAAACTCGTCCATCCGGATGATGCCGAAGACACCCTGATCATCAACATCGGTGCGCGCTCAACGAATCTGACCTTTGTCAGCCCGGCGGGCCTGTTTATTCGCAACGTGAATTTGGGTGGGAACACTTTTACACAGATGCTGGCGGACGCGACGGGCAAGGCCTTTAACGCGGCGGAAGAATTGAAAGTGTCGTTTTATTCCGGGGCGACCTCGTTTGAGGCGGATGATCCGGCGGTCGGCCCGCTGCAAGCCCGGGCGCTCGACTTCATGAAGCGGTTGAGTCAGAATCTGACTCAGTCCATCATATCGTACCGCCGGTCCACGAATCGGGCGGCGCCGGCGCGCATATTGCTGACCGGCCGGGGCAGCCTGCTTACGGGATTACCGGAGTTTTTGAGTGATGCCCAGAAGGTTTCGGTGGATTATTTCAACCCGACTTCCACGCTGGCGGTCGGCGCCCGGGTTGAGAAGGGGGTGTTGGATTCCCTATATTATCAGATTAGTGAAGTGGTGGGAGATGCCGCCCGTCTGACCAAGCCGGATGCCATGGGAGTCAATTTGCTGCCGCCGGTAATTCGCGCCCAGCAGAAGTTCCAACGGCAACAGCCTTTCCTCATTGTGGCTGGCGTGTTGCTGGCGCTCGCGCCAATGCCGATGTTATATCGCTATTTTTCGCAGGTATCAATCATCAAGGCCGAAGCCAAAGCTTGGAATGACCGGACGGACACCCTGGCCAGCCTGGCCAAAGCCCGGCAAAAATATGCTGATGAAGCCAATGCCACGAGCCGGCAGATTGCCAATTATCAGAACCTGTACGATTCGCGGTTTAACTGGATAATCTTCTTCTCCCAGTTGCAGGCGGCGTTGGTGGACATCAAGGACGTATGGCTCAACTCTTTGGAAGTGCAACGGGAAGTCTCGAAGGCGCCGGCGTCGGCGGATGCTGCCGCCGATCAGTCGGCGTCGGCCGCCCCGGCCCAGATCACGAATTACCGGCTCAACGTCAAAGGGAGCATGTTACTGCGGGTGGATGATGCCACGGCAGAGGTGGGCAGCGTCCTCAAGAACAAGGCGGCGGGCCGCCTAAACACGTTGATGGGCAAGTTTGACCAAATAAAGCCGTTTGTGAAGAGGGTGGATCCTGCGAGTTTTAAACTTCCCCCGCGGAGTGACACTCTGCCAATTTTGGACTTTGAGTTCACGGTGATCATCAACCCGGAGACCCCGCTGTAAACGCCGCGAGCCGGTAAATTGCCCATCGCACCCATCCCCACCTAATTTCCGTCATCCATGGATTCCATAAAACGTTACCCGATCTTAACCGCGATCCTGGCCCTGTGCGTGGCTGCGTTCGCGGCGGAATCGTATTTCCTCTGGAGTTTCAATGGCAAGGTGGCCATTGCCAGAAATGAACGGGAAAGGGCGATGCGGAAGGCCCGGGATACGGAAAAGTTGAATCCGGCCCCGACGGCGGCAAATCGCGATGCGGCCGCCAAAAACGCCGACGACCTCAAAGCCATCCTCACCAAGGTCAAATCCACTTTTCAGGATACGCCGATCAAGATCACCGACTTTCCAGCCGACGGCCCGGCGATGCTGCTTGCCATCAGCAGTTATGAGTCGGACATGCACAAGAAGGCAACCGACAGGGGTGTGCTTACAGATTCAGACAAGCCCACGTTTGGCATGGCGCTGTACACTGGCAGCGTCGTGGCGCCGCCGCCCGAAAAGATTCCGGCGGTTTACAAGCAGCTCAAGGTGATGGAATACCTGCTGACGCACCTGTTTGACAACGCCAAACAGCCAAATCAGGACATGAAGCTGGTCTTTATCCGGCGCGAGAATGTCGCTGCGGTGCGGCGGGAAATTGCCAAAGGCGTGTTTGCGTCATCCACGGAGGCCGGGGATGACAGTCATAATGAGATCTTCACCATTGACCCTGCCGTCACGGCGAGGGTACCCGGGGCCGTGGATACGCTGGCCTTTGAGATTCAATTCATCAGCTACTCGGAATCGCTCCGGGTGCTGTTGGAGGAACTCAAGCGCTTTGATTTGCCTTTGGTAATTCGCAGCATCCAGGTTGAGCCGGCGACGACGGCGGAACTGGCAACCTCGTCCTCGAGCAACACCCCCGCCCCGGCGAAAACGCGGAGCGCAGCTGTCAGTGAAACGGCGAAACCGGTGGTGGCTGAAAACCTGTCGAAATTCACCCTGGTGATCGAATATATTGAATTACCCAGCCCGGCGCCTGCGGCCAACGCCGCTCCGGCTGCTGCTTCAGCGTCGGCCTCCGGAACGTCCGCAGCAGCCTCCGGCAGCGCGGCGACGACCGCAGCGACCGCCCACTAAACCATTCCCCCCAAGCAACATCCTTCTCGTCCTTCAACGCCACCGCCCGGCATGAAAAATTATTACGACAAAGTCCTCTTCCTCCTTGCGCTCATCATTTTGGGCATCGGGTTCGGCATCTTTTTCCAAAAAGGCGGGGTGGAGCAGGGCCGGGCCATACCGGCGCTGGCGCTCAGCGGCAAGGGCTATGAAGTGATTCCGCCGCCAAAAATAGGCAATCCGGATGTATCCTGGCCGAAACCGCCCGACCAAGGCGAAGAGAATACGGATGAAGTGATCGGGCTGGGGTGGGTTTATTACCCCTTCACGCCGCCCAAGATTTATTGGGACAAGGAATTTGGTTTTGTGGCTGAGCCCACGGTCGGTGGTCCGACGCCGAAAATTCCGCCTTTTGGCATGAAATTTGTCAAAGCCCAAGAGGAGCGCTATCGGGTGCAATTGACCGGGGTGGGAGGCACAGGGGAAAAGGATGACATCATGATCTTTAGCAACGAAGAAGACGAAGATGCACCCTTCCATCTGTCGCTGAAGACGGATCAGACTGCGGAAAGCCTTGAGCACCAGGTTAAACTCCTTGAAGTCTCCTATAACGATGTTTCAGAACATGGCCTGGTTTCCAGGGTGGCCACGGCGAAAATCCTGGATGAGCGCACGAACGAGGTGGTGTCGCTCACGCAAGGCAAGTACTATTCGCCGTCCGGCAATCGCTTTTGGCTGTTGCACACCGAAGATCCGTTGCCCTCGGAGGACTGGAGGATTACGGCCGTCGGGGACAAGCGGGAGTACCCTGGCGACATTCTTGGCTTTACGGGTGTCGTAACTTATGAAGTAACAGCCCTTGACTTTGACAAACCATCGGTTACGTTGGTGCGACACTCCTTTAATAAAAGGAAAGTGGCCGTGGATTCAAAGCCCACTGAGTTGGGTGGCGATGTCCCGGATTCGACGCCCCCCGCCTCCGATTCCCCTCCGACGTCAGGCAGTTCGACAACCGTGCAGCCGACAATTCAGGCTACGATAAAACCCCAGCCCAAACCCTCGGTCCCGGCCAGTGTGCCTGCGGCCAAGCCCGGAGCCAAACCATCCGTTGCCACAACTTCGGCCTCAATCAAATAAATAACGAACAAATTTCCCTGTGCACACCTCCAACCCCACCCCTTCACCCTCCGCAATCCGCCCGTATCCTTCTATGAACACGCTCCGGAAATCACGCCGCACGCTGACCAACGCTCTGGCCCTCGCCGCCGGTTTGCTGGCTGGCGCCATGCTCACGCCCGCCTTGGTTCGCGCCCAAGCCGCCACACCTTCCGCCGACGCCCAGCAAAAGCTGGAACTCATGAATCAAGCAATTGATGCGGAAACCCAGGGTCATTACGCTGAGGCCAGGGATACGCTGGCCAAGATCATCGCCCTTGATCCGAAGAGCTCCAGTACCTCGGACATCCAGAGCCACATTGCCGAGTTGGACAAGGCCATTGCCAGCCAGGCCCAAGGCAAACCCACGCGTTACGACGTGGCTGGCACGAGTGCCGGCAGTGCGCCCATCGTGGTGACCCAATTGTCGGCGGAGCCCGCCCGAGTGGCCGCTGCGGTTGAGCCCGCGACTTCGGCCCCCGGTGCCGCTGCGGCCGCCAAGCCGGCCCCGCCGCCGACCCTCTCGGCTGAAGCGGCCGCCCAGACGAAGATTGAGCAGGAAAAGCAAGCCGGACAGCTGCGCGCCGCCGGCATGGCCATCGAAACGGCCAAGAAACTTTCCGCGGCCGGCCAGTTCGATGACGCCCGGGCCAAACTCGTTCAAGCCCAACAGGCATTGCCGAGCGGTATGTATTTCATGGCGGTGGATGCAGACATTAAGCAGGAAACGGCGATGACCTGGCTCGACCAGGCGAACGCCGCTCTCGCTGACAACCGATTCAAGGATGCTGACGACGCGTTGGCCACTTATGTCAAGCTGGCTGGCGACAATGCCACCGCCAAGAAGATGAGCGCAGCCATCGCGGCGGCGCGCGTCAATCCCGCCCGGCAGCCTGTTGAGATCGTGGCCCCCGGGTTCGAGCAGAAGCAGGACAAGATCAATCTCCTTCTGGTGCAGGCGCGCGCCCAATATCTTTATGGCGACTATACTGATGCCCTGCAAACTTTTGACAAGGTCATCACTTACGCCCCGGACAATACGGAAGCGCAGGCTTATGTAAACCGGATCAATCAATTGCTCTATGACAGTTCGTACATCTCGCACAACGCCACCCGCACCCAATTGCTCCAGGTGGTCAACGAAAACTGGCGCATGCCGAGTGTGTACAGCGGTGGAACGGAAGTGGACAGCGGCAAACAGGTGGTGTCTGCCGAACAGAAGAAACTGGACAGCATCACCATTCCGCTCATTAACATTGATATTCCGACGCCGCTGGACCAGGTGATCGCGACTTTGAAAGTATTGTCCCAGAAATATGATCCCGAAGGCAAGGGCCTGAATTTCTACGTGCAACCGCCGTCAAATGGCGCGGCCATGCCCAAGATTAAGCTGCTGGAAATGACGGACATCAGCCTGGCCCGGCTGGTGGACACGGCGTGCCGCGCTGCTAATTATGGCTATTTCATTGATAAAACCGTGGTCACGTTGAGCCAAAGCTCAAATGCGTCCATGCAGTCCGGGGAATTCGACCGCAGGACGATACCGATGAGCCTCGCAACCTATAACCGCTTGGTGACGGCTGGTAAAGGTGCGGCAGGCGCTAGCGACACGGGCTTGGCCCCGGCGTCCACTGGCGGTTCTCCGAACCCGACGGATGCGGCACCGGCAGCGAGCGCGTCCATCAGTGTGGACGATCAAGCGTTGCGGGACTTTTTCGTGAAGACGGGCATTGATTTCCCCCCGGGCACCAGTCTGGCGTATGCGGACGGTTTTCTCTATGTGACCAATACGCCGCGCAACCTCGAGTCTTTGACGGCGTTCCTGCGGCGGTATAACACAGTCAAGCAGGTGGAAATCGAGACCCGCTTTTTGGATGTTTCCCAAGGCGCGCTCCAGGAGTTTAGCTCCCAGTGGAATGTGGCCAATGTGGCCGCGGGCCAGTCCAACAATTACCTGCGTTCGTCCGATCTCGCGGGAGATACGAATCTGCGGCAATTGGGCAATGCCTTCCAATTGGGTAACAACGGTGCGGCGCCGACTGTGGTAACCGGATTGCAAACCACCACGACCAGCACGACGGCGGCTGGGACTACCATTTCCGTCCCGACGTCGTTGCCGAATCTGACCATTCCGCAAACGATTCCCACCCTGCCAAACTCCATCAATGTGGGGAATAACAACACGAACGTCTTCAGTGGCGTGGTGAGCTGGCTGCAGGGGTACCGCATTAATTTGATGCTGAATGCCTTGGAACAGAAGCAGGGTGCGGATTTGATGAGCGCGCCCAAAGTGGTCGCGATGAACGGCATTGAAGCCTCCATCCTGGTGGCCCAGCGGTTGCGCTATCCGGAAACTTTCTCACCGATTCAATCGGCCGTAACCCAGGGGACGAGCGGCAATGGCGGCGGTGGTGGTGGCGGCGTCACCATCACGGCGGGAACACCCAATGGGTTCACTCCGCAAAACATTGGCGTGGAGATGCACGTCACGCCCCAGATTTATGACGATCAAACCATTGAGTTGGTGTTGCATCCCGTGGTAACGGAATTCGAAGGTTTCATCGAATATGGCGGCACATCGATCGCCATTCAGTCCGGCACGACGGCCAGCGTTCCGTCGGGCTTTATTCAGCCCATATTTGACGTCCGCGAAGTTGAGACAACGGTGACCATTTTTGACGGCGCCACTGTCGTGTTGGGTGGATTGACTCGCGATGAAGTCAAGACGGTGGACGACAAGATCCCGGTCTTGGGCGACATTCCGCTGTTGGGGCGGCTTTTCCAGTCCAAAGGCGAAACCTCGCAAAAGCGCAATTTGATGGTGTTCGTTACGGCGAATATTATCTCACCCCAAGGGTCACCGACTTACCAGTCGTTGCCCGGAGTGGCGCCGGGCGCGGTGTTTCAGAATCCGACGCTGGTAACGCCCAATCGGGCTATTCCCCGCCAGCCTGACCAACCGATTGTTCCGACTTCCAATGTTGGGCAGTAAAGACGGATAAGACGGAATTAGGCAGATCGTTTTCAACTGTCATGGCGCAGGCTCCAGACCCAAGGTCTGGAGCCTGTGTTGTTCTTTGGGGTCCAAACAGTACTGATGCACAAGCGCCATTGCCCCGGTTTGACCTTATGACCAAGTGGACAGAATTGCCACGCAGCGTTGCATGGCCCGAGCCTTGGGTTGACGATGAATCTGAATCGGGCCGAGTTCCGACGAAGATTGGGAGCCCGAGTTCCTCATCCAAAAATCTCGTTCGCGGCGAAAAATCGTTGAATTTCAGCGGCGGCGGCGGCGGGGCTGTCAGAGGCGTGACAGATATTGGCCATTTTGTCAGTGCCCAAATCGCCGCGAATGGAACCTTTGGGGGCCTTGGCGGAGTCAGTGGGGCCGAGAAGCTCTCGCACCCGGTCCACGGCACGGTCGCCCTTGAGGACGAGAATGATCACCGGTCGTGAGCCCATGAATTTTTCAATTTCCGGGAAGAAAGGCATTTTGGCCAAATGGGCGTAATGATCGCGCAGCAACGCCGTTGTCAAGTGCAGCATCTTGCAGGCAACAATGGCAAAGCCCGCGCGTTCAAAACGTTCCAAAACGGTTCCGGCAGCGCCTTTGTTCAGGCAATCCGGCTTGAGAATGACCAGGGTTTTTTCGTCAGACATGGGATGAAGGCTTCAAACAAGTAGCGGTTGGGCCGGGCAGCGGGCGGGCGACCTTGAAGGTGAACCAGCGTTGGCCACGGCAAACCTCCTAAGATGCCAGCCTTGGGGCAGTTATCAAGCCTCTTTCCGCGCTTGACCAGAGGGCTTGTCACCGATTTGATACATTGCTTTTACCCCGCATGAAACTCACCAAGTACGCTATCTACACCCTGTTTCCATTAACGCTGGCGCTCTTTTCGGGATGCGCACTCAAAAAGAAAAGTGCCGACGCCACGGCGCCAGCCGCAGCTGCGGCGGAAACACCTGCGTCAAAGCCCGCCAGGGAACCGGCGCCACCGGTGTTCCAGGACGTTACCATCCGCTCGGTGCCGTCAGGCGCACGGGTATTGCTGGACGGCGCAGAAGTCGGCGTCACCCCGCTGATGGCCAAACTGAACATTGCCTCCCGATATGACCTTACTTTGCTGCTGCCGAACTACCTGGCGAATACCCGGACGATTCAGAAGTCCGGGGTTGTTGCCGGCGGTATTTCATTGGGAAAGACTGGGTTAAGTTCCCATGCCGCGCCGGGCCTGCCGAGTGAGGTCAAGGTGTCGCTTTCGGTGGATAAAGACCCGGTCAAGGGGCTGAGCAGCGCGATAAAAGCGTTGGATTCGCAGCTCAAAGCCGGGCAAATTACGCCGGCCATTTATAAGGCAAAACTTGCGGAAGTTACTCGCTTCTACAGCGCGAGCAAGTAATTTGGGGTTAGATGACTGACACCAATCTGCGGACCCCCCTCTATGGCTGGCACGCCCGTCATGGCGCGCGCTTTGTGCCATTTGGGGGTTGGGAGATGCCCGTGCAGTATACGGGCATCCTGGACGAGCATCGCGCCACCCGTACCGCCGCGGGCCTGTTCGATGTTTCGCACATGGGCGAGGCCACCGTCTCCGGGGCGCAAGCGGCCCTGTTTTTGGACTATGTGGCTACCAACAGGGTGGGCGACCTGGCTGTGGGCCGCGCGCGTTATACCCTGCTCTGCGCTCCGGGTGGCGGGGTGGTGGACGACATCATCGTTTACCGCACGGGACCGCAGAGTTTTCTGCTATGCCTTAACGCTGGCAACACCCCCGGCGACATCGCCTGGCTCAGCGAACAGGCCAAGAGCTTCGATTGTATTTTTCGCAATGCCTCGGCCGATTATGCCCAACTGGCGCTGCAAGGGCCGCAGGCGGTGGAAATCGCCGCCAGGGTGGCGCCGCCCGCAGTGCATCTGGCGGATGTGCCGCGATTCAGTTTTGTCGAGATTTTACTCTCCGGCGCTCCCGTGTTGGCCAGCCGCACAGGTTATACCGGGGAAGATGGTTTTGAGTTTTACCTCCGTCCAGATCAAGCGGAGCCCTTTGCCGACGCGCTGCTCAAGGTCGGCGCGGACTTGGGATTAAAGCCCTGCGGACTGGGTGCCCGCGACAGTTTGCGTCTTGAAGCCGGGTTGCCGCTTTACGGGCATGAAATCAGCCGGGAGATTTCCCCCCTGCAAGCTGGTCTGGGCTGGGCGGTGAAACTCGACAAGCCGGGTGGTTTCATCGGGCGCGATGCCCTCGCGGCCGAGGCTTTGGCCGGTCCGGCGCGCCGGGTGGTCTTTTTCATCCTGGATGACCGCCGCGTGGCGCGGGCAGACATGGTGGTGAGCGCTGGGGGCAAACCTGCCGGCAAAGTTCTTTCCGGCACAGTCTCGCCGATGATCAACCTGCCCATCGGCAGCGCGCTGGTGGAACGGGCCGCACTCGATTCTGGGGCGGCATTGACGGTGAACATTCGCGGATCCGAGGTTCCCCTGCGTCTCGCCAAGCCGCCATTGCACAAGTCGGCCAAATAGTTGGTAAAAATGAGTACGGTGCCATTTTTTGCTTCATCCTTCATCCCTCATCCTTCATCCTTCCGCCCATGAGTTCCATTCCTGACGACCTTCGGTACACCAAAGACCACGAATGGCTAAAGCCTGCGGGCGACGGCACGGCGCTAGTCGGCATCACCGATTACGCGCAGACGAGCCTCGGCGACATTGTGTATGTCGAATTGCCCAAGGCGGGCGCGAAGTTTGAGGCGGGAGCGACCTTTGGGGTGGTGGAGTCGGTCAAGGCGGCTTCGGATTTGTACATGCCCGTGGCGGCGGAAGTCATGGAGGCCAATTCGACACTGGAGTCCATGCCGGAACTGGTCAATGAAGTGCCTTATGGCGCCGGGTGGATACTGCGGGTGAAATTGGCCGATCCCGCGGCGGTGGCGAAGCTGCTGGATGCGGCGGCGTACGCGAAACTTATTTGAATTTTCTTCGGCTGGGTGGCTCAAGGGAGCTTGGCCGCCAGGAAACGGCGCAAGCCTTCCGCAAAGGCCGCGCGGTTTTCCAAATGGGCCATGTGGCCGGCTTGGGGAACCAGCAATAATTCAGCGTGAGGACAGGTCCGGCACATTTTCCTGGCCTCGGCCGTGTATTTTTCGTCATGGGCGCCTGCACAGACCAGTACCGGCAGATTCAGCTCGCCCAACCGATCCCAGACCGGCTCGATGGCTCCCTGGCCAAAGTCCCGAAGACTCGCGACCAGTCCTTCCGCCCGCAAATGCATGCGACGGTCGCGCATGGCCGCTTGCCAGGCAACGGGGAGGCCTGATTGGGAGGCAATAAGGGGCCGGCGCTGCCAATCGTTCAAGAAGGCGGTGATACCACGAGCGAGGATTTGCCGGGCCTGCGCTTCATCGGCTAATCGCCGGGCGGCACGGGCGGCTGGGTCGGTTATTCCCGGCGAGGTTCCGATTAACACCAATGCGGCGAAGCGGCTTGGTCGGACCAGAGCATAACGCAGGGCCAGCCGGCCGCCGAGAGAATAGCCGAGCAAAACCAAGGGGCTGGCGGGTTGGGTTGGGATGACTGAACCAAGGTGGCGCAGCCCCGCATCCACGCGGCAATCGTCGCCGGGCGCACCCGGCGACGACGGGTCCGGTGCATGCCCCGGTAAATCCGGTGTAAGCCAGTTGAATTCGGGTAATGCTTCAGCCAGCGGCGCGAAATCACCGCCACCGCCGGTGAAGCCGTGCAGGGCTATGATCGCCGGAACACTTCCAGCCTTAAACGGTAATGAATGCATCACCATCCCCACACAACTAGGCATTTGGCCCGATAAACAAAAGCACTAAGCACCAAAACACTCTTTTAGCCGCGGCGCACGGTCGCTTTGATAATGTGCTGCTTTTCCTTGGGGCGGTCGCCGGCATCACAGGGGGTCTTCTCAATCTTCTCGACCACATCGTAGCCATTGACGACCTCACCGAAAATGGTGTGCTTCAGGTGCAGCCAGGGTGTGGCCGCTGTGGTGATGAAGAACTGGCTGCCGTTGGTGCCCGGCCCGGCGTTGGCCATGGCGAGCAGGCCCTTGCGGTCGAATTTCACCGCCGCCTTGCATTCGTCCTCGAAGGGTTTGCCCCAAATGGACTGGCCGCCGCGACCGGTGCCGGTTGGGTCGCCGCACTGAAGCATGAACTCCGGGATGACGCGGTGGAAAATAATTCCGTTGTAATAGCCCTTTTCAATGAGGGTCGTAAAATTCTCGCACGCTTTGGGCGCGACCTCGGGAAAGAGGCGCAATTCAATCGTGCCTTGGTTGGTTTCGAGAGCGGCGGTGACGGGGGGAGTGGGCATGGGGAAAGGATGAGGGATGAAGGATGAGAGCGAAAGCCAAAAATCGTGTTTCTGCGGGTCCGAGACAATTTCAGGAATGGCCACCCCAGAGGTGGCTCGAAGGGCGCTAAAAAAGTTTTAAGTCGGCCACAGGGCGACCGCCGACTAAATGCTCTTGAATGATGCGTTCAAGATTGGCGGGGATGCAGGAATGGTACCAGATGCCCTCGGGATAAACCACGGCGATGGGGCCTTGTGTGCAGACGCGCAGACAGTTGGCCTTGGAGCGGGCAATGCCGCCGCGTTCGGACAGCCCAAGTTCCTTGAGCCGCTTTTTCAAATAATTCCAGGATTCGAGACCGGATTCCTTCGCACAACACTTGGGCTCGGTTTGGTCGGCACATAGAAAGATATGGCGGCGAACAACGTCGAGGCCGTAACTCGCAGCGATTTCCTTGAGGTCGGGCATGGGGGAATAGTAAGGAAGCAGGATGAGGGATTAAGGCTGAATAGCAAGGCACCGGGTCTTTGCCATGGGCAGCCACGGAACTCTACAGCGACGGCATTGGAGCGGAAAGCGACGTCGGATAGTGGAAGAATTCATCCTTCATCCCTCATCCTTCTCCGTTCATCCTTCTCCTGCGCCTTATACTCCTCGACCGGCAGTTTCATTTCGGCGAATTTGAGATAGAGCAGGCGGCTAATCCAGGCGTCGGTGGCGGCGTAGGTAACCTGGGGTTGGGACAAGTCCGGTCGTGCCCAATTGGTGACTTGAGCGCCCTTGGACACGCGGTAGCCAAGAAACATGGCGCTCAAATTACGCAGGCCGGTGTTGTTGATGTCGAGGTGGCGCGAGAAGTCGCTGATTTCGACGAAATTCCTCGGTTCGAAAGCGTCGAGTTCCTGGAGTTTGCGGATGTCGTCGCGAATGGCCACGCCGGCCTTGCGGATGGAAGGATCGGAGAGCAGCGCGAGGACCGGTTGCAAATTATCCAATTGATGTAGTTGAAAGAGGTAGACGCGTTCAGCGCCGGCGAGTTGCAGCAGGGCGACGGGATGGTTGTCACCACGACGGAAGGAAGGGCGAGATTCGGTATCGAAGCCGAGCAAGGTTTCATCGCGCAAATAGTCCACGGCGGCGTGGACTTCACGCGGGTGGGCGACCACGCTGATGGGGCCTTCATAGCGCGCGAGGGGCAGGGCATTGACCTGCTCCTTGGCAATGGTGGTGGGAAAAGGGGTCGGGCTGGGCACGGGAACGCGGATTAGAACGGTGATGTTAGCGAACCTGGGGGAATAGAGAAGCTAGAAGTTGCCGCGGTCAGGATCTGAGCGGCTCGGTGCAGGGGATAAAGAAGCCAGCCCGGTGGGCATAATGCTTACAATTCCACTTCCTGGCCGTCGTAGGCGAGAAAAACCTCCGCGGGAAATTTTCCGGGATGGCTTTGCCGGCGGCCGGCGTCCTGATGGTACAATTCGGCGTACATGCGGGTGTTGAAAAGCGCCTCATGCAACTCGACATCGCAGTGATGGGGGTCGTGGTGGAACAGGGCCAGACGTTTGACATGGGCGCGGGCGGCCAGCTCGACGCCAATGACGCTGCTGGAATGACCCCAATCGGCCTTGTCGAAAATTGCCTCCTCGAGGGAATACATGGCGTCAAAGACGAGCAGGTCAGCGTCGGCATACAAGTTCAGCAGCGGGTAGTCGGCGGCGGCGGCCTCGGCCTGCTTGTGCTCGCAATCGGTGGAATAGACAAAGACGCGGCCACCCTGCTCGCAACGATAGCCGTAGGAGACGCCGGGATGGTTTTGTTCGGCGAGGCGGACTTTCACGCCGGCGATGTCATGGGATTCGCCAGTGGCCAAATGCCGGTAGTTTATTTGGGCCTTGAGAAATTGATAGGGGACGGGAAAAAAGGGTGCGGCGAATTGGGCGCGCACGGCCTCTTCAATCTTGTCGTGCCCGCCATAGATGGTGACCTGCTGGCCGGCGGCATAGAGAGGATAAAAGAACGGCAGCCCCTGCAAATGGTCCCAATGAAAATGGGAGAGGAAGAGATGAAAATGCGTGCCCGCAGGAAAACTGGGATGGGAATCGCGCAGATGTTGCCGGCGGTAGGCATGGGCGAAATCCCGCAAGCCGGTACCCGCATCAAATAGAAAATAATCCGGGCTGTCGGTGCTCAACTGCACGCAGGCCGTGTTGCCGCCACTGGTGCCCCGCAGGGCAAACGGGAGGTGTTGATCCATCCAAGCGGCCAACGCGCCCTCGTCGGCCGGCAAATTTTGGCCGCGGCTCGCGGCGAGCGCCTGCACGACCTTGTCCCGCACTTGGGCGGAAGTAAGCGGCGTGGGCAGCGAGCCACGAGTTCCCCAAAACTTGATTTTCATAGCGTCCAGAGCGCTGCTATAATGTCATCCCCGCGACCGGGTGGCGAGATAAAAGACCGGGACGGCTGGGGAAAAGTCCGCACCCGATCAGGGTTTGGCCGGGGGAGGAATCACCGGGGCCAATAACACCCGCAATCCAATGGTGTTGTAGGCGGCATCGGGGCGTTTGGTGGCGTTTTCATCGCGCCAGGCAGAGCGTGCCGAACTGGCATCATCGAGCCAGTCGCCGCCGCGATAGATATGCTTGGCATCGGCGGGTCCGACAATCAGGGCGGGGGCGGTGATGGCCCCCCCGGGCAAGTTTGAGCGGTAAGCATCGAGGACCCATTCGCCGACGTTGCCGTACACGTCATACAGGCCCCAGGAATTCGGGGGATAAGATTTCACGGGCTGGGTACCATTGACGGTATTACCGGAGGTCTTGGAGCCACCGGAAGCCCGCGGATAGGAGCCCTTGAAATTGGCCATGGAGGAATCGGCATGGTCGCCCCAACTAAACGGAGTCGTGGAGCCTGCGCGGGCGATATATTCCCATTCCGCTTCAGTGGGCAGGCGGAATTCAAAGCCGGCGGGGAGGCGAAGGGCGGCGGCCTCGCGTTCCGTAAGCTTTTGGGCAAATTCGACGGCTTTCTTCCAAGTGACTTTTTCGACGGGAAAGTTGGCCCAGTTGGGGTCGTTTTGGCCTTGGCCGAATTCCGAGGGGTTTTCATTCATGATTTCGCGGTACTGCGATTGCGTCACCTCGGTTTCTCCCGCCCAGAAGCCAACCGGGACATGCACGGTGGTGAGGGGCCCTTCGCTGACCTTGCGTTCGATTTCGGCGCCCGGGCTGCCCATCAGGAAGTCCCCCGGGGAAATCCACTTCAAAGCCAGGTTAATATAGGGGACGTTATAAGGTTTGCCAATCTCGGGCGGGGGGAGGTTGCTCATCGGCACTTCCCAGGACAATTGTGCATTGGGCCCAGGTTTGAAATCGCGCACGTTGCTGGAATAGTTGTTGGCGTCAACCCGCACCTTGATTGCCTGGTTGGGCGGCAGGATGAACGAACCATCCGGATTACGCGGCAATGGCTGGTTGTTTGCGGAAACGGCAATGGGCACCACGGGCGTCGGGTGAATGACGAGGCGGGCGGCCCGCGGCTTAAGGTCCTTGGCAACCGTGGTGGTTTTGCCGGCGGCAATGTCGAAAGGCAGTTCCTCGGGAAAATAATTGGGGTGATCGAAGGTGATCTTATGCGGGCCTTCGATCATGTCCGGCACGTGTTGGGTGGTGGCCGGGTAGCTATGGCCGTCAATGGTAATCTTCGCGTCGCGCATTTCTTCGGGCGTGGGTGCGCGACCGGCCAGTTTGAAGCCCAGATTCAATTCGCCGGTGCGGGCCTCGAGGCTGCCGAAGTTGATGGTGTCGTCCGTGCCCGGACGCACATAAACCCGGCGGGTCACAGATTGATAGCCCGGCAAATCCAGCGTCAGGCGAACGTCTGTATCCACCGGAATATCCGTCGTATTCAGGGGGGTTTGGCCGAGGACTTTGTCACCCAGGCGCACGGTGACGCCCGGTTTATCGGTCACCAAATGCACTGTGGTAAGTTTGGGGACGAGTTTGAGGTCGAGGTGATAAGTTTTGGTGAGTTCTATTTTTTGATTTTCAATCTGGACGGTGGTGTAATCCTCTTTGGTGGCACTGAAGGTGTAATTGCCGTCGCCCAAACCTTCGTTGGTGCGGAGCGCGCCTTTTTCGTCGGCGACGCCCAATTCGCGGGCCGGACCTTTTTCCGGCTGGACGGTGATGGTGGCGCCGGGCGCGGTGGAAAAGTCCACAATGGCCCAATTTGGCACGAGATTAAAATAGATGTGATCGGGCTTGGCCTGGACGGTGTAGTTCTCGCGCTTGGGGCGGAATTTGGGTGGCGCTTCAATGGAAATTTCGTGCACCCCGCTGGCAATTTTCAATTTGAGCTCGCCGCTTTTCACCGGGAAAACAATTTTGTCTATCCGGACAATGGATTCGCGGGGCGAGATGGTCAGCCACAACCGGGGAATCTGGCCGTCGGCGGCGAGGGTGGCGGGGAGGTCGCCCGGCAATTCGTCATCGCTGGTTTCGACGGTGACGTAAATGAAGGCGGCGATGGCCACAAGGGCCAGGGAGGGCAGGCCGATAAAGAGCAGGCGCTGTACGGGAGTCAGCGGTTTGCGGGCGCGGCGGGGCGGCTTGACGCCTTTGACCTTTTTGGCGGCTGCCACCTTGGCGGCGTCCTTCTTTTTCTCGGCGGGCGTTTCGGCGGGCAATTCCGGCCCGAGCATGAGTTCGAGGGGTTGCTGGAGGACAATGGGCGTCAACTGGGCAAGATTCCGGAGGTCGGCGAGCGCGGCGCTGGCGGTGGCATAACGGTCATCGGGCTTGCGTTGCAGGCAGTGGAGGGTAAAGGCATCCCAACCGGGCTCAATTCCCGCAATTACCTGGGAAGGGGGTTGGTAGGGGGAGGTGGGTTTGCGCCCGGTGAGCAGCCAGTGGGTGTTGACACCGACGGCGTAAATATCCGAGCGGTATTCCAGATTTTGGCGGAGGCGCGCTTCAGGTGAAAGAATATCCGTGGTGCCGAGATAGGAGCGGTTTGGATCGAGTTTCAGCGGCGGGATGCCGGCGGACACCAGCATCTCAAACAGCTCCTGGCCGAGGATGGCCAAAAAGTGGTAGCCATAAACTTTCACCTCGCCAAAGCCGGAGCGCAGAATTTTCGTCGGATTCAGATTCAGGTGCATCGTCTTGTTGTCGTGGGCGTAGGCGAGGCCTGCGAGCACTTGTTCGACGATGGGCGTGACCTGCGCGGGGGGCAGATTGGTCGCGGCCTTGTTTTCCGACGTGCTCAACTGCGAGCCGGTGAGGAGCATCAGGTGATCGGGAATGCTCAAACCCTCAAAGGCTTCGCCGACCAGGCAGTAACTATTTTGAATCAAGATCGGCTGCGAAAACCCCAACAGGTTCGGATGTTTGAGCGTGCAGAGTTTTTTGGTTTGGTTGGCAAACCGGTCGGGAAAAGTGCGGTCCTGCGTGACGAGGGACGGAAAAACAAACAGGGTTTCGCGCTGGCTGGTTTGCTGATTTTGAACCAGATAAAGGCTGCCGAGCATGTCATACGCGAGGCAGCGGACAATGAGATAGGACCCGAACGTTTTCCCGTCTTCGAGAATTTCGTAGGCGCGGCCCATGGGGACCGAGTTGGCCATCAAGTGGGGATCGGACATGGGTGATGGTAATCCAGTCCGGCACGCGGATGCCGGAGGCAAGGCAGTATACGGCCCGGCCCTCCGCGAAGAAGCATAAAATGCGCCGGGGGCTCAAAAACCCAGGCGGCGAACCTGAAACCGGGCCGCGCTAGTTGGCAGCGACTTCGGGGACGACGTGGACGATGCGATGGGCAGCGTCCCATTTAACGAGTCCGTCCTTGAGGGCAAAGAGGGTGTAATCCTTGCCGAGGCCGACATTGTCGCCGGGGTGCATTTTGGTGCCGCGCTGGCGCATGAGGATGTTACCGGCGAGAACAAATTCGCCGCCGTAACGTTTGATGCCGAGCCGCTGAGCGCGGCTGTCGCGCCCGTTTTTGGAAGTTCCCTGACCCTTTTTATGTGCCATGGCAGAAAGGAATTAAAATTTTTGAATTAAGATTTAAGAAGGTGGGCGAAATGGCCGAGGGCCGGAAACGCGAGCCGTTTAGGCGGTGATGCCTTCGATCTTGATGACGGAGAGTTCGGGGCGGAAGCCACGGCGGCGTTCGTAGCGCTTGCGGCGCTTTTTCTTGAAAATGTCCACCTTGTCGCCGCGCTTGTTTTCGAGGATGCGGGCAGATACGGAGGCGCCGGCAATCAACGGGGTGCCGACGCGGGCGGACGCGCCTTCGCCGAGGAGCAGGACGTCCTTGATTTCGACGGCGTCGCCGGCGGAAGTGTTGGGGAAGCGGCTGACAAAAAGGATGTCTCCCTCCTGCACGGTAAACTGGCGTCCCTGGGTCTTGATGATGGCTTTCATGGAATGGAAATTGGGCGAAGGGTGAGCAAAACGGATTCCGGAGCCCGAGGCAAGCGCATTTTCGACCCCATTTCTTCTTCCTTGCCCGGACGCAAGAAAAGTGAAACCATTGGCTTCTTAGCGGGTTTTTAATGCAAGTCCCCGGACTATACCCCGGTTCCGGGTCTTGCTCTCTGATATGGATGGCGTAGGGACCATGCTGCTGATGTTTGCGACCGGGGCCGCAGTGACGCTGCTCTTTGGCTGGGCCTTGACCAATGCCCGGAAGCGGGATTTGAAGGAAAAGACCGATAATATCCTCAATTTGGCCCGAAAAGAGGCCGAAATCCAGGCCCGGGACGCCCGCCTCAAGGCGGAGCAGGAGATTGCCGAGGCGCGGGGGAAGTACCAAAAGGAACAGCAGGCCGAGGCCGAGGTGCGCCAACACTCCGAAACTGAACTGGCCGAGGAGCGCGCCCGGCTGGAGACGCGGGGGCATGAGATTGACCGGCGGGAAACCTTTTTCAACAGCCGGCGGGCCGAGATCGAGGCCTTGCGCGACCAGCTTGAGCGCCAAAGTCAGCTTTACCGTGACCGCCTGCGCGCCGCGGCCACTTTGAATGAGGAGCAATTGCGCGCCGCGTTGCGCGAAGAAGTGCGCGCGGAATCCGCGGCGGAACTGCGGGAGCTGCGAAACCAGTTGCGCAACCGGGCGGAAACGGAATTGCAGGAGGAAGGTCGGCGCATCCTGATAGATTCACTGCAGCGGCTGACATCAATTGTGCCGGCGGAAATCGGGGCGACGCTCGTCCGGCTGCCCGGGGAGGAAATGAAGGGGCGCATCATTGGGCGGGAGGGGCGCAACATCAAGGCGTTTGAATCGGCCACGGGAGTCACGCTGATGATTGATGAGACGCCTGACGCCGTGCTGGTCTCGAGCTTTGACCCGGTGCGGCGGGAAGTGGCGCGGCTTGCCCTGGAACGGCTGGTGGCGGATGGCCGCATCCATCCGGCGAGCATCGAAGAGTTTGTGCGCAAGGCCGATGACGAAGTGCGCCATAACTTTGCGGTGCTGGGGGAGAAAGCGGTGGCGCGGTTGCACCTGACTGCGGTGAATCCGGAATTGGTTTCGATTTTGGGCAAGCTGCATTTCCGATTGTCGAACAACCAGAACACGCTCGACCACTCGGTGGAGGTGGCGAATATTTGCTCGTTCATCGCCGCGGAACTTGGCCTCGACCCCGAGCCGGCGCGGCGCGCCGGTTTGTTCCACGACCTGGGCAAGGCGCTAAATGGCGAAAATCCCGGCAGCCACGCGCTCGCCGCCGCCGATTTGCTGCGCTCGTTTGGGGAGGATCCGCGAGTCATCAACGCGGTGGCGGCGCACCATAACGAAGTTCCGCCCGAAAGTGTGTATGCACCGTTGCTGGTCATCGCCGATGCGCTCTCCGCCGCCCGGCCGGGCGCGCGGTCGGAATCCATCGCCGGCTACCTGCAACGTGTGCGTTCATTGGAGGATTTGGCGCGCAGCTTCCCGGGCGTGACGGAAGCCTACGCGATGCAGGCGGGCCGCGAGGTGCGCGTGATTGTTGCCCCGGACCGCATGACGGACGATGCCGCGCGGCAACTGGCGGTGGACTTGCGCCATCGCATCGAGAACGATTTGAACTACCAGGGGGCGATTAAAATCACGGTGATTCGGGAAACGCGATTTAGTGAGACGGCGAAGTAAAGAGTGTAATTTGGGCTGGCAGTTTTTTGTGGCCGGGTGTAAATGCCTCGTCGTCTCCAACTGCGCGATGGTTCCAGCACATCCCCACCCGGCGCCGCCCAACCGACAGGCGATGTATTTGGAATTCGCGTTGATTTGCGCGCTGACGTGGATTCCGTCTTTATATGCCAGCGTGGCGGAGTACGGCGGCTGGCGAAAGCCATCGGTGTTGGGGGTGGACGAGGTTTTTGCCGCCTTTTCGTCGCTGGCAATGGTCTCACTGCCGATATTTTTGATCTGGCGCAATGGCGAGCCATTTCGCAAGTTTGGCTTCCGTCCGTTTGAATGGCGGGACCTGGTGGTGGCGGCGGTTTTGGTGTTGGGTGCGGTGCTTTTGCACATTGCCTCCAGATCCATAATTCAGATCATCGGCGTCCAATCCGGCGCTTTGACCACGATACGGATTCACCATGGCTTTCCCCTCCCGGTGGAGGCGCCGATTCTGTTGGTGGCCGCCTTCCGGGAGGAGATTTTTTACCGGGCCTATGCCTGTGCCCGAATGCGAGACTTTGGGCTGAATCAAACGCGGGTGGCGGTGCTGAGCGCGCTCGCCTTTGCGAGTGTCCATTTATATCAGGGCTGGGCGCTGCTGCCGGTGCATTTTTTCTTTGGGCTGATGTTTGCGGCGGTGTTTTTAAAATTCCGTTCGATCTGGCCGCTGGCCGTCGCCCATGCGAGCTACAACCTCCTATTGCTCGCGGGAACGCTTTAAGGAGGCGCAGAAAGGGGTTCGGATGGGCGAATGGGCCTTGCTTTCCCGGTGCCTTCGAGCAAATTTAGCCGCGGAGTCATCCCGAAATCTGATGCCATGCGAATTTGGAGCCAAATCATCCTTGGTGCGGTCCTGGGAATGACATCGAGCGTGGCGGCAGTCATACCGGATGCGGGCAACCAGCAAACCCGCAGCCGGGTGATTTTTCCGAATTCTGCAATCAACGGGCAGGCGGCGCGCATCATGCTCGATACGGGCGCCTCGCTGCCGGCGCTCACGGATTTTGCGGTGGACCGCCTGGGGCTCAAGTCGGCCCCACCGTTGCCCGGGGTGGCCACGCTGCCGGGAAAGATTTTTCCGGTGACCACCGAGGCGATAAGTTTGTCGGCAAGTGGGCGAATGGTGGCAGCGCCATTTCCCGTAATCAGTATTAATTCGGTGGATGCGGCGCTGGGCTGGCCGGAGGTGCGGGCAAATATTTTGGTGTTCGATGCGGGCACGCGCACCGTGGCCGCCGTGCCGGAGTTACCGGCGTACACTGCTGAATGGATGCCGGTTGCGATTCATGCGGGCGAAGTGCTGACGGTGGACCTTCCGCTTGGCGCGGGCAAGACCGGCCGGGTGTTGATTGATACCGGGTCGCCCTTGGGCGTCGGGCTGGCGCCGGCGCAATGGCGGGAATGGCGGGCGGCCCATCCCCTTGCCACGTTGACTTCCAAGCGCTATGTGGGGCCGAATATTGGCACGGCGATCCTTCAGGAAGGGTGGGCGGATAAAATTACGATCGGGCCACTTACCCTGACCGATGTGCCGGTGCATGAAGCGCCGCCGGGAGAGGTGGCGCTGTTTCCCAATTTTGCGGGTTCACTTGGGCTTTATGTGCTGTTGCGGCTGGATTTGGTCACTGACGGCAAGACTGACATGGCATACTTGCATCCGCGGACGACACCGGGGCCGCCATATCCCTCCGTGGAGCGTCCAAATTACCGGGAGGACCCTGCGGCTTTGGCGGTCGCCAACGCGGATTGGACGGTGGCCGCCAATGTCCTGGTTCACACGGATCCGCTGCTGGCTTTTCTGGCGGACAATCACGGGAGCGCGGAGCGGGCCCGGGGCAATTTTGAGGATGCCATCGCCGATTTTACGCAGGCGATTGAACTCGATCCCAAATACATTGTGGCCTATTTCAACCGCGCCCTGGCAAAGAGTTCAAATAACGACCGCATTGGCGCCATCGTGGATTTTTCACACACACTGATTTTCGACCCGCAATTTGTCCCCGCCTACGTGGATCGCGGACTGGCCAAAGAGCGAAACAGCGACCGGGAAGGGGCGTTGGCGGACTTCAACCACGCCATTGAATTGGATCCAAAACTGGTGGCGGCTTTTGTGGACCGCGGCCGGATTGAATTCCTTCGTGGTGACGTTCAAGGCGCTCTGGCCGATTTTGACCGGGCCATAGCGCTGGATCCAATTAATGCCGCAGCGTATCGTGGCCGCGGCAATGCGAAACAGCGGAGTGGCGACAGGGACGGAGCCACGGCGGACTTTAATCGGGCCGCAGAACTGGCGCGCCCGGCTGCGGCGGCAACAACCGGGGCGAAGTGACCCGGAAACCGAGAGCAGTTTCGGTCCTCATCGACATATGGGAACGGCATCCGGCAAGCGCGAGCCCTGCAAAGCTGCCCTGTCGGCAGTTTGCAGGGCCTGCGCTTGCGCAGCGCCGAGTTTCCGGCATTCAAAAATCGAAAATGCGCTAAGCGGCCCCGAGTTCCTTGAGGGCTTCGCCGGCGGCCGAGAGGTTGGCGGGTTTCATTTCAACATAGTTGCGGGAGAGGATGACGCCGCGCGCACCGCCGGCAAAGGCACCGCGAATGGCGGCCTTGACGCCTTCGGGGGTGCAGGGGGTGGCACCGCGATCCACGGGTACGTCAATATCTATGCCTGGCCAGACTTCGGTGGCGGAGCCGGCGAGGTCGTCCACGGCGCGGCGGACTTCGCGCTGGACGTAATCGGCGGAGAAACCGGCGGCGGTGACTTTGTCGTAGGGAGCCTCCTGATAGTTTAGAATCTTGTAGAGGATGTCGTGGGCCTGCTCGGGCGGAAGATCGCCAAAGACGTTGTGGTGGAGGTTGTCGGTGAAGGATTTCATCCGGCCGCCGGCGGAATTGTTGTAGACGGCGGGGCGGACAAAATCGGACCAGGCCTTCATGTCAGCGTAATCCATTTCAGCGCGGTGGAAGGGGCTGAAGGAGGTGTTCTGCCATTGGTGCCAGCCGACGGGAATGGCGGGCTTGATGGATTTGATCTTCGCGTAGATGTCGGCCTGCAATTGATTGCGGCTTTGAATCCAGAAATATTCCCACGCCAGCAATTCAGGATATTTCAACAGGAGGCGGAAGAAGGTGACAAAATAGCCGTCGGTGGGCCGCTGGCGGGCGAAAGTGGCGGCGGCATATTTGTCCAGTTCGGCAAACCCGGCGCGGGCGCGATTGGGATCTATGCCCTGGGCTTTGGCTTTTTTGACACAGTAGTCGCAGAAACAGGTGACGCGGTCGGACTTGGGGGCGCTGGTGGCGCTGCCGTGCTGCAAGCCGAGGGCGTTGAGGAGCGCGCCCTGGCGTTCGGAACCCCACATGAAGCCGCCGATGTCGTAGGAGCGGCAATAGTCCTCGACGAGGCCGAGGGTGAAGTTGCGGTACCCGGGATTGTTGGTGCAGGGGCCGCCGGGGTGGCCGGTGGCGCGGCGGCCCTTCCAGTCCATTTCGTACAGGGGTTCCCAATTGGGGATGTTGGGGCGGGTGTTTTCCTCGAGAATCCACGGAAAGACTTTGATGCCGCGTTGTTTGGCGGCGGGGATAAGGCGTCCGAGGACGTCGAGGTCACCGTAATCGGTGGCGCGCATGTCGGCGTAGGTGAGGCCGGCGTCCTTGTAGAACTCCATGTGCGGGATGCCGAAGTTGCCGCCGCGGAGTTGGGCTTGGGGGATGCCAGCGCGGGCGGTCTCGTGGGTGTAGATGAACGGGAGGACGGCGTTGACCCGGCCGCGTTCCTTCATGTCGTCGAGCGCGTGTTCGTAATCCGGCTTGGCGAAGGCAGAGACGGCGACAGGGATGCTGATGGTGGCGCCGGTCGCGGACCCGGCGGGCGGGGCGGGGGCCCGGTCGGTTGGGGCATTTGCGGCCGTGGCGGGGGTCGTTTGCCCGAGGAGTTTCGGGGCGCTGAAGGCGGCGCCACTGACCGCCGAAACCTGAAGAAATTCACGGCGATTCATGGGATGGGAATATTTAGAGGGTTTTTGCCTTTAAGGGGTGCCGCGGCAAATTCCAATGCAAATGTTGGCGAAGGAACGGCGGCGAATGAGACGCTCAAAACCTACTTGTATCGCCATGAAGAAAATCGAGAACCCAAGTTTCCAACTTCGGAGTCCAGCCGCCAAGCACATAAGTGGGGTTGCTGTAATTGGCGATGGTTTCGGCGTCTTTTTCCTTGTCGAGCTGTTTGGAGCCGGAGTTGCGGCGGCTGACGTCGGCGGGCTTCCCATCGCTGAGATTGGTGCTGTTGAATTCCCAATAATGCTGGTTGGTGGTGTCGCCGGCCAGGGTGAAGCCGGTGGGGCTGTATTCGCCGAGGGCGCAGTTGAGCAGGACTACTTCGCTGTTGGGGTATTGGGCGGTGTTGCGGGCGATGATGGCGCGGCCGCCGGTGGCCTCCATTTTGCAATTGAGGAAGACAAATCCGTGGGTGGCGGCGGTGCTGCGGACCCACATCATGGCGCTGCCGGCCAACTCCTTGATTTCGCAATTATTGAAGAACGCCGGCCCCCGGCCCCAGATGAAGTCGCCGCCTCCTTCGATGTAGCTGTCGGTGATGTAAACGGAGTCGTTGAATTGCAGGGTGTCGGTGTGGCCGTAGAGACTGACATGGCTGACGATGTTCTCGCCGCCCATGAGCAGCAAGGCCTCGCATTGCGCGCCGTTTACCATCAGGTTTTTGATGGTGAAATTGACGAGATGGATGCCGCTCGAATGGTCGGCCATGAAGGCCACGCGGCGGTAGGGGAAGGTGTTGGGCAATTCGTTGGTGGTGGTGCCCGGGGCGTAGACGTTGAAATTCTGGTCGTTGGCGTAGCCGACGATGACCTTTTCCCGCTCCTGCCCGAGGAATGTCAGGTTCGTTTTGTTGCGGAAATAGACGATTTCCTGATAGGACCCGTTTCTGATGGTGATGTTGATGCGCCGATCGCTTTTGTCGGGAGTGAAATCCACGGCGCCCTGGACAGTATTAAAATCGCCCGAGCCATCGGCGGCAACGCTCAGCACGGTCGAATTATTATCCGGCGGCGATTTTTTGGTGGTGAAGGTCCAACCGGCCTTTCCGTCGAAACCCTTGAAGCTGCCGTCATCCAGGTTGAGCACTGAGGGGTCAATCTGCACATAATAGGTTTTGCCGTAGGTCAAAATATTGTTGTGCGGATAAATCGTGGCGGTGTTGTCGTTGATGATGACCGGGTAAAAGTGAAACCCCTCCTTGAAGCCGCCAATGACCGTCAACTGGTAGGCGCCGGGCGCGGTGGCACCTGGCGCAGTGGCCTGCTGGGCGGTGTGGGGCCCGGCGGGGATGCTCAAGTCGAGGGTGTCCACGAGTTGGTCATTGGACGCATCGTAGATGCGAATTAGTCCCGTCGTTCCCAGTTTCGGCGGGGTGGCGAAAGTGAGAAACAAGTGGGTGTCGGGATTGACGTTTGTCGCCTTGTCCGCCGGGAAGCGGGGCCCGGCAACGCCGCCAGTCAAGGTTATCGCGGGGCCAATCGGCCCAATGCTGCTGGCGGGGGCGGCGCCGGCGCGGGCCGCCTGATTCGATGCCAGACTGGCAATGATCAAGAGACAAGTGGACAGGAACGAGAGGCGATTCTTACTCATCGGAAAAAATTGAGTTTTCAAACTTACCCGGCAGCGGCAGGGCGGCTTTGCCCGTCAAAACCGGGGTGCGCCCGCCCGGGGGTGGTGGGGAAATCGTGCCGCCCCCGGTACCCGGCAGCCCGCCGGAAGGCGGTGGCCAGTTCCCGCGCAGTGCAAATTGCCACCGCAGAAACTTGGGAAAAAACAGGAAGCGCCACACCGCCCATAGCAGCAGGCCCAGCCCGCAACCCAGGCCAAAGGCAAGAATTCGCTCCCACGGGAGCATGGCGCGAAAATCATTTTTCGGCGAGAGCGTGTGGCCGCCAATCGAAATATAAAACAACGCAAGCATCTCCGCAACCGCGGGAGCACAAACCAGGGGTATGAAGACCACGCGGACAATAAACAGAATCAATCGCATTTGCCGGGTGCGCCGGCCTAATCGATCTTTCCAAGCTTGGTTTTCCGCGTTCATGGGGAGGGTTTTGGGGTTTAACTATTTGGTCGGGGCCGTTTCAGGCGCGGCCGGAATCCAGGCGATCGGTCGTTCATTGGCTGGAAAATCAACCCACTCCTTGGTGGCCAGGCTGTAGACCCGCAAATACATTTTCTGCATGGGGTCGTGATTTTGAAGTTTATCCGCATCATAAATGGCAACATTTACGCCATCGGGTGAAACTGAAGGCAGACCTCCCGAGGTCCTGGTTTTGACGATGGTCTGCCCGGCATGTTGCAAAACCATGGGAGTGTTGGGTCCTAGAGGCAGGCTGACTTCCCAGTCGTGGCCAAGTTTCCAAGTATCGGCTTTGGTTACGGTCTTGGCGTCCACGTCGACCAGTGAGGTATAATCTGTGCCCAACGAAAATTTTACGGATAAGATTCTCCCGCTGCCATCCCGATCCAGGACCAAGTCATTCTTGACCTGGCCGGGGTCCGCCGCCCGGCCGAGCGAGGTTACTTTTCCGTCCCATTGGACCAGAATAATTTCACCATCCGGGCGGAAGGTCACAAATCGGTCATTGTCGAGCCAAACCAGACAGGGATCGGGGCCGGGTGCTTTGGCGGGGTCGTAGAAGGCGCCGGCCAGAAACTTCTTTTCTCCACTCTTCCAGTCGTACAGCCACAGGCCCTCTTCCGGCGCTGGCTTTTCTCCAGGGAACGGATGCATCGCCCGGCGGTTTCCATTTGGGGAGATTTCCCAGTGATTGGCTTGGGCACTGATCGAGGGGTGGTTCGGCCACGGCGGAACATCCGCCGAAGGGAGTGACTCCAACCGGCCATTCGGATCCCGTAAGCGATAAAGGTTGTTCCTGGCTTTTGCTTCCGCGATGGCCGCTGCCTGGTCGCCGGGGGTGGTGTGAAGGTTCTCGACAACTAATTCTTCCGGCGACACCCGGACCAAGACATACATATAATCGGGGGGAGGCGCCTGTTTGCCAAATCGCTTCGTTTTTCCCGTCCAAAGGTCCAGAATGCTCAAGTCCCAATCCGAAACGATATAACGATCCCTCCAAATCGTTCCGGTTATACCCGGCACGCCGAATTCCGTAATTTGGTAGATTTGCTCTGTTTTGACAAATTTGCCATCAACAAAGCGATGACGCTGGATGGTCTGGGTCTGGGAGTTCCGGTCGGGGCTTCCCGAGGTATAAGTGGCGGTGATCAAATCGTAGCTGGCGGTGGATTTTGCGCCGGAAGTTTGGTTGCTGAAGGCCGCCCCAAATTTCGGGTCTTGCCCGCTGGCTTTCTCTTCGTCTGCAGCAACTTGCCGGTTTATGGCCATGCCGACATTGTTGCTGTACGCGTACAGATCAGTATTTGACCGGTCCCACGACTCCGCCAGATCATAGTCAGCCAGGGCCCCATACAAATCGCCTTTCCGTTCTTTGGCAGCCCCCCGTCTGACGAAATCGGCGGCGGTAGTCGGCTTATACGACGGATCCAAAACGAGAGCGTCGTTCGTCGCGCACCCACCAAAGGCGAGGCAGAAAGCCAGTGTCAGAAGAGCATCGCGCCGTCTTGGGAATTGACTGATCATGGTTGTGAGAGGGCGCGCTTGGTTTACACCTTTTCGGGCACGACAAACGGCTTGCGGTATTCGCGGGTGAGGAGGGCGTTGGCGTCGTCGTTGTTGGTGAATTTCGCGGCTTTGGGATCGAATTCGAGCGCGGCGCCGAGGGTCACGGGCGTTTTTTCCAAATCCACGCCGTTGGCGCCGAAGTGGTCAACCATGCGGCCGAAAGATTCGCTCAGCGCGGCGTTGGCTTTGATTTGTTCGCGGATGGCGTCGGGGGGCTGGGTTTTGCCGAGGCGGTAGGAGATGTTGGCGGTGTGGCAGAGGGAACTGGAGAGATAGCCTTCGGTGATGGGGGCGTGGAGGTCACTAACTTTGCGGCTGCGGACGGCGGCGATGAAATTAGATTCGTGGTTCGGCGCGCCGGGGACATCTTTCCAGTCCTTGAGGACTTTGTCGTCCTTGTCGCTGGCAGTGGCCTGGGTGTAAGTCGGCACGACGACGCGGCCGCCTTCGCACTCGACAATTACGCCGATGCTCGCGCCCTGGAATTTATCCATGGTATTGACGCCGGTTTTCACGGGCAGGCCGCGGACTTCGAAAATGAGCGGAGCGTTTTTGTAATCGTGGACGACGGTGAGGGTGTTTGGGGTGTTGGCGTCGTCCACGTAACCGAGGCGACCGCCGACGCTGAGGACGCGGGGCGCGAGCGCCTGCTCTCCCAGAAACCAGCGCCCGATGTCCATTTGGTGGACACCCTGGTTGCCGAGGTCACCGTTGCCGTAGGGGAATTGCCAGTGCCAGTCGTAATGGAGCTTCGTGCGGCGCAAGGGCGCCTCCGGTGCGGGGCCGAGCCAGAGATCGTAATTCACGGTGGCGGGCAGGGGCTGGGGGCCCGAGGTGAGGCCGATGGTGTCGCGGCGTTTGTAGCAGAGGCCGCGAACGGAAAGGATTTTGCCGAGATTGCCGGCGCGCACCCAGGCAACGGCGGTGGCGATGCTTTCGCTGGAGCGGCATTGGGAGCCGACTTGGAGAATGCGCTGATATTTGTCCACGGCCTCGATAATTTTCCGTCCCTCCCAAATATTATGACAGACGGGTTTTTCCAAATAGACGTCCTTGCCGGCCTGGCAGGCCCAGATGGCTTGCAGCGCGTGTTGGTGATTGGGGGTAACGATGGCCACGGCGTCAATACTGCCTTGGTCGAGCAGTTTGCGGTAGTCGGTGAAAGTTTCCACCGGCTGGCCCTTGTCGCTTTGGGTTTTGGCGACAGCCGCGAGGACGGCGGAGTCCACGTCGCAGAGGGCGGTGATGCGCACGCCGGGGACATTGCCGAGCTCTTTGATGACGTCCTTGCCGCGGTTGTTAATTCCGACAATCGCGAGATGCACGTCCTCGTTGGCGCCAATGACCCGCGGAGACGCGCAGGCACCAAACAGGACGCCGGCGGTGGCGACACCGGTGGTTTGCAGGAATCTCCGTCGGGTAAGGCGAGACATTGGGGTGGGGGGTGGCATCAAGCATAGGAGGCCATCTTCCCGGGGCAAGCCGTCTTCATCAGGCCAGAATCGGCTTGAAGCCGGCTTGGGCGAAATGGCGGTCGGCGGTGGGTGCCTCTTTAATCAATTCATCCGCCATGACGACGAACGAAATGCAGTCCGTGAGCGGCCAGTCCTTGTCGGCCCGATATGCGAATAATTGTAGTCCCTGCCAAAAGAGTTCGCGCGAAGCAGGTACAATGGTGACGGACGGATGGGAAGGTAAATGGGTTAGATATTCCGCGACGATTTTCCGGTGACGTGACCGACAGAATCCATCAGCCACCTCGGCCAGCACCCAATCCGTCGTCAGCATATGGCCACGCATGGCCCGTGAAATCTCCGTAGCGCGGTGGTGCGCCGGATCAGCGGAATTGAGAATCGCAAAAAAGTAAAATGAGTCGGCAAAGACAATATTCACAGTTTTGGATGTCCGTGAAGGTAATGGTTGTGATTTTTGGCCAAGTCTGCCGGCAAACCGGTGACTTGCGCAGCCAACTCCAGGCACTTATCGATAAAATCGCGGGCGGAGTGGGCGGTAAACGGCTTGCCTTTTGAAAGGTTCCCAAGCCAACGGCCTCGCCGCGGATATTTTTTGCAGGCTCCATGCAAGTAGTAATCACGGTTGGCGATAAAATCGTCAGGCAATGGGGGCGCCTCGACGTGCGTCACAGCTGCGGGGTGGTTCTTAAACGTGGCCAAAGTTTCCCGCAGTTGCAAAACCTGCGGATCAGTTTTGGCGCTTTTCCGTGCGCCTATGCGCCGGGCCTTCGACCCGCGAGTGCGTTTTGAAGAAGTTTTCATACCCGTTTATCCTACGATTTGAGTATGGCTTGGCAACGCAATTCTTGTCTCGGGCGGATTTTTATCCAGACCATTCACGGTTGCCACGGCAGACACGGATGGCGATAGAAAACAAAAAGTGATATAGCATTGGCCGGGGGCGACACTTGGCGATGTCCGCAAATCCGTGTTATCCGTGCCATCCGTGGTTAAAAATCCGCCCAAGAATCGCCGAATTTTCGCAAAAACTTTTTCACAAGTTGTTCACAATGAGGTTATTCCCACAGGTGAATAAGTGGTTGGTTGGGTTATTCACTTTTTTTGAACCGCTAACCTGCTGAATTTGGCGGACTTGCGAAGTTATTCACTTGGGGTCGGTTTTCTGCTAACGTTTGGTGCACAAGTTGTTGGTGGAAGAAAGTTTTTTGGGGGCATCCCTTGCGAAAAAAACGACCTAGTGCGATAATAAGCCCATGGTTCTTTGAGAGAACGGAGGGTTTGCGCAGGGGACGGCCCGCAAGGGTTGTTTCACTGGCGGGGCTCTCTGGGATAATCCCGGGTAACCGGGGAAAGGTCGGGATTAGTTGGTAGTCCCGGCCCCTCGCGGTCAGTTCCCACTTTCGGGTGGCGGACGCCCGAGGCATGTTTCACCCCTTCCGCCTCAGCGAGTCGCATCGCCGGGGTTCATATTGCGACCAAAGGAAGGTGGCGGCCAGGTGCTCAAGCGATTGCGCATTCCGAGCCGAGTAAGGGCTGTGGTTAAATCGTAGCCGCAGCCGACAGAGGGTGACCCCAAGATCGGGTCAAATTGACTACCCTGCATACCAATCTGCCGGACACGGAGTCACGAGGGCACCTCGTGGGAAGGCTTTTCCCGGATGGGAGAAGTACGTAAAGCTCCGTGCCAGGCGGGAGGCGCGACGGTTCCAGAAGCGGGAGCCGCCCGGCCTGCATAACAGCCGTGGGCGCGCAAAACGCGTCGGCGGCCTGCACCATCAAATGTCACTTGAAGGATAAGAGGCAAGACCCGTACCTTCAGGCCAACGCTCCGGGGGCAGTTCCCGGGGGCCGACCTGAAGGACAGCGGTGACGAGGCCGTGTCGCAGCGGTCTCATTACCTTGTGTGGCGCATTTCCCCGGCAGGGGCCGTGTGAACCATGCTGAAAGGCCTCACCTAACATTCGCCGGGAGCAATCCGGGCGGCGGTCCTGCCAAGAGACCGATAATTCCGCGTTGCCGCGGGGACTGGCGTCGAGGAGCCGGCCGCCCACCTGCGAAGGGGGAGCGCCCAAGGACCGGCGAATGGGAAAGAGTGTGTGGCGAGCACCCACCCCCGTCTTTAGACCCCGGAGGTTGCAAAACCTCCGGGGTTTAATTATTTTTGGGATTCGCGCAAGATATGCTGACGTAGCGCGGGCTAAAGCACCGCGCTACGTCAATACCTCGGTCTGCCCTTGTCTGAAACGTAGATTGGGGCCCGGTCGGATTAAGTTGCAAAACGCAACGAACCGTTGCATTATGACACAATGAGCACCACCGCCATCCGTCTGTCCGTCGCAATCATTGACGAGGCGAAAATCACCAGCCGGCTGGAGCACCGTTCCGTTCCCGGCCAAATTGAGCATTGGGCGCGGCTGGGCAAATGTGCCGAGGAGAATCCCGATTTGACCATGAGCGTCTTGAAGGAAGTTCTCCAAGGGTTAAGCGAATTGGAGTCCGGCCAGCGAATTCCCTACAAGTTCGGCGCGCGCGCCCGGTCATGAATGTTTTCCAGTCGCCTCTGTTCGAGCGCCGGGTCAGACGGTTCCATTCCCAGGAAAAGTCCGCGCTGGATGGCGCCATCCGCAAAGTAATGGAAAACCCGGCCGCGGGTGAGGCCACGAAAGGGGACCTGCAAAACGTTTTGGTGTATAAGTTCAAAATCGCCCATCAGCAATACTTGCTGGCCTATCGTTTGGCCGGCGACGATTTGGAATTGATCATGATCGGTCCGCACGAGAATTATTACCGGGATTTGAAACAGTATTTGCAGCGCCGCCCATAATTCGGTTGGGTTTCGGTAGATTCCGGCGCGTTATCGCCTGTTGACAAATTTGGGTCATTTCACCACCCTGAACATAAGAGCACCTAATCCAATGAGCGCCACCTCAAAGATTGAATGGACCGATTCCACCTGGAATCCCGTCCGGGGCTGCACGAAAATCAGCCCGGGCTGCAAACATTGCTATGCGGAAACGTTTGCGGAGCGATTTCGCGGCGTGAAGGGCCATCCATTTGAGCATGGGTTCGATATTCGTTTAGTGCCGGAAAAACTGGGCGAGCCCATACGGTGGAGTACGTCCCGGCGAATTTTTGTAAACTCAATGAGCGATTTGTTTCATCCCGATGTGCCGGATGAGTATATCGAAAAGGTCTGCCGGGTGATGCTGGCGGCGAACTGGCACACCTATCAAGTACTGACTAAGCGTTCTGAGCGGATGCGCGATCTGCTCAAGACAAAGCTGCGCGCGGCCGCCGAGGCGCCGCATATCTGGTGGGGTGTTAGCGTTGAAAATCAAAAGCATGGGTTGCCGCGGATTGATCACTTACGGGAAGCAGAAGTCGCCGTGGCGTTTTTGTCCATCGAGCCGTTGATTGAAGAATTGGGCAAGTTTAGACTGAGAGGGATTGATTGGGCCATTGTCGGGGGCGAGAGCGGTCCAGGCGCCCGGCCAATGGATGCCGAATGGGTGCGCTCGATTCGCAAACAATGTCGGGTCGACAAGGTGCCGTTCTTTTTCAAGCAGTGGGGCGGGGTGCGTAAGAGCACAACTGGCCGGACCCTGGATGGGCGGACGTATGATGAGCTTCCGAAAAGAATTGAAACTCCCGTTTCGGGCACCGATATTCGAAACAACCTTCTGGCGGAATTTGTAGCTGCATAAATACCAGATGGATTTTGTGCCAAGAGCCCTTATTGAAGTAAAATTGGTTTATTGCAGCGAATGGCTTCGTCGCAAAGCGCGATAAAGGCCTCGAAAATATTTTCGCCGTCCACGTTGTGATAGCAATCATACAAGCTGCGAGCATTTCGACGGAATTCGGCAGTATGTTCGAATGCGCCTTTGGGCGCTTCGACCGGCAGATTCTTAAAGCGCTCACCAATTTGCTGGAGTTCGTTTCGAAGGTTTGGGAGATCCTTTACGGGCCACTCGCCGTCACAGTCTGAGTGTTCCATGAGGGTGGGATAATCGCGCGAATTCAAGTTTCTGGAAATGGTTTCACGAAAACATCCGAAATCGCTGTAATGGCCGAGTGTCCAGCCGTTGATTTCATTATCTCCATCAAAAATAGTCAGGTAAAGGCTCATGGGGTGTGCTTCTCTATGGTGATATTGTATTGTCTGGCAAAACCAACGAGATTGGGGTGGAGCTTGTATTCCTGGGTCATAATAATCCTCAGCCGCCGTCCAGATTGATTGGCCATAAAAACGGCCATACGCAATTCGTAGGTAAGTCGTAGATGCCTGCATGCTTTGATAAGTATAAACGACTCTTTGTTGAGAGCGTCGGCCAGAATTCCCCGCGGTTTAGCCATACTGGCAAATTCGCATTTCCAGCCTGTTAATTCAAGGGCGGAAATTCTTCAGGCTTTCCTTGTGCCTGAGGGTCAGGCATGTTACGGGCAGTATTTGCAATATGCCCGACAAGGAAAATAAGTCTGTAATTGAAGCCGCCGCGCCCGCCCGCAAGGTGCTGCTCACCTGTGTGCAGCCCACGGGTGGTTTCCACTTGGGCAACTATCTGGGCGCCGTGTTGAACTGGCGGCGGATGCAGGACGATTACGAGTGCTATTTTGGCATCGTGGACCTGCACGCCATCACTTTGCCCCAGGAACCGGCGAAGCTCCGCGCCGCCACGCTCGAACTTGCCGCTTGGTATCTCGCGAGCGGGCTTGACCCGGCCAAGGCCAGTTTCTTCATCCAGTCCCACGTCATCGGCCATACTGAACTGGCCTGGGTGCTCGGCTGTCTCTGCCCGCTGGGCCAGCTCGAACGCATGACGCAATACAAGGACAAGGCGGCGAAGCAGGAAAGCGTCGGCGCCGGGATCCTCATTTACCCGGTGCTCATGGCCGCCGACATTCTCCTCTACAACGCGCACGCCGTACCCGTCGGCCAGGACCAAAAGCAGCACCTCGAACTCGCGCGCGACCTCGCCGAGAAATTCAACCGCACCTATTCGCCAACCTTCAACGTTCCCGAGCCGTTTATTCCCACGACCGGCGCGCGCATCATGTCGCTGGCCGACCCCACGAGGAAGATGTCCAAGTCCGATGAAGACCAGTCGGGCACGCTCTATCTCGGCGACCCACCCGCGGTGCTGCGGAAGAAGATCATGTCGGCGGTGACCGACTCGGGGAGCGAAGTGGTCGTGGGCGAGGACAAGCCGGGGGTGACCAATCTGCTGCATATCCTTAGCGCGTGCACGGGCCGGCCCATTCCCGAATTGGAGGCGGAATTCGCGGGCAAGGGCTATGGCGCGTTTAAGACGGCGGTGGCGGACGGGGTGGTGGCGGCGCTCGAGCCCGTGCAGCAGAAATATGCCGAGCTGATGGCGAACAAAGACCATCTGCTCGCCGTCCTCAAGACCGGCGGCGAGTCGGCGCAGAAGACGGCCTATAAGACGCTGGGCAAGGTTTACCGCAAAGTTGGATTTCTGGAGCGCGTGCGTTGAGGGCAATTTTTTGGGAGGGCAACCGTATTCCACCTTGGTAATGCCCCAGTAATCCTGCCTTTGCTACGATTCGTCCTCTAAACGGTTAGACACACCGCCCCCATCATGTACCTGTTATCTCGCACGCTCCGCATGGCCCTGCGCGCGCTGCGCCGGAATGTGATGCGCTCGCTGCTGACCTGCCTTGGGGTCATCATCGGCGTCGCGGCGGTCATTGCGATTGTGGAAATCGGCAACGGTTCGGCGTATGCCATCCAGCAGGCCATCGCGACGCTGGGCGTTAACGTCATTCAGATTGACCCAAGCGGCACGAATGTCGGCGGGATCAGTTCGGGCACGGGCGGCAGCATCACACTCACGCCCGCGGACGCCGATGCCATCCTCGACGGCTGCCCGGCGGTGCGGTGGACGGCGCCGAGCGTGGATTGCCGCGCGCAGGTAGTTTACGGGAATCGCAATTGGTCCCCGCGCAATGTACTGGGCACCACGGCCTCGTTTCTGGCCATCCGCGATTGGGATGCACTGGATGCGGGAAACTTGTTTACCGACGAGGATGTGCGCAACGCCGCGTGTGTTTGCCTGATTGGGCAGACGCCCGCGCGGGCATTATTCAAGGACGAATCGCCGGTCGGCAAGGAAGTGCGGATTAAGAATGTCCGCATGCGGGTGGTGGGCCTGCTCAAGGCCAAGGGCGCCAACACCGGCGGCCAGGACCAGGACGACTTTTTTGTCGCGCCGTGGACGACGGTCAAATACCGGCTGTCCAGCGTGCGCAACATCTCGACCCAGAATCCCGTGGCCGCCACTACCAGCGTCACGAATTTGACGAGCCAGGTTTACCCCGACAAGCAGGTGGTGCTGTACCCCCAGTCGTCGGCCACCGAAGCCATGGACTCGCCGCAAATCACGCGTTTTGCCGATATTGACGACTTGTGGGTCTCCGCGAAATCCGCCGCCGACATACCCCGGGCGATAGACGAAATCTCCGCGCTGCTGCGCGAGCGGCACCATCTCAAGGACGGGGACCCGGACGATTTTAACATCCGCGACCTGACGGAAATTTCCGAGGCCCGGACGGCGACGAGCCGCTTGATGGCGAACATGCTCGTGTGTGTGGCGATGATCTCGCTGATTGTGGGCGGCGTGGGTGTGATGAACATCATGCTCGTGTCAGTCACGGAACGAACGCGCGAAATTGGCCTGCGGATGGCGGTCGGCGCCAAAGGGCGGGATATTTTGCTGCAATTTTTGATCGAGGCGTTGCTGCTCTGCCTGGCAGGCGGTATTGCCGGCATCGCGGTGGGCCGCGGGGCCTCCATCACGGTCACGCGGATCCTGCATTGGCCGACGATACCGTCCTTGTCCGCCATTCTGATTGCGGTGGCCGTATCGGCCTCGGTGGGGATAGTTTTTGGTTATTATCCGGCTTGGAAGGCCTCGCGGTTGGATCCGATTGAGGCGTTGCGTTACGAATAATGATTGGAAACAGGTTTATTCCGGGTGGGCCAGGCGACCCAGGAAAAGAATGCTCCCCGTGGAGTTTTCGCGGATGAAGAAAAGAAACGGATGGTCGGCGAGGAAGAGGACGGGCGGCGGCAAATTCGGGTTATTGGGGGCGTTTTGAATTGCCCCGGCGGCAGCGGCCCCGGAGCCCTGCTCATCCAGGGAAAATAGGCTTTGCTGAATTATCTGGCTGAAGAAGAGATCGGCGCGGCCGTTCAGGCCCGAGAAATCGGCGCCGGTGGAATCGTTGGGGTGGGCGAGCGGATCGGCGAAAGCGCGGGTAATGCCGAGCGTCGGCAGGAATGATTTAAGATGATAATTTTTCGCCAACTGGAATTTGGGCAGAAAGATGTTCATCCGGCGGGAGTCCAACCGTCCCAGCCAGGCGGCGAGTTGGTCGGTGGTGAGGGATTTCTCAAGAGTGGGCAAGTCCTGGTAGCGACGTGGCAGGATGAAGACCAGGGAGAATCCGGGATTGGCCGAGGGGCTGGCCATGGAGCCGCGGTTCGAAACTTCGCTGGCGACATGCTGGTCGTATTCGAGCGAGAGCATCTGCAACGGGACGGCGCCGTCCTTGATATCGGCGTACCCGGTGGCGAAGATGCCATTTAAGAGTTCCACGGTCGCGCTTCCGCCACCGGCAAGGCGAAAGGCCGCCTGGGTGGGGGCCGCAGAGTCAAACGGATGCCGCCACCCTCCCTTGAAGGTTGCGGCGTTGATGAGTACTAATCGGGAGGTCCCATTCAAATCGGTGGATTGAACGGCTTGCACAAGAGCGTTTCCGGTTTCGTCCGCGATTCGGGAATTAATTTGCGCGGCCATGGCGGCGGATTGATCCTTGAAATCCACGGGAAAAACGGCGGTCTTAAAATCACTTTTGGCAATCGCCAGGAAAGCCGGAAGTATGGGATGGGCCGAGTCCTGGGACGACCACCAGGTGGTGGAAACGACTGGGCCGGAAGCAGCCAACTCGCCGGCCTGCGCCAATCGTTGCTGCAAGGCTTGAAAAGCCGGTAGAATGTCAGCGGGGGCGAAGCTTGTGAGTTGCAGCGCGGAAGCGAGTTCGCCGGCGGTCTGGCCCTTGGCGCCAACCCAAGCCAACGTAAGCGCAGAAGTAATGCCGGCCGGCGAGAAGTAGAAATTGTCGTCCGGCTTGGACCCAAGCGACCGGTTGAGTTCGAGCGCGAAATCGTTATTGGCCCGCACCAAAGTCGCCAAAGCCGGTACGACGCCGGCGAGGACGATGGTCGCATCGGCATTCGTGGTGTAATCGCCGGCGCCATCCGGAGGGCGACCGGGTTTTAACAAGCCGGGAACACATACAAAGAAATCGCTGAACTCGATACCTTTGGCAAAGGATTGGATAATGTCACCGTCCGGCGAAATCTCATCAATCGTACTCAATCCGGCTTTGAACAGGTTATTTTTCGAATCGAAGGCCACACACATGGACTGCACCAGATTACCCATGGTGCTCGCTTCGCCGGTGCTCGAGTAGACGGTAACCGTGCGGCTTTGGTGGCTGGTGATGTAAAGATAGCCGTCGGCGTCAAACGCCAATGCGCCCGGTCCGCCCGGTCCATACGCAAAAATGCTTTCCTGGCCATCTGGAGTTATTTTCAAAATGGTGGAGGGTCGGACATCAGTAACGGAATATAAGTTGCCGTCGGGCCCAAACGCCAAACCGCGGAGGTGGCGACTGGGGTTGGTCCCGGCGACGAAAATGGAGATTTGTCCTTTGGGTGTAACTTTGGAGATCGAGCCGTCTATTCCATCCAGGACAAAAAGGTTTCCGGCGGAGTCAAAGGCGAGATCCGCCGGGGAGTTAAGGCCAGTTATGAACGTGCTGGCGACGCCCGTTTTTGTAATTCTCCGAATGCGGCCGTTGACGCTGTCACTGACAAATAAGTCCCCGGCATAATTGAGCGCCATATTCTGTGGCCGGTCGAAGCCGGTGGCAAAGGTGGTCTGTTCGCCCGCAATGGTTACTTTTAGGATGGTGCCATGGTCGGCGTCAGCGACGAAAAAGTCATCGGCGATGGCGGCGGTCGGCCAAAGAGTGCTGGCGACCGAAAGGATGACCATGGCCAGCCCATGCCAAACGCCCGCTTTGGAAAAAAGCGGACGGGCAAAATCGCCCAGCATCGGGAGCGGATTGGTCAAAGTGTCGTTGGGGATTGGGGCGGGCTGGCAAGTCGGCCGACAAAAAGAATGCTGCCAGTGGAGTTTTCCCGAATGAGGAAGAGGAAGGGGTGATCGGCGAGGAAAAGGACGGGCGGCAACGGCTTTGCTGCGAGTCCAAGACTACCCATCATGGCGACCGTGGCGGCGGCGGCCTCCGTGCCCTTTTCGTCTACACTGACATAGGTCTGATGGACGGCCTTGGCGATAAAAAGCTGGTGGAGCCCGTCCATGCCGGAAAAATCGGCGGCGGAGGGATCGCCGGGATGGGTCGTGGGGTCAACGAACGCGTTGGTGACACCCAGGGCTTGCAAGCCGGTATTTAGATCGTAGCTCTGGGTGATTTTGAATTTTGGGAGAAAAGCGTTGACGCGGTTGGGCGTCAAGCGACTGAACCAGTTCGCCAATTGATCCGCATTCAGATTTTTTTCGATCGCGGGCAAGTCGCCATAAGCGCGGGGGAGGACGACTACCAAGGAAAAACCAACTTTGTGGGAATTGCCCGTATTGGAGGCATCGCCGAAATCCTCCTGCGCCGCATAATCAAGGGAAAGTATCTGCAGGGGGGTGGGGGAATCGGGGATGTCCGCATAATCGGCGTTCATGGTGCGGTTCATCAGTGACACGAGCTGATCACCGCCCACGTCACAGTGAAAATTTGCCTCGGAAGTGGCAGAGGCGGTAAACGGGCGGGCCCATTTGCCTTTGAAGTAGATGGTGTTGACGAGGATCAGTCGGATGAGAATATTTCGGCGCTGCATTTCGCTGAGGTCGGCCGCGCGCAGCACGTTGGTAATTTTATTATTCTTTTTTTCGCGACCCAGGCATTGATTTGGGTAATCGCCGCCGGACCTTGATTTTTAAAGTCCACGAAATTCACTTCTGAGCCAAAGTCGGATTTGATCAGGTCCAAATATGCGGGCAGAAATGGTTTCTCGGGATCTGGCTCCGCCCAGAGCGAGTTGGCAATTGCGAGTTGCGAGGCCGTGGCCGTTTGCGCGAGGGTGAGTTTTTGCTGGAGGGCGAGGAACATGGGCGTGATGTCCCCTGGCGTCAAATTGGTAAAATTAAGCATCTTGGCCAGCTGATCGGCAGTTTGCCCGCGGGCCCCGGCCCAGGTCATGGCCAACGCCGTGGAAATGCTGTAGGGCGAGAAAAAGGCGTTTTCGTTGGGTTTGGGGTCGAAGCGGCGATAGAGGTCCACGGCAAACTGGTTATTGGCCCGAACCAGCAAAGGCAGCCCCATCGCCGGATCAATGGGTGCGGCGGCGGGGCCGGTTCCGAGTGAGAAACCGGGCGGGTTGGCGGCCACTGCCGTGATCGGCGGGTTAAGGGGAGGAGTCGTTTGGGCTGCGGCAACCGGGGCTACCGACAGGGCCAAAGCCGCGGCGGTGGCGCGGGTGAAATTGGAAGTGATATTCATGGGAGTGGAAGGTGCGGAAATGGTGGATGCGGTCGAATGCAATGGTGAGGTGTCGGGTGCCGGCGCGGCGGCTGGCGAATTTCCAGACGATGGCAACAGGCTCAAAACCAAAAACGTTAGTACCGCCGTGGCAAATATGGCGAGTGAGGCCACGCGGACTTTGCTGGCAAAGATGGCTTGGACCCCCATGGGCAAACTGGCCGTTCCGGGCGCTGCTCCCGCCAAAGATTTGCCCGCCAAACTGGCGGCAAAGGCTGCGGGCGCGGTCGTCGTGCCGTGGGCTCCAAGAGTGGTGGCCAGCAATGCGGCACTGGTGGAGGCGCCGGCCCGCGCAAAATTCCCGCGCAATTTTTCCAGTGCGCGTTCGACGCGCATGCGGGCGGTGTTTTCGCTCAGGCCAAGCATGGCGCCGACTTCGCCAAAGCTCTTGCCCTGGAAGAAACGCCAAATGAGCAAGTTGCGGTCGGATTCGCGCAGGGCGCCAATGGCATCGTCCAACAGGGGGCGCAATTGCTCCCAGGAAATATCGGGATGGGTGGGAGGGTCGGACATGGCGGTGGCTGCTTGTTCGCGGGCGCGACGGCGTTGTTCGGTATCAATGAGTTTGCTGGCGGCAAAGCGGGTGCTGGTATACAGCCAGCCGCCGAGGGCCTTATGGTGGGCCAGTTTCGCGGCCTTATGCGCAAGGTCCGTGAACACGCGTTGGGTAATGTCCTCCGCCAGATGGGAATCGCCGGCGACGAGCCGGAGGGCGACGGAATAGACCCAATCCACATGGCGGCGGACAAACTCGGCGAAGGCGGCTTCGTCGGCCTTCGCGGCATATTGCTGCAGCAATTCGTGGTCGGGCGTCATGGCTGGTTGATATATAGCACGGCTCGAATTGAAAACCGCACAAAGAAAGTTGGCGAGCCGGGGGGATCGCGGGCCCCGGCGCGAGCCGCAGAATGAATAGTACAACGGACAAATATCGGGCGATTGCTGTATAATCGGTCAGCCGAAACTTCTATTTCTTCGGCAGTATCTTCAGTTCCACGAGCCAGTCTTTGCACCGGTCGGTCCAGGTGCCGACGGGATGATCTGTTGGGACGACGCCGAAGCCGTGGGCTCCCGTATTGTAGAGGTGGAGTTCGGTCGGGATGTTGGCGTCCAGATAGGTGCGGTAAACTTTGAGGGAGTTGATGGCGTGCACACTGTCCTCTGTGGAGCCGACGATAAAGACGGGCGCGGCGTCTTTGGGGACGGTGGCGGGGAAGAAGGCATCGCCGGGATAGACGATGACCGTGAAGTCGGGCCGGGAACTGGCGCGTTCGATGGGGTCGGTGGCGGCGGGCTGGCCGGCGTCAAAGCGCGTACTGGAACCCGCGACGACGCAACCGCCGGAGGAAAACCCCATCACGCCGATGCGGTGCGGGTTGAGACCCCAGTCGGCAGCCCGGCTGCGGACGAGGCGGAGCGCGCGCTGGGCGTCGCCGATGGAGGTGTCCATGGTGTATTGGGGAAAGCGCGGGGTTTGGTTGACTCGATACTTGACCACGAAGGCGGTAATGCCGATGCGGTTGAGCCAGAGCGCGATGTCGCGGCCTTCATGGTCAATGGTCAGAGTGGTGTAACCGCCGCCGGGGAAGACGAGGACCGCCGCACCGGTGGCCACTTCTTTCGGCGCGGGAAAAACATAGACCGAGGGATAATGCACGGGCGCGAGGTGGCCATGCGGGCTGCGGTCCGTGGGCGGAGAATAAATTTCGCGGGCGGTGACGCCTTCCGATCCGGGCGCGCCATTGGGCCAGAGCAAAATCTCCGGGACGCCCGGCCACGGCGGCGTCAATGCTGGCGGTGGCGTTTGCGCGAGACCGAATGCCGGTGCGAATCCGAGGGCGAACGGGAACAAAAGCAGGCGCGATAATTTCATGGCGAAGTGGCTGGGGGTGCGGACGGTTGGGCGGCGGTATCGGCATGGCGGACGGCCCAGGCCATGCCGTCGGGCTCGCCGCCGACATCAATGTGGCCGACGACTTCGAACGTATGCAGGTCTACGACCGCGACAAAATTGTCGGGGCCGAGGCCGACAAAGGCGCGCGCGCCATCGGGCTGGACAAAAACTCCGCCCGCGCCGTGGCCGAATTGGCCCAGTTGCAGCCGCTTGACGACGGTGCGCGTGCTGGCATCAAGGATCACCAAGTCGGCCGAACTGGAGACGAGCACGAGTTTGCCGTCGGGCGTAAACCGAAGCCGGTTGGCGCGCGGCACGTTGACGTCCAACGTCGCAATTACTTTCTTTTCCTGGCGGCCAATGATGGAGACGGTGGCGGCGTTGGCGTTTCCCACCCAAATTTCTTTGCCATCGGGCGAGACATCAAATCCCTCGGAGCCACTGCCCACCTGAATCACGGTTTCGTTCCAATCCACGGTGGGCATGGGGAGCGTGCTGGAGGGCGGGCCGTTGCCGCGCGGAGCAGGCGCTGCATTGGCGGGACGTTGCGGTGGTGGCGCATCAGTGGGCCGGGCGGCGGCCGGGCGGGCGCCACCGCGCCCGGTGCCGGCTTGGCGGACCGGCTCGAAGTCAATAATGCTCACCGTCGAAGAGTTGACGTTGGTGGTGACGAGGTGCAGCCCGTCGGACGAAACGTAGAGCATGTGCGTCCGGTTCTGCCCGGTACCCATGACCCAATCCACCTGGCGCGTGGCTGGGTCGTAGCGGGCCACTGCCTTGGAGCCTTCAACGGTAAACCAGAATTTACCGCCGACAAAGACGAGACCGTGCGGGCCGCGCAGCGGTCCTAGGTCTATGGCGGGCAGGGCCTTGTGCGCCACGAGATCAACCACGGCAAGCGTAT
>CAZLPS010000004.1:0-104438 GCA_964561455.1 uncultured Opitutales bacterium
CGTCGAGCAGCTTGCGGAACATTTCGAGGCCGGTGACGGTGGTCTTCATCGTGTCCGCGAGGCCGACGATCTCAAGTTCCTCGTTGACCTTGACTTTTCCACGTTCGACACGGCCAGTGGCGACGGTGCCGCGGCCGGTAATGGAGAACACGTCTTCGATTGCCATCATGAAGGGCTTGTCGACGTCGCGCACAGGAGTGGCGATGTCCTTGTCGACCGCATCGAGCAGGGCGCCAATGGCCTTGACGCCTTCGGGCTTGCCTTCGAGGGCGGCGATGGCGGAACCACGAACGATGGTCGTGTTGGCACCGTCAAATTTGTACTTGGTGAGCAAGTCGCGGATTTCGAGCTCCACGAGGTCGAGCAGATCCGGGTCGTCGAGCAGGTCAACCTTGTTGATGAAGACGACAATGTTCGGCACGCCGACCTGGCGGGCGAGGAGAATGTGCTCGCGCGTCTGGGGCATGGCGCCGTCGGCGGCGCTGACGACGAGGATGGCGCCATCCATCTGGGCGGCGCCGGTGATCATGTTCTTGACGAAGTCGGCGTGTCCCGGACAGTCCACGTGCGCGTAGTGCCGCGTGGCCGTCTCATACTCGACGTGCGCCACCGCGATGGTGACGATCTTCGTGGCGTCACGAATCGTGCCGCCCTTCGCGATGTCGGCATACGACTTGAAAGTCGCCAAGCCCTTGTCGGACTGGACTTTTAGCAGCGCCGTGGTCAGCGTCGTTTTGCCGTGGTCGACGTGGCCGATGGTGCCAACATTGACGTGGGGCTTGGTGCGATTGAAGTTTTCTTTGGCCATGGTAGGATCGTGGAGATGGGTTGCGTGCGACGTTGACCTTCCTGGAGCCCCCGAACGGATTTGAACCGTCGACCTCGTCCTTACCAAGGACGCGCTCTGCCAACTGAGCTACAGGGGCCCGCCGAAAGGGAAGCCCAGTCGCCCGGGTGCTTCGAAGGGAAAGGGTTAACGCTATCTATCTGCCAAAGCCCGTCAAGCCCTATTTTAGCACGCCCGCGTTAGCAAGTTTTGGGCCAGAAAACGGCCCAGCCAACCCGAACCAACAGCATCCCTTTTTAACCAACCTGCCAATCCTTGCAACCCCAATCTTTTTACCGTAATTGTTTGGCGGCGAAATCCGCCCGGCCGTCGGGTATTACCTTCTATTTGCTAAGGGCAGTCGTGCCAATGGACAAAACCCATTTGACCACAAAAGCGCCATAAAAAACGACCGTTCCTCAGACTATCTCGAAGGCCAGCCAACTCGTTACTCTGCGGCTACCGCAGAAAAGAGGTGAAATAATGGCTAAGCCGAAATCCAGCCCGAGCACCAGGAATAAAAAAGCAATGAAAACAATCGGTACAAAATAAACCGCCATGGGGGGCGGCGGGCCAACCGGATGCCGTTGATATTGATCCAGCGCCCGCCACGCTTCGACCAATTTGACCCACAGCGGGAAGGCAGACGCCAGGGCTGATCCCAACGCAATCATTCCGGGCAGGGAATGGGGCCGCCCCTTCTGCTTCTCCCGCTCCCTGGCCATGGCCAGCCGAATGGACGGCCCGGGCAATTCTGCCGTCGAACCAAGCACCGGGCGCAGCGACGGCTCGGGCGTCTCCTCGGCGCAAACCTCGTTGGGCAAATCGGCGGACATGTTACTTCCATTTAACCCTGCGGCGCGCGGCGGGTTACAAGCAATTACGCCGCCAGCAACCAATCCTAAAAACCGCCGTTGAAACCACGGATTTCACGGATGGCACTGATGGTTATTCCCGCGTCCCATTCTTTGCCTTCGCGTTAGCGAAAACTGTTGGGGCGTTGCTCGCCGACGCCCCGTTCCGATATGATTAAAATCCAGAGGGGCTACAGTTTTCCCTGGTCCCCATCCGTGTTATCCGTGTAATCCGTGGTAAAATTGAACTGAGGAATTCACGCTATTTCTTCGGCAGCGCATCGAGGCGCTTTTCCAATTCCACGATTTTCTGGTCCCATTCCAACCATTCTGGATAGGAAAATTTTAACGGAATGGAGGCGCTCAACGTCGTATAGGGAATTATTTCGACGTCACCGAGCAAGTGGTGAATGGCATTCGAGGCAACTTCGCAATCTCGAATTGGGGCGTAATTGCCGGCCACCAGATGGATGCTGGAAATATTCTTTACCTTCAAAAACGGCCGGATCACGGTGACCATCGCCTCGTCGTGGGTTTCCGCCAAGGTGGTCAGCGATTTATACCAATTGTCCAAGCCTGGTCTCATGACGACACTGGATTGCACCGCTTCCAAAAGCGTTGGAAACACCCTCAAAACCGCCTTGCTCAATCGCGGCGGGATCGTGGCATCTTTGGCCCAATCAGAATAATGCCGGTCCATTATTTCCAGGGCGTTCGCCACCAACTCGCGATTTTTCGGCTCCGCCGTCGCGGCGCAGGCTTCGACACTTTTCACCATCATTTCGGTCATCGCGTCGTCCCACGAGGTAAAATTGTATTGCGAGAGCATATAGAGAATGGCCTGCGGATGCTCGACCAATTCTGCGCGAAAATAGGCCAACACGGCGGGTTCATGCAGCCATCGCTGAAATGCAATGCCGAGCAATTGGTTAAACTCGAAATTTGGGCCGGCGGCTTGACTGCCAAAAGTGTCTCCCAAATCGGCCGCATGCTGTTTAAGTGCCGCCAGCACCGGCTCCGGGGTCAAGACACTCGACACCTCCGGGACGTTGAGTAAATACCGCATCCAGACGGCGTCGGCCTGGCTCAACTTATCCTTTTTAAGCAACGCAGAAAGGCGCACTTGCAATTCGGTCATTTGGGCGGGCGTGGGTTCAGTCCAACTAAACTCGATGCGCATGCCGCCAGCCGGAGTGGCCAAGGCCCGGCCATCGGATAATCCGATCGCAAAGGTAACGGTGGCTTCAATTCGCCAACCACTGGACCCGGGCAGTCGGAGGTTTTCGCCCGCAAGGGCCAGGGCCAGACCATCCAGGCAATCGGTCTTCCCGACCGGCAAACTGGCGCTGGACGAAACCCCTCCGACTCCACCACGGGATCCAACAAGTCCGGCATTGGAAATCAAGGCTCCCCACGTATGATTTAAAGGCTGGTTGGTTTTGGGATCCAGCTCGCGGCCCTTGGCAATGCTGAGGAAACCTCCTTTGATTTCCGTCGCTATGCCATCATTGGTAATTTCCAATTGAATCCAGTTTTGGTCCGCGAGCGTCGCCGGTTGTTTGAACCGCAACACCGCTTTTAATCCCTTGTCCTGAGCCAAAACAAATTCACTCCAGGTCGGATCTGGTGCTGCGGCAACGGCCCCACGCAGCAAGCCATCGGGGCCAGCTGCCAAAACGAGGAGGCTGACGGAGAGAAAAAACCGACGGGTAGTCGAGGGCGGGAACATGAATGGGGTGGTGGGTAAACGCAGTAACTTATATCACGGTTTTGCCAGCACCTCGAGGCGCTTTTCTAAATCGGAAATCTTTTTATCCCAATCGGCCCATTCCGGATATGGCCCACCGCGGGGTGCTGTGGCCGCCGAATAGGGGTCGAACATCTCCGGTTCACCGAGCAACTGGCAAATCGTATTAGCTGCCAGTTCGCACACCCGTAAAGCGGTGCGGTTGCCCGGCATATTGGCGGAGACTGAACTATATTCATCCACCGTTTTGTCCGTCAAAAAAGGCCGCACCACGGCCACCATCGCACGGTCATGGGTGAGCTCGAGGGTAGTAATCGCGCTGTAAAAAGCCTGCGTGCCGGGGCCGGAGCGGGCGGTGGCGATGCCGCGCAAGGCAGGAAACGCAGTCAGCACGGCCTGGCCCAAGCGCGGAGCGATGGCGGGGTTCTTGGCCCATGTGGCATAATGTGTTTCCAAGAGGGCCAGCCCACGCATCAAAATACTCGAAGGTTCTTCCGCTGGTGGGAGCGGTGACCGATTCGTTCGTCCGGTCGCGACCACCGGGGCGGCGTTTTCAATGTCTTTGACCACGAGTTCGACCAGTGAATCATCCCAGATGTCGCGCAATGACCACAGGTCGGTAATCGCCTCGCCCCCGCGATCCACCAGCGCTTCACGAAAGAAAGCGATGACCACCGGGTCTTTGGCCCACTGTTTGTCCACCAAGGGCATGAGCGCCCCGATTTGCCCTTGGGGCAGCGATCCCTCCAGTTGATGTATTTTAATGGCCGCCAGAGCCTGTTCCAGCGTGGACTCTTTTGCCGTCCCGGAGTTTACCGGCGCAGTCACCGAAGACTTGGCCCGAAGTGGAGGATTTGGGTCCGTTTCAGCCGCGCAAAGCCAACTGCCAACACTTCCCACTACCGTCAATATACCAAGAAAAAGTGACGGTCGGCTGGTCGTGGCGCGGGATAACATACATGATCAGGGTATGCCGCATTGGACTCAGGTCAAGGGTGGCGGATGCAAATTTATCTTCATGGTCCTTCAGTTTGCGCCATTTGCCTTTCGCCGAAACTTGGCGGCTAGATCAGCGACGACGATCCATGCCAATATGCCGCCCACGAGGATGCTGCAAATGGGCGCGAGCCAGTGGTCGAGCGGCAGGCGGCCCCGCGCGGGCAGTTGGAATTCCGCCGTGATGAAATCTCCGCGACCGGGAAATCCCGCGCGCGCTTGCACCGAGCCATCCGGATTAATCGCTTCGGAGATTCCGGAACTGGCGAGCCGGAACAACGGCACTTGATATTCCGCTGCGCGCACCGGGCCGACCAACCCGTTTAAACGGTGCTCCTGGCCGCCCCAGCTTTCCACGTCCATCGTCGGGAAAATCAACAGCTGTGCGCCCTGGCGGATGAGTTCGTCCACCACAATTCGGTAACTTGCGTCGTAACAAATCCCGATGCCGATTTTACCCCAGGGCGAATCCCAGACGCGCTGCTCCTTCGCGGACAATCCGTCGCCAAAAAACTGCACCGGCACGCTTTTGGCCTGCTTGAATACAATGTCACCAGCTGGCCCGACGACAAACGCCGTGTCGAAATAATCGTGGCCCGAAACCGGATCCGTACCGCCGATGATTAGAAACTTTTTGTGTTCGCGGCACCAGTCCTTGATTTCATCGGGCACCGGGCCAAAAAAGGTGTATTCGCTGAGCACCAGCAGGTCGGCCCCGGGGTGGCTGGTCGTCAAGGCGTTTAACGATTGCAAAATGATTCTGGTTGGCGCGCCTTCGAGTTGGACCCCGGCCATGCGGAGAATTTTTCCTTCTGCGGCAACGGAGGGGTGCGGCCAGGGAATCATAAGCAAGGCGAACATGGCCACACCCGCTGCCAGCCGCGGCTTCAAGGGCAGCACCAGCAAAACGGCGGCAACCGCCACCAAGAAAAACCCAATTCCGTACACCCCCAAGCCCGCGAGCAGCGGCAATTGTGCCGAATCGGAAAAGGCGTAGCCCGCACTCAACCAGGTAAAACGCAAATAATAGAGTTCACCGCGAAAGAATTCGAGGCCGGTCCACAAAAACGGCGCAGCGCAGGCCAGCCCAACACGGCCCCAGCGCCGCCAGCACGCCCGGGCCAACATTAAGAACGCCACCAGCCAGGCGCTGGCAATGAACCAGAGCACTATCGCCAGTTTCCCGAAAATGCCCCAAAAGAACGAGAGCTGCGGGGCAAAAATCAATTCGGCGGTGGCAAATCCCGCGACCAAAAGCAGTCCGGCTGATTCAGTTTCCGCGAGGCAAAGGAGGCAATACAAGTAGCCAAAGATGAAGAAATTCAACCCGAGGCCGGCAAACGCGAGATGAAAGCACGCTACTGCCCCAAGAGCAAAAAACACGGGCTTATTCGGGAAGCGCCGGAGCGGCATGGCAGAGTTTTAGCGGTCGGGGAGCCCTTGGCGCAATGGGGAAATGAGTTTGAAGTTCCGGGTTTCGAGTTTGGAGTTTCGCGTTAGGATGCAGGAGGTAGGATTTAGAAATTGGGAGACGCGACCAACAATACAGCAATAGAACAATACAACAATTCCCATCAACCAAGCACTAAAACACACTTCCCTATGAGCATTGCGTTCCGGACCGGCATTCCCTTTATTAGCTCTCCCCACCCCTCCCGAAATCCCAATGAAGACCCCGAAGCTGTTCAACCTTGTTGTTCCCGCATTTTGTCTGCTGGTCGGCTCCGCCGTTGCGGCCGACGCACCCGCTGTTGACTCCACTGCTGCCGTCCCCAAAGCACCAACTTATGACCCTGCCATTGAAGTGCCGCTCAAGGCCAGCCAGGTGATTGAACTTTTTCCTGAGGGCGTTCCCGGCTGGAGAGACATCGGGCCGGAACAGTATACTCCGGCAAATGGCACCTACACCAACATCAGCAACCCGCGGATGATTGTTGGGTTGCCGCCGGCGGGCACGCCACAAAATGGCGCGGCGGTTATTTTTTGCGCGGGCGGCGGGTATGTGCACGTCGCGGGCCCCACTGGAATGAATAGCTGGCTCAATCCGCTGGGCGTAACCACGTTTAACCTCATTTACCGCTGCAAGGAATTCGGGGCACCCGCGCCGCAGCAGGACGTGATGCGCGCCATTCGCCTGGTGCGGCTGCACGCCAAAGAATTTGGGATCGATCCCAATAAAATTGGGGTCATGGGTGGGTCGGCCGGCGGGCATGTCGCGGCCAGCGCGGCGACGCTGTTTGATGAACCCGTCGGCAAAACCGGCGCGGAAATTGACTCGGTGAGCGCGCGGCCGGATTTTGCGGTGTTGATTTTCTCGGTGCTCACCATGGAGCCGCCGTATGCGCACGGGCAGTCGCGCGATAATCTCATCGGGACCAACCCGACCCAGGCATTGATTGACCAATATTCGCTCGAAAAGCACGTCACGCGCAATACGCCGCCGACATTCATCGTCCATACCCAGGGAGATACGACGGTAAAGGAGGAAAACGACTTGATGTTCTACGCGGCGCTGCGCAAAAATAATGTGCCATCGGAATTGCATCTTTACACTGTTGGACCCCACGGTTCCGGCATCGGCAATGCCTACGGCGACGGGGGCATCTGGCCGCAACTTTGCAATGAATGGATGCGCTTTAACGGCTGGTTGCCGCCCTCGCCAGACGCCCTTTCGCCGGTCAATCAGCGCGCCGGCGGGGCTGGCGGAGCACGTGGCGGGGCAGGCGGTCGGGGGCGCGGCGCACGCGGTTCGGGGGCGCCGACACCGGCGGCGGCAACTGATGCTTCGACCGCAAAATAGAATTGGCATTGAGCAGGCGCGGAAGACGCGCTTAGCATTTTACCTCCTCCGATGAAGACCCCATGGCTAGTTTATTCCGCCGTCCTCGTACTGACGTTCCCCTGCGCCATTGCCGCCGCTGCGGCATCCGCCTCGGATTCTGCAGCCCCCGCCAAAGCGCCAGCCTATAATCCTTTCACCCTGCCGCTCAAAACCGGCGAGGCGATCGAGCTTTACCCGGAGGGCACGCCAAATTGGAAGGACATTGGACCAGAGACGGTCTCGGGCACCACTTATACGAATATCAGCAACCCGCGAATGTTTGTCCATTTGCCGCCAGTGGGCACGCCACAGAACGGCACTGCAATAATTTTTTGCCCCGGCGGCGGTTACATCCACGTCAACACCGGCGGGTCCATCGAGCCAATTTTCAATCCGTTGGGCGTCACGGTCTTCACGCTGATCTACCGCTGCCAGGAATTTGGCGCGCCCGCGCCGCAGCAGGACGTGATTCGCGCCATTCGCCTGGTGCGCGCGCACGCCGCGGAATTTGGCATCAACCCCAACAAAATCGGCGTGCTGGGCGACTCCGCCGGCTCGCACGTGGCCGCCAGCGCCGGCACGCTCTTTGCGGACCCGGTTGTCAACACGGGCAACGACCTTGATAAAGTCAATGGCCGGCCCGACTTCATGATCCTGCTCTTTTCCGTGCTGACCATGGAAGACCCGAACGCGAGTGCAAATTCCCGCAAAGCCCTCCTTGGCAACAACCCCACGCCCGAGATGATTGACCATTACTCGGTCGAGAAGCAGGTGACGGCGAACACGCCGCCCGCGTTCCTCGTGCACACCCAGGGCGACACCACGGTCAAGTTGGAGAATGAGCTGCAACTGTACGCGGCCCTGCGCAAGAACAACGTACCCACGGAACTGCATCTCTACCCGGTGGGCACGCATGGCTCCGGCTTGGATGCCAATTTTGGCCCGACGGCGATGTGGCCCATTTTGTGCACGGAATGGATGCGCTTCAACGGCTGGGTTCCCCCGTCGCCCACGTCGCTGATGAAGGTGCAAATAAACCCGAACCTTAGCGGCCCCGCCGCCAGCGGCGCGGCTGCGCGCAATACGGCCGGAGCCCGGGGAACCGCGGGCGTCCGCGGCCGCGGTGCACGCGGTTCGGACACCGCCACTCCGGCAGCGGCCAGCAGCACCGCGACCGCCAATTAATCCGGTGGCGGCTTTCCGCTCATGAAGAATCGCGGCAAAATTATCATCATCATTGGCATCATCCTGGCGCTGATCATGGCGCTGGTGATGAATGCGGTGGATTCCGGAAAAATCACGCTGCCAGCGAAAACGCCGGCAGCGACGAAGTAATCGTAAGGTAGGGCGGGGCATCCTACCCTTTTTGCACGCAATAACGGCACGCAGGTTATAGACATTCTACGACGGGGATTTCTTCGCCATGAAAATCATCAACGGCAAACCCGGTAGATTTCGGGACTGGCTTTTGGTCCTCGGGATAATCTTTTTCCTTTTTCTGATTTTTGGCCCCGTCGGAACCAGCTTTGGCACCATGGTGAGCGCCCGCCGGGCTGCGGCACAGGCCAGTCTTCGCGCCATTGCCCTTTCGTACGCCGACGTGGCCGCAAAGAATCCCGCTTGGGGCAATTCTGAATTCAAACCAAGTGAAACAAGCCACGCTCTGGCGATTAAGCTGGCAAAGGATGCGAATCTTAACGACGCAAGCCTTTGGGTGGTAAAGACCGACCTGAAACTGAACGGTGAATCCATTCCTCGATCTGTTCTCATGGGCGGTACCGAACCCCGGGAAGTCGACCCCGCTTTCGCCAAATTGGCCCTCTCTTATGAATTTGCGGTCAATTTTCCGGCCAACGCACCAAGTTTTTCCACGCCCCTGGCTTGGACCCGCGGCCTGCGTGCGGACGGCACGTGGGCGCCGGATTCGCCATGGCAGGGCGCTGGCGGGCATATCGCCTATCTCGACGGGCATGTGGAATGGTTTGAGAAACTGCAGCTCACCCAAGGCTACATTGCCCTCGTTAAATACGGTACTGCCACGCCCACCGTAAACATCCGCGAAGCCCTGCCACCGGGTGCGATTATTCTATCCGCCGAGCCTAATCTTTCCCCCTCGGCAAAACCCTGAGCCAATCGATTTGAAAATTCCGTGAAACTCCGCACCCGAATGCGGCGATTCTAACCGGAGAACCGGTAAAGTGGGGAGCAGGGAACAAAAGAGCACCAGAGGAAAGGGAGAAAGCCGCGAGCGGGCTTAACTCTTCTCTTGGCTGCTCCAAGTGGCCCTTCCCTCAGCCCCTTTGCTCCTCTGCTCCCTTGCACCTTTTCCGGCTCCGCCCCTTCCGAGCTTGCATTGCCCGCGTGGAAGGCGTTGCATGGTCTGTTTTCGCTTCTGTTTGCGGGCTTTTCCCGGTCCCGTCTTTTAACCCCCTAGAAAGTTTGCCCCATGAATACCCGACCCACCCCCGGTTTTCGCCAGCTTCTTACATTTGCCTCGCTTGCCACGGCCCTCGCCGTGTTCGCGCCTAGCCCGGCGACCGGAGCAACGGCTCCCGCTGCCGCCCCCGCCATTGTTGTCGCCAAACCGGATGCCAAGTATGGCGTGGCCATCACGGATGAAGGCAACACCTACCTGCTGAACAACGGCATTGTGGCGGCGCGCGTCAACAAGCGCTCAGGAGAGCTGATTCAGGTGATTTACAAGGGCGTGGACCGCGCCGGGCACGACCAGGGGGCCGTCGGGGTATGGGAGCAAGACCCTTCCGGTGCAGCCGCATCGGGCGGCCTGACCCAAAGCATCACCATTGACCCGACGAAAAACGGGGGCGAGCGCGGCGAGGTTTCCATCAAGGGCGTGACGGGCGGCACGGTTACACTGACGCCGAACGCGCCCGGCGGCGGCACGAATTTTGACCTGGAAATCCGCTATGCGATGGGCCGCGGCGAAAGCGGCGTGCACGTCTACGCGATTTATTCGCACCCGGCCTCCTATGGCAACGGCCAGATGGGTTCGGAAAGCCGCTTCATTTTTCGGGTCAACCAATCCTTCGACTGGATCACGACCGACCACGATCGCAACATGCTTGCCGCCGGCCCGCTAAACTGGGGTACGGGCGTAGTCGTCACGGCCAAGGAACAGCGCATCATGAGTCAGGGGCCGTATAAGAATTCCGTCGAACACAAATATACCTACAATGCCGTCCAGTTCCAGGCGCCGGCGTGGGGCTGGTCGAGCACGTCCGAACACATCGGCGTCTGGTTCATCAATCCGACCAATGAGTACAATAGCGGCGGCGCCTCAAAAAGAGAGCTCATGGCCCACTATGGTGACAACGATGATCCGGATCCCATCATTCTCAACTACTGGAAGGGCAGCCATTACGGCGGCTCCCAGCTCAATGTTGCCGCCGGCGAGGAATGGAGCAAGGTCATCGGCCCCATTTTCGTCTATGTCAATTCCCTCGACAAATTCGAAACACCCTCAACGGCAGATATGGATACCTTCAAGGCCAGTTGGGGCAACCCCATTATTCCCCCGGCTTGGACGCACAACCAAACGGCCCTTTATGAGGACGCACTTGCCCAAGCCAAAAAAGAGGCCGCAGCGTGGCCCTATGCCTGGGTCAAGAGCCCTGCCTATCTCCTCAAGGAACAACGCGGCACGGTTACCGGAAAGGTGGTCCTCAATGACCCCTATGCCCCGGCCGGCTCCTCGAAACTCCTGCCCAACCTGACCATCGGTGTCGCCCATCCGGATGGCGCGGGCGCAGGCGGCGCCGCTGGCGGCGGTTTCGGCGGTCGCGGCGGCAGCGACTGGGCGCACGACGCCAAGAATTATCAGTTTTGGGTCACGGGCAAGGCCGATGGCACCTTCACCATCCCGAATGTCAATCCTGGCACCTACACGCTCCACGCTTGGGCCGATGGCGTCCTCGGGAATCTCACTGCCACCAATATAGTTGTCGAGGCCGGCAAAACCCTCGACCTGAAAAATGTGGAATGGAAGCCCGAGCGCTGGGGCTACCAAGTCTGGGAAATCGGCTACCCCAACCGCACCCCGCGCGAATTCTTCAAAGGTGACAGCGAGAATTACTGGCTTTGGGGCTGGCCGCTGCGCTATTCCCTCCTCTTCCCGAACGATGTCACTTACACCATCGGCAAGAGTAATCCCGCCAAGGACTGGTTCTTCGAGCAGGTGCCGCACTCCACGGCGGACAAGGCGCTCTGGCTGAACCCCGAAGCCAAGGATCCCGCCAACCAGCGCTTCGGCTGGGTTAAGGCGGAGTCTCGCGAGCAATACCCGAACACCACCAGCGGCGGCGGACCCTGGACCACTTATAACCGTGGCAGTGCCTCCACTTGGACGATCAAATTTGACATGGCCAAAGCTTCGCAAGGCGTGGCCACTCTCCGCATCGCGGCCTCTGGCGCCCAGGGTGGTGGCGGTTTGGCCATCAATGTCAACGGGCAGGCGGCCGGTTCCATGAGCTTCCAATCCAACGATGCCCTGCGTTACAACATTGACGCGACCGTCTGGCAGGAACGCCTATTAAGTTTTGACGCCTCGCTGCTGAAAGCCGGCGAGAATGTCATGACACTTACCGTTCCGGCCGGCGATGTTAAAACCGGGGTGGTTTACGATTATCTTCGCCTGGAGCTGAATGAAGCTTATAAAGTTGATGGTACGCCGGTGGCGGCAACCGCCGCCAGGTAAGCCCACCCTCCATTCTTTGCCATGAAAATTCGCTTTACGGCGATTGGCCTCACGGCGGCGCTCGCTTGGGCGTTTGTGCCCAACTCACCCATGCTAAACGGCGCCTCTGCCCCGGTTGCCGCTGATACGGCGCCGGACTCCACCGGTACCCAGGGTACCGACGAGGCAAACCTGACGGACGCCCAGCGCGCGGCCCTCGAGAAAAGCGCGGATGCCGCCGCCAGCGCCGCGAAACTCGCCATCGAGCAGGCGAACCCAAAACACCTGCCAGCGTTTCCCGGCGCAGAGGGTTTCGGCGCGCTCGCCACCGGTGGTCGCGGCGGGGAAATTGTCCACGTCACGAATTTGGCTGACTCCGGTACCGGCTCGTTCCGTGATGCCGTGAGCAAGCCCAACCGCATTGTCGTATTCGATGTTGGCGGCATCATCAAGATCGGCAAAGAAGTCACCGTCAGCAGCAACATTTCCATTGAAGGCCAGAGCGCCCCAGGCGAGGGCATTTGCATCTACGGCAACGGTGTTTCGCTCGGCGGGCAATCGAACATCATTGTGCGCTATCTGCGGTTTCGCGAAGGCATTGACGGCGACGCCGGCAAGAAAGCGCTCGGCATGGACCGCAGCAGCAATATCATCATTGACCATTGCTCCATTTCGTGGGGCCGCTGGGACGATCTCGGCATCACCGTGGGCAGCACCGCCATCACGGTGCAGAATTGCATCATCTCCGAAGCCATCCATCAACAGGCCTTTGGCGCATTAATAGACACGGTGACCAACGTCACCCTGAGCCACAATCTCTGGATGAGCAACGTCAGCCGCAATCCGAAGGTCAAGGGCACCATTCAATACATTAACAACGTGGTGTACAATTGGGGCGGAACAGGATTGTGCGGCGGCCACTCCGGCGCCAACCACGACCTCGATGTCATCAACAACTATTTCATCAAGGGCCCTTCGTCCAATGATCGTTTTGCCGGGGAATTTAAAGCCACGGACCATGTTTATCAGGACGGCAATTACGTGGATCTGGATGCCGACGGCAAGCTCAACGGGAAATTGGCGCTCCCTGCGGACTTTCACCGTGCCAGTGAAGGCGGCGGCTACACCCTCCCCACGTTCGTCAAGTCGGCTGCGATGCATCCCCTGACTCCAGTCACCACTCAAAGCGCCGCGGACGCCTATGCGAAAATCGTCGCCGAGGTTGGATGTTCGCTTCACCGCGACTCTGTCGATGGCCGGTTGATCAGCGAACTCACGTCCCTGGGCACCACGGGTGCGACGCTTCCACAGGAACCGCACGCGCCGAATGGGCCCAACGGAAAGCCGGATAAAACCAATCCCGTTTATGTGGCCGCCAATGCCAAAGTCATTGACGTCGCCCGAAAACTTTGCGACACCTTGGGCGAAATCAAGGGCGGCCCGGCCAGCGCGGACACCGACCATGATGGCATTCCCGATGAGTGGGAAAAGACCCACGGCCTCGATCCCAAGGACCCCTCGGATGCGGCCAAGCTCGATAAATCGGGTTACACCAACATCGAAGTTTATTTAAACAGCCTGGTCGTGCCGGTGGCGAAATGACGGTCTTGAGTTTGCCACTTGAGTGTGCGATAGTGGCGTTTGAAATCCTTCCCTCCCCATGAAACGCTTTGCCTTCTGGATCATTGTGGCCGCCTATGTCGCCGTACCCGCCGGATTGCTGTATTTTGTGGGGAAGCCGATTGCGCCGCCGCCGTTGCCCGTGGCGAAGCTGGCCGAAAAGGTCGAGGGCAGGCCTTATCCCTTTGGCACCTCCGTCGTTTCAGGCGTGAAACTTGGCGCCAAGAACCAGATTATCACGCTGGCGCAGGACGGCTACCAGGTGAAGCTCGCGAGTGCCGACGAAGTGGCTATTTTCAGGAAGAACCCGGCCACCTACATGGCAAAAATCACCGACGCCTATAAAACCGCCCGGCCCTGCCCGCTGACGGTTTGCCCGGTAATGGGCGACTCGCTCGACGCCGACTCGTTCGCCTTTGTCTACGAAGGGCGGGAATTCAAGTTTTGTTGCGATGCCTGCATGGATGATTTTGAGAAGGACCCGGCCAAATTCTTGCAGATTTGGGATGACGCCGCAGCGCATAAAACGGCCGACGCGAAAAAGTAACTCTGGTGGGTGGTTGAAAATTAATCGGCCGGCAGGATAAGCCCTTGCGGCCCAAGAGGTTTTGCCACACCTAGATGGTCCGCCTCGGCCGAAGATGGGCCGGGAGAACCGAGTCCTTTGCCAATTGGCCAGCATTGCCGCGGTCAACCATACAAACAAACGTATGAATTCTGTTTATATTTTTTAAGAAAACTTGCGAAACTTGTATGCGCTTTCGAACGTTAGTATCTGATTACCTCCAGATTACGCTCGCCCCCCCTTTACCGTACACATCCATGACCAGGCGGTCGCTGTCCTTTATACTATTGTCAGTCATTGCTTTGGCCTTCGTCCCACCGGCCCGCGGCCAGGACGGAGCCGTGCTGCACTGCCAGCCGGGTCCATGGGGGCGCATAGACTACCATTACGTCTACTTGGCCGCGCCAGATAACATTCTCGACGAATATCCCCTGCCCAGCCCCCAGACGCGTTGGTGCTTCGCCTTGCATACCCCGGAGTGGGTGAAAACCTTTCTTGCCACCACCGGCCTCGATGCGCCCACCATTACCCGCCTCGTCACCGATGTGCGCAGCCAGCCTGATGAAGAGGGCGTCATCACCCTGTTTCCGACCGAGCCCGAGGTGCTGGGCCTGGCGCCAGGCGGACGCGATATTTTGTATCACGAACTGGCCAAATACGAGGTCAATCCCTACTTCCATGACCCCATTTGCATCCCCGACGGCAAAGTGGATGATTGGCTCCGCGGTGGCGGCATCCCTGCCAACGTCGTTGAAATCATCCGCAAGCTCGCCTACCACAGCGGCGAAGGCTGGTATTTCAGTGATTTGCGCCTTATCCTCAAGTATGCTCAGAGCGACCTCGAGGCCCGGCATTGGGCCAAAACCCTCACCCGTGTGCGGGCCGTTGTCGCCAATCTGCACGTGGATGACACCGACAATCTCCCGGCTTTGCGCAAATACTGGAGCGCTGATTTCCACCGCACGGACGCCCTGCCGATGCTCGACGCCGCCGCCGCCCTCGACGGCGGATCCAGCCTCGACCTCACCCACCTCTTTCCACCACTGCCGCGCCGCCTCGTCTACTCGTACACTTCTCCAGATATCGAACGGACCGGCCAGACACCCAATTGCCACTGGACTTCGCTCAACTTTTTCAATTACACGCGGCAGAACATCCTGCTCGACCTCAAGCTGGCCACCAGTGCGGTCCTCGACAACTATGATAAAGTCTCCGCCCCCTACGCCTTTGGCGACGTGCTTTTTTTTCTCACGGAGACGGGCGACGCCTACCACTCCTGCGTGTATGTCGCCGACAACCTGGTGTTCACCAAGAACGGCGAAAACGAAATGATGCCCTGGCTGCTGACCCGCCTGGAAGACGTCAAGCAACTCTACGGCCGCGAAGCCAATTACAAAATCCAAGCTTTCCGCCGCAAGTGGCCGGAAGGGAATTGAGGCGATTGCAGAAAGAAGAAACAAGGGGGCGCAGCTCGCAGAAATAGGACGCGCAGGCAACGCGCGTATGCGCATACCGGAGGACAAAATTAGGCGCGCACCAAGCCACCCGGCACCTCAGTTGCAGACAAAAAAAGGCCGGCGACCCTACCCCTAAGGTCGCCGGCCACTTATTTTCTATTTTATACCCCAAATGCTGAACAATTAAGTCAGCGTGGATAATAAACCCCAATATGGAGAGAAATGCAATAACTTTCTTCAGGCAAATGCACTAAAATGATGGCAGTAGGGGGTTTAATGCTAAAAATTGTCGTGTCTAATTGAGCCGCGGTGGGTCCAAAAATGGTTGATGACCCGCAGCTTGCCGCTGTATTCGCATTCGCCAACACGAAAAAAGGGCGAAACTCGCGCCTTTCGGCGCGGTTGCCCATAGCGAGGATTCGCCGCCGGAACATTGTCATTGCCGGTGCCGCCTTAACTTTGTTCAATGAACTGCCCGCCCCCGCCGCGGTGGCACCTTGCGTCCATGAAGTCCCGCTTAATTTTTATTCTCGTGCCCCTGTTGGGATTTTGGGCTTACATGGCGTGGTGGCTCTATCGGGCGAATCAGCCCATGGCGAGCAACGTCATTACTCATGCGCCAGGTCCAGTGGCAGTCGTAGGCACGCTTAAGCCGGCAGATTTTGCCGCGGATCAATTCCGGCCGCCCTCCGGGACGCTAAAGACAGCGGTCCTGGAAGCCCTGCAACTCCCCGCCGGGCCCGCCCGTTTGGCAGCGGTGCTCGCGGCCTTTAACCATTGGGTGCGGGACTATCCGGGCGAGGCTATGACGTGGGGCGAAGACGACCTTGAGGGTAAGGAACGACTCGCCTGCATGAAATCTGGCATCACCATATGGTCTAATCAAGATGCCGCCGCCGCCGCCGACTGGCTCGATGGCATGTCCGCGGATGCGAGCAAGGTGGACACCGTCGTTGCCCTGTTGAATGACTGGGGGCAAAGAGATGGCAAAGCTGCGGCTGACTGGCTGCTGACAGTGACCAACCCCGTTCAGCGCAATCAAGGCGTCAAAGCCCTGGCGGAAACTTGGTCGAAGGCCGAACCGGCGGTGGCCACGCAATGGGCCATGGAATATTTTACCGATGCCAATGATGCTTCCGCCTTGCAAGCCACCCTCGCCAATTGGGTGAAAAAAGATCCAAAGGGTGCCTCCGATTATGTTGGAAATTTGCCGACAGGCGACGGGCAGAACATTGCCTTTAACAATCTCGCCCTCCAATGGGCTGCCGTTGACCCCCTTTCCGCCTCAGCTTGGGCGGCGGCGATTGGCGACCCGCGCCAGCGCGAAGAAGCCTTGGTCAACGTGGTGGATTCCTGGGCCCAGTGGGAGCCCACGAAGGCCGCCGTGGCCATTGGCAACTTCACCGACTCCGACGCCCAACTGGCCGCCGCTGCCGCACTGGTGGGCCGCTGGGTGGATAGCGACGCCGTTGCGGCCTCCGCCTGGATCAATCTCCAGCCCGCCGGCGAGATGAAGGACACGGCCATTTCCTCATTCAGCAACGGTCTCTTTTACCATGACCCGACCAGTTCACTCACTTGGGCCATGGCGATTCAAGATCCGTCCATGCGCGGTGACCAGTTGGCGGTTCTCGGCAGCGAGTGGCTCCATTACGATCCGGAGACCGCCCTGAATTGGATAAATAGTAATCTCCCCGCCGACATCAAAGACCAAATTCTGACGGAGTCCAGCTCCCAGGCAAACGAGCCGGCCGATGCCACTACGATATCCGAACCCACCGTTGAGGCCGCTCCTGCGCCAACTCAACAAACTGGCCCAGTCATCTGGACAAGCCCGATTCCTGAAGCGCCGGAGGCGGCGCAAGCGGCAACCCCGGAAACGCCGCCAGCGCCTCAACCAATTCAATTCAATATTCCCTTTGACCCCGGCACGCCGCCGACGGATTCACCGGAAAATCCACCCACGGAAGCGCCCGTCAGCAGCCCGGGTGTGACTAACTAGCCCGGTTTGGGCAACAGGCCCCGAACCTGAAAGTCTTGCGCTTTGATTATTTTTTTCCCTCGTCTTGGGCCGGCTTGTCATCCCCCGAAAATGGCGGCTTCGAACTTAGATCGTCTGCATACGGTGCCATCATGCTTTTGATGTGCGGGCTGAAATAACGTTTGTTTTGTTTGATGGCCTCAATCCCGTTTTTCAACCCTTGCAGGCCCTCGGCCTTCTCCACGAAGGCGTCCGTGCCGCCTTGCAAGGCGGTCCGAATTGTATGGGGGTTGACGGTGGCGGTAAAAATGAGCACCTTCGCCTCCGGGAGTTTGCGCTTGAGGATGTTCAGGATTTCGAGGCCGTTTACTTCGGGCAGACGGATGTCCACCACGACCAAATCCGGCTTGGTATCCATCACACCCTTCAGGGCGTCATGACCATTGCCACTGGAGCCCACGATTTCCATGTCCGTAAAATTTCGAATGTACTCGGAACAGAAATCAAGGACCATAACTTCGTCTTCGATGAGGTAAACCCGTTTAATCACGGGCCCATTATGCAGCATGATTCCCATGCTGTCAAAGTGAAACCCCCCAAATACGCGATGATACTTTCCGGCCTGGGGGATTGCCCCCGCCCTGCCAAGCAGGTCTTTTACCGAGGGTCGAAAAGGCGGCCCTTGTAAATTGGTCATAACCATGCCTCTTGGCCCGAGCCATCTGGTTCCGTGTGATTTTGCGTGCGATTTTGCAAAATATGCGCCATGCTTGGGCCTTGAATCCCGCACCCATGAGCGAAAAAGAACGTTTCCTGCCCCATCTTAAGCAGATTCGCGCCGCCGCACAGGAACTGCCCGATGCGGAACTTTGGCCCAGCGCCGAATACATCGTCGAACTTAAAGGCGAACATAGCAGCCATCTGCTCACTTTTCGGCGCACCTCCTACCTCAGCAAAACCCGCGGCAAAACACACAAGTGGCTGTACGAAGGCAAGATGTGGGTGGGATAAGGAGAAGGATGAGGTATGAAGGATGAACGCAGCGGAGCCACCTAAAGGGAACCGTTTTGAGTTTGAACTCCACAGCCCCCGTTTCAATGTCCACTCTTATTGGGGTCTTGATTCATCCTTCATCCCTCCACCGTCATCCTTCCGAACATGTCCTTCCTTGGTCTTGATTATGGCACCAAACGCTGGGGGTTGAGTTTTGGCGACGAACTTGGCCTGGCGGTTCCCCTGGCGGCGGCCGTTGCCCCGGAGGCAGAACAGCGCTTTGCCCAGGTGGCCCGCGAGATTACTATGCGCAAAATTGCCGAACTCGTCGTCGGGTATCCCTATAATATGGACGGCACCGCCGGCTTCAAAGCCCGCGAGGTGGACGCCTTTATTGCCGAGTTGGAGCGCCGGTTCAAATTGCCCGTCCACCGCACCGACGAGCGCCTGACTTCGCACGAAGCTTCGAGCCAAACCCGCGCCAAGCGGTCCAAGCGCCCGCGCACTGCCGCCGCCCACCGGGCGGCCCGCGCCACCGGCGAGTTGGATTCCCGTGCGGCCACCATCATACTGCAGGATTTCCTTGATTCGCGTCATGGTCCGGCACTCCTGCCACCGGAAGATATGCCTTAGTATCCCGTTTTTAGTTCCTGGTTGAACAAGCGCCTCGTTTGCGCAAAACTAGGAACTGGAACCCAAGGACTGGAACATGCTGAAAATGCGCGAAACGCCCCTATTGCTCGGGTTGAACATTGACCACGCCGCCACCCTGCGCCAGGCGCGGTACCGCCATTTCGCACGCGATTGCGGCCAGATGGTCGAGCCTGATCCCGTTGCCCTGGCCTTGTGCGCCGAGCGTGCCGGCGCAGACGGCATCACGCTGCACCTGCGTGAAGACCGCCGCCACATCCAGGAAGGAGACGTCCGCCGCCTGCGTGAGTGCGTGCAAACTCGGCTTAACCTTGAAATGTCCTGCACTCCCGAGATGGTCGCTCTGGCCCGGAACATACAGCCGGAATTCGCCTGCTTGGTGCCGGAAAATCGCGAGGAAGTCACCACGGAAGGCGGGTTGGATGTCACCCACTCGCGCGTGGCGGATACCGTCAAAGCCCTCCTCGATGCCGGGATTAAAACCAGCCTGTTCATTGATGCCACGACGGAGGCGCTGGAAATTGCCGCCGACATCGGCAGCCCGTACGTCGAACTGCACACTGGCGCGTTTGCACATTCCTATTATGGTCCCGGTCGTGCCGCCGAATTGGAGAAGCTCCAGCACGCCGCCGCCTTGGGCCACGAACTCGGACTCATCGTCAATGCCGGCCACGGCATCAATTATATCAATATTGCCGAGGTGCGCGAGATCCCGTGGCTGCATGAACTGAATATTGGCCACAGCATCATGTGCCGGGCGTTGTTCACCGGCATCGAGGAAGCCGTCCGCGAAATGAAGGCCCGCATGCATGGGGCGTAGACCACGTTTAACCACGAAAGGGCACGAAAATGACGCTTTGAGAAAGCCATGTGCCTCCGTGGATGAAAATGTCTGGCATTTCCCAATTTCCATCTTCCATTTCCACTCTGATTTCCCGTGTCCTTCCCCGCTGAATCCACTATTGGCCGCCTTGTCCTCGGCGTCGGCACCGACCTCGTCGACGTCGCGCGCATCCGCTCCGCCCTCGAGCGCCATGGCGACCGGTTCCTGCGCCGGCTTTATACCGAAGAGGAAATTGCCTACTGCCGAAAAAATCGCGACCCACTGCCCTTCTTCGCCGCCCGGTTCGCGGCCAAGGAGGCCGCCTCCAAAGCTTTCGGCACCGGCATTGCCCGCGGCTTCGGCTGGAAGACCTTTTCGGTTGCACATAATGAGCATGGCGCGCCTCTCGCGGTCCTTGATGTCGCTGGAAAAAAGCTGCTCGCCGAGCGGGGGGCCACTGACCTGCTGGTCTCGCTCACCCACACCGGCAGCATGGCCCAGGCGATAGTTTTGCTCGTGAAATGAGGCCGCCGGGGTTTAGGATTGTTAGGTCACCGCTTCCCCCCACGCTTGAATGATTTTCGTGGCTATTCGTGGATAAAGATTTATATACTCATTCCCGCCCATGCCGACCACCCATCCCATCCTAACTTGCACTGAAGCCCGTGCCTGGGAACACCACCTTTTGGGTGACGATGTAGAAAAGGCCTGGGGTGCCATGCAGCGGGCGGGTGCCGGGGTGGGTGCCGCCGTGCTGCGCGATTTTGTCCAATGGCGCCCGCTCCCTCGCGACCCGCGGGTGCTCGTGCTGGCCGGTTCGGGCCATAACGGCGGCGACGCCCTGCTCGCCGCCCGTGAGATCTTGCGCGCCCGCCCACGCGGCCGCATTACGGCGGTGCTGCTGGAGCCGATCGAGAAATTAAAATCCCTCGCCCGGCGCGCCTGGGATGAATTGGCGATGAATTCCGGCGTGGAGAGCATTTCCCCCGCACCCTTCCATTCCCGCCTGGATGCCGGCGAGATCTGGGATGTTACGCTCGACGGACTTTATGGCATGTCGTTCCGCCCGCCGTTACCGGAGGCGGCCCGCGCCATTCTCACCGCAGTCAACGACACCCCGGGCGCAACCGGCTTTCGCGCGGCGGTTGACCTGCCCAGTGGAATCGCCGACGACAGCGGCGACCTGGCCTTCAAGGCGGACTTTACCTATGCCACCGGCATTGCCAAGCAACCATTGTTCAATCAGGCATATATGCCCTGGGTTGGGCGAATCCGTTATATAGACATTGGATTTTTCGAAAAACCATATGACGGACCGCGCGCCGATGCGGAGGAAATTCTGCTCCCGACGATTCTTGAACCCTTGGGCCGCTTGCGCGATTCCGCCGGTGACAAACGCTCTTTCGGCCACTTGGTGGTGGTCTCCGGTTCACGGGCATACCCGGGCGCGCAAATGTTGAACGTGCTCGGGGCCTTGCGCGCTGGCGCGGGTCTGGTGACTGCGCTGACTCCCTACAGTCACGCGCCGGCCTTTGCCGCCGCGCGTCCGGAGGCCATCTGGCGCGCCTGCCCGGAGGAAATGGATGGCTGCCATGGTGCGGCCACGTTTGGCGCCGTGCGCGATTTGCAGGGCCGAGCTTCCGCCGTCCTCGCAGGCTCCGGTTTGGGGCGCGGCGTCGGCACCCAGAACTTGCTGCCCTTAATGGCGAAGACTTGTCTGTTGCCTCTGGTGCTTGATGCCGACGCGCTGACGCCGAAAGTCCTGCAATCCGTGATTGAACGCCCCGAGGGCGCCGGCCCGGTGGTCATCACGCCGCATGCCGGCGAATTCGCCCGCATCGCGGGGGAAGGCGCGCACTTGGCCGATTTTTGCCGCGAGCATCGCGTGATTACTGTGCTCAAAGGGCCGGTCACCCGCATTTGCGACGGCGCGCGAACCTGGTGCAGCACTCTCGGAGGCCCCGTGCTGGCGCGCGGCGGCAGCGGTGACGTGCTCGCCGGCATCATCGGTGCACTCATCGCCCAACGTGCGGGCGAGCCCATGCTCGCCGCCGCCCGCGGGGTAGTCTGGCACGGTCTGGCGGCGGACGCCTTGGCCCGCGCGCGAGGCGACACCGCCGCGCTCATCGGCGAATTACCCGGCCATTTGCCGGAGGTGCTGCGCAACGAATGGGGTTATTGACATGGAAGAAAACCTCACACGCCGCCAGGCCTTAATGGTCCTGAACGCCCTGCCGAACATCGGTCCCATTACTACTGGCCGGCTGCTTGAGGCATTTGACGGCGACCCGGCCCGCGGGCTCGCGGCGACGGCGCGGGAGCTAAAGCAAATTGAGCGCGTCGGGCCCACCATCGCCGAGACCATCACCCATTGGCGCAAACATTTTGATTTGGAAAAGGAAGAGGCCAATTTGACCAAGCTCGGCGGAAAATTTATCATCGGCACCGACCCCGAATACCCTCCCCTCTTGCGCGACATCAGCGACCCGCCCTCCGGCCTCTATTGCCTCGGCGATTATTCGGGCAGCGACCATGCCGTGGCCATCGTGGGCAGCCGACGCTCGACGCTCTATGGCCTCGCGGTGGCCAAACGCCTCGCCAGTGACCTGTCGAAACTGGGCTTCTGGATGGTTAGTGGCGGCGCGCGCGGGATTGACCTCGCGGCGCACGAGGGCGCGCTTGACGCCGGCGGCAAGACCGCCGTGGTACTCGGCTGCGGCGTGGACATCGTCTACCCGCCGGAACACCTCGATTTGTTCCGCCGCGTCGCCAAGCAGGGCGCCGTCCTCAGTGAATTTCCACTCGGGCGCAGCGCGGACAAGCAAACGTTTCCCATGCGCAACCGTATCATCGCGGGAATGAGCCGCGCCACCATTGTGGTGGAATCCGACGTGAACGGCGGCAGCATGATCACCGCCCGGCAGGCCGTGGATTACGGGCGCGAGGTGTTCGCGGTTCCGGGCCGCATTGACCAAGTTTCCAGCCGCGGCTGCCACAAACTCATCCGCGAAGGGGAGGCGAAGCTGCTCACCGGCGTGGATGACATTTTGGTCGAGTGGAAATATACTGGCCAACTGGACATCGACCTCGACCAACCCATGCCCCATGCCGCGCCCGCCAGCGCCGAAATCCTTGCCAGCCTCGGCGACGATGCCGCCCGGATTTTCGCGCTGCTCACCGGCGGCAAACCCGCGCACCCCGACGAATTATCCGGCCAAACCGAACTGCCCAGCGCGCGCGTAGCGGCGTCGTTATTGTTGCTGGAATTAAAACGCCTGGTGGTGAAGAGAGCAGATGGAAGGTTTGAGGCCCGGTGAAGCACGAAACGGGGAGCAGGGAGTTCACGACCAGAATACTTGCTCTTACTCCATGCTCCCTTCTCCCCGCTCCAAGCTTCACGCTCTCAGCCCGGCGGCCACCGCAGCGACCGGCCAGCGAGCAAATGCAGATGCAGGTGCGGCACTGATTCGCCGCCGTCGACGCCATGATTAATGACAACGCGATAGCCACGATCGAGTTTGAGGTCGCGAGCGATACGCGCGGCCGTCAGCAGCAAATGACCCAGCAGCGATTGGTCGGCGGGACTGGCATCGCCGAGGCGCACGATTTGCTTTTTCGGAACAATCAGGATGTGTGTGGGCGCCTGCGGATTGATGTCGCGAAACGCGTAACAGACGTCATCCTCGTAAACGGAGGTGCTGGGAATCTCACGCGCGATGATGCGCTGGAAGATGGTCTTTTCAGGCATGGCGGGAACGTAACACAAGATGCCAGAAATGCGAGGGAAAATTTTTGGACGGAATTAACAAAATTAATCGAATTGGACCTGGCGCCTTTCAATAATCTCTTCAAATTCTGTCAATTCTGTCAAAAAACTCCGTCCCTGGCGCGATTTACAAAAAAAGCAAATGTAACACTGTTCTTGGTGACGTTTGGGCCGCCGCGGTTTCCTGAATGTACGCCATCGCCGACTGGTAGCGTGCCCGCGCCCGCGCTGTCCAGCGGCGCCCCGGTGGGCAGGCCAGACGGCGGAGGCCCGTGGTGAGCAACACCCCCTCGCGGTAGCCAGCCAGCGGGCGCAACGCGGCCAGCACGCGCTCGCGAATCCAAAGCGGATCCCAAATCTGCTCGCGCAAGTCAAGGTGGACAAATTTGGGCGCGCGTTGGTGGTGGCTAAGGAGGCCCAATAAAGCTTCCGCGGCAAACTCGAGCGTGGCGGCATCCGGTCCGCCGGAAACGGCGTTTTCGAGGGTGAAATCCACCGCCGCCAGCACCTGTTTGGCCAGTTCGGCGTCGGCGCCGACGGCTACGCTCAATAGCGTGTGCAACGCGCGCAAGGGCGGCAAAGGTTCGGTCGTGGGAGGCATGGATGATGGGGCATCCACGAATTGACACGAATCCTGCCAAATGAGAAGGGAAAGTTATTCACTAAAATTTTTCGAAGGCTCGGGCATCTCCTCAATGACTGCCGACGCTGTGATTAACGACCATATGGTCCAACATGATAATATCTGACTTGCACTGAAATACGAATGCGAAAAACACAAAAACAAAAAAGAAAACCATCAACCCCAGAAGCCAAACGGCGATTCGGTGTTTTGAATTTGGCTGCCATATCATCCAAAGGTGTGCGACCGCCAGCCCAATTAGTGCCGGCAGACTAAAAAATCGGTGTTCCCGTACAAGACGCGCGAAATTGATGAATCCCGAGACGGTAAGCGTAAGCGGCGCACCAATTGCCTTCTCGATCTCCCCGAACGCGGGTACCAAAAGCAACCATAGCGTCGAATTGACGGTGTGAGCGAAAACCACCAGAATTGACCCTAACACCGCCTGTCGGCGCCAAAATCGTTTGGAGGCATGCGGGGATGGAGCGATTGCAGTGGTCGCGGCCATGGAGTATTATCTTTGAATCTGCATATATCAACACTTCCATTCCGAATTCTATTCATCAAAATTCCATTTGTTTCAAATGGAACGCAGAACGACCCAATGGAAGAGAGAAAAACTTTCTAAAAACGCGGATTAGATTGGCGGCCAGACACCGGTTTGCCTCAGCCATGGCTCCGGCGTCATTTCCGGCCCAAAATCATCGTGGGATGAGGGCCAAATACAAAGATCGAATAAATTCCGGCCAACGTGATAAGGGTGATCAGACTCATCACGAGCCAATAGGCCAAACGCTGCCAGCGATCGTGCCGCCACATCGCCCAACAGTGGAGAGCTGCAAGCCCAGCAAACACCGGCAGGCTGAGAAGGGAATACTCCCGGATTAGATCGTCCAGTTCGAATACACGAACGAACTTTCCAAAGTGATAAATCAGTGATTCGGGCTGCGACATCGACCCATCCAGCATGCTGGCAACGCCGTCAATCCGTGGCACCAAGTAAAACCACACCCACCAATTCCACCCATGGACAACAACCACCATCCACGTCCCAAAAACTGCCTGCCACCACCAGGCCCTCAGATTGGCGTTTGGGAGAGTGGTTTCGACGGCGGCAAACATGATGAACGATCTCCGAATTCAGTGGTACCAACCCCGGCCAACCGGGATTCGCTTCACTCGTTTTCAACTTTTCGCGCCCAATCGTGGATCAACCCCGTCTATTCCAGCGCCGTCTTCAACTCCTTGATTTCCTCGGCGAGCGCGCTGATGTCCTTGAAATCCTTGTATACGCAAGCGAAGCGAACGTAGGCGATTTGGTCAATCTGCTTGAGGCGGGCCATGAGTTGCTCGCCGATGGCGCGGCTGGGGACTTCGACGTCGAATTCTTTTTCGAGGGCGTCGGTGACTTCGGTCACGAGGAGTTCCAAGCGCTCAGCTTCAATGGGGCGTTTCTCCGTCGCCTTGCGTAGGCTGTGCAAAATTTTGGCGTGGTCGAATTCCTCGCGTCGACCGTCCTTTTTAATCACCAAAAAGCCCTCGCGGATGGTTTCTTCGAGCGTGGTGAAGCGGTGGCCACAGGCCAGGCACTGGCGCCGGCGGCGGATGGAACGGTTTTCCCGCCCGGTGCGCGTGTCGAGCACCTTGGAGTCCTCGTGGTTGCACTTCGGGCAGTTCATGATAGCGGGGAGCAGGGAGCGGGGAGCAGGGAGACTGGCATTGCCAATTGATAGGACATTTAGAGCTCCAAAAAGTTCTTGAGGATTTGAATGCCGCCGGCGGTGGCAAAGGATTCCGGGTGGAATTGCACGCCCCAGACCGGCAGCGTTTTATGCCGCAGGCCCATGATCTCGCCCTCCGCCGTGTCCGCGGTGACTTCCAGGCAATCGGGCAGCGTGGCGCGCTCGACCAGCAACGAGTGGTAGCGTGTCGCTGGAAACGGGTTGGGCATGCCTTTGAACACATCCGTGTTGTGATGGCGAATGGGGGAAATCTTGCCATGCATCAACCGCCCGGCGCGCACGACTTTGCCACCGAAAAACTGGCCAACGGCCTGATGGCCAAGGCAGACGCCGAAAATCGGCTTCTTCCCCGCAAAAGCACCGATAATGTCCAGCGACACCCCGGCCTCACTGGGCGAACACGGCCCCGGCGACAGGAGCACCCGGTCCGGATTCAGCGCCAAGGCCTCGGCCACGGTGATGGCGTTGTTGCGGAACACGCGCTGCTCCACCCCGAGCTGCCCGTAGTACTGGACGAGGTTGTAAGTAAAGGAGTCGAAGTTATCAATGACCAGCAACATGGCTATGGGCGTTAGACCGAACCCCCAGCTTCGCATGCGGAGGGGGGCGGGGTCAAGGGCAGACGGATGTCAAGCGGGGAGCAGGGAGCGGGGAGCAGGGAGTCAGAATGAGACTTGGGCTTTGGGTTTGGCTCCGCGCTCCACGCTCCCTGCTCCACGCTACGGGCGCTTTCGCGCTTTTCATCCGCCCCGGCACCGGATAGCCTGTATTTTCTTCCATGACGGAAATTCTCCAGGTCGAACTCGCGGAGCGCAGCTATCCCATCTACATCGGTACGGACTTGTGGGATATTTTCGGCGAAGTCACCAGCCGCCTGCGGGCGGATGGACGGCGCGTGGCCCTGATCGTGGACCAGACGGTGGCGCGCAAACGGCCGGACTTGCTCAAACGGATGCTGGCCCCGGCAGAGAAAGCGCTCCTTTTGCGCGGCGGCGAGCCCACGAAGTCCCTGGCGCAGTTCGGCCGGGTGCTGGACTGGTTGGCCGCCCAAGGGGTGGACCGGAGCGGCGCAGTGTTTGCCATCGGCGGTGGCGTGATTGGTGACCTGGCCGGATTCGCCGCGGCCGCGTATTTGCGCGGAGTGCGGCTTTATCAAGTGCCGACAACATTGCTGGCGATGGTGGATAGTTCAGTCGGTGGCAAGACTGGGATCAACTTGCGCGCAGGAAAAAACCTCGTCGGCGCCTTTTGGCAGCCACAGGCGGTAATAATTGACACGGCATTCTTGCGCACGTTGCCACCGCGCGAGTTCGCCGCCGGCCTCGCTGAAGTGATCAAATATGGCCTCCTGGCCGATGCCGACCTTTTTCACCAAGTTGAGCGGGCGCCCGCCTGGCGCTGGGACCATCCGGGCCTGCCGTCGCTGATTGGCGAATGTTGCGCCATCAAAGCCGCCATTGTCGGCAGTGATGAACGCGAAACTCGGCCCAACGGCGGCCGCGCACTGCTCAACCTCGGCCATACTTTCGCCCATGCGCTTGAAAACACCGCTGGCTACGGCCAATACCTGCATGGTGAGGCCGTCGGCCTCGGCCTCGTGCTCGCCGGACGGCTTTCCCTCAAGCTCGGCTGGCTAGCCGCCAGCGACTCCGTGCGCATCGAGCGCACGGTGCTGGCGGCCGGATTACCGGTGCGCCTGCGCAAGAAACTTTCGCTGGAAAAGCTGCTGGCCGCGATGAAGCTCGACAAAAAAGTGCGGGCGGGAAAATTGCGCTTTATCGCGCTCCGGACCATCGGCCAAGCCGAGACAGTGGATGACATTCCCGAGAAAACGGTCCGTGACCTGTGGCGCAAAGTCGGCGCCGCGTGATGCGCGCCGGCCAAAAACCCCCTAATGCCTTTTCTCAATATCAACCTGATTCGACCGAGCCACGGAGGGCGCAGCAAGACTGCGCCCCTACGTGGCATGACCAAACTCATTGAAACAACGGCTCGTTGTCGTAGGGGCGCAGTCTTGCTGCGCCCGCTGCATTCAATCTAATATCTTCCCATGGCTGGCTTTGACGAAAATCTGGTGCGCGAATACTTCGAGTTGAACGGCTTCCTCGTGCGGCAGCTGAACAAATACCAAGTGCACTCGCGGCGCAAGCGCGACGTGGAGGAGATTGACCTGCTCGTACAAAACCCGGGATGGAAGCCATCCGAGAACAAACCGGGTTTTCAATTGTTTGCGAACGACCTGCCGCTTATCCGCCGCGCGATCGTCGCCGTCATGGGCTGGCACACCTCGCGCCTGACGCCTTCGATGCTCAAGAGCGGCTCAAAGATCCACGACTTTTTGCGCAAGGAGGTCATTGCCGTCGCCAATGAATTTTTTAGCGGTTATGAAGACACCGCGCTCGATGCCGAAGCGAACAAGGAGGGCCTGCTGCGGGTACTCGTGCTCCCCAGCCTGCCGGCCAATGAGCCGCTGCGCAGCGAAAGCATCAAACAGTTGCAGGAGAATGGGGTGGACGCCATTCTCACCTTCCCCTCCATTCTCGAGAATCTCCTGCACCACGTCGAAACCAACTTGAGCTATCAAAAATCCGACATGCTGCAGATGATCCGCCTGCTGAAAATCTACGACATGGTCAAATCCCCCCAAGGCGAATTGTTTGAAATGGAACGGCAGGCGCGGGGGAAGAAATAGGCTTTCTTTGACAAAATTAACAGAATTGACCAAATTCTCGCCCACCCACTCGCTGAACCAATTCTTCAAATTTTGTTAATTCTGTCTTAAAACTCTTCGTGATTCATCCAACCGCCATCACTCATTCCTCGGCCAAACTCGGCGCCAACGTCAGCGTCGGGCCGTTTGCCATCATTGAAGAGGGCGTGGATATTGGCGAGAACTGCAAAATTGCGGCGCACGCGATTGTACGCAAGGGCTCGATTCTCGGAAGCAATGTCTGGCTGGACAGCTTTGCGGTCGTCGGCGGTGAGCCGCAGGATTATAAATTCGACCCGGCCACGGCGAGCGGCGTGCGCATCGGCGACGGGGCGATTTTGCGGGAGGGCGCAACGGTGCACCGTGCGACCAAACCGGGCGCCTTTACCGAAGTCGGCGCGGATTGCATGTTGATGGTCAACAGCCATGTCGGGCATGACTGCAAACTGGGCGCCAAAGTGATCATGGCCAATTGTGCGCTCCTAGCCGGGCACATTGAGGTGGGCGAAGGAAGTTTTCTGAGTGGCGGCACGGTGTTTCATCAGTTTATCCGCATCGGCGAAGGCGTCATGGTGAGCGGCAACGCGCGCATCGGGCTGGACATCCCGCCCTTCACCCTGGCCACCGAGCGCAACGAATTGCATGGTTTTAACATCGTTGGCCTGCGACGCCGCGGCTGCGACGCCGCCACCATCGCCGAGTTGAAACTCCTTTATAAAACCATTTATCAAGGCGGTGCGCCGCGTAAGAATGCCGCGGCGGCCGGCGAACTGGCCAAGACCGATGCCGGGAAAAAGTTCCTCGCGTTCTTTGCCGCCGGCAAACGCGGATTCCTGACGCCGACTCGAAACGGGAACGCGGAGAGCACGGAGTAACCGTCCACCCCTTGTTCCATGACGAACGCCCCTTCGCTGCCTCTGGCGCTGACCTGCGGGGATCCCGCCGGGGTCGGGCCGGAAATTATTGCGGCCTGGCTGCGCGCCAACCCGGCCGAGGCCGCGAGCATCGTACCGATTGGTCCAAAGCCGTGGATTGAGTCCCTCGGTATCAAGGGCCGGGTCGTGGGGCCGGATAATTTTGCCGCAGAACTGGGCAAACCTTCGGTCGAAGGCGCTGCCGTGGCGTTGGCGGCACTCGAAGCAGCGGCCACCGGCTGCAGGGATGGAAAATTTCAGGCGGCGGTCACCGGACCCGTGGCCAAAAGCTGGATGAAGAAGGCGGGCTTCGCTTTTCCCGGCCAGACGGAATTCTTCGCTGCCCGCTGGGGCGGTGAGCCCACGATGGCTTTTGCCGGCGGAAAGCTGCGGGTTGTATTGGCCACCTGGCATATTCCGTTGATGGAAGTTGCCAGGGCCCTCAATGAGAAAACTTTGGTTCACGCGGTCACCCAAGCCGACGTCCTGGCACGGTCATTGGGCGCGAAGCAGACGCGCATCGCGGTCTGCGGCTTGAATCCCCACGCCGGCGAGGAGGGCATTCTCGGCACCGACGAACGCGATCGGATTGACCCGTGGCTCAATGAAATGCGCAAAACATTTCCCGGGTTATCCAAATGCGAGCCGGGAGACACGGTGTTCTGGCGCCAAATGCGCGGGGAGTTCGATGTCGTCGTCGCCCTCTACCACGACCAGGGCCTTGCGCCGTTAAAGACCGTGGATTTCGACGAAGCCGTGAACATAACGCTTGGACTGCCGTGGATTCGCACCAGCCCCGATCACGGCACGGCCTTTTCGATCGCCGGCCAGGGCAAGGCCTGTGGGAAGAGCTTTGCCAACGCGGTCAAACTGGCCCGGTTGCTGGCGAAATAGGGATGTCGATTTGCCCGATTTGTGTTTTCGTCTTTTTTTGACGACGGACAGTTAATCTCCCCAAATGTTCTTGATGTACCATTTGCCGCTGATGTTGACAAAAGTCAGCGGGGTTTTTCCTCTTCCCGGCAGCGAAAGCTCATAGGTTGCTTCATCGCCGGAGGCATTCAAAGTTGGGGTCTGGTCCTCCAGCGCCGTGAAAGCCCGGGTCACATCATCCAAATTTTTTTGGTAAATCTGGTGAAAGGCCGAGTCTTCTGCCGCCACGCCCAGAGCCTGGAGTTCCAGTCCCTGCATTTGCTGAATTCTCCGATCATCATATTCGTTTGGTGGTGTATAGGCCTTGAAAGCGTCCACCCGATCACCCGTGCGCAGTCGCCGCACAAGATCGGGGATGGCGGATTTCAAACTGGCTTGCGAGTCGGCGGTTTGCCCGGGATCGGCGGTGGTCACCTGCGCCGCGGCGGAAATTGCGGGCGTGGACTCACTATCCGCCGGAACTGATTTCCTGCTTTGGATGTATATCGTTGCCGGCTTGGGTGCGGCGGATTTGGCCGGGCCCGGGAAATCCGCAGAATGGTTTGAAACCGGCCCCGGGAGCAAAAACCACCAATGAACCAGCGTCACGATGGCGACCAAGATGGCCACCAAGGTGAAGTACCGGGATTTCATGACCCCTTTATTTGCCGCTTTGACTTAAATAGGCAATCTCTACTCGCACTCGCGCGCCCATTGACAAACCCATTTAGCTGAAGGATAATGGACAGTTACTGTCATGTCTGCCCCCACTCTAGCACTGCCTGAAGGCGTCCGCGTTGGCGACGAGCGCCTCATCCAGCTGACGCCCGCGGCGGGCGAAAAGCTGCGCGACCTGATTGCCCGGGACCAGCAGGGCGAGTTTTTGCGCGTGGCCATTACGGGCGGCGGTTGCAATGGGCTGAGCTATAAAATGCGTTTTACGCCCGAGCCCAAGCGCGGCGACATCCTGGTAATAAGTGCCGGAGCCCAGGTGCTGGTGGATTCCAAGAGCGCCCTCTACGTCAAAGGCACGACGATGGATTACTCGAGCAACATGATTGGCGGTGGCTTCAAATACAACAATCCCAATGCCAAAGGCAGTTGCTCCTGCGGGGAGAGTTTTAATCTCTGAAGGCGACGGAGGGGATTGAGGCGACTGAAGCGCCTGAGGGTTTCCAGCCACGGATTACACGGATAGCTCGGATCTTGCGCGACGGAATTCATCCGTGGTATCCGTGTCATCCGTGGTTGGCTCTCAGACTGATTTCGCCGGCGGCACTGGAATTTTTGCCGCCATGAGGCCAGCGCGGATGGCGCGGAGGTTGGGGAAATCGGCGCCGTCGTACTGCGCCAGGGTGATGCCGTTCATTTTGGTGTCCACGCAAAGCTGGATGCCTTGCTGGATTAGGTCGGGCGTGGCCTTTGGTCGCACGGCGACGGCGGAGACAATCCAGAAATCGGGGCCAAGCTTTTGCCGGTTCTCCGCGAGCCAGGCCCGCTTGGCGGGAAGCGCCGACGCCACGCCATTTTGCTCCGCGTAATCCATGATGCGCAGGGAGTCGAGATGCGGCTTCATTTTAACTATGTCGATGCCCCAATCGAGTGGGTTGCGCGCGTTTTGGTGCATATTGTAACGCAGATCAATTTTGGGCTTAATGGCGTGGACGGCGTCGTGCAGAACCTGGTAATAGCGCGCCACCGTATCACAGCGAAAATTCTGCCAATTGCCCGCTGCTGGCTGCGCGTGCGGGTCTGCCAGCAACGCGGCTTGGGCCTTTCCGAGATCGAATCCATGCTCGGTCGCGGCCTGTTTACACGACGGGCAGAAACACGCCCCCTTGTCCGGACCGCCTTCATCCATCGACACGGTGCAGGACATGACGAAGTCCGGGTCATAGTTGGCGACTAAATCCGTCAGCAGCGCGACGGCATAGGCGCGGGTGTCCGGATGATTGGGGCACAGCGGGCGCAACCAGTCGCGCACGCGGGTGATTTCGCCATGGATATTGCGCTCGACGATATCGGCAAATTCGCCCTCGGCGCGGGCCTTGTCCACCAACGCGTGGGAAATCTCGACACCCACCTTCAACCCGCGCTTGCGCGCGGCGTCCACCAGCACCCGCACCCAGTCGGTTTGATTGAGCCAGTCGTTGTCCGAGAGACGCGGCTTGATGCGCCCATAACGTTTGGTTTCCGGATGCCAATAGATGCGGGCATCCTCGGCGGTCCACGTCTGGCGCACGGGATTATGGGGAAAAACTCCCGTAGTCAGCGGCCGCTTTTCCGGATGCATCAGGCCGACGATGTAAACCGAGTTAATCGCCGACATTTCCTGCATATTATCCAACACTTTCTCGACTCCCTCATCGTGCAAATCCCAGGCAAAGACACTGCCATCCACCTCAAAGGGCCGGGCGACCAGCACCGGCGCTGGCGGGCCCGGCGCCAGCGCTGATGCTTCGGCAGACCGCAGCCGGGCGGGGAAAAAAACCGTCGCGGAGGCTGCGCCCGCCAGTTTCAAAAAGTCTCGCCGATTCTGCCGGGATGGATCCATGGGGTTGGCAGAAAATAGACGTCGGCGCCAAACCTGACGACATCTTTTTTACCCGTCGGCGGCGTTTTCTATGTTGCGGGATGCTCCGCTTCGCGGCATGATTTGTCACGTGAGCGCAACCCTGCCGACCGCCCTGCCCGCCGCCGCCAACCCGGCGGAACTGGTGTTGCCGGGCCGGCCGCCGGCGGGTGATGGCTTTGTGGCTCACGTGCGGGAAATTGTGGCCCGGCTGCCCGGTGGCCGTCCCTCGTGGGACGAATATTTCATGGCGATGGCGCTGCTGATTTCCTCCCGCTCCCCCTGTGAGCGGTTGCACGTCGGCTGCGTGCTGGTTTCCGCGGGTGAGCACAAGAACCGCGTCGTCGCGGCGGGTTACAATGGTTTTCTGCCCGGGGCTCCGCATATTTCGCGGGTGCGCGACAACCATGAGCAGGCGACGGTCCATGCCGAACAGAACGCCATCACCGATGCCGCGCGGCGCGGTGTGAGCGTCAATGGCGCCACGGCCTATGTCACCCATTTCCCCTGCATTAATTGCAGCAAAATTTTTGCGGCGGCGGGGGTGCGCGCCATCAAATACCACCTTGATTACCACAACGATGCCCTGGTGCGGGAATTGCTCCGGGAAACCGGCATCGAAGTGACGCAACTTTGATTACGATTCCGGGGTCTAATCCTTCGATCGCCCACCCATGAGCACCCGCATCCACACTTCCGAGATACCGACGGCCGCCGGCTCGCTGCTGCTGGCGCACCCGGATTTGAGCGACGGAAATTTCCGCCGGGCGGTTGTGCTCATTTCCGCCCACTCGCAGGAGGACGGCGCGCTCGGGGTCATTGTCAACCGCCCCCTGGAAAAGTCCCTCGGTGAAATTCACGGCGAATTTGCGTACGGGCCGCTGGCCAACGTGAAGCTCTATTGCGGCGGGCCGGTGGCCACCGAGCAGATGCTGCTGTCGGCTTGGCAATGGAACGAGGAGACGGGCATCTTCCGCCTGCACTTTGGCATCAGTACCGAGAAAGCCGCCGAACTGCTCGAAAGCGAGCCGGGCACGGAAGTGCGCGGGTTCCTCGGTTATTCCGGCTGGACCGGCGGACAGTTGGAGAACGAATTGAAGCACAGTTCGTGGGTGCTCGCGCCGATTGACAGCCCGGACTTTCAGGAGGAGGAGGGCGAGGATTTATGGAAGAACCTGCTCGCGCGGGTGAAACCGGAATTGCTCTTTCGCGCCGACGCGCCGGAAGATCCGTCGGTGAATTGAAACTAAAGCTTTCTGAATTCCTCATCGGTAAGCGCCGCTTGCTTGAGAATTGCCCGCATCGTTCCGGAGGGAATGTCACCCGGATGCATGGCGATATAGGTTTGTCGGCCATCCGGATGGCGCAACACCATATGAGAACCCAATTGCCGACGCGCCACAAAACCGACGCGCTGCAATTTTGCAAAAGCTTCACGTGCTTTGTAAGGCATGGTCGGGAACATGCAATGTGGCAAAAACTGATTCGCCGGAGATTGGGATGGCCTCACCAGCCGCGTGTTTTTCCTCTATCCATAAACGAACCAAATCGCTCGCCGCCGCCCGCGCGCCTTCTATACCCTCGCCGTGGGTGGTCAGCCCAAAAGTGGGAACATGGGCATAGTAATAACCGGGTGGAAAACCCGCGTCTTTTACCTGTTCAAATACAACGGCGACATCCATGCCCGTCATGTTCGCATAAAAGTGGGCCGGCGTCAAATTCGGAAAATTTCCGTCATCGAACCAAAACCCGGCACAGATTAATCCCGTCACTGATGGGCAGGAGCACCGATTCCACGCGCGGGTCGCGGGCGAGTTTGCGATTCAAGGCGTCAATGGCTTTGCCGGCCGGATCCGCAATGGGTTTCTTTCCACCCAGCCTTCCGCCCCAGAGCATATTGTCGAATAGAATCAGGCCGTTCGGCCGCATTCGGGGCAAAATCAATTCGTAATAGGCATCATAGCCCGGCTTGTCCGCGTCAATGAAAGCAAAATTGAATTTCCATTTGGATTCGAGCTTTTTGAGCGAGGAATTGGCCGGTCCGACGCGCAACTCGATCTTGTCCGCGACGCCCGCCTTGGCCCAATATTGGCGCGCGAGGCTGGTCCATTCGTCGCTGGCATCGAGACAGAGCAGTTTCCCGTTCTTGGGCAGCCCGCGGGCGATGCAAATGGCGCTATGGCCGGTGAAGGTGCCGACCTCGATGGCGCAACGGGCGCCCATGGCGGCCACGAGGAGGGTCATGAACCCGCCTTGATCGCGGGAGATTTGCATGCGGGCGTCCTCGGGGAATCTGGCGCAAGTCTCGACGCGCAAGGCCTCGAGCACTTTGTCCTGGCCGCCACTGCGGCATTCCAGGACGTAGCGGTAAAGCGGATTGGTCAGCGCCGTGAATTTCAACGGTTGGCGGCGGTTGCGCCGACGGTGCCAGGAAACGACTTTCATGGGGCGCAATGCTTTACTTGCCAGCAAGCAGCTTGGGCACATCCATCTCCTTCGCGTCCTTCCACAACGATTCCAAGCGAAAATTGTCGCGCTGCTCAGGGAGGAAAAGATGCACCATGACTTCGAAGGCATCCACGACGAGCCAGCCGCTGTCCGGGCCGTATTCCGTGCCCGCGAGCGCGGCTTTTTCCTCCTCCAGCGCATCCTTGATGGCGCCGCGCAGCGCCTTGAGGTGCGGCGAGGACGTGGCGGTCGCAATAATCAAATAATTGGTTATGGACGACTGCCCGGAAACGTCCAGTACCCGCAGTTCGACTGCTTTTCTGTCGTCGAGAGCCTGACAGCAGTGCTGCAGCAAGCGCCTGGAATCAGCGGCGGTGGGAGTGGGCATGGTTAAGGGCTCGCCTAGAGTATGCGAAACCAGCTCAGCGGTAAAGTTTCTTTTCCTCGATGCCAACGGCGACCGAACGCGGCAGCCATTCATCCACCTTGCGCCCGGCTTTAAGACGGCGGCGGATTTCCGTCGCATTGGCCGGATGTTGCACAATCGACAGGCGCCGCAGCTGCAAGACCCGCAGCAAGGCTGGCGGCGGCGCGGACGGCGCAAGGCCGGGCCGGTCAAAAACCGCGAACTCCACCATCTTCGCCAGGGCCTGGGGCTCGACCCACTGTGCCAAGTGGGCAAATTGGTCGGAACCCATGACTAAAACCATCCGCGCCCGGGGCCAGACGGCCTGCAATTGCCGCACAGTGTCCACCGTGTAACACACGCGGCCGGAGCGTACCTCGAGGTCGAGCACCTGCATTTTCGGGTTGTTCGCCTCGGCGACGGCGCGACGCACCAACTCCAACCGGTCTTCCGCCGGCGCGCCGGCGGGCGTGCTGCGGAGCGGCGCTTGAAAGGCGGGAATAAAAAAGAGGTGTTCGAGCCACAACTCGCTCAAGGCCTCCCGCGCGACAGCCATGTGCCCGAGATGAATTGGGTCGAACATGCCGCCATAAATGCCAATGCGGGCGTCCCCGCGGATCAATGTGGGGAACTTGACGGCTGGACCTGGGTCCGGCCGAATCGGAGCAGGCGCTGCGCCAGCAGCATTATCCATAGATTTCGCGGATTACGGGACGCAGGATGGAACCAAGCTTTTCCAGCGCGCGCTTCTCGCGCATGGAAACCTGTTGGTGGGAAATGCCGATGCTTTGTGCGATATTCATCAGGGTTTCGGCCTCATGGCCGGCGCCGAGGCCGTAACGGCGCACCAGAACTTCGCGCTGCTTGTCACTGAGTTGGCTGATCATATCCTGCACGATGCGCAAAACTTCCTGCCGGTTCAACAGGTCGCGCGGATTCAGCACGGATTCGTCGGGCAGCTCGCGGGAGCGCTCATCCGGCGCGGTCAATTTGTCGAGCGGCACACGAGGTTGGAGAAGGGTGCGCTCCGGGCGGGCGGGCGCGGGGGCATCGGGGGTGGATTGGTTGGCCTCGCGCAGCAATTGCGACGCTAGATTCACGGGCACGTGCACAGGGAATCGTTCACCCAACAGGTAATTCCGGATGGCGCGGGAGACCCATTGCTGGGCATAACCGGCAAAAGGTGTTTCGCCGTCGTCCACTTTGTCCACGGCATGCAGCAAGCCCAGACAGCCTTCCTGGGCGGCGTCCGCGCGTTTGACCGGGTCATAGACCAGGCGCTGGGCCAGTTTCTCCGGCAGGTCGTGGTGGAGAATATAGAGGTGCTCCTGCGCGTCTTTGTAGCGGCGATGCTCGCGGAGAATGGCGACGCGCAACTGGCTGCTGTATTCCGGCCACCGCGCCGCGCTCATCGGCATGTCGGCATCAAAATTTGGTAATTCCGCCGAGGTTACGCCCCAATTTTCCGCCAATCGCCAAGCCCGGGAGCCCGGCATCATGCCGCGATAGTCCGACAAAACCCACAGCAGTAAATCCTTTTTCGCTTCGAGCATCATGGAATCCACCAAGGCGCGCAAACCAATGCCACGGCGGGGCGGCGGCAGACTCAGGCGCTCCAGACCCTCCTTGAAAAACGGCTCAAATTCGGGGACGTGCAGGGCCCAAATCAAGCGCTGGCGGTAGCGAACAATGGTTTGGCGGGCAGTTCGCTCCTCCACAGAAACCGGGACATGGACCAAGGCGTCAGCGGTGGCCGACGCAGATTCGACCGCTGGCAGCGGCAAAGGAGCCGGAAGCGTATCCGGTTCCGGCGCGGGGTTTGCAGCGGGGCGAAGCTGTAAAACCGGGGTCTTGGGGCCGACTCCCATATTGAACAGCTTAAGCTTATATGGCTAAAAAGCAAATGGAAATTCGCTGGCAGACGGGGGAATTATCTGTAGAAGTGAGTTGCCGCTTTTACCACGGGCTACACGGATGTGCTGGATTTCACGCACCCGTGCCTTCCGTGTGATCCGTGGTTGAAAATGGAGTTGGTTTATCCCCCCGGGTGGCGGAATGGCAGACGCTGTCGACTTAAAATTGATTGGCTTAAACAGCCGTGCGGGTTCGAATCCCGCCCCGGGGACCCTTTCATCATTTGGACCATCTTGGACAACCGTGGCCAATTGTTGACTAAGCGACTCCATCCCAGTGGCTTCTGGTTGCGTTATCTTATTCTGATATTTTTCCGGCTGGACAGTTTTGGACAGCGAATGACCGTTATGGCCGGAAAAAAGTGGTGAACTACGTGGAAGGCCGCTGGAGTCAAAAAGCAGTCCGCCCAATTTTTCAATGGCCACGTCAGTTCCCAGCTTCGTGGTGTCGGTATAGGTCCAGTTTGTCAGGTCGAGGCTCCGATGCCGGGCCAACTGCATCACCGTGCGCGGAGCCACGCCAGAAGCGTGCAGGAGGCTGATGAAGGTGCGGCGGAAGGTGTGGAAGCCCATCGGGCGCTTTAACTCGTCAAGGATGTCAATGCCCGCCTTGGTGGCGTCCTTCCGCAACGTGTCGCACTCCGCAACACCCCGGCGAAAGATTGGGTCGCTTGGCTTCCAGTGCAAAGGCCGGTGAGCTTCCAAGGCTCTGGCCAACACTGGGAAGAGGGGAATCAAGTCGGCCCGCTTGCTCTTGGTTGCCTCGGGGCGAAGCTTGAGGTGCGGATTGTCGCCGAAATGCACATCCGCCCAACGCAATTGCCGCGCCTCCTTGATGCGCAGACCGGACAGGGCAAGAAGCAGGTAGAGCAACTTCCATTTTTTGGCGACAGCCAGGAGCCGGATCAATTCATCGTTGCTGAACGCTCGCGGCCCCTCGGCATATTTCGGCTGAACCGCAAATTTATCCACCCGCTTGAGGGGATTGGGCAGCTCGTACGCACGCTCAACCCAGTTGAGAAACACCCACGCCGCGGCAAGGTAATGGTTCAAGGTGCGCGGGGTGTAGCGCGTTTGAGTAATGCGCCAGTCGTGGAAACTCTTGGCCGTGACATCGCGCCACGTTTTCCAGCCGCACTCCTGAACCAGCGTGGGCAAGCGGTGTTCGACTTGCCGCACATAATCCTTTGTTCGCTGCTTCTTTCGGACGTGGGCCAAGAATTCGCCGAATAGCTCCATGATTGGCCGCTGCTTGGCGAGCCGCGTGGACCTCGCGGGAATCAGGCCTTCCGCCTCGCGTTGCGCATCCTCGTGAACCTGTTTCAGCAGCTTCTCCGCGACCTCTTTGACCGTGACATTCGGAAAGGTGACCTCGTGAATGCGCGGGTCATCCCCCACCCGGTAACGGCCCCGGTAGGCCCGGTGTTTTTCGTCCGGCTCGATTAGGAATTTTAACATAGTTGCCTCACTTTCGATTTTTGCACTTGTTGCTCAATGTAGGCTTGGACAAAGGACATGAGCGTAAACCACCGGCCCCTTATCTTGAAAGCTTGCAGCATGCCGCAATCTTTTTCGCGCGTCGCCGTTTTCAGGCTGACACCCAAAAATTCGGCGGCGTCCTCCAGCGGCAGCGGTTTTTCCAATGGTGATTGAGCAGTCATGATTTTAGTCGTTTAAAGTTTTCCATAAATTTCGGCAGGGACACTTCGCCCACGTTATATTTCTCCATTAGCCCGCTCAGCCACCAACCTACTTTGGCGCAGCTTACTGCGCTGAATCCCCCGGCAATAATCGGCTTGAGTATATCGGCAGCAAATTTTTCGGGCGTTTCGAACCTCAATATTTTGGCGGAGGCTTGAATCTTTTCGAGTTCATACTCGCTCAGGGAAATCACCAGTTTGGCCGAACGACTTTTCTTGAGTTGAACTTCGTCCTCAATCACCAGCTTATCAAGTTCGTCGTAGCGGCTTGAATTTGCCTCGGCGATATCCGCCGCCGTCATGCCTTTTTCCTTCGCCCGCTCCTCAATATCCTTGCGCCACGAACGGCACTCGCTGACTGGCACATACGAAAACGGGTCCTTTTTGATTGTTTTATTCTGACCGAGAAAATTTGTCCGGCGCTCAGTAACGGTAAATTCAAATACAGTCAGCTTTCCCTTTTTGACGCGTTCATGCAGAGCCGACCGAGATACCGGGCAGTAAAGATGAACCGCCCCTAAGCTAATCGTCGGACCAACTGCTGCCGTTACGGCGTCATACCAACGACCTGCCTCCTCTTGAGAGCCGTTGCGCTGGAAAATGCGTGTACCTGGCTTGAGTTCACCCACATAGGGATGCAGGGCGGGCGATATTTCAATGTATTGCATAAATTTGCCTTATTTTTTGCAAAGTACATTATGCCCAACAATTCGTCAAGTGCTATTTTGAACAGTAAAGGCTCAGGACGCCCATACATCATTCTCTTATGAAGATATAGCGAGGGAAAGATGCCGAACAGCGGCTGAGAACTTCCCCGAAGTTGGTATCTTTCGATAACCCCTCAACAAAAAGTTTTAACATTAACCAACTAGGTGAAGGCCGGGGAAAATCCAGCGGGCCTCCAACGCTTTCGGGCTTCGCGGGTAGGTAGCTTTCGCTCAAATCCAAGGCGTCAGCTAAGGTACAAAAAAACGATTCCACAAATACTACGGTTTCCGCAGGACGACTAACCATTTCATTTCTCAGGAAGGTTACAAACTGCGCTGTCGAGTCAGCACCGTTGCAGAGAATTCGCAAGGAAACCTCAGGCGCTAAATCGAGAGAAAACGCAACCTCAACCTCACCCCTAACGTGGTTGTAGAAAATCTTCATATTTTAGTCTTCTTGGTGCGACCATTTACCCGAAAGCCATGATCATAGAAAAGCTCCTCAAAAAACAATCGAGCCGTTCTTGCCATTTCAGCCACAAATTCACTTTTGATCGTGATTGCTCCATCATCAGCAATAGAAAGCCCTTCCATCTCGAACAGCTTCCCTTGCTCCTTGCAAATACCGTACTCATGCGCAATTACGTTTCTCACGTCCCTGTATTTGACATCGAGAAGGTCGAAATACTTCCATTCAGGTGGTGGCGACAGCTTGACCTGTCCAAACGACCGCTTCATTTTGGCCAGCTTGCTATTATCAGAGCTTTTTCCGTTGGGAAGTTGAATTTTTTTACCATGTGAAGATAAAAACCTCACACGGAATCTATCCAATTCGGTTTCAATTATGCTATAAAGTAGAAGTATCAATCCATATCTAATTGAAGATGAATATGCACGCTCCCTAAATGCTTCAAATTGCATCACTTCCCCCAAATATTGGTCACAATCTAGACCCGCTTCGCGCTCCCTTTTTCGTCGCGGCAAAGCACGCATAAAATTTGAGTCCACAATTGCGTTTAGACACTTTACGTCGTCTATCAACATAAACGTATTGACCAACGATAAACTTGTAGTGTTGAGTCGCATTAATCGAAAAAATAAAAGAGGAACCGACAAGTACAGTTAGTCGTTATAATCAATATGTTTTATAATGTTTTGTTGCGTCTATGAAATCAAACATAAGGGCCGTAATACGAATTCCCGCAGCGCCAATCTTTTCTCGGGTCAACCTATCTGTCGAATACTTAACGAATTCTTCGCCGTACGAAATCGTCAACTTCTTAAGGCCCTCTCGAAGGCTTTGTTCGTCGGTGATACGGCCCGAAAATGCCCGAGTGAAGAGTTGCCGGAAATGATTAGCGCGACAAGCGAAGAAAAATAATATCAGCTCTACAAAATCAACCTCGATGTCTTGCAAAGATGGCACATTTAGGTCCGCATTTTTAAAATGTTTATTGAATTCGTTATATGCAATTTGAATCTCAATATCGCTAAGTAAATAATCACCAAGGCGCACTTTCCCTTGTTGGGGGAAAATCTGTTCCAAAAATACGGCGATCATGTCACTCGTAAATGCAAGCACGTCGGACCTTCCGTAAAAATTGGTAATCATATGGCAATGGAAAATGGTAAATGGAAGTATCTGGTAGGCCACGGCGAATCTTATTTGCTCACTTCTCGAATCGCATACCACTCCCTCAAGATAATCACGTAAATCCGGGCGATCGAAGTGGCCCGCAATCACATTTCCCAGAGCCTTCATCAACTCTGGGGGGACATTCGGGTATTTTACGGACATTCGCCACCCTTCCATAAACGCTTTATTCTCTTCACTCATAAGTTTGTACGAAAATGTTTTCGAATTAGGTTCGGGACCTGCCCTCAAGCTTTTTAGCCCCATTCACAGTGGCCAGTAAAGAATAAACATCCGATTTAGGAGCAGCTCCATTCGGGAAAGATTCATAGGCAGCTTAAGATTCCGATTAGCAGTAAAATCGAAGCGCGGTGGAAATTACATGCTTTCTTCTCGCATCGAATTTCGATGCGTGGCCGCGCGGATTGGCTGTCAGGCTTCGACCTCGCCCTCAGGCCGCGCTGTATTGCGCTCCGCGCCGTGCATTCGTCGCCGTAAGGGCTCATGCTGAGGTGCTTCGCGAAATGGCAAACCGACACCCCGCTCCAAGACGATGATGGGCAACTCGGTTTTGAGCCAGTCGGCAAAATGCTCATCACTGCCGGTCAATGCCTCTCGGTATCTCCACTGCCATTTCTTGCCGAGGTGGGATTGAACGTCCTCCTCTTCCCGCCCGCCCAGTGCCGCAAGAAGGGCGTCACAGTGCTCCCGCCATTTGCGACGAGGCCCACCCGTGCCATAGACACCCGTTTTTTTGTTCTCCGTAAAGTTGGCGAAGGCAAAGCCGTTGACCTGGAGGCGACGAATCTTTGTGCGCCGGGACCACTCCACCCGCCGGCAGCCCTTCCATTCGTCCTTCCGCACCTGCAAGCCGGCGTCGAGGTAATGGCCCACATACTTGGCGATGGCCTCCCCCACCGACCGAATCGGCAGGAATTCCGACCGCCCGAGTTTGTATTTCGGCAGCACCCGGCGCAGGTATCCCCATTTCTTGCGGGTCTGCTCCGCCGCACTGGCGACATACCGCGCCGTCAGTTCCCTATGTTTTGGGGTGCGTCCATTGCATTTGAACTCCCACGAGGCCCCAAGGGACGCCTCCCAATCGAACTTGTCCGGCTCCATGTTCCACCGCACCGCCACGACGAAATGATAGTGCGGCCTGCCGTTTTCCTGCGGCTCCAGCACCCGGCCATAGTCCACGATGAATCCGCCATGATTGGCCAAAAAGCTGTTCCAGCGCAGGGCAAACTCCCTCGGGCTGCATTCATCCGGCGAAGTGATAGTCCAGAACGCGCAATGGTCCCGACCATAACAGTTGACGAAATCCTTGAGGTTTTCGATCAACGCGAAGCAGGTCTTGCGGTCCCGGCTGGACGCCGCGCTGATTCGCTTTTGATAACCGCCGTCGTCCTCCGTCCACTTGGTGCCGTAAATATCCGTTTTGAGCTCCACCATCCGGCCAGTGGGGATTTCCATCTCGTAAGGCTCGTCCTCGTAGTGACCATTGACGGCCTCGACGATGACAGTTTCCGTTTCCTGCACAAAGAGGGGCGTTTCCCGCTCCTGAAAACGGTAGCCTTTCGACTTGGGAGGAATGGAATTGTTTATTCTTAGACAAGGAAGGCCGTCGGGGGCCGGTGCCGCCGCTGGCGCGGCGGCGCTCGGCCCGACGACGGCCAATCCGACAGGAGGCTTTGTTTTCATGGCTGCCCCCGTCGTTGGGCGACCAGTTCACGCCAAGCTTGAATCAGCCTTAGCTTCTCCAGGAACGTCTCTTTGTGAATTCCGCCCTCGACCCGTTCCAACGAATCCAAAAGGGCGCTTTGCCGGGGCGTGCTCAGGCGAATGCTCAGGGCTTCCAATCGCGCCTTTTCGTCCACCCGCGCCGCTTTGTCATCCTGACCGCTAAAGTTTTCTGCGCTCATGGCTGGCCCCCTCTCGCGGTTTCAACCAGCGCAAGGATGGCCGATCGCACGCGCCCGGACAGATTGCCCCACGCGAGGACAACTTTTGCCACGTCCTCCCCCGGCTGACCGGAACAAAGTGGAGAACTACATGGAAGGCCTTGCGGCGACTTTTTTCTAACTCTGTCCCGGCCAGTAACTTCCACGGCTTCCCCGGCGGGTTCGAATCCGGGGACCTTCTTTTGACCGAATTGACGGAATTGGGGGAATTGAAGGAAGGAGTGGAGAGTGAAATTTCATCCACGAAATGGCACGAAGGGCGGCGAATGGTTTGCCCAAAAATCGCAAAGGAGGCAAAATTGGCTCGCGCCTCGGCAGGGAAACGCAGAGTTTTTTTACCACGGATTTTACGGATGAAGTAAAAAGCATGACTAATTCCGGCCGAGGTTCGTGGTAATAAGGTAAAACCAGACCGCATGGAATTCCTTCGGCGCTTCGGGCAGCGTGAATGTCCGGGCCAAATTAAGGCAATTAGTTTTTGCCGGCCAAAGGCAGGGTGGCTGTGCACTCCGGTTTGCCTGAACATCTCCAAAATTGCGATCAGGGGTACGGGCTCTGGCGGGCGGTGCGCAAGGCCATGGGTTTGCGGTACTGCAGGCAAGTGGGGAGGTTGGCCGAAGGGTCCTGATTGGCCCGACGCCGACTGTTTTGGATTGTGCTCCAGCATGGTGGGTTTGTGGCCGCCGAGCTGATGAGTGTCCCTGTTCATGGCACCCTCGGGCATGGGGTTAACCAATCCAGTATCATTCCCTGCTTGAGGGCAACGGAAGCGGCCAATTGACCGGGCGGTGCTCGTAAAATTTTGATTAATCTTTGATCGTCGGCTTGACTTGCAACTGGTTCTTTGATTCATTAACCACGCGGGTGCGCACTTTTCTTGCCACCGTTTGGTGGAAAGCCATCGCCCGCTCGTCCCTCCTCATGTCCGCCACCCAACACACGCCGGCCGACGGCTTGGAACGCGTGCTCATCGTGCAAAACAAGATGGGGATTCACGCGCGTCCGGCGGCGATGATGGTGCGCATTTCGAACAAATTTGGTGACGCCGAGGTGTGGGTGGAGAAGGACGACGAGTCGGTCAACGGCAAGAGCATCATGGGCCTGATGATGCTGGCCGCCGGGCATGGGACGAAGCTGCGGTTTCGCGTGAGCGGGGGCGGCTGCGATCAACTATTGAAGGAGATGGAAGAATTGTTTGCGCGGAAATTTGAGGAAGCGTAGACGGCAGAATTATGATTTCTGATTTATGAAATCGGCGGCCACCCCAGGTACCAGTTCCTGTCAGACAATAGCGCGGGACGATTCAACTGCAGAAAACACGAAGATCGTGGCCTCACCGCTCCCGGCTGCCTGCTTGTGCGATTACGCTTTGGCTTTGCCATGATTGGCCCGGAGACCACTGGCGACAAAGGCGGAGAGACGGCGGAGCATCGGCTCAAGATTATCCGTTTTCAATTGCTGCTCCACGCCGGGCTGGCGACCCTGCCAGGCGAGCGCGCCGAGCATCGAGGACATGAGAAAATAAAACTTCCAGTCGAATTCGGCGGCGGGAACCTCGGGCAGCGCTTCGCGCATGGCGGTGCGAAAAATCCGCCAAAATTGGTCCATGCTGCGGCGGTTGAGTTCCTTGCTCAAGGCCGGGGGCACATTGATGGCGCGGCCGACCATGCGCGAAATGGTTACGCCCGAGGATTTTCCATCGTCAAAGGCGTGCGCGAGCGGCATCACCAACGCTTCGCACAGTTGCTCGAGGGAAACGGGGCGACCCACCGGGGTGCGGGCCCGGGCGGCTTCCAACAACCGCACGCGCTCGGCATTGAGCGGGACGAGCCGGCGCTGCATAACGGCCAGCCACAATTCTTTTTTGGAAGCGAAATGATAATTGACCGCGGCGAGATTCACGCCGGCCAGCCGCGTTATCTGGCGCAGGGAGGCGCCTTCGAAGCCATGATCCGTGAAGCAGCGCTCAGCGGCGCGTAACAAACGTTCGCGAGTGGCGGTGGAGGATTTGCGGGGTGCAGGCATCGAAGGGGGTGACACAAATGATTGTTTAAATATTTTCCACCGGACGCAATCTTAAGAAAAAAGAAAGTTCCTCCAGAAACATATTTCTGCCGGCGAAGAAAAATTTATAACTACCTAGCGTTCGGCAAGATAGGCTGTTAATAATTTCTTAACGGACAAATCTGGGCGGCAAGATGAACACTTGGCGTCGGCCCTTGCAAATGATAGATACGAGCCCAATGTACACCCTCCAACCATGGCTCGGCATCAGTACCCAATTGCGGGCCGGAGTGTTCCTACTGGTATGGGCCGTGGGGCTACTTGCGTCAGTACGCGTGCACGCGGCGGCTCCGCTGGACCTGCCGGGGTTTCCTGCCGGCGGCCACACCCACGCCGATTTGCTGGCGGACGTAAGTGCGGTGGCCCCGGCCACGCCGTTTACTGTGGCGGTGCGTTTGAAAATGGATCCAACCTGGCACACCTATTGGGTCAATTACGGTGATGCGGGTACTGCCACCACCGTTGAATGGAATTTGCCAGAGGGTTGGAAAAGTGGGCCGATACAATGGCCCACGCCGCAGAAATTGCCATTGGGCAATTTCATGAATTATGGCTACGAGGACACCGCGCTGCTGCTCGTCACGATCTCGCCACCCGCCAACGCGCATCCAGGCGAGACTGTCAAACTCGGTGCCAAAGTCACCTGGTTGGAATGTTCTGCCGAAGAGTGTGTCCAGGGTGGAACGGAAGTTTCGCTGGAGTTGCCCATGGTTGGCAGCTCGCCGCCACCGGCCGGCGAATTCAAACCCCTGCTTGATGCCGCACGCGCGACGCTACCCCAGCCAACCGACAAATTCAACGTCACCGCCTGGCGGACAGGGGACAGACTTTTCGTCGGACTCGAGCCCCGGGCCGGCGCACCGGCCGACTTAAAGGAAGTTTATTTCTTTTCCGAAGGCAGCCAGACCAAACCTGCGGCCAGCCAGATTCTGCATCGGGTCTCCCATGGCTGGGTGCTGGAGCTCGCGCGCACGGATTTCGCACCGGCGGGGGCGAAGACCTTGTCCGGGGTGCTTACTTTCACCGGTTCGCCGAACGGAGTGGCCATTGCACCGACGCTGGCGACGGCACCGCCGGCGGTCTTCGCAGATGCTATTTCGAGCGTGGCCGGGGGCGGCACCGGGTTGGGCATGCTGGCGATTCTGGGCCTGGGATTTCTTGGTGGGCTAATTCTGAACTTCATGCCCTGCGTATTTCCCGTGCTGGCAATAAAGGTGTTGGGGCTGGTCAAGCAGGCCGGCGGCGACCGCGGGCGCGTCGTATGGCACGGGCTGGTGTTTACGGCGGGGGTGCTGGTGAGCATGTGGGCGCTGGTGGGCGTGCTCCAATCGCTGCGGTCCGCAGGCGCGCAATTGGGCTGGGGGTTTCAATTGCAGGAGCCGGCCTTTGTCCTTGGTTTGGCTGTTTTTTTCTTATTATTTGCGCTCAGTTTGAGCGGGGTGTTTGAAATTGGCGCCTCGCTCATCGGAGCGGGCGCAGACTTGACGGCGAAGACGGGTCTGGCTGGTTCGTTTTTTCAGGGGGGGCTGGCGGTGGTTGTGGCCACTCCCTGTACGGCGCCGTTGTTGGCTCCGGCACTGGGCGCGGCGATGGCGCTGCCCGTGGGCGAGGCCTTTTTGGCCTTTACCGCCATCGCCCTGGGACTGGCGTCGCCGTATTTGCTGTTGTCGCTTTTTCCCGGTCTCGCGCGGTGCTTGCCGCGACCCGGGGCCTGGATGGAAGGTTTCAAGCAATTCATGGCCTTCCCATTGTACGCCACAGCGGGCTTTTTGGTCTACACTCTTGCCGGGCAGGTTTCCGCGGAGCGGTTTTTGAATATTCTGTTCGCGCTGGTGGTGGTCGCGCTCGCGGCATGGTTTTATGGGCGTTATGCGACGGCAGCGGCCAGCCCGCGACAACGTCGTATGGGGCAATTGGGTGGGCTGCTCGTACTCGCCGCCGGCTTGGCGCTGGCATATTGGCCGGTTCCGGACTTGCATTGGGAACCATGGTCGGCGGCGCGGGTGGCGGAACTGCAAAAGGACGGACGTCCGATTTACGTGGACTTCACCGCGCGCTGGTGTGCGACGTGTCAGGTTAACAAGGACGTGGTCTTTCACTCGACGGGCCGGGTGCAGAAGGAGTTCGCTCGCCAGAAGGTTGCCCTGCTGCGGGCGGATTGGACGTCGGCAGACCCCGCAATCACTGCGGAACTGGCGCGGTTTGGGCGCTCTTCGGTGCCGTTCGATCTGCTGTATCTTCCCGGAAAGGACCAACCGGTGATATTGCCGTCAGTGCTCACGCCGGACACCGTGCTCAAGGCCTTGGGCGAAAAAGCCGGCAGCGCGGAACCAAATTAAAAATGCCAAATCCCCTGCATCCGCGACGCGTAAGGCGGCGGGAAGACCATCCAACGGAAGGCAAAGACGAGAAAGCCCACGCGAATTGCGCCCTCGATGGTCATCACGACCATGCCCCATTTCAAGCCGCAAACGCGCCGGAGCATAAAACCGGCGACGCTGACAAAAATCAGGAGCAAGGCCGCCACCCGAATCAGACCCGGCTCAAACAAGAGTACGAATTGGTAAAAATAGCTCAACCACAAGCAAACCATCCAGCCGACACTCAGCCACCAAGGGGGCAGCTTCGCCAGATCCAGCGGGTGCTGCCGGGCGCGGATTTGATCAGGGCCAATGTAGCGGTGAGCCACAAAAAGCTGCGCCATTTCAAAGACGATGAAGAATGGCGCAAATGAGGCGATGAAGTTCATGGGGCGTAATTGCTTATATCCCCTCCCGGGCGGCAATGGCGAGTGTTTCCCTCTTTTCCCGCCGGCGCGAAACCACCGCCACCCGCGCCACCAGTGAGACCGCCACGACCATCACGCCCAGGGAAATTCCACCCCACACACCCGGCCCGCCCCATCCCATCCCCATGCCGAAATACCATGCCAGCGGCGCCGCGACCAGCCAATAGCCCACGAACGAAATCACCGTCGGCACGCGCACATCATGGAGGCCCCTTAATATGCCGAGGCTGACAATTTGCGCGCCGTCAAACACGGCGAAGCCCGCGGCCCACAGCAAAAGGGTGGAAGCCAGCGCGAGGGCGGCCCGGGCATCGGCGGTATCCGGGCGCAAAAAGATTCCGGGCAAGTCGTGGCGCAAAAGCAAAATGCCGGCGGCGTAGGTGGCCATGAACACCGACGAACAGGCCAGGCTGTTCCAACTGATGCTGCGGGCCAGGGCGAATTTACCCAGACTAGCCACCTGGCTCACCCGAATGCCTGTTGCCTGGGACAACCCGAGCGGCACCATAAACGCCACGGCCGCCAGATTAAGGGCGATTTGATGGGCATCCAGCACGACCTTGCCGAGCATCCCGCACAGGAGGGTGGCGAGATTGAACACTCCCACCTCGAATAGAATTTGCCCGCCGCTGGGCGCGCCCAAGGCGAGCATTCGCCGCACCCGGTCGCCCGCCAGACGCGCACAAGCCCCACCCTTCCAGTCCGCCCGCAAATCCGGCGAGCGTTGGACAATGACCAAGAGCGCCACCAAGGCCGCAAGGCGCGCGAGAAATGTCGCCAGACCAGCGCCGACAACACCGAGCGCGGGCAAGCCCAGATGGCCGTAAATCAAAACCCAATTCAACACCACATTCAGGACGATGCTCGCACTGAGCACAACCAGCGGCAGCCACGGACGGTTGCGGGCCTCACAATAGTTTTTCAGTGCCGTGTAGCAGAGGACGGAAATGATGGACCAACCAATCCAGCTAATAAATGGCTGCGCGGCGGTAATGACCTCCGGTTCAACGCGCGGGATGAGTTTCAACCAGCCGGAGCCAAATTGCAGTGCCACACTGCAAACCAACCCGTAGATCGCACCCAGGATAATGCCATGACGCAGCACTTCGCCGGCTTCCCCATGGTCGCCCGCCGCGTGGGCTGACGCCACCAGCACATGCACGGATACGCAAATGCCAAACCCCGCAATCATGGGAATCCAGACGACGAGATTGCCAAAGGCCACTGCCGCCAGCGGCGTCACCCCCAGGCGCCCGACCATTGCGGCGTCAATCAAGGGCATGAGCATCTGCCCCAGTTGCCCGATGATCATTGGGACGGCCAGCGCCAGCGTCGGGCGAAGTACGTTTAGAAAAGTGCGCATGCGTGGAATAATCCGCCATTGAAACACATTCGGTCGCAAAGCGTAAAACCAATTGCGTTCGGCCAAAACGGAAAAATCCCGCCGCGCCCGATAACGTCACGCTCTTGTCACGCATGAAGCTTGACAGGGCCCCTCGGCCGCGTGAATTAACCAACTTCCAGCCTCGCCGGTTTAATCCCCCTCCAACGCCTCGTTTCCATGGGAATAGCCTTGAACGCCGTCTATCAGCTTTCGCGGATGCTTCCCGAATTCAACCTGCGCGCCCGTCAAAACGTTCTCACGCTGGGCGTCCAGGACTGCTATTTTGACCGGGCGCAGTTGGTAGGGTTTCTTGGCAAACACCGGATGCCCCACCCCGACATTCCCGTCGAAGAAATTGAACTCACCACCGGGTTCCGTCACCTGTCCGGACCGGGCCGTGACGCGTACATGAAGAATATTCACCAGCGAACACTGTTTCGCTTTCTCGGCTACGACCCGCAGGCCGTGCGCGGCTTGGATGTCAGCGACTTTGAAGGAGCCGAATACGTGCACGATTTGAATTTTCCCGTGCCCACGACCTGGCATGGCCAGTTCGATTTTATTTTTGACGGCGGCACGGTGGAGCATGTCTTTTCGATCAAGGAGGCCTTCTACAATCTGGCCCGTCTCTACCGCGTCGGTGGCATTTGCGCTCATTTCAGCCCGACGGATCTCATCAATCACGGTTTTATCAACCTCAATTACCATATCTTCCAGGATTTTTATGCCCGCAATGGATTTGAGTGCGTGCGGATGAAATACGTCGCGGTGCCGTGCGATTCAGCCGAGGCGGACCGATATCTGCTGGAAATTGAACCGGATGCGCTGCGGTTTCCCGTGCATGGCTACCGCCTCTATACGTGTTGTGCCTTTCGCAAAGTCAGCTCGCCGGAGTTGCAAATTCCCACGCAGAGATTTTACCGCGAGATTTATGAGAAAATTGAGCGCGAAGCCCGCACCCCCGCGGCGCCTCCCCTGGCGCCACTCCCCCCGGAGCCGCCGCCCCCCCACCAACCCCGCCGGATCGGCCCCCTCAGCGGCGTACCCATTGGTGGAAATTTCTGAAGAAGAAGCTCGGCTTAAAATCGGCTCCGAAAACGCCGCCACCCCCGCCCCCTCCGCCGCCGCCACCTCAATGGTCAGTGCTACCCCCGCATATGCGCATTGACCTGTGAGACCCCGGATTGCGCCCGGAAAAGAAGCCCGGAGCCCTTGCCCACCCTATCCCACAATTCCGCCCTGTGACAGGAAGATTCCCTTCAAATTCATTTCGAGCGCCTTCGGGTTGGGCGAGACTTCGAGGCCCGTTGCCTTCGAGATTTTGCCTTCTTTGATGAGACGGAAGAGGTCCTTGTTGAAGGATTTCGAGCCGATGTCACCGCCGGCATCGATCACGGAGGGAATTTTGTCAAAATTGCCCTCCTGAATTACACTGCGCGCGAGCATATCCACAATAAAGAGCTCCACAACCGGCACGCGGCCGCCATGCTCCAGCGCCGGCACGAGTTTTTGCGTGATGGTTGCCTTCAAGCAACCAGCCACCGTGCGCCGCATACCGATCTGTTGCTCGGGCGGGAAAAAGTCGAACAGGCGCTGCACAGCCTGTTGGGCATTGGCGGCGTGGAGCGTGCCAAAGACCAGGTGGCCCGTTTCAGCGGCATGCAGGGCGGTCTCAAACGTATGGGCATCGCGCAATTCGCCGATCAGGATGACGTCGGGGTCCTGGCGCAATACGGCCTTTAGGCCCAAGGCAAACGTCGGTGTGTCCAATCCGACCTCGCGCTGGTTGATCAGGCTCTTCATGTCCTTGTACATGTACTCGATGGGGTCCTCGAGCGTAACGATGTGCAGGTCGAAGTTTTGGTTTATGTAATTGAGCATCGCCGCCATGGTGGAGCTTTTGCCCGAGCCGGTGGCACCGCACACGAGGATGATGCCGTCGTCCAATTCGCAAAGTTTTTTGAGTGCATCCGCCTCGAAATTGAGCTGCTCGAAGGTCGGCGGCTTGTCCTTGATGTGGCGGAAAACGATGCTCGGGGTGTTGCGCTGGTAGAAGGCATTGACCCGAAACCGACCGACGTTCGTGTTGGGAACCTCGTAGCAAAAGTCCACCTGAAAGTTCTTTTTCCAGTCGTCCATGAATTGGGGCGGCACGGCGGTATCCACAAATTCCTTCACTTGCGCAGCGGTGATGGCCTCCATCTCGACGGGCTCGAGATGGCCGTGCAGGCGCAAATAGGCGGGCTTGTCGGACTTGACGTGAATGTCGCTGGCCTTGTTCTCGACGGCCAGGAGCAGCAGGCTGTTAAAGATATCAAGGGCTTCGGACATAAACAGAAGGTGTTTTAGTGTTCTAGTTCTTGGTTCTTCGTTCCAGCCAGAATTCCAGGCACAAAATCCACTGGACCCATACCGGGGCAATCGGTCAAAAAAGGCGAGTTTTTTGTTTCGTAATTCGTCGTGCATCATTTAGATTTCTTGTTTCCATGAACACAACCCCTTTTTGCGGCGTACACACGGCCTTGGCCACCCCCATGCAGGGCGGCGCGGTTGACTATGCCAGCCTGGGCCGGTTGATTGACTACCAAATCGAGCAGGGTGTGCAAGGGCTGGTGCCCACCGGGACCACCGGGGAATCGCCGACCCTGGATTACGACGAGCATATCGAGGTCATCCGATTCACCGCGGAACGCGCGGCGGGGCGCGTACCTGTCACTGCCGGCACGGGTTCGAACAGTACTGCGGAGCAATTGGAACTGACCCGGCGGGCCTTGGACGCCGGCGCCTCCGCACTTCTGCTCGTCACGCCTTATTACAACAAGCCCAGCCAAGAAGGGCTGTTCCGCCATTTCGGCGCCGCAGCAAAATCCACGGACAAGCCCATCATACTTTACTCCATCCCCGGGCGCAGCGTCATTGACATCGCCATTCCGACGGTCAAGCGCCTGCGCAAGGAATTCCCCAATATCATCGGCCTGAAAGATTCCGGTGCCACCACCGATCGCGTGACGGAATTGCGCCGCGAACTGGATCCCGAATTCGTGATCCTTTCTGGCGACGACTCGGCGACTTTACCCATGATGGCGGTGGGCGCGCAGGGCATTATCAGCGTGGCCTCAAATCTCGCGGTCAAGCCCATCGTTGAGATGGTGCGCCGCGCGCAAGCCGGCGACCTCGCCGGAGCGCAAAAGCTGCACCTGCAGTATTACCCGATTTTCAAAAACATTTTCACCGAGCCCAGTCCCGCGCCCATCAAGTACGCGCTGTTCCGCGCCGGCATCATTGCCTCCGCCGAAGTCCGCCTGCCGCTGTGCGAAGTCACCGCGCCCTGCCGGGAGTTGCTCGATGCGACGCTGCGGGATTTGAAACTGATCTAATTCCGCCATGCCCGCCCCAGTCCTTCTCGTCACCAACGACGACGGCATTGACTCGCATTTCTTGCGCGCGTTGGTCGAGGGCTTGCTCCAGGCCGGCTACGACGCCCGCGTCGCCGCGCCGCTCGGGGAGCAAAGCTGGATTTCCCGGGCGCTCAGCCGCCGTCGCGACGTGCACCTCGCGGAATTTGACGGCCTGGGTTGCCCAGCGTGGACGCTGGACGGCACGCCGACAGATTGCGTCAATATCGCCCTCGGACATTTATTGCCGGAAATGCCGGCGGCCGTCGTCAGCGGCATCAATTTGGCGACGAATGTCGGCCTGCCGCACATTCTCGCTTCCGGGACAGTGGCCGGCGCGCTGGAAGGCGCGTTCTGGGGATTGCCGGCACTGGCGTTTTCGATGGAACTACCCAAGGCGCGCCTGGCGGAAATCCGCCGCACCCACGGCAAAGTCGGTGGTGCCGTCGAGGAATCGCTCCGGTGTGCAGCGGCCCACGCTGCCGAATTTGTGCGCCAGCGTCTGGCCCAACCGCATCCCGATCCCGCCCCAACAGTGCACAACATCAATTTCCCGCACGTCACGACGAACACCACCCCGGTCGTTCACACCCGGCCCGCAAAACTGCAGCTCGGGCCGCTGTTCGCGCGTGAGAGTCCGGCTTGTTTCAAATTCCACTACAACAATCTCATCTCCACCGACCCCACACCGGATAATGATGACGCCGCCGTGACCCGCGGTTGCATCAGCCACAGTGTGCTGGACTATGGATTCTTGGGGGCATAAATGGGAAGTCGGAGGATTATTGGATTCGGAATTGCTCAATCGTTGAGTTGCAGCTGCGACCTGCGACATCGCAATTTGCAACCGGCAACTTTCCGAACTGCCACCATCCATTATTTGACATACACCCATGACGCCTCAGATGCCCCCAGGTGGGTTAATTGCACCACCTTGGGCGCCTTGGCCGGGGCGGTATCGAGGATGAACAACTGGTCCATGCCACCGACGCGCCGGGTGAAAAGCAAATGCCGGCCATCATTGAGCCAGCAGGGCGCGGAACCGGCCGCCTCATTATACACCGTTACCGGATCGGTCTTCTTGCTGAAATCGTAAACGGCGATGAACATCTGGGTGCCCATTTCCGCCATGAAGGCCAGTTTGTTGGGATCGCGCGGGTTCCACGCCGGGTCCGCGCAATAATTGCTGATGTTGGTGGGCAACGCCCTGGCCGTGCCGCCCGCGGCGGGAATTTGGAAGATCAACGGATGGCCGCCAACATAATCTGCGGCGATGGCAATCCGCTGGCTGTCCGGTGACCACGTTGGGGAGGCTTTGCTGACGGGTGCCTTGGCCGCGTTATCGTGCGTCAGCCGCCGGATATTCCCACCCGCGGAGTCGCTGACATACAATTCCGTGAAACCATCGGTGGTGGACAAGATCATGGCGACGCTTTTGCCATCGGGGCTGAACGTGCCACCCGTATTTGTACCCTTATAGGTGGCGAAAGCGGTGCGCTTTTGGGTGGCGACGTCCAATAAAATGACGTCCGGAAATCCTGCGCGGTAGTAGCCCGTGTACAAAAGTTTTGTGCCATCGGGCGACCAGCGGGGCAGGGCGGAAATCTTTCCGTCGCCCGTTAGGCGCGTAACCTGCTGGCCAAGCAAATCGCTGACATAAATTTCCCGGGCGGTGGAGCGGGCGGCGGCAGTCGTGCCCGGGATGGGGCGCTCGCTTACAAACGCGAGTTTGCCTGCAAAAAAACCGGGGATATTCGTGAGCTGCTCGACGACCTTATCCCCTGCACGGTAGGCCGCTTCCGTCAACGAGACGGCTGTAACCTCCACCTTGTAGGAGCTGACGCTGCCAGACTTAGGCTCGATGGTGGCCGTGATATGATTATCGCCCGACGGCTCGAAGTGCAGGACATATTGCAGCGGCACGGCCGCAGTGGTTTGAAATGCGCCATGCAAGGCAAAGGCGTTCTGCATCAATTGGGCAATCTTGGGGTTACTCGAGGCTACGGTGATATTTATGCGATTGGCGTCGTTGTAGGTAATGACGACAACGGGGCCGCCGGTTCCGGGCGCGGGCGCATTCGCGGCGGGTAATGAAAGGGACGCCAGCAAGAGCAACCCGAGGAATCGCCGAAATATCGGGGCGAAAAAAATGCTGTTTTTCATAAACGACATGAATGAGTTCTATCATGCGATGAATCCGATGCAAAACTTTCCGAATTGAAAAAGTGAATTTTCTTCGTTCGAGCCGTTCTCCTGTCTCCTGTCTCCTGTCTCCTGTCTCCTGCCTCCTCTCTCCGCACTTCACACTTCACACTTCACCCTTCCTTTGTCATCCTTTCCCCATGTCCCATCACGACATCGAAGAAGGCCGCGAGTTGCAACTCGACTTCACTAAATTGAAAAAAGTCGCTGCCTGCGGGCAAGACTTGGTGCCGGCTGTGGCCCAAGACGACGCCACCGGGGAGGTGCTGATTGTCGGCTACGCCAATCACCTGGCTCTGGAAACCGCCCTGCGCGAACGCAAAGCGACCTTTTGGAGCACCAGCCGCAACGAATTGTGGATCAAAGGTAAAACCTCCGGCGACTATCTCGAGTTGATTGAGGTGCGGGTCAATTGCGAGCAAAACAGCATCCTTTATAGGGTGCGACCGGCCGGAAAAGGGTCTTGCCACACTAAAGGCAAAAACGGGCTTCCGCGGGTTGGATGTTATTACCGGCGCCTAGTCACGGACGGCAAAACCTTGGACTTCATAAAAGGTGGCGAGTAACGAGTGGCCAGCGGGCACTGCTCCGTCTGGGGTTCAGGCCCAACATCACAATAAAGCTTGAATCGTTCAGAAAAAACTGAATGATGAATGACTCCTTGGCGCTAATTATCTATCAAGCCATTCTAAATCAGCAACTTTTGCATGAGCAGTGCCACAAATCCTTCATCGAGTGTCAAGCTTTCCCCATGGGATGAGGCTTTGGTTGATTTCTTTATGCAAGTGGCTCAATTCCTGGGACTTCCGAAATCTGTGGGGCAGATTTTCGGCCTCCTTTACGCCTCTGAACATCCCTTGTCTTTGGACGACATTGCCGAACGCCTGCAGATTAGCCGAGGTTCGGCCAGTTCCGGCCTCAACTATTTGCGCCGATTTGATGCCGTTCGCACAACATTTGTACTCGGCGATCGCAGGGAGTTCTATCAAGTCGAGACTGATACCCAGCGCATCGCTCAGGGCTTTCTCGCCGATCAAGTGGATCCCGACATCCAATCGTGGGGCGAGCGCCTGAGCTTTGGTCGCGGAATGTTGAAGATGGCCGGCAAAATGGCCGCCCCGAACCCCGCTTTTGCCGCCGAACGGCTCGAGGCCCTCGAAAAGTGGCACAAGGACATTGCCGGCGCCGTTGCGCTGATGCACGAACATTTCCGCCGTCCGCAGACACGTGACGGCGACCAGCACACTCCGGGTGAAACGCACCCCCGCAGATAACTGGGAAGCCTTGAGCCTCCCCTCTGCCAGATTGCCTTCCCGCGTGAGTCGCCGGTTCGGGCAAGGGCGGCAGCTTGGGCAAGCCGGAAGCAGGGAGCGCGGAGCGGGGAGTTTGCTTCCCTCCACTGGGTCACGGCTTAAATGTTGCCAGCTATTTACCTAAACGATAACAATTCACCTTTTCGCCCATGAAATCGCTCAAACAGATTACCCAATATGCCGCTTCGCTGGCGGACGCCTTGCGCGCGCAAGATTGGGCGGGGGTGGACCGGTTGGTGGCCGCTTTGCGAAAACTCCGGCGGGATGGCCACACGGTCTATCTTTGCGGCAATGGTGGCAGCGCGGCCAATGCGGTGCATTGGGCGAATGATCTGGTTTATCCGCTGGCGAAAACTGGCGCGAAGGCTTTGCGCTGTGTTTCGCTGACGGCGAACGTCGCCACCCTCACCTGTCTGGCCAACGACCTTTCGTATGAGCAGGTTTTTAGTTTTTCGTTGAAAGCCGCGGCGCAGAAAGGCGACGTACTCATAGCCCTTTCCGGCAGTGGCAATTCGCCCAACGTGCTGCGGGCGCTGGAAGCCGCGCGGGATATGGGTGTCACCAGTTGTTCCATCACGGGCTTCGACGGCGGCAAGGCGAACAAACTCTCCGACATTCCCATTCATTTTCCAGTGCCCGACATGCAAGTCGCCGAAGATCTGCAAATGGTCGTCTGCCACATGGTCATGCGCCAGCTGTGCCGTCCGGACTAACCGGACATTTCTTGTATGAGCGAAAAAATCGCCGTCATCGGCAGCAATTCTTTTTCCGGCTCCTGGTTTTGCGCGCACGCGCTCGAACAGGGCCTCGACGTCCTGGGCCTCAGCCGGTCGCCCGAATTGGGCAAGGCCTTCCTGCCCTATCAATGGACCAAGGCGGTGAAGGGCAAGTTTACCTTCCGCCAGCTTGACTTGAACAAGCACACCCGGGAAATTGCCTCCGCCATCGGCGATTTTCATCCTGACTATGTCATCAACTTTGCCGCCCAGGGCATGGTTGCCCAAAGCTGGGAACACCCGACGCACTGGTATCAGACGAACGTGGTGGCCAATGTCGCCCTGCATGACGAATTGCGCAAATTTTCCTGGTTGAAGAAATACGTCCACGTCTCGACGCCCGAAGTTTACGGCAGCACCAGCGGCACCATTACCGAGGACTCGCCCTACAACCCCAGCACGCCTTACGCCGCCTCCCGCGCCGCCTGCGATTTACACCTCCGCACCTTCTTCCAGCGGTATAAATTCCCCTGGACGTTTACCCGCTCCGCGAATGTCTACGGCCCAGGCCAGCAGCTTTACCGCATCATCCCCCGCACCGTCTTGTTCATCAAGCTTGGCAAACGGCTCCCCCTCCACGGCGGCGGGCATTCCGTGCGTTCCTTCATACACATTCGCGACGTCGCCGACGCCACCCTGCGCGTCGCGCGGCAGGGAGTGCCGGGCGCCGGCTATCACCTTTCGACGGACCGCTTTGTTTCCATTCGCGAGCTCGTCGAAATGATTTGTGCAAAACTCGGCGTTAATTTCGCCGAGGTCGTGGATGTGGTGGATGACCGTCCCGGCAAGGACGCCGCTTACCTCCTCGACTCCACCCGCGCCCGGAGCACCCTGGGCTGGCGTGAACATGTTTCCCTCGAGGAGGGCATCGCCGAAACCGTCCGCTGGGTGGACGAGTACATCGACTACCTTAAGGCCCAACCCCACGATTACATCCACCAGCCATAATTACATGCACGTCGGCAAAGTCATCACCTTTAAGGACGCCCCGCAATTCTTCCAAAAATTGCGGACTGCGGGAAAAACCATTGTGCAGTGCCATGGCACCTTCGATTTGATTCATCCCGGGCACATCTACCACTTGGAGGAGGCGAAAGAACTCGGTGACGTCCTGGTGGTGACGATCACCGCCGAAAAATATGTCAACAAGGGCCCCGGCCGCCCCTATTTCAATGATCCATTGCGCGCCCGCAGCCTCACCGCGCTGAGTTGCGTCGATTACGTCGTGCTGATTCCGCACGCAGCCGCGGTCGAAGCCATTGACGCCGTAAAACCAAACATTTACTGCAAGGGCCGGGAGTACGAGAACCAGGAATGCGACGTCACCGGTAACATCCGCGACGACGTCACGGCGGTCGAACGCCATGGCGGCCAAGTACGTTATATCGGCTCAGTCGTTTTTTCCTCCACCCGCCTGCTCAACCGGCACTTCGACTTGGTACCGCCCGCGATCAAGGAATTTTGCCAGCAGGTGGCGCAGGATTTTCCGCCGGCCAAATTCCGCGAAGTGGTGGATGACTTTGCGAAGCTGCGGGTGCTCGTCATCGGCGACATCATTTTTGACCGCTATTCCTACGTGAAAGTGCAGGGCCTCACCTCCAAAAACCGCATCATCTCCGGCCGCTATCTTAACGAAGAAACCCAGGCGGGTGGTTCCCTCGCGGTCTTCCGGCATATCCAGAAGTTCACGCCCAACGTGAACCTCATTGGCCTCCTCGGCACGGAATCCTGGGCGGACGCAACCCTCGGCGAATTCCTGCCCAAGGAACATGATCTTGTGCTGCGCGAGCCGGAATTCACCACCATCATCAAGCAGCGCCTCTGCGAGCCGCCCGCCGAGGGCAAGGAAGTCAGCAAGCTCTTCTCGGTGAATTTCATTGATGGCGAGCCGCCGGAACGCGAGATTCGCGACCGCGTTCTCCGCGCCGTCGAGCAGCGCCTGGCTGAATGCGATTTGGTGGTCGTCGCCGATTTTGGCCACGGCCTGATGGCTGAGGAAGTGCGCCGGCTGATTGAGGCCAAGGCGCCGTTCTTCGCGTTGAACTGCCAGACCAACAGTAACAACCACGGCTTTAACATTATCAACCACCAGTATCGCCGCGCCGACTGTTTTTCCCTCGACGACCAGGAGTTGCTGCTGGCCGTCGCGCGCCGCCATATCAATCATTCGCAGGAGCTGGAGAAACTCCGCGCGCATTTCTCCGCCAGCTATGCCTGGCTCACCCGCGGCGCCATCGAAACCATCGGCCTAAAGGAAGGCTCCGCCCCCTGCACCCTCCTGCCCCTCGAAACGCGCATCGTGGACACCGTCGGCGCGGGCGACGCGTTTTTCTCCGTTGCCGCGCTGGCGGCCAAATGCGGCGCCCCCAATGCGCTGGCCACCTTTCTCGGCCAACTCGCTGGCGGGCAGGCCGTGCGCATCGTGGGCAACACCGAGCCCATTTCCAAAAGCGCCCTCCTCAAAAGTGGCATGAGTTTGCTGACGTTTTGATGGAAGACCCAAAGCACGCATGCACAAATTGCCCGGTGGACGCTTTAATCCTTCATCCCTCATCCTTCATCCTTAATCTTCATGAAAATCCTCCTCACCGGCGGTTGCGGCTACATCGGCACCGTGCTGACCCCCAGCCTTCTCGAACAAGGCCATGACGTCACTGTCGTGGACATTCAATGGTTCGGCAACTACCTGCCGCCCCATCCCCGGCTTACGGTCATCAAGGAGGACATCCGCAATGTGGACAAGGTCCCGATGGCCGGCATGGATGTCGTGCTGCATCTGGCCAACGTCGCCAATGATCCATGCAGCGACTTGAATTCCAAGCTCAACTGGGAAGTCAATGCCCTTGCCACCATGCTCCTCGTCGAACGCGCCATCGCCCACGGCGTCAAACAGTTCGCCTATGCCAGTTCCGGCAGCGTGTACGGCGTGAAAGACGAACCGGAGGTGACGGAGGAACTTTCCCTCGTTCCCATCAGCGACTACAACAAGACGAAAATGATCAGCGAACGCGTGCTGCTGAGCTACAAAGACAAAATTCTCATCCAGTGCGTCCGGCCGGCAACAGTTTGCGGGTATTCCCCGCGCATGCGCCTCGATGTCGTCGTCAACATGTTGACGATGCAGGCCCTCGCCAATGGGAAGATCACTGTACTTGGTGGCGACCAGACCCGCCCGAACATTCACATGAAGGACATGGTTCGCGTCTACCATCATTTCCTCGCCATCGGCGCCAAGGCACCTGGCATTTATAACGCGGGCTTCGAAAACATCTCCGTCTTGGACATTGCCAAGCTCGTCACCAAGCACGTTCCGGCGGAAATCATTGTCAAGGAATCGAATGACCCTCGTTCCTACCGCCTGTCTTCGAAGAAACTGCTCGCCACGGGATTTGTCCAGAAATTCGGCGTCGAAGACGGCATCAAGGAGGTCATGGCCGCCTTCCACGCTGGCAAGTTGAAAATGGAAGACCGCTATTTCAATATCAAGACAATGAAGGCCATCGCCAACCTCGCCTAATTCATGGCCGCAACCTTCAGTCCGAACGCCGAACTCTCCTGGAAGCTCCTGGAGGGTATGGAGCGCATTCGTCTCATCGAAGAGGCGATTGCGGCGAAATATAACGAGAAGCCGCAGAAAATGCGCTGCCCCGTGCATCTGTCCATCGGCCAGGAAGCCGTGGCCGCCGGGGTCGGGCTGGCGTTGCGCCCTGACGACCTGGCCATGAGCGGCCACCGCTCGCACGCCCATTATCTCGCCAAAGGCGGCGACCTGAATGCCATGATCGCGGAAATTTGCGGCAAGGAAACGGGTTGCTGTCGCGGGCGCGGGGGATCCATGCATCTCGTGGATTTGAAGGCGGGCTTCGTCGGCGCCGTGCCGATCGTCGGCAGTACGATTCCCATTGCTGTTGGGCTGGCTTTTGCCGACTTGCGGCTGAAACGGGATCGCGTGACCGCGGCGTTTTTCGGCGAAGCCGCCACCGAGGAAGGCGTGTTTCACGAAAGCGTGAACTTTGCGACGCTGCACAAGTTGCCGGTCGTGTTTGTCTGCGAAAACAATTTGTATTCCGTGTACTCGCCGATGAGCGTGCGCCAGCCAGCCCATCGCGAAGTGTTTTCCGTCGCCGCCGGTCACGGGCTTGCCAGCTGGCAGGGTGATGGCAACGATGCCCACGCCGTCTACGAGCTGATGACCGAGGCCGCCGACCATGCCCGCACGGGCAAGGGCCCCGTGTTTCTGGAATTGAAAACCTACCGCTGGCGCGAACATTGCGGCCCCAATTTCGACAATAACATCGGCTACCGCACCGAAGCCGAATACGAGGAATGGCGCGTGCGCGACCCGCTCGAGCGCCTGCTTCGCGAAATGTTCGAGGCCAAAATTTTCGACGACTCCCGCCGCGTCAACTTCGTGAAGTCCGTGCAAATGGAAATCGCCGCCGCCTTTGCCGCCGCGGACCGCGCGCCGTTCCCGGACCCGTCCGGCCTGCTCGACCACGTTTACGCCTGATCCCCATGCGCGAAATCACTTACGCCGAAGCCATCCGCGAGGGATTTGCCCTCGCGCTCGAACGCGACCCGCGCGTGATGCTCATCGGGCTCGGCATCCCCGACCCCAAGGGCTTCTTTGGCACCACGCTCGATTTGCCGAAAAAATTTGGCCCGGAGCGGGTCATGGACATGCCCTGTGCGGAAAACGGCATGACCGGAGTAATGCTCGGCGCCGCCATCAACGGCCTGCGTCCCGTGCTCAGCCACCAGCGCGTGGACTTCGCGATGCTGACCATGGATCAAGTCTGCACGCAAGCCGCGAAGTGGCACTACATGTTTGGCGGCATCATGAAGATGCCCGTGGTGATTCGTATGATTGTCGGGCGCGGCTGGGGTCAGGGCCCGCAACACTCACAGTGCCTGCACTCCTGGTTCGCCCATATTCCCGGCCTGAAAGTTGTCCTGCCCTGCTCGCCGCACGATGCCAAGGGCCTGTTGCTTGCCTCGATTTTTGACGACAATCCGGTGGTGTTCCTCGAACACCGCTGGCTGCATCACATCAAGGGCCACGTGCCGGAAGGGTTCTACACCACGGAAATCGGCCCCGCCCGGGTCGCGCATTCCGGTAAAGACGTCACCATTGTCGCCTTCTCCTACATGGTCTTGGAAGCACTGCAAGCCGCGGCAGTGCTCGAAACCATGGGCATTTACGCGGAAGTGATTGACGTGCGCTGCGTGCGCCCACTCGACCGCGAATCCGTGCTTGCCTCTGTCCGCAAAACCGGTCGACTCGTCGTCGCCGACACCTCCTGGGCCGAAGCCGGCATGAGCGCAGAAATTCTCGCGCTGGCCACTGAAGGCGCGTTCAAAGACCTAAAAGCCGCACCCAAACGCGTGGCCTTCCCGGATTGTCCGACCCCCACGAGTCCGGCGCTCGCCGCGGAATTTTATCCGCGCCACGGCCACATTGTGAATGCCGCCCGTGAAACCCTCGGCCTCGCGCCCGACCCCGCCGTGCTCCTCGTGCCCGCCGGCCAGCAACTCGATGTCCCCAATCCCGCGTTTACCGGACCTTTCTAACCATGGCTGAAATCAATCTTCTCGACCGCCTGCCGCAAACGAAGCGCAACGTCGCCCAGCGCGCCCAAGAAAAAACCCCCGAAGACCGCGCCCTCGCCAAGCAGTTTGGCCGCGATTTTTTCGACGGCGAACGCCGCCACGGTTATGGCGGTTACCGCTACGATGGCCGCTGGTTGCCCGTCGCCCAGCGCATCGTCGAGCATTACAAACTGCCGCCCGATGCCCGCATCCTCGATGTTGGCGCTGCCAAGGGCTTTCTGATACATGACTTTCTTCAGGTGCTACCCGAAGCCACCGTGCGCGGGCTGGATGTGTCCGTCTACGCCAAAGAAAACGCCCATGGTAACATGGGGCCGTTGATCGACATTGGTTCGGCGGAAAAACTCCCCTACCCTGATAAATCTTTCGACCTCGTCGTTTCCATCAATTCTATCCATAACTTGCCGCTGGAAAAGTGCAAACAGTCGCTGCGCGAAATGCAGCGCGTCAGCCGCGCGCACAAATTCATTTCCGTGGACGCCTGGAACACCGAGGAAGAGCACCAGCGCCTGCTCGGCTGGATTTTAACCGCTGAAACCTACCTGCCGGTGAACGAGTGGGTGAAAATGTTCGCGGAAATCGGTTACACGGGCGACTATTGGTGGTTTATTCCATGAAAACTCCCGCTGCCATCCTGGTGGAATCCCGCCAGCCTCTGATCATTGACGAGGTGGAATTGCCGGCGCTCGGCATCGGCCAGGCGCTCGTGGAAATCAAGGCCACGCGCATCTGCGGCTCTCAACTCGGCGAAATTGACGCCGTCAAGGGACCGGACAAATGGCTGCCGCACCTGCTCGGCCATGAGGGCGGCGGGCGCGTGCTCGAAATCGGCCCCGGCGTGAAGCACGTCAAAGTCGGCGACCACGTCGTCCTGCACTGGCGACCCGGCGCCGGCCTCGAAGGCCAGCCGTCTCCCAAATACAAGTGGGGCGCCAAAACCGTCAACGCCGGCAATATTACGACCTTTCAGCGCTACGCGGTGGTTTCTGAAAACCGAATGACTCCGGTGCCGGACGATTTGTCCGAGGACCTCTGCTGCCTGCTGGCGGATACCTTGACCACCGGCTTTGGCGTCATCACGCGCGACGCAAAAATTGAAATCGGCGAATCCGTCGTCGTCATCGGCGCGGGCGGCATCGGCCTCGGCGTAATCCTCGGCGCCAAACTTGCCGGGGCCTACCCCATCATCGCCTGCGATTTGTATCACCATAAACTGGAAGTCGCGAAGCGCTACGGCGCGACGCACGTCATCAACACCCGCGAACGGCCCCTGACCGCCACCGTGAAGGAAATTCTCAACGGCGCTTCGCCCGACGCGGTCATTGACGGCACCGGCCGCCCGCCAGTTTTGGAGGAAGCCTTCGCGCTCACCTCAGCCAAGGGCCGCTGCGTGATTTTTGGCGTGATGCCGAGCGACCTGCGCCTCTCGATCAACACCCTTCCGCTGCATTTCGGCAAAACCCTCACCGGTTCCGAAGGCGGCCAAAGCCGGCCCTCGCAGGACATTCCCCGGCTGATCCGCATGATCCGGGGTGGCGCTTTCGATCCGGCGGGCATGATTTCCCACCGGTGCAAACTGGAAGACATCAATCCGGCCATCGCGAAGATGCGCGCGGGCGAGGCCATCCACACCGTCATTGATCTTTAGCCCCGCAGTTTGGTCCCTTCTGATGTATGTCGGCAAAATTTAAAGCCCGTTCGGGGATGATTGCGGTACGCCTCAAAAACTGGGTGCGTTACCGCGACATCGTTTGGTATCGCACTCTGGCCGGATTGAAGTCCGAGGCGCGACAAAATTTCCTTGGCTATGTGTGGTTCCTGCTCGAACCGGCCATTACCACCACGATCATGTATGCGGTATATGTGCTGATTTTTCGCAGCAAAGGCACCGATAACGTGGTGCTTCTATTGCTGGGGACCATCATCTGGCAATGGTTCGAAAGCTCGGTGGTGGTGGGCATGATGGGCATCAAGGCCAAGCTGCACATCATGACCCATTTTACCCTGCCGAAATATATCTTTCCGCTCGTCGGCATCTTTACCAACACCTGGAAATTCCTTTGCGTCTTTTTGGTCTTGCTGACTTTTTGCGCAATTTGCGGTTTTCCGCCCAACCGGCAGTTTTGCTGGCTGCCTCTGGTGATGGGCGTGCAATTGACCCTGATAATCGGCCTGGCGCTGCCTCTCGCCATTGCCGTGGCCTACTTCAACGACTTGACCACCATCACTAACTCCATTTTCCGGCTCATGATGTTCGTTTCAGGGGTGTTTTTCACGGCGGACATGGTGCGTACGCAGGCGCCGCAGGCACTGCCGTATTTCTACGGCAATCCGATGGCCGGGCTGATTGAGTCCTACCGCAACATTGTCATGGGGCATAAGCCACCAAATTTCCACGCCCTGGTTTACGCTTTGTGCTGCGGGTTGGTCCTCTGCCTTCTCGGCCTGGTCTGGAGCCGCCACATTGACGGCAAAATTCTCAAACGCGCCAATGGTTGATCCCATCACTCCCCTGATTGCGGTGCGGAATGTGGCCTTGTGCTACCGCTACCAGAAGAACATTTTCGCCCGGCACAAGTCGAAGATCTGGGCGCTGCACGACGTCACCTTCAACCTCATTGAAGGCGAGAAGCTCGGCATCATCGGCCGCAATGGCAGCGGCAAAAGCACGCTGATGAAGATCCTCGCGAAGATCTTCGAGGCCGACAAGGGCGAGGTCGTCTATTCGCGCCCCTTGCATGTGCAACTGCTCTCCCTCGGCGTCGGCTTCGAGGGTTCGCTCAGCGGTCGGGAAAACGCGGTGCTGAATGGACTGCTGTTGGGCAAAAGCCGCAAGCACATGCTCAGCCGGCTGGACCGCATCAAGGATTTCTCCGAGCTCGGTGAATTCTTCGACATGCCCGTCTCCACCTACTCCTCCGGCATGAATGCCCGCCTCGGCTTTGCCGTCGCCATGGAGACCGAGCCCGAAGTCTTGCTCATCGACGAAATTCTCGGCGTCGGCGACGCCCGGTTTGCCACCAAATCGCAAAACGCCCTGCGCGAGAAATTCAGCGGCAACCGCACTGTGGTCCTCATCTCCCACGACCCCCACACTATTCGCAGCATGTGCACCCGCGCGGTTTGGATTGAAAAGGGCCGCACCGTCATGGAGGGCGATGTGGCCACGGTCACCGACGCCTACCAAGCCGCGGTGAACGCGGAAGACCCAAATCTGGTGCATGTCCTGCGTCCCGATTGATCGCGGCGCGCACTTCGGCGCTCGGTGGCCAATCGACCTCTGCTTGAACGGATCCAGTGAAATCCTCTTTGCCACCATCTCATATTGTGCCATGAAGAAAAAGAACACCAAGGAGAAACAGTATCAATTCATGCTCGACCGACGTCTCGCCCGGCTCGGCTTGATGTCGAGCCAAGTCTATCAGGATGATCCGCGACGGCTCGGCTTCCTCTTGGCGCGCTACAAATTCGTCGCCAAAATGTTCAGTGGCATGAACCGCGTGCTGGAAGTGGGCTGCGCGGACGCCTTCGGCACACGGGTGGTGCGCCAGGAGGTGCCGGAGGTCGTCGCGGTGGATTTTGATCCCATTTTCATTAGGGACGCCAAGGAGTGCCAGGATGACAAATTCCCCATCGAATTGCGAGTGTGCGACCTGTTGAAGGGCCCCGTGGAAAAAGGCGGCTTCGACGGCGTATATTGCTGCGACGTGCTCGAACATATTGTGCCCAAAGTGGAGGAAGTTTTTGTGGGCAACCTGGTACAAAGCCTGCGCCCCCACGGTGTGCTCATCATCGGTTCCCCTTCCTTTGAGTCCCAGCTTTACGCGTCGCCCCCGAGCAAGGCGGGCCACGTCAATTGCAAGCGGGCGCTGGAACTGAAGGCATTGATGCAAAAGTTCTTCCACAATGTTTTCATTTTTTCCATGAACGATGAGATCGTGCACACGGGATTCTATCCGATGGCGCACTATCTGTTCGCCCTCAGTTGCTCGCCGCGGGCCCGCCGGTAAGTTCACCCGCCACATCCGGCAGGGCATTTCGCACCGGCTGAATTCATGTCCCTGAATCTCGCACCAGAACCTTTCGGACGGATTGCCATTTCCGGTCGCTTAACCTAATATTTTACATGGGCTCTTTCCTGGTCAATTTGGTTTGCTCGTGGGATCCGGTGCGGAAACGTTTGGACAAGCTGCAGGCGGAATTGGCCCGCCGACAGCAGCGCATCGTAGAACTGGAAGCCGAGAGAAAGTCCGACCAGATGCGGCATACGGAACGTGAGCAACAGCGCGCCCTGGCCGGGCTCAACTGCCTGACCAATGACCAACGGGTCGCCGGCCTGTGGCTCGAGCGCATCGGCCACGAGGTGGCCGAACCCGAATTGTTCATCAAGGAGGGGCTGCTGGGTTTGCGCAAAAAATATGCCCGTGAGATTCTGCTGGCCCCGCCCGCCGAAGTGGCCAACCAGCATTTGTTGAAATACTGGGAACCTTACTTTCAAATCGTCCACGACCCGGAAATCTGCCGCGTCCTCAAACAACTGTGCGTCGGGACGGACCTGCTCCTGCCGCGCGCACATTATGTTGAGGCGATCAATCAAACTGCCGCTTTTCCCGCCATCCATAAACTATGGGGTGACCGCCCGCCGCTGCTCCAGTTGCTGCCCGAGGACCGGACGGTCGGCCAAAAGATGTTGCGCTCTTGGGGCATGCGCGACGACGACTGGTTTGTGGTCCTGCATTGCCGCGAAACGGGTTACGATGGCCAGACCGTCCATAATTTTCGCAATGCGGCCATTCAAGATTTCCTGCCCGCCGTCGCGGAAATCACCGCGCGGGGCGGCTGGGTCGTGCGCTTGGGAGACCCTTCCATGGCGCCATTGCCGCCGCTCCCACGCGTCATTGACTATGCCCGCTCCCCGGACAAATCAGAGCAAATGGACGTGTTTTTGTGCGCGAGCAGCCGATTCCTGCTTGGCACCTCCTCCGGCCTCTCCATGCTCGTGAGCGTATTTGGCGTGCCGTGCGCCCTCACCAATAACGCCCCCATGTCTGTTACGCTGCATTATGCGCCCTGCGACTTGGGCATTCCCAAGCTGGTGCGTTCGCGGCGGAATGGCCGCATCTGGACGATGCCCGAAGTGTTTAACTCGCCCGTTTCCAATTACCGGCTCGCCCACCTTTACGAACAGGACGGGCTGGACGTAATTGACAACACGCCAGAGGAAATCCTGGAACTCTGCCGGGAAATGCTTGAACGCGTCGAAGGCCGCTGGAGTGCCACGCCCGACGATGAACGGCTCCAGCAATCTTTCAAATCCCTGTTTCGTCCGGGTCATTATACCTATGGGTCCCTTACCCGCTGTGGCCGGGACTTCCTGCGCCGTCACCAAAATCTATTATCACCATGAAAGCTGTCATTCTCGCCGGTGGCTTGGGCACGCGCCTGAGCGAAGAAACCGATCTCCGCCCAAAGCCGATGATTGAAATCGGCGGTCGCCCCGTGCTTTGGCACATCTTGAAAATGTACTCCGCGCATGGCATTAATGACTTCATCATCTGTTGCGGCTACAAGGGTTACATCATCAAAGAGTATTTCGCCAACTACTTCCTCCATATGTCGGATGTCACCTTCGACATGCAAGCCAACCGCATGGAGGTTCATCAGCGCAAAGCCGAGCCTTGGCGGGTTACCCTTGTGGACACCGGCGACGCCACCAAGACCGGTGGGCGGCTGCGGCGGGTGCGCAGTTATCTCGGCAACGAATCGTTTTGCTTCACGTACGGCGACGGCGTGGGCAACGTCGATCTTACCGCCCTGGTCGCCCAGCATGAAAGGGCCGGCCTCCTCGCCACGGTTACCGCGGTGCAGCCCCCCGGGCGCTTCGGCACGCTGAACGTCGAAGAAAACCTGGTGACTCGTTTCGAGGAAAAACCGCTCGGCGACGGTGGTTGGATTAATGGTGGTTTCTTTGTATTGCATCCCGCAGTCATCGACCTTATTCCCGGCGACGACTCCATTTGGGAACGCGAACCGCTCCGGGAACTGGCCGCCATGCGCCAACTCGGCGTCTTCACCCACCACGGCTTTTGGCAGCCGATGGACACTTTGCGGGAAAAAAAAGTACTGGAAGATCTCTGGGCTTCCGGCAATGCCCCCTGGAAAAAATGGTAAAACCAAATCCTGCGTTCTGGCACGGCAAACGCGTGCTCGTCACCGGCCACACGGGCTTTAAGGGCGCGTGGCTATGCGAATGGCTGTTGACCATGGGCGCGCAAGTTTTCGGCTACAGTCTGCCACCACCCACCCAGCCGGCGCTCTTTGACCAATTGGGCCTGGCCAGCCGGTTGCACCACCAGGAGGGGGATGTGCGCGACCTTGCGCACCTGCAGCAACGGGTGACGGCCTGCTCCCCGGACGTGGTCATTCATCTTGCGGCGCAGGCGCTCGTGCGGGTTTCGTATCGCGAGCCCGTCGAGACTTACGCAGTGAATGTCATGGGCACGGTCCATTTATTGGAAGCACTTCGGGCACTGCCCCATCGCTGCGCAGCCGTGTTTGTGACCACGGACAAATGTTATGAAAACCGCGAGTGGATCTACGCTTACCGGGAAAATGATCCGCTGGGGGGGCATGACCCCTATAGTTCAAGCAAGGGTTGCGCTGAGATTGCCATCGCGTCTTTCCGGCGCTCCTTTTTCCCCCCCTCGGTCCCGGATACGCATATTGGCGTCGCTTCCGCCCGTGCGGGTAATGTCATCGGGGGCGGTGATTGGTCGCTGGATCGGATTGTGCCTGATAGCATGCGGGCGCTGGCCCAAGATCAACCCATTGCCGTGCGCAACCCCAAGGCGACGCGCCCCTGGCAGCATGTGCTTGATCCCCTTTCAGGCTATCTGGTCTTGGCGGAGAAAGTTTACGACGCACTCACGGATCGCCCAAAACTTCCCCGCGTCGCCGCCGCCTACAATTTTGGCCCTTGGCCTACATCGAACATCGCCGTCGCCGCACTCGTGGAGGAAATCCTCCGGCACTGGCCGGGCCGGTGGGAGGACCGCGGTGATCCGCGCGCGGTTCATGAAGCGAATCTACTTGGGCTGGCCATCGAGAACGCCGTCAACGAGCTGGGTTGGCAGCCAACTTGGGATGTCGGCGCCAGTGTCCGGCACACCGTGGACTGGTACCGCCGCAGCTCAGAGGGTGGCTTGACCCAGCCCGCCGCCTTCCAAGCCCTGTGCCAATCCCAAATCGCCGAATTTCAAACCGATTCTCACCGCGCCTAATATGAACTGCCGTTTCGATAATCGTCCGCTTACCGAGGTATTTGTCGACCTGGGTTTCAGCCCCCCGTCCAATGCCTTCCTGACCCGCGAACAACTGGAGGGCCCCGAAGTTTATTACCCCCTTAAACTTTACGTCAGCGAACGCACTTTCCTCGTGCAAATTGCGGAATATAAAAAGGCCGCCGATATTTTTACGCACGACTACGCCTACTTTTCCTCCTTTTCGACGACCTGGTTGAAACACGCCGAAGCCTATGCCACAATGGCGGCCGCCCGGTTCGGGCTTGGGCGGAATTCGCAGGTGGTTGAGGTCGCTTCAAACGATGGCTATCTGCTCCAATACTTTCAGCAACAGGGCATTCCCGTCCTCGGGGTCGAGCCGTCCGCGAATGTGGCCGCCGCCGCCCAAGCCAAGGGCATTGAAACATGGGTGGACTTTTTCGGCGCGGACCTCGCCCGCAAACTGGTCTCGTCCGGTCGCCAGGCCGACCTCATCGCCGGGAACAATGTTTTTGCCCACGTGCCGGATCTCAACGATTTTGTTGTCGGATTAAAAATCGCCCTGAAGCCGCAGGGGGTCATCACCCTTGAATTTCCGCATTTGCTCCAGCTCGTGGAACATAACCAGTTTGACACCATTTACCACGAACACTTCTCCTACTTCTCCCTCCACAGTGCCGCCCTGGTCTTGCGCCGGCATGGACTCGAAGTCTTCGACGTCGATGAACTTCCCACCCATGGCGGCTCGCTGCGCGTTTACGCCCGGCACATGGAGGACACCACCAAACCCACCTCTCCGCAGGTCGCCAGTCTGCTGGCCAAAGAGAACGCCCGTGACCTTTGCTCCCTCGACTATTACCGGGGCTTTCAAGGCAAAGTGAACAAGGTGAAAGACGCGTTCCTGCGCTTTCTGCTCGAAAGAAAGGCCGCAGGGGAGAAGGTCGCGGCCTATGGCGCAGCCGCCAAGGGTAACACGCTGCTCAATTACTGCGGCGTGCGCCCGGACCTCCTGCCGTTCGTGGTGGATGCCTCACCGCACAAACAGGGCAAGTTTCTGCCGGGCAGCCACATTCCCGTCGTGGACGAGTCCTTCATCCGCAGTGAACGACCTGCCTTCATCGTCATTCTGCCTTGGAATATTCAAGATGAAATCATCCGCCAGTTGTCCTATGCACGCGATTGGGGCGCGCGCTTTGTGGTCGCCATACCCCAATTGACCATCTTGTAGGCGTTTTGTGATTTTCCGCCCCACCATCCTGCCCGGTGCCGTCGTCGTCGAACCAGAGCGCAATGTCGATGACCGCGGGTATTTTACCCGCACGTTTTGCCGCAACGAGTTCCTTGCCCACGGCCTGCCCGGCGAATTTGTCAATGGCAACGTTTCCTATAATGCCCGCAAAGGCACGCTGCGCGGAATGCACTTCCAACGCGATCCTCATGCCGAAGGCAAGTTGGTGCGCTGCGTCCGCGGCCGGGCCCTCGATGTTATCGTGGATTTGCGGCCCAACTCCCCGGCATACTGCTCGTGGACGGGCGTCGAGCTCAGCCTTGAAAATGGCCATGCACTCTTCGTTCCCCCGGGCTTTGCCCATGGCTTCATTACCCTCGAAGACCAAACGGAACTGTTTTACCTGATGACGGAGTTTTACTATGCCGACCTCGCCGCGGGCGTGCGCTGGAACGACCCGGCCTTTGGCATCGTGTGGCCGGACATTCCGCCGATTTTGAACGCCCGCGACGCAAATCTGCCGGACTTCAAACGATGAAGCGCATCCTCGTCACCGGCGCCACCGGCTTTATTGGTCGCCACTCCCTCGCTCCCCTGGTGGCCAGGGGATTTGACGTTCACGCCCTCTGTTCACAGAACGTTCCGGTGCCTGCGGGCCGCGTGTCCGGCGTTACCTACCATGTGGCGGACTTACTGGAGGGCGATGCCGTGAAACCCATTTTAAAGGAACTGCAGCCAACCCATTTGTTGCATTTTGCGTGGTATGTCGCCCACGGAAAATTTTGGGAGGCCACGGAAAACCTTGCCTGGGTCGCCGCGAGCCTCCGCCTGTTTCAGGGATTTTCGGAAAACGGCGGCCAACGCTTCGTCGGTGCGGGCACCTGCGCGGAGTATGATTGGACTGGCGGCGTGATGATCGAAAATCAAACTCCCACCCGTCCCCATACACTTTACGGCATCAGCAAAAACGCCCTTCGCGAGATTCTGGAAAAGGCCGGCGCCAATGCAGGAGTCAGTGTGACTTGGGGACGGATTTTTCATTTATATGGCCCGGGCGAAAACCCCCGGAGGTTGATTCCAGCCATCATCACTGGCTTGCTCAACAAAACGCCCGTCCCCTGCACCCATGGCCGCCAGGTGCGCGATGTCATGCACGTGTCCGACGTCGGCGCCGCTTTTGCCGCGCTGGCCGATGGCACGGCGGACGGTCCGTTCAACGTTGCCACCGGCACCCGCACCACCATTGCAGAGATTGCGGGGATGATCGAGTCGCTTACCGCCAGCCCCGGCCTGCTGCAACTGGGCACCCTTTCTGCGCCCGTTGGAGACCCACCCGTACTCGTGGCGGACACCAACCGCCTGCGCCGGGAAGGTGCCTTCCTGCCGACCATTGCGCTAGCGGATGGCCTGCGTGAATATATTTCCCGCTTGGGCGCTGCCCGCCCGCCAACTCCTTCCTTCAACCAGTAAAAAAATATGTTTTCCATCGTCATCCCCACCCACGACCGGCTGGATCTACTCCGCGAAGTGATCGAGACCGTTGTAACGCAGAATTATGCCGATTGGGAACTGGTGGTTTTCGACAACGCCTCCAAGGATGGCACGACCGATTACGTTAAAGGCCTCGCGCACCCAAAAATCAGGCACGGACGATCTGAGGATTTTTTGCCGGTGACCGAAAGCTGGAATCGAGCCATGGCGCTGGCCACCGGCGATTACGTCACCCTTTTGGGGGACGATGATGGAATCGTGCCGGGCTTTTTCGGCCGCATGGCTGAAATTGTCCGCGAATTCAAATCACCCCAGGTGATTTACACCGCATTGTACCAATACATGTATCCCGGCGTGCTCCCCAGCAGTCCGGCAGGCTATGTGGTTGAAGTTAAGAACGGCTTTTTCTTTGTGGGGCGGACGGCGCCGTTTTTGATTTCGCGTGAGGCAGCCGCTCAGGCGGTGCGCGGCTCGCTCGGCTTGCGCCGCAACTTCACGTACAATTCACAAGCAATATCATATCACCGCGACTTTTTAAAGCAGTTAAAAGCCGATGGCCCCATTTACCGCTCGCCCTTTCCGGATTACTACCTGGCCAATGTGGCCTTCGCCAAAGCCCGCACCCTGGTCGTGGTACCGGAACCCCTCAGCATTGCTGGGGTATCGAGGGCGTCGTTCGGCTTCACCCTGTTTAACGGCCTGGAGGAGGTGGGCTCGACGCTGCTCAACACGAAGTTGTCCGCCGACCCACTCTATTCCGAAGTGGAGAGATTCCTGCTGCCGGGACCGCTTTATAATACAAATTTTGTGATTACGATGCAGCATGTCGCACGGTATTTGCCGGAGTACACCAAGTCCGGCGTCGCATTTGACCGCTATCGCCGGTTGCAAATATACCGGGTACTGAGCGCTCAAAATGGCCGGTTAAACGGCTCGGCCGCCGCTCAAGCCCAGTGGTGCCGACTGTCCTTGATGGAGAAACTCTGGACCGTCGGTTTGAGCCTGCTTATGAAATCTTCCCAAGCATTGGACAAGGCCAACCAAGTCCGCGACACCTTTCTTGTGCCAAAATTGGAACCCTACGCCTATCAGCCGGAGACCGCTCTCATACATGAAGGGGAATTTTCCCATCTGATTGATTTTTATCACTGGCTGCAAGCGCAACCGCAACCCGTTTCCCAGTCAAAGCCGTCATCCGCCCAGTAATTTATACCCATGGATACCGACCAACCACCGGCGAGTTCGCCGCGGCGACCCCGTTTTGCCGTAGCTTACCTGGCCCGCCATGCTGAGGGCCTGACGACCCTGCAAGAGTTTCGAGACAGCTTTAACCGCCATGCACCCGGCTTGGAGCATACCCTGGTGATTATTTACAAGGGCTTCGAAAAACCCACTGATTTACAGACCGCAAAAGCAGTATTTGCCGCCCTGCCCCACGTTGCCTTGGAAATTTCCGATGAGGGCTTTGACATCACGGCCTACCTGAAGGCGGCACATAGTCTGGACTATGATTATTTTTGCTTCTTGAATACCCACACCCGCATTATAGCTCCGGGCTGGCTTGCACTGCTGGGTGAATGCGTGACCCAGCCGGGGGTCGGAATCGCGGGAGCAATGGGTTCGTACGAAAGCATTGCCGACTCGTGGAGATTAATTACCAAAGTCGCCTGGCTCTGCAATGAGCAGGCGGTCAAATACGACCCGCTTCTGGTTCACTATTATGACTATATCATCGAAAATGGTTGCCGGTCGTGGCTGAAGCGGGAGCGACGCCGGAAGATCTTCGATCCCAGAGACCTGGCTGCGGCCCTCGGCCTCGCCCGTCGGCGCCCGCAAAAAAACTGGCGAGATATCTCCGAGGCGGCATTTCAGAAAAAATGGCTCGAATTGCGGCAACCCGGTGGCCCGTATTTTGAACACGCCCTATTTCCGGCGTTTCCCAATCCCCATATTCGTTCCAACGGCTTCATTGTCGCCCGCGAGCACTTGATTAAGCGTCAGGCTTCCGCCATCAAATCGAAACTGGATGCCTGCCGGTTTGAAAGCGGGCCGGACAGCCTGACTATTCAAATCCAGCGCGAAGGATTGCGCGCCGTGGTGGTGACCCGTGACGGAAAGTACCACGAGGTTGCCGATTGGCCACGCAGTGCGACATTTCGGCTGGGCCAGCAGGAAGGTCTGATCCTGACCGACAATCAAAGCCGCATATTTGACCAGATGACTCCGGGAACCAGCGCCACCCATGTGCGCGCATCCTGGGGCGATTATCTCGGACCGCCGCCACCCGATTTTCCCGATTTGGGGTTTAAATTTTCCGCACTTCCGGGCGGCGCGCTGCCCCGGATCCGACCGCCGGTTTGGGCGGGTTATTTGGCCACGGTTAACAGCCCCCGCCAGGGAATTTTGCCGGGCGATTTGAAATTCTCCTTCTTGATTCCCTCAAAAAACCGGCTCTCCCTGCTGAAATTCGCCGTGGAATCGATTTTGCGGCAAGACTACGCCCAGGTTGAAATTATCGTGGCCGATAATGCGTCGGACGACGACTATGAGGCTTATATCAAGCAACTTAGAGATTCGCGCATTAAGTACCTGCGAACGCCCACCGCCGTCTCCGTGACCGCAAATTGGGACCGCTCGCTGCAACAGGCCACGGGTGACTACATTCTCATGCTCGGGGACGACGATGCGCTGGCCCCGGGTTTTATTCGCTGCGTGGTGGATTTGATCGGGCGGCATGCGCGGCCTGACATCGTTTATTCGGCGGCTTATCATTACGGTTACCCTCACGTCGTCCCCTCGAATCCCGAGGGTTATTTGGCGGAGATCAGCAACAGCGTCTTCTTCAAGAATCAGACCGGCCCATTCTTGTTGTCCATCGCGGAAGCCCGGCGGGTGGCGCGGGCCATCGGTGACCTGCGGTACCTGTTTGGCTTCAACAGCCAACACTTTCTCTTTCGCGCCGAATTTCTCAAAAGCATCCGTCTGGCCGGCGGTCCGGCGACCACCGGCACCCCCGCCGCTTTTCCCGCCATATTCCAGAGTCCGTTTCCCGACTTTTTCGCCGCCATGGTGACGTTCATGAATGCCCGGTCGGTACTGGTGGTGCCCGATCCGCTTGTCATCATCGGCATCTCCCCCAAGTCCTTTGGCTATTATTATTTTAACGACCAATTGAAGGATGGTTACAAGTTTCTAGACAATGATCAAGTATCACCGGAAGTCCGCGATTCGCTCAAGGGCGTCCTGCTGCCGGGCGACCAGCTCAATTCTCTTTGGCTCATTGCCGCGGAATCAGCCCGCCGGGCCATGGGTGCGGGTGCCGAAGTGACTGTAAACATCGAACGCTACCGCCAACTGCAAATCGTGGCATTTCTGCGGGGAATTTTTCTCAAAAAATCGCGCCTTCCGGAGGAGACGAATGCTTTTGCCGCCGCTCTTTCGCCGGAAGAACAGACCTTTTTTACCGGTTTGATGGCTGAAATTGCGCAGGCTTCCCGGGTCAGCAATGACGATGTCATTCGAATCTTTGAGCGCCTCGACCGGCAACTCGAGCAGTATTGCCCGGCCCAAGTTATCAAGGTCGAAATTGGGCACCATAAGCACATGGGACATGCGTTCCAGGCATTATTGGACAAATACCCGGCTTCGCCCGGTTCACCGGTATACCCGCCTCAGGTTTGACCCGGGTGCCGACAGATTTTTGTCCGTCGCCAATCAATTCACATGGGTCCATTTTGGCATAAAGCGTCGGTCTGCCCATATTGTGGCAGCACCTCCCCCTACCGGTTCTCCTCTACCGACCGCAATCAGGGCGCAGTGCCGGACTCCTTCCGCTATTTCCGCTGTCGCGCGTGCTTGCTGCTCTTCCACGATCAAATACCAGCGGACTTGCGTCCCTTCTATACAAAGGAGCAATACGGGATTCCCGCCAGCGACCAAGTCGCTTTTCAACCCCGGGCCGACTCCCAGCGCTGGAAGGTCGACATTCTCAAAACGCTGGGGTCCCCCGGACCGCTGTTTGAAGTTGGGCCCGCCACTGGCGAATTTGCCGTCGCGGCCCAGCAGGCGGGATTTCAGCCCACCCTGGCCGAGATGGATCCGTCTTGCTGTACGTTTTTGCGGGAAACTCTGAAGCTGAATGTTGTTCAAACCGCCGACCCGGCTGCGGTGCTGGCCACCGCCCGACCTTTTTCGTTCATCTGCATCTGGCAGGCAATTGAACATATCCCCAGATTCTGGGAACTGCTGGATCGGGCAGCTGAAAATATCGTCTGCGGCGGTGTTATTGTTATCTCCACTCCGAACCCTTGCTCCCTCCAGGCCCGGATTTTGGGCCGTTTCTGGCCCCATCTTGACACGCCTCGGCACTTGCATCTCATCCCTCAGAGCTGGTTTCACCAGTTCGCCCGAAAACACAATCTGTCCGTGACGCTGGATACGACCCGCGACGTGGGCAGTTTGGGCCTTAACTATTATGGCTGGTACCTCGCAGTGCGCAATGCGCTGCGTCCCCGGATGACCGATGAACGTTATCACGGTTGGGCCAAAATAATTACTGATTTCCTTCGCCAATGGGAGGAGGCCGAAGGTCAGGGCTGTTGTTATACGCTGGCCTTGCGCAAGGAATCGTAATGGCGCCGGCCGAAATGGACCCTGTCAGCAACTAGGCAGCCTACGAAAATGGCCACTGAACCACCGCCTGCCCGCATGCCGGGAGTTACACCCTTTCCCGCCGGAAATTTGGCTTCATCCGCAATCGTCGAACCGGCGGAGTGGCTTAGCCTCAGTCCGGGTGGTGAGGTAAGAGTGGCTGGATGGTTTATTGATGCCCAAGGCCGGGCCGCGCGAACCGTCCGCGTGCGCTTGGGCGATCGCTTGATCGCAGCGGCAGGTGTGCCCCGACCCGACGCGCTGGCGGCGGCCCGCCGTGCTGGGCTGCCCGCGACGTCCCGGCCGCCCGAATTTGGCTTTTACGCCGCCTTTACCACCCGGCCAGGCTGGAAATTTCTTCGCATTGAAGCGGACGATGAGGATGGCAGAGTCGTCCCGATTGGCACCCGGTTGTTGTACGTGTGCCGCAGCGGTCGACACCGCAACAATTACCTGGATTGGGTCCTTTTCTACGATGATCCCGGCGGGGACGATTATGCCGCCATGCTCCGCCGAATCGAGGCGTGGCCCCATTTGCCACGAATTTCCATCCTCCTCGTGGCGGGGAAAACACCAACGGCCAACCTGCGCAAAGCAATCGAAGCCGTGCGCACACAAATTTACCCCCAGTGGGATTTGTTGGTTCTCGCGACGGGAACCGGCGCCGCCGCGCTCGAAGACTTTCCCCGGCTTGACTCGCGCATCCGGATTCTCCCGGCAGCCTCGGCGGTTGAAAGCGAAACCGCCCGCCACGATTTCATTGTCTGGCTTGAAGCTGCCGGAACCCTGCGTCGCCATGCCCTGTTCCTCTTGGTCGCCGCGCTGCAGACTCATCCTGACGCCGCGTTCCTTTATGGCGACGACGATGAAATTGGGCGGGAGGGAAAAAGGCAAAATCCGGATTTTAAACCGGACTGGAATCCCGCCCTTTTGCTCGGGCGAAATTACCTGGGGCACGTCGTTGCCTTTCACCCCGAACTCCTTGGTCAGCTCGCTGACCTGTGGAATTGCCCGGTTACTGCCTCCCTTTGGGAAATCGCGCTTCAGCTCACATCTGGCCTTCCCGCCGCGCGCATTGTGCACCTTCCGCACATTCTCTTTCACCGGAATCCGGCCACCGCTTCCGGTATGCCGGGGCCCGGGAACCCGGCGCAAATGGTTGAGCGGCACCTGCGCTCCCGCGGCATTCTTGCTACCGTAGAGTCGGTTCAGGGTCGCCTGCGCATTAAATATGTCCTGCCCCAACCCGCGCCCAAAGTCAGCCTGGTGATTCCCTCGGCCTGCCGGTTGCAATTCTTGGAACCCTGCATCAAGGATTTGCTGGAACGGACTCGATACTCCAACTTCGAAATCATTCTCGCGGTCAACGCCATCCGCGACGAGGTGCTGGCCCAGCGCGATTACCTAACCAATATTGCTCACGATCCGCGCGTGCGCGTCCTGCGCTATCCCGACCAGCCGTTCAATATCGCCTGGGTGCTGAATTGGGCGGAGAAGCACGCGGCCGGCTCCATCCTCGGATTCCTCAATGATGACTTGGGCGTCATTCATGAGGATTGGCTGGAGCAAATGGTGGCGACTGTGCTTCAGGAAGGCGTGGGCTTGACCAGCCCGATTTTGTACTACCCTACCGGGCAAATCCAACACGCCGGGGTAATTCTCGGCGTGGGTGGTCTCGCGGAACACAGTTACCGTGAAGAACCCCTGGGAACGTCCGGGTACTTTGACCGGGCCGTCCTCAGCCAGGACCTGTCGTGTGTCACGGGCGCGTGTATTGTTGTCCGGCGTTCCGTCTTTGCGCAAGTCGGGGGGTTTCGCGAGTTGCTTAAAGTGGATTACAACGACGTGGATCTTTGCCTCCGGGTCCGCCAAGCGGGATGGCGGATTTTATGGATGCCCTCCGTGGAATTAATCCACCACGAATCGGTTTCCATTGGAACGGATGCCTCCTCGGACCGGGCCAAGTCGCGTTCTTTTGAAACCACATGGATGCTCGAAAATTGGTCCGCGCAACTCATTTCTGACCCTTTTTACAATCCAAACCTTTCCCTCATACGAGGCTTGGAATGGCAGCCAGCCTTTCCTCCACGCGTACGCCGACCTTGGAAATTCGAACTCGACACGTGATTGCGATTGGACGCAGTTTGCGCACCAAAACTATCGCGGCCCCGGCCGCAATTTTTTTTGCCCAAATTCCTCGCGCTGAGGGCTTGCCGCTGCGGGCGGCGAAGGCTACCGTCTACCTTCTCCCATGACTTATGACGTAATTGTGGTCGGTGGCGGGCTGGTCGGGCTGGGCACTGCCTGGCAGCTCTTGCGCGCGCGGCCGGGGCTGAAACTCGCGCTGCTCGAAAAGGAATCCGGTTGGGCGCGCCATCAAAGCGGTCATAACAGCGGCGTACTGCACGCCGGGTTGTATTACAAACCCGGCTCCGAAAAGGCCCGCCTGAGCGTCCGCGGATTGCAGGACATGCTCGCCTTTTGCCGCGAATACGGCATCGCCCACGATCAGTGCGGCAAAATCGTCCTCGCCACGACGAAAGAAGAGTTGCCGCGGCTCGACACCCTCTGGGAACGCGGCCACGCCAACGGCCTCGTCGGCCTGCGAAGGCTCGGCCCGGAGCAAATCCAGGAAATCGAGCCCCATGCCGTGGGCCTCGGCGCCATTCACGTGCCGCAAGAGGGCATCGCGGATTATCCCGCCGTGGCCGCCAAACTGGCCGAACTTTGCACCAGCTTGGGCGGCGACATGCGCTTGAATGCCCGTGTGGACGCGATGCGGCGAAACCAAAGCGAGTGGAACACCGAGACCTCCACCGGCACCCTCACCGCCAAATTTGTCATCACCTGCGGCGGACTTTACTCCGACCGCCTCGTGCGCGCCACGGGGTTGACGCCCAAGGCAAAAATCATTCCGTTTCGCGGCGAGTATTACATGCTCAAGCCCGAACGCCAACACCTCGCTCGGCATTTAATTTACCCCGTACCCGATCCGCAGTTCCCGTTCCTCGGCGTGCACTTCACCCGGATGATTCACGGCGGCGTCGAAGCCGGACCCAACGCCGTGCTCGCCACCGCCCGCGAAGGTTATCGCTGGACCAATTTCTCGCTGCGCGACTTTACCGATGCCGTCACGTTTCCGGGCTTGTGGAAGTTCTTGCGGAAATACCCGAAAATGTGTTCATACGAAGTTTATCGCTCACTCTCCCGCGCCGAGTTTTGCCGCTCCCTGCAAAAACTCGTGCCGGAAATTCGCGAAGCGGATTTGACGCCGGGGGGCACCGGCGTGCGGGCCCAGGCCATGACGCGCGCCGGCGCCCTGGTCGAGGACTTTTCCTTCGAGGAAGCACCGGGTATGCTGCATGTCGTCAACGCCCCCTCACCCGCCGCCACTGCCAGCCTCGCCATTGGTGCAACCGTCGCAGCCAAAGTTCCGGCGCTTTAATTCATTTCACTTGGCGGGGCTTGAAGAACAGCGCTGCCAGCGTTGGCATCACGAGCAAATTCAGCGCGGTTGAGGTAATAAGTCCGCCCAGAATGACAATGGCCATGGGCCCCTCAATTTCACGGCCAGCCTCGCCACTGCCCAAGGCGAGCGGCAGAAGTCCCAACGCCGTGACGAGGGCGGTCATCAGAATCGGCACCAGCCGTTCGCTGGCGCCCCGGATGACGGTCGCCGTGTTCCACGGCTCGCCGTCCACCGTCACGAGATGCTCATAGTGCGAGAGCAGCATGATGGTGTTGCGCGCGGTGATTCCGAAAAGGGTTACAAATCCGACCCACGAACCCATGGAAAGACCGGTCATGCCGCCCGCATGCAGATGGGTTTGCACCTTGACCATGAAATCATAAAACGCATGCAGGCGACCCGCGTGATCGTCCGGCTCAATCAGCATGCTCGTGAGAAACGCCGCAAACACGCCGCCCACGAGGGCGAAGGGCAGGTTTACCAACACGAGTGTCAAATTGCGCCAACTACCCAAAACGACATAGAGCAGCATCAGAATGCCGATAAATGCAACCGCGCTATGCAATTCAATTTCGGTCATGGCCGCCGCCGTTGCCTGGGCCGTGCCGGTGTATTCCAAATAAACTCCCTTGGGCAGAACGACTTTGTCCGCAATGGCCTTTTGGGCAGCGGCCACGAAAGACGCCACGTCCCGGCCGTCGGGCGGCGAACAGGTCACGACCTGCAGGCGACGCGCGCCATTATGCTGAATATCGTCGCGGCCGCTCGCCAGTTCGACATCCGCGACCTCGCGCAACGGCACCAGCAGGCCCGCGGGATTGCGCAGTAGGAGCGAACCGACATCCGTCGGATTGCGCCGGCTGCCCTCGTCGAGAATCACCGCCACGTCCGATACTTGGTTGCCTTCGTAGGCCTGCGCCACGACGGTACCTTCATAGGCGCTCTGCACGGCTTCGATTACTTCCACGGGCCGGAAGCCCAGTTCGGACACGCGCGCGCCGCGCAGACGAACGTTGATTAGCGGCAAGCCGGGCGGCGCCGAAACGGCGGCGTCGTCCGAACCGAGCTTCGTGAGCACACCGACGATTTCATTGGCTTTGGCGTCAAGGGTGTCGAGATCCTCGCCAAAAATATTAATGACGACCGGCTGGGTTTCGCCGCCCATGGTTTCCCCAATACGGTCGCCGAGGAAGGTTTTGACCTCGTAATTGATGCCGGGAATGTGCTTCAACATATCGTCAATGTCCTTTTGCACCTGGGCTTCATCCTTCGCCGGAATTGGGGTCGCCGGGTGCTTGAGTTCGACGTGGAATTCGCATTGATTGGGGCCCCAGGTATCCTCGCCGCGTTCGGCCCGGCCCGCCTGCATTTCATAGGTGGCCACCAGCGGCATTTTGCTCAAGGCATCGGAGATTTCCTTCCCGATGCGCACCATCTCGGGCAACGACGTACCCGGGGCCATTTTCACGCCGAGGACAAAGTGGCCCTCGCGGAAAGCCGGCAACAAATCGCCGCCAACCAGAAATGGCAGCGGTGCAATTGCCGCCACGCATAACAGCACCGCCATCCCGCCGATCATCCAAGGGTGCCGGGCAATCCCCCCCAACAGGCCGGAATAAATGCGGCGCAAAAACTTTTGCAGCCAAGGCGCCTCCACCTCTTTCACATGTTTCGAGTAAAACAGCAGCGTCATGGCCGGAGTAACGGTCACCGCCACCATCAGCGACGCCAGAATGGCCAAAATATTGGCAATCGCCAGGGGGCGGAAGAAACTTCCCTGCAACCCCGACAGCGTCAGCACCGGCACAAACACCAGCGCGACTACAAAGGTGGCATACACCACCGCGCTGCGCACTTCCAGCGAAGCCTCCAACACCACTTGAATGGCCGGCGGCGGATTGGGCTGGGCGGAATTTTCCCGCAAACGGCGGAGAATGTTCTCCACGACGATGATGGCGTCGTCCACCACGGAGCCGATGGCGATGGCCAGGCCGCCGAGGGTGATGGTGTTCAAGCCGATGCCGAAATAATCCATCAGTACAATCGCCGTCAGTAGTGACAGGGGAATGGCGGTCAGCGAAATCAACGCGGTGCGCAGATGGCCCAGGAACAACAGCAGCACCACCGAAACCAGAATTCCACCGAGAATGAGCGAATGCCGGATGTTCTCCAGCGAGATTTCGATGAACGTCGCCGGCCGGTGCAGCTTGTCGAAGAGCGTGATGCCTTCGCGATCGAAGACCGGCTTCATATCGGCCAGCGCCTCCTCCAGGCCAATCGTCACGTCCTTGGTGTTCGACCCGTATTGATTGGTCATCGTCAGCAGAATCCCCGGCTGGCCTTGAATGAGCGCATCGCCAAATTTCGGCTCCGCTCCCACACTCACGGTCGCGACTTCCTTCAGTCGCACCGGGACGCCGTTCGGGTTGGAGGTGATGACAACGTTTTCCAGTTCGGTGGCGGTGAGCGTCGGAACCTCGGTTTGAATCACGAGCCGCTGATTGTCGTTTTCGACGAAGCCCGCGCCGAGCACACCGGTGGCCAGCCTGGCCGCGGCCAACACGTCATCAAGACCCACGCCGTGCGCGGCGAGCAAATCGGGATGGACCTCGATCTTCCATTCGCGTACGTCACCGCCGAAGACCTTGCAATCCGCCACGCCGGAAACCGAGAGCAGTCGCGGCTTGAGTGTCCAATCCGCAAAGGTGCGCAGCTCCATCGGGGTCATCTTGTCGCTGACCAGCCCGATTTTCAATAGGTCCATCGTCGGGGACGTCATCGGCGACATGGTGGGCGGCTTGACCCCGTTCGGGAGCAAATTGGCCGCGCCGTTCATGCGCTCCGTCAAGAGTTGCCGCGCCTGTAAAATCGGCGTGCCTTCATCAAACATGATCGTAATGACCGACAAACCCTGAATGGATTCGGACCGCAGCGACTTTTGGTGGCCCAACCCGTTTAATTGGTTTTCCAGCGGACGGGTGACCAGGGTCTCAACTTGCTCGGCCGACAATCCCGGCGCCTCGGCTTGGATTGTCACCTGCGGTGGAACGAAATCCGGAAAAACGTCGAGCTTCGCCTGATACACTGAATACACGCTATACCCCATGACCAGGTAGGCCAGCGCCACCACGATGCCGCGATTGCGGAGGGAGAGTTGAATGAGCGCTTTAAGCATCGCCGGTAAATTATTGCGGAGTGTTGAGAAGGGAGTTGGCTGCGGCCGATGCAATTACGGACCACCCGTTGCATCTTTAACTTCGTCGGACAGCAACTGCTGCGCGCCGTTGACCACCACGTCGTCTTGCGCAGTCAGGCCGCCGGTGATGAACACGCTGCCATCGCGCAACGTTGCACCGAGCTTCACCCGGACGCGTTCAAATTCCTCGCTGCCCTTGTGGACGTAGACAAAGGTGTCGCCCTCGTGGCGAATAATGGCCTTTCCCGGCAGTTGCATGCCCTTTTCCCCGTCTCCCGAGCCCACCATCCACGCCAACAGCTGCGTGCCGGGAACGGGCGGATTCTCCTTCAGCAGGGCGTAAAACGCCACGCCTTGAGATTGCAGGTCGGCGCTGGGCGCCGGGCCAATCAATTCGACGGCCATGGGATCGCCATTGCCCAGAACGGGGGCGACGCGCACCGTGCGCGGCTCAGCCGGCAGGGTTTCGCCGCCGAGCATCTCAATGCGAATGAGGGCTGCATTGTGATTGAGTAGCGCCTTCGCCAAGTCCGGCAAATCCGCGCGGGCGGCCAGATCTTTTCCCCAATCGGCAATTACCTTCGCCTTGGCCGCATCGAGCTGGAATCCATCATGCCGCATCGCCGCTTCCGCCGCATCCAGCGCACGCGCCGAGGTATTGTCGCTGGCCTTGAGCTTTTGCAGCCGTTGAAATTCGTTCGAAGAGGCGGTGTAGGCGGCGGTGTCCGAATCAATCTCCACCAATTCGGCGGCGAGCGAAGAGGCTTCCAGCACGCGGGCAAAACCCTTCGCTTCAGGCTTGTATTCCATGGAGGTCGGCCGGGCCGTCTTGATTCCGGCCTTGTCCTGCTCGTCGGACTCCAAACTGACGGTACCCGGCACGGGCTCCGGGGCCGGAGCGGCGTCGGGCTTGGCGGCCGCCGGAGCGGCTGGTGTACCGAGGGGGCCGGAGGGGCCGAACAGCCACATGGCACCCGCGCCCAGCAGAATGCCGAAAATGATTCCTAAAAGTGTTTTTTTCATGGCTTGGTCGGGGGAGAAGTGGGTGGCGGCAAGTCTTTCAGCACGGCGGATAAATTGGCGAGCGGCACCTGCAAAGCGTCTTCCAACTGGCCGCTGGCGGCGGCCGCTTGGGACTGGGCGTCAATCAAGGCGAGTTCGCCCGCGCCAACATCCAGCAGGGCGGTTTGGTAATCCAATTGGTCGGCGGCGCCTGCCTCCGTTTGGGCACGCACGGCCGTCAGGTGCTTTTGCAATTCGGCGTCAATCTTGTGCAAGTCGTCTACCGAGCCAACGGCTGCGGTGTTAGCTGCAGAGGCCGCGTCAATAAGGGCGATAACATGGGCCTGCAAGGCCAGGACTTGGGCGGCCGCCGTGACCCGCGCCGCCTTGGCTTCCTCAATTGGGCCCTCATTTCGGTTGAAGATCGGCAAATCCGCGCCGATGGAAAGGCTCCACTTGCTATCCCCAGTATCGTATTGGTAGCCAGGCCCAAGATGAATGTCGGGATATTGTTTGGCGATTTCCAATTGGAGCGCGGACTGGCTTGCCTGGTAGTTGGCCAATGCCGCCATGATATCGGCCCGCGTCTGCAGCGAAACCGCCCGGGCGGCCGACAATTCACCGGTCGAAAAATTCTTGCCGGAAGCAATGGCGTCGACCGCAAAATCCACCCCGTCGAGCGCACTCAACGGCACACCCAGCACCGCGGCGATGCGCGCTCGTGCCACACCCTGCGTCCGCGCCGCATTGCCGGCATCGGACTGCGCCTTGACCAGCGCCAAACGCGTGGCCGACAATTCGTCCGCCGCAATGGCACCGGCGTTGAGGCGCTGCTGCAGCAAGTCCAGCACGCGTTGCTGACTCGATACTTGTTCGCGGGTGATGGTGGCGCGTTTGCCGGCGGCATCCCAGTCAATCAGCGCCTGGCGCAAATCCGCCCGCACCTGCCACGCGGCGACGAACACATTTTGTTTCGCGGCCTCGGCGAGCCATTGCGCCTGTAACATCCGCTTCTCGCGCTTGCCGGCGGTTTCGATGGGCAGATCCAGCGTTACGAGGGGCAGCCACGGTGAAATCGTGCCGGGCGATGGATTGAAATCGTAGCCCGGCGCCACCGTCAGAGTGGGATTGGGCCACGCCGCGCCCGTCAAAATGCCGCCGCGCGCCTGCGCCCATTGCGCCCGTGCCACTTGCAGGGACGGATTGTAATAAAGGGCCACCCAGTTCAGGGTCTCAAAATCCCAGGATTTTACCGGCCATTCGGCGAAATCACGCCCGACGTTTTGCTGCAAAAAGCTGCGCAAAGCCGGGTTGGCCAGTGAACGGTCGAGCAATTGCGCAGCCGTTTTGCCGGCATCCAGGGGCTCATCGACATAGTGCTGGCAACCGCCGCTCAATGCCATGGTCATGGCCAAGGTTCCGAGCAGGGCAACGCGATTGAATCCGAAAAGGGGCATTAGGGGAAACTATTCAGCCTAAACGAATGAAGATTACAAGAACATGATGTGCTCGCCGCCCGCCTATGCCGTCAGGGCCACCGGCCCGGCGAGGGTGAATTCCAACCGCCGCTGTTCATCCATGGCCGCCGTCAGCGTCCAGCCCATGGCGCCGGCAAACATCCGCGCCAGCGACAGGCCCAATCCGAAATGCTTGCCGCCGCTGCGCGCCTCCTCCTTGCGCCAAAAGCGGTCGAACATTTTTGCCACATCTTCCGGTGTCAGGTTCTCCGTGGGGTTGCGAATCCGGAATCTCACGCCGGAGCCATCCTGTTCGACCAGGATATCCACAACGCTCCCGGCCAGCGCGTATTCCACGGCGTTTTCGAGCAAATTGCCCAAAATCGAACGCAACAGCGCCGGGTCGCCTTGAATATTGGCCGGCGTGGACACCCAGTTGACCAGCAAGCCGCGCTCCACCGCCCGGGCCGCCAATGGTCGCCAGATTTCCCGGGCCAATCCGGCCAGATCCAACGGCACAATTTGGGTGACGATTTGCCCCTGGTCGCCCCGCACCAGCGCCAGCAGACTGGCGACCATCGCCTGCATTTGTGCGGCAATGGCCAGGGTTTCCTGGTCTGCGGCAGGGTCGCGGGACTCGGGCCATTTGAGTGCGCATTCGGCCATGCTACGCAGTTCGGCCAGAGGCGTCCGCAATTCGTGCGCGACATCCGCGCTAAAGCGCCGCTCGCGCTCAAAGGAAATCTCAAGGCGGGCTAAAAGCTCGTTGAGCCGCGCGGCGATGGGCAACAGTTCCGCTGGCAGGTCTTCGGTGGGGAACCGGGTGGTGAGGGAATCTGCGTTAATGTGCGTCGCCTGTTCGCCCAGCTGGCCCAACGGCAATAGGCCCCGGCGCAGCACCCGCGTCACCAGCCAAATAGTGGCGCCGTAGAGCACAACGCCACAGGCTGTGCCAATGCCCAACAGTTCTGTTAGCGCCTCCTCCAACGGCTCGCTGTCGCTGGCTACGGCCAGACCCAATTCAACCTTGGGCAGTCTGTCCCGGCGGTCGCCCCCGAGTTGATCCGGGGAGAATTTCACTGCCAGCACCCGGGCCGGCCGACCATTGGGGAGTCTTAAATCCCGAATCCGCAGTTTGCCTCCGGGCTTTTCCGCCAGGGGCAAATCGGCCCCCCACAGCGAATCAGACCGTCGCAACGGCTTGCCGTCGTCACCCCAAATTTCAAAATAATCGCGCCGTTCCTCCTTGCTGAAACTGCGGAAGAACTGGTCCCCTGTGTCGAGGCGCATGGCATTGTCGCGCCAAAAGACGAGGGAACTAATGGCCAGCGCCTTGGCTTGCAAAGCGTCGTCAAACTGCTCAATAAGTTCATCACGCGCTGTGAAATAGAGCGCGGCCAGCGCACCGCCCAATAGCACAAAGAACGCCCCTAGCAAATTTCGCGTCAACTGACCGCGGATGGATCTCATGGGGCCACCGCTCCTGCCGGCATTTCGTCGAGTACATAACCCAGACCGCGGCGGGTGTGGATGAGGGGCGATTCGCCGAATTCAGCGAGTTTCTTCCGCAAACTGCAAATGGCCGAATCCACCACGTTGCTCATTGGGTCCACTTGGCCGTCGTAAATGTGCTCCTCAATTTCGGAACGTGACACCACCTGCCCGCGCCGCCTGGCCAGATACTCGATCAGCAGGTATTCCCGCGCCGTCAGTTCAACGCCCCGGCCACCCCGGCGCACCCGCCGCCCGAGGGTGTCAATTTCCAGATCGTCCACGGTAATGACGGAAAGTTTCGAGCCGTACGCGCGCCGGCATAGGGCTTCGACCCGCGCCAGCAATTCCTCGAGCACGAACGGCTTCACCAAATAATCATCCGCCCCCGCCCGCAAGCCGCGCACGCGGTCCGGTACGGTATCGCGGGCCGTCAGCAGCATTACATGGGTTTCCCTGCCCTTCTGGCGCAAATTCGCCAACACGGTCAAGCCATCGCGTTTGGGCAGCATAATGTCCAGAATAATGACATCATAGTCGTGCGATTCAGCGAGCCACTGCCCTTCCTCGCCGTCTCCCGCCACATCCACGGCATAGCCGGACTTCCGCAGTGCCGTGCCCAGCGAGCGTTGCAATCGGGGGGAGTCTTCGACGACGAGCACACGCATGGGCAAAGGGCGGTAGCGGCTCCCGGAGTACGATTAAAGCCGTGGCTAATATATCACACAACGGCGCGAATGAACTCGACTATTTTTTCGCGTCGAGGCCGTAGACCATGACTTCAAAGGAGTCCGTCACCGGTGTCGGCCGGGGCGCGCGACCGCGAGTTGACCCGCTGGCCGCTGCCGGAGCGGGTGCCGCAGCATCATATTTGACGGTCGCGGTGTAAACATTGTGCGTCGTAGGGTCGAGGGCGATGGTCTTTGCGCCCGCCGGGGTGGCGAGGCTCTGCACCAAGGTCAGCTTCCCATTGACCACCTTGGCCACGGTGAGGGCGCCAGGGGTGGTGCCGCCGGGCCCACCAGCCGGAACAATAGCGTAGCCGGTCCCAGGGTCAAATCCGGCCGAGTCAATTCCTGGTGCGGCTTTAAGCGTGGAAACAACCTTGCCGGTGACAATGTCCATCAGACCCATCGTATCGTCACAACCCAGTACGAGGAGATGGTGCTCGGTGTCAATCGCCTGGCCGGAAGCACCGACGGCGGGTGCGTTGGGCCAGGTCGCCACGATCGCATGGGTCTTGGTGTCAATGGCCACGACTTCGGCCTTGTCCTCAATATTGTCATAGACCCGACCGGCCACCACGTCATAGGTCGCCGATTCCGGCTTGCCAGGCAATGTGATGGTCGCGGTGACATTGCCGGAAACGGCATCAATGACGGTAGCGGAATTGCTGCCCCCGTTAAAAGCGTAGACTTCCTTCTGGCCGGGCTCGAACATGATCCAGTCCGGATTGCGGCCCGTGTCCACAGTCTTGGTAATCTTCAATGTCTTCAGATCAAAGATCGCGACATTGTTGCTCGCGCCGCTGCTGATGTAGCCCAATCCGAGCTTGTTGGCGATCGCAATGCCATGGATGCCGCTCAAATTTCCAGAGATGTTGCCCACGACTTCGCCTTTATCCAAGTCAATGACCGCGACAGAATCACTATGGCTCACGTACAGGCGGTGCGCGTCCGCGTCCACTGTCAAATAGTCCGTGCGGGGCGAACCGCCGATATGGATTTCCTTGATCAGGTGATAGGGCCCGGAAGCGGCGGCCGCGGACGCCGCCGGCTTGGCGGCAGGGGCCGCAGTATCGGCCGCGGACGCGACCAGGGCCGCGCAATTGCAAATACTCAGGGCCAGCAACAATTTGATTTTCATAACACAATCGGGGGGTTGAAATTCCTGGGGCAGAAACGACGATGCTAAACTAAACCGCATTACAGCAACATGATGGCCCAAACCCCCGGCCATTGTCACGTGAAATTCACCTAATGCGACGGACCCCAGCGCGACGTAAAGGGGTAGATAATAAACACGGCCCGCCCCACGACATTTTGCGCGGGCACCGCCCCCCAATAACGGCTGTCGTAGCTGGTCGGCGAATTGTCGCCCATGGCAAAATAATGAGCCGGCGGAACAGTAAATAGCTGGCCGGCTTTGAGATTGCTATTGCCAGGGTCGCCGTTCGTATACCCGGGGTAATTGCCGACCTCTTTGGAATTCAGGTCAAAAGCGGCCGCACCGGTGTTGGGTTGGCCGTTGCGGAAAAGCGTCGGCCGACGCACTTCGAGGACATCGTCCGCCACGCCCACCAGGCGTTTGATGTAGTATTGATCCAGGTGCACGTAGCTCCCATCGGGCAGCTTGGTGGACAAACCGTCAATGCCGCCAGTGTGAAAAACAAATGGATCGCCCGGTTTCGGCGCGACAAAGTTGTAGCTAAACCGGTCCACAAACAGCATATCGCCGGTCCGCAGGTCAAAATCGAGAATGCGGTCGCCCGCATGAACCTGCTTGCCGGTGGCAACATAGGTTCTGCCATTCTCGTGCTGAATGTGGCCCTCTTGTTCCAGCCGGGCGTAAAACAGCTGGGGGTCCTTCCAGGCTTCCGCATAAAGTTTGGGGAAATAGGTCGCATAGAAGGCCTCGTCCACGCCCCGGTCGAAATCGCTGGGCACCTCCAAAGTCGCACCTTTGTCACCGACGGAAATGGTGTAAACCCGCCTATCCTCATTAATCAACCAAAGGCGGGTCCACGCCCGGCGTTGCACGGGGTGGTTCGTGGCGCCATATCGATCATCGGGAGGATTGCCCATCGGCAGGGTCACCTCGCCATCGGCCGGCGCCATTACGGAGTAATGCACGGCCCCCTGCACGATTAGATTCACGGCCTGCTCGGGCAGGCTTGGGCCGGGGCCATCAAGTGGATAGACGTACGGCGTCATGCCATTGTACGTCGGGAACATCGAATTCGTCGGGATCTTAAACGGTTGGAGGAAAAATGTGCGGATGCCGATGACCAGAATCGCCGCGACCATCATCATTTCCGTGTATTCGCCGGCAAACGTCAGCGGGTAAATATCGCCCCCGCAGGTCAGCATTACGGCGTGCAAGTGCTCGCTGGCGAGATCCAGCGCTTCCGCCCGGGTCGCCTTGTCCTCAAACAATTGCTGCAACTGGGCCGACGCGGCGCGCAAATTGGCCAGGGCCGCAGGCGGCATGACGTCGCTCCGGTAGCAATCCACTTTTTCCGCCAGACGGAGCAAGTTTTCCGCCTGCTCGCGCGCGCGCTTCGTGGCCGATTTCGGGAGGAAAAACATGAAGGGTTGAATAAATCGGATTTTCGGAAACAATTCAGCACAAATCCTACGTCCCCGCGCTGGTATGCAATATTTTTACAAACGCGTCCTGGGGGATCTCCACCCGGCCGATTTGCTTCATGCGCTTTTTCCCTTCCTTCTGCTTCTCGAGCAGCTTGCGTTTGCGTGAAATATCGCCGCCGTAGCACTTCGCCGTCACGTCCTTGCGCAGGGCGGAAATGGTCTCGCGCGCCACGACTTTGCCGCCAATGGCCGCTTGAATGGCGATCTTGAACAATTGCTGCGGCAGGATGTCCTTAAGTTTGGCGCACAAGGCCCGCCCGCGGCCTTCCGCCTTGGTGCGGTGGACAATCGAAGCAAAGGCGTCCACCGGGTCGGTGTTGACGAGGATGTCGAGACGCACGAGGTCGGCCTCTTCATATTCGCCGACTTCGTAATCCATGGAGCCATAGCCGCGGGTAATGCTCTTGAGTCGGTCGTTAAAGTCCACCAGAATTTCGTTGAGCGGCAGCTTCGCGTGCAGAAGAATGCGCTCCTCATCTAGCGTTTCCGTTTTGTCGCAGATGCCGCGCTTTTCCGCAATGAGGGCCAGCAGATCGCCGATGCTGGTATTGGGGGTCAGAATGGTTGCGCGGATGGTCGGCTCGGCGATGGTCAGAATCGTCGAGGGGTCGGGCAATTGCACCGGATTGTCAATTTCGATGACTGCGCCGTTGGATTTTTTCACCTTGTAGACCACGCTTGGGTAGGTGGATATGATGTCCACATCGTATTCGCGGCGGATGCGCTCCTGCACGATTTCCATGTGCAGCAGGCCCAAAAATCCGCAGCGGAAACCAAAACCCAGTGCAACCGAACTTTCCGAGGTGTAAACGAGGGCAGAATCATTAAGGCGCAGTTTCGCGAGACTGGTCTTCAGCTTTTCGTGATCGCCGGTGTCGAGCGGATACAGCCCACTGAAAACCATCGGGCGCACTTCCTTGTAACCCTCCAGCATTTCGGGGGCGGGCGCGGCAAAGTGCGTCATCGTGTCGCCGATCTTGATGTCGTGCACGTCGCGGATGTTCGTGACCACATAGCCCGTGCACCCGGCATCCAGCGTCGCCTGCGGGCGCGGCCCCGGCTCGAAAATGCCGACTTCCTTCACCTGCACGCGCAGGCCCTGCGACATCAACATGACTTCGTCCCCAGCCTTGAAACTGCCGGAAAACACGCGCACATAGCTGATGACGCCCTGGTAACTGTCGTACGTGCTGTCGAACACCAGCGCCCGGGTCGCGGGATAATCCGCCCAGCGCGGCGGCGGCAAGCGGTGCACAATGGCCTCCAAAATATCTTCTATGCCAATGCCAGCCTTGCCCGAGGCCAGAATGGCGTCCTCCCCGGGAATTTGCAGTACGTCCTCGAGTTGCTTGCGCGCATGGTCGACCCGCGCGCTCGGCATGTCCACTTTGTTGATAACCGGGATGATTGTCAGGTTCTGGTTCATCGCCAGTTGCGCATTGGCCACCGTCTGCGCCTCAACCCCTTGGGATGCGTCCACCAGCAACAGCGCGCCTTCGCACGCCGCCAGACTGCGCGAAACCTCGTAGGAAAAGTCCACGTGTCCCGGCGTATCAATCAGATTCAGCCAGTAAAGTTCGCCATTCTTGGCGCGATACTGCATCGCCACCGGATGGCATTTGATGGTGATGCCACGTTCCCGTTCGAGGTCCATGGCGTCCAGATGCTGCGCCGTCATGTCACGCTGCGCGACCGTGCGCGTGGTCTCCAGCAGGCGGTCAGACAACGTCGTCTTGCCGTGGTCCACGTGCGCGATGATGCAGAAGTTGCGAATGTGCGCCAAATCGGGCATGGGAAACCGTCTAATTGACCAGTTTACCGGAGGGAACGCAATGGAATTTTGAGCAACATGCTCGATTACCTTAGTCGAAGATATCCCCGAACTGCAACTGGGCATATGGCTTTCCACCTGCCTTCATCTCCACGGCCTCCCTCGGGAAAGGTCAATTGCAAGCCGTCGACAATAATCCTTTCAACCTAACAAATCTTCAGAGTCAGGATCGATTTTGGGGTAATCACCCGCTAAAATTCTTTTGTTTTGGACAAAAGAATATAGATTTGATCAAGGAGGGCAAAAAACCATTTTATGGACGGATTGGCAACGGAATTATCGGCGCGGCAGGCGAACCGTGATTCCCAATGTATGGGCAGCGGCAATTTGCTGATGGTCATTCGGCAAAAGTCAGGTTTGGCCGCTGCATTATCCTTAAATGCAGCCGGTGCAAATTGCGGGAATAGATCCCACTGCGGATTTCGCTCTCATCGGCCGCCGAACGGGCCAGCGTCAAAATACAAGATCATGGACAGCCTAAATGAACCGATCCCGGCGCTGCTCCTCCAGCCACTTGCCGGAGCCGGTGCGCGGCGGATTTGAACCCCAGATTTCCTTTATCCACCGAGCGTGCATTTCGACGGAAAACCGTTCCCGTGTCGCTCTTTTGGGCGCCGAGAGGGCGCTTAGCGTGGCCACCGGCACGGCATCGCGAGTGACCAACAATTCCCCTTCCACCAGTAGCAGCTTTTCGACCTCAGGCCAGTGCTGGCGAATATTCCGAATTGTGACCGTTTTCATCCGATCAGCATGATTAAAACCTCACGGCCTTTCCAGCCCTGACCGGCGGGTCGTCCCACTTCATCCTTCATCCCTCATCCCTCATCCTTCCAACTCCCCCCACTCGCTCGCCGGCTTGATCACAATCGCCTTGTCGATGCGCTTGGCAAATCCCGCCAGCACTCCGCCCGGCCCGCATTCATAATATTCGGTGACGCCGAGCGCCAGCGCCGCCCGCTGACAAGCCTCCCACAAAACCGGGGACACGATTTGCCGCACCAACGCAGTCTTGATTTCATCCGCTGTGCCCACTTCGCGACCAGTGACATTGGTGAAAACCGGAAACCGCGGAGCTCTAAAATCCGCGTCCTTGAGCACGTCCGCATAGGCCGCGCTCGCCCCCGCCATCAACCGGCTGTGGTAGGCACCTGCGACTTTCAACGGTACTGCCATTTTAAATCCCTTCTCTTTGGCCAGACCCACCGCTTTGGTCACTTTGTCGGCCTCGCCGGAGACTACAATCTGCCCCGGGCAGTTCAAATTGGCCAAGTCGATATCACATTCCCTGGCCAAATTCTCCGCCGCCGCCCGGTCGCCGCCGATGAGCGCCGCCATGCCGCCGCGAGTGGCCTCACAGGCTCTCTGCATCAATTCGGCGCGCGCCGCCACCAGCCGCAGGCCCGTTGCAAAATCAATTACTCCCGCTGCCGCCAGCGCCGTCAATTCCCCCAAGCTCAACCCCAGGGCGCACGGGCAATCGGACAATTTGCCATGTTCCGCCAAAATTTTCGCCGCGGCAAAACCGAGCACGTACAATGCCGGTTGACACACGCGGGTCTGCGTCAAGTCCTCTTCCGGGCCCTCGAAGCAGATTTTTTTGAAATCGTAGCCCAAGATGTGGTTCGCCTCTTCGTACAGCGCCCGCGCGGACGCCGCGTTGTCATAGAGCGAGCGCCCCATGCCCACGCATTGCGCGCCCTGACCGGAAAAGAGCAGGCCTGCTGGCATATGCCTTAACTGCCCGTTCCTGCCGCCCATGAAAAGGATAAAATTTTCCCGCTTCGCCAGGCCGCCCCGGCGTTAAGTAAAATCAAGACGCCATCGCATCCACCGCATCCTTGGCTTCCTTCAAGCCGACGCCCTTTATTTCCCGGTACATTTTAATGGCCAAAATCTTTTGCTTTGCCTCCACCAGCCGCTTCACATCCTCCATCGTGGGCGTCTGGCCTTCTGGAGGCCATAGCCCGCTGGCACGGGCTCCTTGCGTTTTTTGCCACGAGACCAGCAGGGCCACAACGACCAAGACGAAAACCACGCCGCCAAAGATGACGCCAAAGATGACAAGGTTGGAAAGTCCCATGCGATTGAATTGTCAGCTTTTCCACGCCGAAGAAAAGGAAAAACGCGCATTTCATCCGGGCAAACGAGACCTATTCCAAACCCGCAAGTATAACCTATTTTAATTCAACGACTTGGGAAAGGGAATGGCATTTGGCGCGCCCGAATGGAATTTGCCCCGAAATAATTTGTTCGTTTTGCCAACGGGCCGGCATCCTATAGGGTAAATGACACCATGGATGACCGGGAATTATTACGCGATTACGTCGAATACCACTCGGAACAGGCTTTCTCCGAATTGGTGCGGCGCCACGTCAATCTGGTTTTCGGCACCGCGCAACGCATCGTGCGCGATGCGGCCGCCGCGCAGGACATCGTGCAGGCGGTCTTCATCCGGCTGGCCAACAAGGCTTGGACTATCCGCGACGGTAACGCCCTCGCGTCCTGGCTCTACCGGGCAACTTATAATGAAGCCTGCAACGCCGTGCGCAAAGAAAGCCGCCGCCGCCAACACGAGACCGAAGCCATGATCTTTGCCGACGACGAAGTTGCCACTCCGGCTGCTTGGGAGCGCCTCGGGCCGCTGGTGGACGAGGCCATGCAACGGCTCAGCCGGGTCGAACAGACCGCCGTCGTGTTGCGCTACTTTGAAGGCAAGTCCATGGAGGAAACTGGCGCGGCACTCGGGACGACCGAAGCCGCCGCGCGTATGCGCCTCAGTCGTGCCATGGAAAAGATACGGAAGCATTTTGCGCGCGGCGGGGTAACCATCGGCGCCAGCGCGCTCGTCCTCGCCTTCTCCACCCACGCCTGCAAAGCGGCTCCCGCCGCGCTAGCCGCCAGCGTGGCTCATACCTCCCTCGCCGGCGCCGGCTCTGCCAGCCTGGCCCAAACGCTTTGGCGAATTTTTACCATGAGCACGAAATCCAAAGTCATCCTCACCGCGCTGGTGATGGCAGTCGCCGCCGCCATTCCCCTCGAGGTCCAGCGCGAAGCGATCGTCCAACTCGAAACCGTGCAATCCCAGGCTGCGGCGCGACCGAGCGCCGGCGCCATCGGCAAACGGGCCGGCGGCACCGCAACCTTAGCCCAATACGAAGCCGAATTGAAGCGCATCCTTTCGATGCAAGGCGGCCTGGCACTGACCCGCAGCCTCCTTGATTTTACCAGCGGCCTTGACGCCGCCAGTGCCCGCGCCTTGCTCGTTGATCTGGCCAAGTTGCCCCCGACCGATAAAAATAAACTCGCCCTTGGCGCTTTGATTGACCGGCTAGTGCACCTCGACCCAAAAGGCGCATTCGAACTCGCGAATTCCGTCGCCACCACTCATGGCCGGGAATTGATGCTCGGGATCCTCTTCGACACGTGGTCGAATATTGACCCGGAAAGGGCCCTTGCCGCCCTTGCTGATATAGCCCAACCCGCCTTGCGGGAGGCGCTCATCGGCCAGGTAATCGAAAACATGATTCGCAGCAATCCCCAGGCCGCCCTGGAAATGCTGCGCACCCTGCCCGGCAACAAAACCGCCCAGGACATTTACAGCAAATTGTTCAATACCTGGGGCAGTCAGGATCCTGCCGCCGCCTCTGCCGCCGTATTGAGCCTTCCGGCCACCCAAAACCGCAATCTCGCCATCCTCGGTCTGGTCAATGGCTGGGCCACCGTGGATCCCGTGGCAGCGCTAACCTGGTCCGGCAACCTGCCCACGGGTGAGGCGCGCAATCAAGCAGTCAAAGCGGCCATTGGCGTATTGGCCCAGCAGGATCCGCAAGCCGCGGTCAATTTCGTGTCCAATATCACGAATTCCACATATCACAATCAATTGGTTCTCGATGTGGTGGACCAATGGGGGCAGGACGATCCCGTTGCCGCCATGGCCTGGGTCCAGTCCTCCGTGACCGGCAAAACCCATGACGAGGCCATCGTCTCCGTCATCGGGCCATTAAGTCAGGTGGACCCACAATCCGCCGCCAACATCGTCGTGCAAATGCCCCAAGGCGGGGGTCGGCGGATGATGAGCCTCACCCAAGTCGCCAGTAACTGGGCCGAGCAGGACCCGCAGGCCGACCTCGCCTGGTTGCAAAGCATCCCCAACGCCACCCGCACGCCCATGATGATTGACGCCGTCAGCAGTTGGGCCAAAAGCGACCCCGCCGCCGCCACGGCCTACGTGGAATCCGTCCCGCGCGACGATCCGGCATTCCCCAAAATGGTCGCCAGCCTGGCCAATTCCCAAGCCAGCGTGGATGCCAATGCCGCCATGGCTTGGGCGCAGGCTCTCCCGGCCGACGGCGGCCGCGACGACGCCATTACGGCCGTAATTGGAAAGTTAAGTGATCAAGATCCCGTCATGGCCGCCGCAGTTGTTCTCGCCCTGCCTGCCGGCACCGCGCAAACCAACGCCGTCCAAACTATTTCCGCGAATTGGGCCGCCGCTGATCCCGTCGCCGCCGCCCAATGGATTCTTACCGTCCCCGACGGTTATGTCCATGACACGGCCGTAACGCATTTCAACTCCGTTGTGCAACAGGATGATCCGGCCACCGCATTTAAGTTGGCTCTAACTGTCGGCAATTCCACCACCCAAAGCAACCAACTCAACCGCGTTCTCGGCTTTTGGTTGAAAACCGATCCCGCAGCTGCCGCTGCCACAGTGCAATCCGCCGATATCAGCGACGCCACCCGCACGCGGTTGTTGAATACTCTGCAAACCGGGACCCCTGCACCCGCTTCCTCCTCGGGCAATAATTGATGCACGCCCGGCGGTTTTTATGCGCAACTCCGGTGACATAGTTTGAATTCCCAACATGAATTCGAGAACCAAATTCATTTGGCCCGCACTCGTCGTAGCCATCTTGGCCATTATTCCGCTGTTTCTACAGCAGGAAAAAATCCGCCAGCTCGAGGCCAAATTGCCGCGACCAATCGCGACCGCCAAGAAATCTGCCGGTCCTGCGCTTCCCGACAACTTGGCGATGCTAAAAAGCATTCTGTCCATGAAGGACCCACTGACCATGTTGCGGAGCTTGACCGATTTCGCCAGCAACCTCGATGACGCCGGTGTTCCCCCATTGCTTAATTATCTTGTCCAGCAGCCGCGGGCACCCACTAAAATTAATCTGCACCCCAACGCCGTCATCCCCGCCAACGCCAAGGTTACAGGCGGACCGTCGTCAAATGTCATCTCCGTTGCGCCAGCCCTGGACAATCATCAATTGGCTTTGACTCTCTTGCTTAACCAGCTGACTCGCCTAAATCCATCCAGCGCGTTGGCATGGGCTAATTCGATTCCCAGCCTGCATGGGCGGGACGAGTTTATCGGAACGGTGTTCGGGGCCTGGTCAAATGCCGACGCCACTTCAGCACTGGCAGCAGCCAAGCAAATAGACGACGGGCGTTTGCGGGAAGCTGTGATTGGCCGGATGGCGCAAAATCTAATTGGCACCAACCCGCCAGCAGCTATGGCCGCCTTGCAAAGCCTGCCGTTAAACAATGCTTTTACGGCGATTATTGGCCAAACATTTGCCAGTTGGGGCAGTCAGGATCCATCCGCCGCCCTGGCGGCGGCCCAAGCTTTGCCCGCTACTCGCGGTCGAAATGCGGCCGTGCAAAATACCCTCGAAGGTTGGGCCTCCGTGGATCCGCAGGCGGCGCTGGCCTGGGCCGGCAACCTGCCCAACGGCCCCGTGCGCACTGAGGCGGTCAATGCGGCCGTCGGCGTGTTGGCCCAGCAGGATCCGCAGGAAGCCGCGAGCTACGCGGCCAGTGTTTCCAATATTCCCAATCGCAATGCCATGATAATCGCAGTGGCCGCCAATTGGGCGCAAAACGATCCGCAAGCGGCAGCCGACTGGGTGCAACAGAACGCCTCTGGCGATACCTTGAATAAAGCCATGGTCGCCCTGTTGGATCCTCTCAGCAAGGTTGCTCCGCAATCAGCGGCAGATTTCCTCAACCAAACCTCCAATTCCTTGGCGGATCTCGCGGCGATTCCGCAGATTTCACAAAATTGGGCCAATCAGGACCCACAGGCGGATCTGGCCTGGTTAAAGTCTTTTGCCACGGCCCTTGGCGTTGGCACCAACAACGTCAGGGCTTCCCTCTTCAACCAAACGGCCATTGACGCCGTCACCAGTTGGGCCGACTACGATCCGGATGCCGCGACGGCCTACGTCCAATCGCTGGGTGCGGATGATCCGCAATCCAACCCATTGATGGCGGCGGTTGCGACGAGCCGGTCCCGGGCGGACCCCGTCGCGGCGGCGGCATGGTTGCAATCGCTGCCTGATTTTACGAGCCACCGTGCCGCCGTGGACAGCGTGGTGGCCCAATTGAGTTTCGTGGATCCGCCGCAGGCGTTCAACCTCGCCATGCAGTTGCCCGCTGGCGGCGGCTGGCAGGCCATGGCTATCGGCAATGTGGTGGCGCAAATTGCTTCCGCGGATCCCCAGCAAGCGCTCAACTACGCCATGCAGATTCCCGCCGGCACCGCGCAGGATGCGGCCGTGTCCAAGGTGATTGGTGCCTGGAGCGCAACGGATCCCGCGACCGCGGCAAAATCGCTGGACACCCTGCCCGCCGGGCCCGCCCTCGAGAATGCCTCCCAAAATGTCGCCACCAACTGGATTCAGGCCGATCCCGCCGCCGCCGCGCAATGGATTATCACGATGCCCGCTGGCGGCGCGCATGACGTCGCGGCGCGGGAAGAAGTAAAGGCATTGACGGTCAATAACGCACCCGCCGCGTTCACGTGGGCGGCCTCCATCGGCAATACCACCATGCAGGGAAACCAAATGGCCAATGTTGTCCAGTCGTGGGCCCGAACGGATCCCGCCGCCGCTGCGGCTGCCGTGCAATCCGCCGACATTAGTGACGCGACCCGCACCCGATTGCTGTCCACGTTTCAAAAATAAACCGAAGCCTTGGGTAAATAAAGGACCCACTGCGCACCTTCCAATTTCCGAGCCCGGGTCAATTGTGCGCATCCGACCACTGCATCATTTTTCACCTAACTTCACCACGATCAACACCACCACCTTGCTTATGTTTCACCCATTCTCCAATCCAAGCGTGCCCGCAATTTTAGCGACTTTAACGCTGTTCGCCTGCCCCAAAACCTGCCCCGGCGCGACGACCCCCGCCGGCACGACCCCGACCTCACCGCCGCCGTTGTCAACCGCGGCCCCGGTGGCAGCAACCTATGCGATAAAAATCAGCCCCGATTGGAAAGTCGGCCAAAAATTCGGCTACGTGGCCGACGATCATTCCATTACCGCCGACGGTGAGGACGACATCCACTTCGACGCGGATGGGGAGGTCCTTGCCCTGCTGCCCAGTGGCAACCCGCAAAGGCTGGCCTACACCGTAAAAGCCTTGAAGGTCACCGGCGCGGATTTTCCCAAGGCGAAATTGCCTGTGGCCGGATCAAAAATCGTCATCGAATTCGCCGCCGATAACAAAAAAAGAGTGACCATTGATGGCAAGGCCGCCGACCCGGACACCGCTGATTTTCTGGCGGAAGTCCTGTGGATCACCATTCGCAACCATACCGATCAGGAAATCTACGGGCCCAAAGCACCGGTGGCCATTGGCGCAAGCTGGCCAATCAATGCGGCGGCCTTTCTTGATTCACATGACGAAGGCGACTCCCACTACGATAGTATTTCCGGCTCACTGACTTTGCAAAGTGTTGATGGCGCCAGCGACGCCCAATTGGCGGTTGTTTCCGGTAATTTGACGGCCAAGGGACAATCCCCGCCCAGCGACCCCGGCAGTTTTGCCGACCAGCTCAAATTCACTGCTTCCGCCCCCATCAATCACCACGGGGTGTTCAAAGAGATCATGAACTCCACAACCACCTTCACCCCGCCGCCTTCACTCTCGAGCCTATTGGCCGGTGGCGCTTCAACCGTGAAAGAAACCGTCACGCAAGTAATCACCATGCCGTAGTGCCGCCACCGCCGCGGTGCAATCCGCAGACTGAATCCAAGCCGGAAAACCCACCGCAACCAAGCCGAGCTTTTGCTTGATGTTAAATGAAGTCTAAGAATCTCATCGTTGGCTCTTTGATTGTCGCCCTGATCGGCGTTGCAATCTGGTGGGCTTTACAGCCAAAACCCGTGTCGATCGTGAAATCCGCCGCAGACCTGGTTTCCGTTTCGGGAGGAGTCGAAGCGCCCAAAGTTGCATCCGCGCCAATTGCCCTGGGCGTTGCGACCCCAGACGACCAGCGGGCGCAACCCTCCGAGCCTGCGTCTCCCACCCCCGCTCACGGTGCCCCTCAGGCAGAGTTAAAATCGGTTCTGGAAGACGGGGCGGATCTCATCCTGGCCGGTGACAATGTTACCTTTGCGGAAAAATATATGCCGCCGCTATTACTTATCATGGTTTCCGCGCAGGACTGGGCCGAATTGATCCAGCAAGACCAAAAGGACAAGGTGAACCCTCGAGAGCGGCAATTTGCCGAGGAAGCGGCCCAAGCTTACCGGTCACTGGAAAGCCAGACGCCCGAGATGAATGCCGCCGGGGATGAAGCAACCTACCGGCTGACGCCGCTCCCAAATCCCCGCGACCCACGCAGCGCGGATGCACCACCGACGGATCCAGTGATTTTTAAAAAGATGGCGGGCAAATGGTATTTGGAGACGTGGCCCCTGCCCTTTTGACGCTCCTCCATCTGCCCGGGTCGAAAGCTGCCAACGCCAAGAACCAAAGCTTCACACAATGAAAACGATAAATTCCCTGATAAAACAATTCCGATTGACCGGTGTGTTGACCATAGCGCTGATCTGCGCCAGCCTCCCGGGCTGCGCGGAGCCATTTGACCCTTACGGCTATACCGAACCCGCGCACCAATCATGGGTCGGGCCGGAAAACGTCACCCTGGCCAGCAACGATTGGAAAGATGCCGGCGCCGATTCGCCCGAACACGCCCTCGAAACTTTCTTGTGGGCCAGCAAATCAAGCAATGCCGAACGGCTGAAGGAAATAACCTACAGCCGCATGGGCTACAAGAAAGAGTATGAGGTGCATGACTATGCGACGGTGAAGCAACTCGAAGCCGCGCCCAACATCTCGCTGGATGAGAGCTTTGAATTTAACAAAATTAGTGATATCGAACAACAATCGGCGGGGAAGACGGACGAGGAGCGGTTGAAGATATACGAATATTGGCTGCGGCCCTACATTCGCGGCCCTCTGGCCGTGCGGAACATCGGCACCGCCGAAAGCCCGATTCCTGAGGGCGTTATTCGCATGCCCTCACCGACTACCGTTGCCGCCGCGACTACCGTGCCAGCGATGGCCCCCATCGGACACGAAGTCGGCTTCGGATATCTCGCCGGCGAAGGATTCCGGCCCGGCGATTCTGCCGCCACCCTTTACATGCCTAAGCCAATGGTCGATGTCACCATTCTCGCCAACAAAACGATTTCCCACACGGAGGTTGAACTCGACGTGCGCGAACATTTTGCCGCCGATGCCGGCCACCCAGCCGCTTATTTTTATGTGCCCTGTGATTTTGTTTTGGTTGGTGGAACCTCGTGGAAATTGGTCAACACGCAGGGATTTCACGTGGCGGGAGGAATCATTGATGGGCAGGGCCATCCCCAAGATGTCGAAGAATTCTCGTCCTTCACCCCGCCCACGGCCGAGGAGCGAAAGGCAAATCCCGGCCGTCCGGTGCAGTAGTTTTGTTTCCCACTCCAACCATACCTGAAAAAATATCCGCCTCGTTCGTGCCCGTCGCTTCTCCAACCTCGATCGTTCATGAAAATTAAATTCCGCCCCGGTGGGCCGAAAAATACTCCGGTTTCAATTCGTGTAATGAGACGGTGGAGCAAGGCTTGTTCTGGTTGGGGTTTATGGCACAAGGCGGCGACGTAATGGCTGACCGCGTTGGCACTGCCCATGTGCAACTGTCTGGCCAGCCAGGCGTCGCCAGCGGCCGTCTCCTGTTTGAGGTAGGCCGCAAGGGCGACTTTCCACGGGGCGGATTTACGCTCCGGCGGGGCGTCGGCCACGGTATTTCCCAGGACATCCAAGCATCTTGCTTTTCGCTCCGCTCCGACCTTCCAGCTTCTAACTTCCAGATTCCAGCTTCCTCCCCCGAATCTTAGGTTGGTGAGTTAAGAATGCCCCCTCCCCCGATAACACGAGAATGCACGAGAATGCACGATTTTCAGGGGTGGAAGGGGAAAATAACACGATTTTCGGCGGGCCAGACAGTTAGATACAGTAGCTCTCCTCGCAGATGGGGGCCGCCGGGTCCATGGGCACGCCCAAGCGCTTGTGCCAATCACCCCCAAATGTTTCTGCAAGCCAATCGGCGTTTTTCTCGGCCAAGCT
>CAZLPS010000005.1:0-100188 GCA_964561455.1 uncultured Opitutales bacterium
GCCATCGGCCTGGAGCACGTCGCAGTCCAGCCACAGGGTCATGCCCGGCAGCTTGTGCAAATCCACCACGGCGCGCAACGCCCGGCCAATAAGGCGCTGGATTTCGACCGTGCGACCGTCCAGCTTGCCCCGGGCAATGTCCCGCTGCTTGCGGTCGAGGGTGGAGTAGGGCAGAAGCGAATACTCCGCCGAAAGCCATCCGCCTGGCACCTTTTGCTGCATCATCCACGACGGCACCCGGTCCTCAATCATTGCCGCGCAAATCACTGTTGTGTCCCCATACCGGGCCAGGACGGACCCATGCGCATGCGGCGCTATGCCGGGCGCGAAGGAAATGGGCCGCAGTTGGTCAACGGCGCGGCCATCCGGGCGGGAAAATGCTTTCAAGGTATCGGCGGACATCGTGGCATTGGAATTCATCCGGCCCCGGCACGCAACGTCTTTGCGCAAAAATTATTTCCCCTGGGCCAGGCAATCCTCGATCTCACCCAGCAGTTTCAGCGAATCGATCGGTCGGAACAAAAACCGGGCGGCCCCAAGCGCGAGCCCTTTTCTTCGCGAGGCTTCATCCGAATAGGTCGAGGTGATGAGGATGACCGGCACGCCTTTGAGCCGGTGATCCGTTTTCAATGCTTCCACCAACTGATACCCGCTGCCCTCGTGCATGTTTACATCGGAGACAATCAGGGCTGGCCGGTGCTTGCGCGCCAGCGCCATGGCTTCAGTCATACCATTGCCGGTAACCACTTCATACCCGAATGGCTCCAGCAGGCTTTCCACCAGCTTTGTGTTCGCCGACAGGTCGTCGACGACGAGGATGGTGCCTTTCTTGGCCGGTGGGACTTCCTTGCTGATGGTAATCCCGTCGTGCATGGGGCTGGCCGGAACCTGCAGGATTTTCTCCATTTCGTGGATGAAAGACTGCGGGCAGATGGGCTTGCTGATGTAGCCGTCAAAACCGGCCAGCAGGCCTTTCTCCTTGTCGCCGACCATGGCAAGTGCCGTCAGGGCGATCATTGGGATTGAGCGCAGTTCGTCATCCGCCTTGACGCGGCGGGCGACTTCAAGGCCGTCCAACTTGGGTAATTGAATGTCGCAAAACACCACGTCCGGCTTATCGCGCTTGATGGCGGCAAGGCCGGATTCGCCATCGCGGGCCGTCAGCGGGTCGTAACCAAATTCCTGGAGCAGAAAGATCATCAGCTCCAGGTTGGTCTCATTGTCCTCGATGATGAGAATGCGGTGCTTCATGGTCTGAAGGCGCGGTGGCATGCTGCTTGGGCAATTTCAACGTGAAGCAACTGCCCCGGCCGGGTTCGCTTGCCAGCGTGATTTCGCCCCCCAGCAATTGTGCCAGCTTGCGGCTCAAGTGCAGGCCCAGCCCCGTGCCGTGGACCTGGCCTTCACCGGTTTGCAATCGCCGGAATGCTTCGAAAAGCTTCTCCTGGTCTTCACGGGAGATGCCCGGGCCAGTGTCGGTCACCGCAAATTCGATGACCGCCACGCCATTTTCGCCCCGCTGGTTCAACGCGAGGCTGACTGTCCCCTTTGGCGTGAACTTGACCGCATTGCTGGTGAGATTCAGCAGGATTTGGTGCAAGGCGCGCCGGTCCGTGCGCAGGATAATATCGGCCGCCGGTTTGCTAATGGCCAGCTGCAGGCCCTTTTTCTCCACCGCGTTTTGCAGGGATGCCGCGACGTCCGCCAGGGCTGAATGGCTGCTGACGTCCTCGATATCCGGCGTGATTTTCCCGGACTCGATGCGGGCCAGGTCGAGCAGGTCGTTGATCAGCGACAGCAGGTGCTTGCCACTGTCCTCCACGATTTTCAATTGGCGCTCCTGCTTTTCCGTCAACGGGCCCGGCAGGCGCATGAGCATCGTGCCCGTAAAGCCCAGAATGGCGTTGAGCGGCGTGCGCAGCTCGTGGCTGACACTGGCGAAAAACTGCGTTTTGACCTGGTCCAGCTCCTTGAGGCGTTGGTTCAGCCGGGCGAGTTCCCCGTTGGCTGTTTGCAGCTCGCCGGTGCGCTCGCGCAGCTGCCGGTTGGATTCCTGAATCTCCTGGGCGCGCTGGTAGATTTCGCCCTCGAGATTCTCGCCTCGCTGCTTGAGGCGGACAAACTCCGTCACGTCCTCCACCCGGTGAATGATGTAAATAACCTCACGCTCTGCATTCAGGACCGGCGAGTTGATCGGGCTCCAAAAACGCTCTTCAAATCCGCCGCCTTCCGCCTCGGGCCGCCGGATGTCGTATTTCTGCACCGCCATCGCGTCCGGCGCGCGGTTCTGCACTACGCGTTTCAGGGACGCCCCCAGGTTCCGCTCGCCCGTGGCGCTTGGGTCGTCGGGATTGTCGGGGAAGACTTCAAATATTCCGCGGCCAAGGATTTCCTGGCGTTTGGTCTTAGTGGCCCGCGCATAGGCGTCGGTCACCGCCACAATGGTGAATTGCGCATCGGGCCGGAGCACGAGATTCAAGCCCGGCGCGGACTCGAAGAAGGCGCGAAAATCAGGCATCCCGACCGGCGGCGCAGCCCCGGCATCGCCCTGATTTTGAAAACTGGGAGAAATCCCCATCATGTCATTGAGAACAAGGCCCGCAGAGGCGGAGCCCCGGTGGCAATAATGATGAACCGACTAACGGCCTCAAGAGGAAAACGTTCGCAGCCTTGGGCGCAATTTAAACTATTTTACAGGGCAGGATGGCGTCCTCGTCAAAGGAGTAGACCGCGCACATGCGGTGGTAGCCGTCCGCAATCACCACCTTGCTGTTCGCCTCGTCCCGTACCAGCAGGATGGGCGACAGTTCGTGCCCGGCGGTAATCTTGACCCGCACCTTCTTGACATGGTAATTGGCCGCCCCCAGCAACGGCAGGCGCGAAGCGCGAAAGACATCCTTCGCGTGGAATTGGGTCAAGTCCGCATGGCGCAGTCGCTTTACCAGCTTCTTCCTCGCCGCCGGCGGATAAATTAAATCAAGGTAGGACGCCGCGGCCGGGTAGTCATGGTCCTGCGGCTCCTTCGCCCAGATGATTTGTTTGGGATGGTTCATAATGCCTCAATGGTTGAATCTGCCGCCGCGCGGCTGTTCCGCACCCGCACGTCCTTGGCGTCGTTGAACGCAAAGGCCGCCGGCGAACTCGGTGCCGTGATCGCCATAAAATCCGCCCGCTGCACGTCCTCCAGGTAAAACGACGGGCGCGGGTCCGGCGCCATCGGCTTGATTTCAACATGGCTCATTTCCAAATTCTTCACGTGGCGCACGAAAAACCCCTGCGACGGCGTTGCGCCAAACATGCCGGGCTCCGGATACTTGTTCTCCACCTCGGGAACCTTGATGTTCGGTGAATCCGCGCTCGCGCCGCCCGTGTGTTCCACAAAGACATTTGATATTTTCACGTCCTCGATCGAATACCCTGGAATACCACTCAGAATCGAGCTGAACGACGAATGCGTGTTGTGGCAGTTGATGTTCGAAATCATCACCCGGCTCAGGTTGCCGACCTTGGTTGTGTCCTTCGGCCCGCGCAATCGCGCACCCAGGCGCAGGAAGATCGGGCAGTTGGTGATGTCGCGCATGGTGATGTTCGAGATGACTATGTCTTCCAGCCGCGCCCCGTCCACCGTCTCCAGCGCCAGTCCACCGCAACCCTCGAATAGACAATTGGAAATCGAAATATTGACAAAGCCGCCGTTGGACTCGGTGCCGCACTTGATGCGGCCGGTTCCGCCATTCGGCCGCCGTTTAAACGTGCCGTCCAGTAGCGAACCCAATTCCCAGCAGCCGGTGACGTAGCAATTGGTGATGCTCACGTTTTCCGTCGTCTTCGCGTGGCCGAGGGCATAGCTGGACTTCGGGCAGATGCCGTCGTCCCAGGGCGAATTCACAATGGTGTTCGAGACACGAACGTTCTTGCAGCAGTCAATGTCCATCCCGTCGCGGTCCGTGTCTATTTTGAGATTGTCAATGGTCAGATTGTCCACACCGGTGAGCAACATGCCGAAATGGCCACCCTTCAGGATCGAGAAATCGCGGAGGGTGACGTTGCGGCAGTTTTTGAGCGCAATAGCCTTGTTGCCCACCCCCGCCTGTTCAGCCGAGTAGATGGGATAACCCCCGCGCGCGGCGCGCCCGGCCCCGAAGCTCAGGCCCCGGCCCCAGATTAATCCCGGCCCCGTGATGGAAAAGTCGCTGATGTCCTCACCCCAAATCAGCGAATTGTGCCAGTGATTGTGGCCGTAGTCCTGAAAGGCGTCCCACGCCGTCTTCGGCTCCGCAGCGTCATAGGTTCCCCCCAAATAGCCTGTCGTCTCACCGGGGAGCGGCGAATCTGCGGCAATAATGGCGGCGCCCTGGGTGAGAAAGAGATGCACCCGGCTCTTCAGCCGGATGGAAAATGAAAAATAAACGCCGGCCGGAAACACCACCGTGCCGCCACCCACGGCGGCGGCCGCCTCAATGGCCTTGTTTATCGCCGGCGAATCCACGGTCTTCCCGTCGCCGGCGGCCCCAAATCCACGAACATCAAAAATCGAGGAGGAGCCCGCCGCCGCGGCGGCCACCGGGTCGGCGGCTGGCACTTGCGCCGCCGCCACGCGGGGGAGCAGGGTGGTCGCCGAGCCAGCCAGGCCCAGGCAGCCAAGTTTCAAAAGGTCACGACGCGCGAAGGAAGCAGTATTCATCAGGGGTGGGGGGTGGTTCCCACACTAAAAACTATATTTCGAAAACTAGAAACCAAAAACTTTGGCTTCCGCTCAAGCCGCGCAAACTTCCCGGTTAATTTCCCCGCTGACCACCCGCGGCGTCGCTTCCGCTGCCACCGCGTCCTTGAATTCCTTCGGTATCGTTTCTTTGTTCAGAAATGGCAGCGGGGCCGTCTCCTCGAGGTGAATGCCAGCCTTGACGACCTCTTCCGGGTGGATGGTGGGCACTTTAGCCAGCGACCAGCGCGCCGCCCATACCATTCGCTCGATAAAATTCTGCTGCGTTGGGGTAAATTTTGCATCCCATTTCAAACGCACCACGGAATCAGGAACCACCCGGCCGTTGTTCTGCCGGCCGAGGAACGACGCCTCAATGCCCTCGCTGCCCGCCCGGAGCACCAGCACGTAAGCTGGTTGAAATTTTTTCGACAGGAAATCCGCCGTGTTAAAGGCGGCTTTTTCTTCGGCCGTAAAATTAATGTCGTCCACATTGGGGTAGTGGTAAATCACCCCAATGTTGGATAAAGGCCGGTCGGCCCAGGCCGGCAGCGAATCGCCCTGGGGCAGCATCAATATCGTGCCGCCTTTCCAGCCGGTGATGAGCGAAAACTCCAACTTGCCGCCCTCGTCGTCGGACCGCACGACTTCGAGCTGTTTTAGGCCCGTGCTCTGGATGAGCAGGCCTTGCAGATCATTTTCCGCAAGTTCACCCACGGTGCCCTCACCCGTGCGGCCGATAAACTTGTATTCCCGGGTCACGCTGTTATTGGTCAAAATCCGTTCCATCCGCAGGTGGGAAAAAAAGACGGCGTTGGTTTTGAAACCAAGCGATTGAAACAATTTGGGTAGTTTATCCAGGGTTTCCTGGTGGGTCAGCGCCTCCTGAATGGCGCCGATTTTTTCGAGAGCCTGATGGATTTCGGTGATGATCCAGGCTTCAGAATTTCTCGTGGATTCATCCGGAAACAAATCGGCGATGGGCTGTTTTAGCCGTGGCCCCAAAAAGATTAAAAGCTTCGACCACGGCGCGCCCGTTTGCGGCATGCGCAAGAACATTTTGGGCGACAATTGCACGGTCACGTGCACTGTTTCCGAACCATCTTCTTCCCGTTTGATATCGTCTGCATTAAGCGGAACATAGCCGGAATCCGAGACTTGGTCATCTTCGACAAAATCCAAATGAAATAGAAAACGACCCACGATACCCGAATGGGGATCGGCGACGACAATCGGACGCTTTGGCAGTATCTCCCCCGCCAGATAGACCCCCAGTTTTATCTCCTGTTCGATTGTCACGTACCCGTCAGTAGCAACTTTTTTTTATAGTGTAAATACCCTAATTAGCTTTTTTTTACAGGGAAGCCCCCCGGGGGGTGGAAATCGTTGGGAATGGACGGCATTTGCACCGAAACGCGGCCCTGACAACCAAATCAATTCATCAAAGCATCGGCAAACCATTGGCCGTTTTCCTTGCGGAGAGTCAGGGATTCTGGGTTGCCGGGCAGCGTCGCCGAAAGCGTTGGATCAAGCGTGTAAACCGCCTCGTCACCGGCGATATTCAGTTTGGGCGTGGTCGTTTGCAGTGCCTTTAACTCCGAAAGAATAACCCTGCCCGCGGGGGCCAAAGTTGTTTGACCCAACGCCTTCAGGGACTCCTCGAAAGTTTGGTCGGGGAGCTGGGGCAGATTGTTCGCAGTTCGAAATTCTGCGGCTTTGGCGCGCGATAAGGTAAAGCTTTGCGCCATGGAATTGAGGATTTTAGGGGAGGAATATTTGAGCAGGAACCCACCCATATCATTGGCCTCCAGAAGGCTGATCATGTCTTTGACTGCGGAATTCAATTCCCTATGCGCATCTCCGACCGGGCTGGTGGCGGGAGCGGGCACCGGTATTGATGCGGTTTGGGTCGGTGCCGGGACTGGCTGGGCGTTGGATCTGGTGACTGAAGATAGAGCTGGCGCCGTGGCGGCAACCGGCAGTGGCGTCGGTACCGGCGGCGGGCGCGGAGCCGCGGTTTTGGCGGGCGCGGGCAGGTTCTGCGTCGAGTTGAAAAACCACCCGAGCAAGATTCCCGCCAAGAGCAGTGCGGCAGTCGCGGCAATGAGTTTTTTCATGGTTGTCTACAATTAACTGTTCGCAAAAAGGCAGGCCGCAGGTTAGTCCAAGGGCCCGAGGTATTTTAAGCCCCAAGGGTGGCCGCGGTGGCGGGTCGGGTCGAAGAATGGATCCAGCCCGGGAGATTCCAAGCCCAGGGCGGTAATACCTCGTTGGAGGGCGCGCACTACCGGGCGGGGCAGGCCGCGGTTGATTTTCTTTTTCAGGCCGGGTGCGCTGTAATTGGCGGCCATTGGCGCGGTTTTGCCGGCGAGCGCGGCGTAATGAGTTTGCGTGGGAACGACGTCCCCGGACGAGTGTGGACCTTTTTGGGCGTGGAAGAACACCATCATGCTGCGGTGGTAATTGCCCGAGGCAATCTGGTTCTGCCGGATGAACGGGTTGAGTTCGTAGAGGCGGCCTTGAAAGGGCTTTTTCGCGCCATGCTCGAACAGATAGCCGCGCAAATCCGTAAAGCCATTGGCGGCATAGTAATCGTAATAAAAAGTCGGCGAAAACTGAAAAAACCCATGATTGACGTAGTTGTTGGCCGGCTGCATATGCAGTATGCGCCCGCCCGGCTGGAGCAGGCGCACGATGTTTTGCATCGTTTGGCGGACGTCGAAGACATGCTCGCTGGTGCCACCATCAAGGATGAAGTTGAACCGGCCCACCAGTTTCTCGCCGATGGGTTGGTTCAAGTCGTGGATTAGATCCGCACCTTCGTAGGCGGAGAAATCGAGGGCGTGGACATCACGCAGGCCAAGCTGGTTAAAGAAAAAGACATCGCGCGAGCGTGCGGGGGGGGAGTGGGCCGGCGGCTTTACGCCCTCTGCCCGAAGGAGGGCCGCGATTTCCGCCTCGTCGAGCGCAAGGCTCTGGCGGCCGAGCTGGAGAAGGGGGCCCGCGAGGGGATGGCGCCGGTGTTCGCGGATGAGGAAGCGCAATGCTGGTCGGGCCAATCCCATGGGGGAAATGACTACAGGGCCCGGTGATTTTGGTGTCAAGATGTTTGCAAGGGAGCCCGGTGTTCGAGTGCCTGGATTGCAGGTCCGTAAATTAGGCATTCTCATCGTTTGGAATCGTTACTTTTGTGCTTCTTTTTGCAGCCGGGTACGTGTAAAATACCTTCATTACGGCAGGATTACCCCCATGCATCGCGAAGCTCCCGGTCGGCGCTGGACGGGAAACCTCCTCCGCCTCCCGTGGGGCGGTCTGCGGCCGCGCGCGCCCAATTTCCCGGAGGGGCGATGGCCCGCGTGGCGCATCCGCTCTGCCGGGATCGGATGCCGGGCGGGCCATCGCGTGTTAAAATTTGCATAACTTTTTTCCATTTTGAAACCGAACGACCGTTTAAAATGTTCATTACGGGAGCATTATCACCATGCTGTTCAAAAACCTCAAAGCCGCTCTGGGCTGGAAAGCCTACAAAAACATCACGCCGTTACCGCCGTCTTTGCAGGACCAATTTTTTGTTTTGTTTTCCATTCCCAAAAGCGGCTCCCATACGCTGACCGCCACGCTGTCCACCCTGCTTCACCCAGGCCGGCCCCGGCAGAAGATTCCGCCCGCCCTGCGGTTTCCCTCGGGCCTTGACCGGTTGATGCCCCTGCATCGTGACTTGGGCCGGATCTTTCCGCGCGGGGGCTATTATGCCACCCACGCCGAGGCGTCGTTTCCCACGCTCGAGGTGCTCCACGTCACGGGCGCCAAGTACCTGATCATGGTCCGGCACCCGCTGGACCAGCTGGTCGCCAATTACTGTCATCTCGCCAAATACATTGGGCAGGCCAAAACGGTGCCGGCGCATCCGGAGTTTTTCTACGCCATTCCGCAGGCGGTGTATCGGCGGAAATTTTTTCTGCCGGGCGTGCCGCCCGATGAAGGCCTGGCGCATTTGATCGAAGAGGGGGCGCTGGAGGCGAGTCTGCGCTGGATGGCGGATTGGGCGGCGTTGCGCGACGCCGAACAGTCGCATCTCTGCCGGTTTGAGGATCTGTTACTGGAGCCGGGGCGCACCGTGGACGAACTCTGCCATTTTCTGCGCCCGGGATATTCGGTCGGACGGGCGCCTGCGGCACATGCGTTTGCCCAAGCTTCAAAAGACTACAAATCCCACACCCTGAGCGTGAATGCCGCCACCGCCTATCCCCGCGGCTGGTCCGGCGAGATTGGGATTTGGAAGAAATATCTGAGTGCAGAGAATTTGGCCAAGTACCGGGAGGTGACGGGTAAGTTCATGCTGACCCATCAATTTGCCGGCGCGCTGGAGCTGTTGTATCCAGATTGGGACGTGGCCGAGGTGCTGGACGAGGCCCCGCACCTCCGGCGGGTGCGGTAAGGCGGCCTTAGGCGCGCTGGGCGGTGACAATCAGGGTGCGGCCGGTAAATACGGCGGCACAATTATTGTCGGCGGCGTAGGCTTCAATTTCTTCGCTTAACGGGCGCAGTTTGCGGCGGCGGCGGCGCAGGGAGGAGCCAACGACATAACTGCAGATCGGCCCCAGAATGGGTCGCCAAAACATTGAGAGCCGCTGGGGCTTGTCGTTATGCGGGGCAATGTTTACAAACCCGTTTTCGCGCAGGGCGTGCGCCAGGTAGAAATAAGGGATCGGGGTGATATGACGTTCGCCGGGATAAAAACGCGGATCGTCCCGGAGCGGCAGGGGGTCGAAGTATTCGAAAAAGCCGCGGGTGAGGAAATACCAGCGCGAGCGCACGCTGAGCACGTTAGGGGTGGAGAGCACGATTTGTGCGTTGGGCCGGGCCACCCGGGCAATTTCCCGGACGACATGGCGGAAGTTCTCGACGTGCTCCAGGACTTCGGTGCAGGTGATGAGATCGAACGAAGCGTCGGGGAAGGGGAGGTTGTCCTCGTTGAGGTTCACATGTTTGACGGACAGACCCTCGGTCTCATTATGTTGGGGATTATAGTCACAACCCTGGGACGTGACGTTGGGGGCGACCTTGCGGAGTTCCTTGATGAGATGGCCCCAGCCGGCGCCGATGTCCAGATGCTCGACGGGACCGCGTCCCGCAATAAGGGGCACAACGAGCTTGAGGACGTGGTCAACTATGCGGGGCGGCGGAGGTGTTTCCATCGCAAGGGGATATGCCCGGGTGTGGCGACCCTTTCAATGCTATTTACGCAATTGGGGCAAAACCGTCTCCGCAATCATCCGGGCGCCGATTTTCGGATAGGGGTGCATGATGTCCAGGTAGAAGTAGTTTTTGGGGTCGGCAAAAGGAGTATCGGTAAGGTCCACGACGTCGGGAAAGACCTCGCGCACGCGGCGCCGCCAGTCATCGTAGGCTGGGCGCAAGCCGAGGTTGACCAGGGCGGACATTTCTTCGGCCTCGGCGGGCAGAATATAGACCAAAAAGCGACCATGGGCTGTGAGGGCGTCGTGAAGTGGCTGGAGCAACGCCACGCGTTGCGGGGAAAATTGGAACCCGCGCAGGCGGGCGTTGTGCGCGGCAACCATTTCCACCCGGGCCGCTGGGTTGGGCACGTCGTAATGGGCATACCACCCTGTTGCATCGAAGGTGCCATCGTCACGGTAAGTTGGCGGCAAATGCCAGACCGCACTGGCCAGGGTTTTTACAGAAGCGCCCACGGCGTCGCGGCTCAGCAAATTCGCGAGCCATTCGTGCCACGTAAAGGCCGGCGGCAGATTTTCGCCGTAGGGGTGTTCATTGCCAAATTGGCCGAAATCAAGGGCCACAACGATGAGCGGAGAGTCGTGGGGGAGGTGTTTGGTCATCGCCAAAACATCTTCGACCAGTGATCCGCCGACTCCGGCGTTGAAAAAGACGGGCGGCGGGCGCAGCAGCGAAGTGTCGGCGAGCGCGGCTTTGCTGTTGCCCAGGAGCACGGCGTTTTGCGGGTGGCGGGCGAGGCCAAGGATTTTGAACTGGCGTTCGGCGGAGGTGAAAAACCCCAGGGTGTTGCGGCCAAAGTAAGCGTTGGCGTCCACCCAATAATTGAGTGCCGCTGCGAGCGCTAGAATCATGCCGGCCACGCCGCCCAGCGTCGCCACGTAGTGGCGCGCGGGGTTTTCCGATGCAGGCGTGGCGGTGTTCATCGGGGGAATAATCTAAAATTGATAGTAGAGGAATTCACTGACTGTAGAGAGTGACAAGAACGCCGCCACAAAAATAACCGCGATAGCGATGGCCCATGTGGTGCTGGGCCGCCATAACAGCCGGCCGCCGCACAAACCCCGATGCGCCGAGGGCTCCGTCATGCCCAGCACCGGTTGGAAACGCGAGCAGACGCCTTGAGAATTGGGCGCGAGGAGCACCCAGGCGCAAAGCAGGCCGAGCCAGAGCCAGCGCTCAGGCTTGACCTCACTGATAACGGCCATGCCGTCGGCGACCAGCGGCGGCCCATGGCCAATGAGGGTTTGCAACAAGACGATGGCGGCGGAAAATGAATTGGACCGGAATAAAATCCACGCCAGCAAAACTGCGCCAAGGGTCAGGGAATGAGAGGTAAAAAGACGAAGCGGCCGGGGGATGACTGCCATTCCCCTGAGGCGTGGTTTGGCTTCCAGCCAGGCGTGGTTGAGGACCAGATAAAGGCCGTGCAACAGCCCCCAAGCCGCAAACGTCCAATTCGCGCCGTGCCATAGGCCGCCCAGAAACATGGTGATGATCAAGTTAAGGTGCCGGCGCAAGCGGCCATGCCGGTTCCCGCCGAGCGAGATATATAAATAGTCCCGCAGGAAACGGGACAGGGTCATGTGCCAGCGCCGCCAAAATTCGACAATGTTTGCCGCCTGGTAGGGGGAATTGAAATTCTGCGGCAACGTGATGTTGAACATCCGTGCGAGGCCCACGGCCATGTCCGAGTACCCCGAGAAATCGAAGTAAATCTGGACGGCGTAGGCGATCACCGCATACCAGGCGTTGCCGACCGGCAGGTGCTGGCCGGCGGCGGCGGCGTTGAAAGCCTCACCCAGTCGCGTGCTGAGCGGGTCAGCGAGCAAAACTTTCTTCGCGAGGCCGAACGTAAGCATGGTCAGGCCGAGGGCGATATTTCCCCAATCGGGCCGCGTAACTCCCGGCCGGGAAAATTGCGGAATGACTTCGCCGTGGTGGGTGATTGGGCCGGCAATAAGCTGTGGGAAGAAGACCACGAACAGGCCGAAGCTGAGAAAGTCGCTCTTGGGCACCAGGCCGCGCGCGCAATCCACCAGATAGCCAATCTTTTGAAAGGTGAAGAACGAAATGCCCAGCGGCAGGATGACCTGGCCGAGCACCCAATTGGCGCCGGTCAGCGTATTGAGATTATCGAGGAAAAAATTGGCATATTTGTAATAGCCCAGAAGGCAAAGATTGGCCGCAACGCCCAGTGCCAGCGCCAGACCGCCCGGCTGGCCGGCGATGGCGCGACGCGCCAGCAGGCGGCCCCAACCGTAATTGGCCAGGGTTAGTGTGATGATTAAAATGAGATACCACGGGTTCCACCAACCGTAGTAGAAAAGCGAGGCCGTAATGAGCCACACCTGGGCGGCGCGGATTCCCGCCCACCGCCCGCAGGTGAACCACCCGGCCAGTGTGACCGGCAGGAAGAACAGCAGAAATTCATAGCTGTTGAAGAGCATGCGCGGGAGCAGTCCCCCCCCGACCCTTGGGTTTTGCTCTTGCCTGTCAACGCTTTTTGGCATCACTCGGCGGCATGACTGCGCATCGCCTGCCCGTGGATTTTTGCGATTGGGGCCTAACCCGCACCAAGACGAACCTGCCGCTGGCCAAATTCCTCCACGGCCATTTCCCGGTGGATATCGCCGATCAGCCGTCGTTTCTCTTCTATTCGCATACGGGCCACCACCACCGTCTTTTCAATTGCGTCCGCATCTTTCACACCTCGGAGGCGGACCGCCTGCCCGATTGGAATGTTTGCGATTATGCCCTGACCCCGCATTATTCCGACGACCCCCGGCACCTGCGCTTTCCGCCTTATGCGTTGATTTTTGCGGCCGCTGCGTTGCTCCAATCTCCCGGCGAAGCCGAACGCCTCTTTCTGCAAAAGACCAAATTCTGCGCGTTTTTGTCATCATACCGCAATGACAAGACGCGCCTGCGGTGGAATTTCTTTGACCAGCTTTCGCGGTATAAGCAGGTGGATTCGGCGGGCCGCGCCGGGAACAATGTGGGCCGGGAAGTCCCGTACGGACTGGATAATACGACGGAGTTTTTGCGCCCGTATAAATTTCACCTGGCCTTCGAGAACAAGGCCGTGCCTGGCTATATTTCCGAGAAGCTGCTGCTGGGCTTTGCCGCGCGGTGCATTCCAGTGTATTACGGTTGCCCGCGGGCGGCGGAGGAATTTAACCCAAAACGGTTCTTGAATTATCACGAATTTCCCAGCGAGGCGGCGCTCATTGACCGCATCAGGGAAATTGACTCGAACGACGCGCTTTACCGTCAAATCCTGGCCGAGCCGGTGTTCATGGGCAATCAGCCCAACCAGCTCTTCAATCCGGAATACTATGCCCGTTTTTTTGAGAAAATCTTTACGGCTAAAATCGAACCGGTCGCCACGCGGCAGCACGGGGGCTGGCGCAAGCTGCTCGGCCGCTGGACGCTGGCCAAGGCGGACAAGGCGTATCCCCTGAGTTGGAAGGTCAAGTAAACCGCGCGAAGGCTAAAATTCATCGGGCGGGGGCTCGAGTGACAGTGAGAGCCGCCGGCGCACTGGTGACCGACCCGGAAACCGTGGTCACGACGACGGTGTAAAGGCCGGCACTTTGCGGCATGGCCGAATCGATCTGCAGGGTGGTGGAAGTTGAGCCCAGGATATGCGGAGGATCTTTGAGGGCGTCGCGGAGGGGGGTGCCGTTCAATTGCCATTGGTAAGTGGCGTTGGGTAATCCTGCGGCGGTGACACTGAACGTGGCGGATTCTCCAACTTTCACGGAGGCTGCGGCAGGCTGGGCTAGAATAATGGGCGCGAGCGCCGGGCTCCAACCGCCGAGGATGAATGCGGGCTTGCTATAATTGGCAATCGTTTCGGCATCTTTTTCCATGGTGAGTTGTTTCGACCATTTGGCCCGGCCGCTGACGTCCACTGGTTTGCCGTCGCTGAGGTTGGTGCTGTTGAACTCCCAATTGTGGACCTGGTCCACTGGCTTGGTTTCATCCGCGCGCCAGCCCAGGGGATTGAAACCGGGCCCGAGGGCGCAATTCAACAAGACGACTTCGCTATTGGCGTATCCTTGATTCTGCTCGAGGTAGGCGCCGGTGACGCCGGGCGCGGTGTCAATTTTGCAATTCAGCAGGACGGCGCCGTGTTTGCCCGCGGGATTGCGCAGCACGAGCACGGAGTCCTTGCTGGTCAGTTCCTTGAGGTCGCAATGGTTGTAAAAAACCGCGCCCGTGCCCCAGAGAAAGTCAATGTCGCCCTCAACCTGGCAGTCGGTAACGTAGGCCGGACAGTCAATTTGAATGGTGTCCTGAAAACTGTAAAAACTACAATGGCTGATGATCAGGTTGCCGGTGCCCTTGACAATGATCGTCTCGGCCTGATTGCCGCCGCTCTGTTTGGGCGTGGTGTCGCGCATGGTGAGATTGACCAGCGCGAGCCCCGGGCAGTTGTTGGCCTGCAACACGCTGCGATTGGCGTTCAGACGGGGATTGTTGGGATAGGCGATGACGGTTCCCATCCGATCCTCGCCCAGCAGGGTGAGGTTCGACTTGTTGGCGAAGTTGACGATTTCGTTGTAGACGCCCTTGCGGATAAAAATGGTCACCGGCCTGGTGTTGTTGGGGGGAATAAAATCGAGGGCGGCTTGCACGGTTGCAAAATCGCCGGTACCGTCTGCGGCGACGACAATCTTGCCGAAATCGGCCGCAGGCGCAGCAGCCTTGGTGGTAAACGTCCAACCGGTTTTATCTGTGAAACCCGGAAAATTACCGGCTTCGTTCTTCACCGCGCCGGAGTCCATCTGCACATAGTAAGTCTTATTGTAATTCAGCGCCCCCGGGTGGGGATAGATCGTCACCGCATTTTCCCCGATAAGCATGGGGTACGCGTTATAGGCGGTGCCGCCGATGGTATAGCCCTGGGGGCCGGTGGCGAGGTCGACGGTGTCCACCAGGCGGTCATCCGCAGCGTCGAAGATGCGCACTTGGCCGGATGTTCCATACCCGGGCGGGGTTTTGAAGGTCAGGTTGAGATGTGTGTCCGGCGGGACGTCCTTAGCGTGGTTCGCCGGAAGTAGACTGGTCACCGACAATCCAGGAACGGTCCCCTGCGCGCTGACCACCAGCGGCAGACTGAAAACAAAACTGAAATATAGGAGCGGGCGGCGGGGCATCATGGAGATTAACCACAAACCAATCTTGAATGGGGCATAGGGCAGAACGCAATTTAGCAATTATTCGCAATGCGTCAATTGCGCGCGGACGTCGCTCGACCGCCCTGAATGCCCTCCGGGCCGCGCTGGCGAGCGCGGCGAACCGGGCCCACGGAACCTGGCATAAAGCAGTTGCATTATTAGCCTATGGAGCGCACGATAAGCACCATGCAAAAGCTTTTTAAGGGAGATGTCTACCAAGGTAAATTATTTGCTGTAATTGCAGTGGTCAGTTTGGGAATATTTTTTCTCGACCACGACGCATTATTCTTAATTCAGTCGCTGCTTTTAAGCTTTGCTTACCTGTGGGCGGAGAGCAGGGAGGCGAATAACCGCGCCAAAGCAACCGCCCCAAGTTCAAATTGCGATGCTCCTTGAATGTCGGTAAATTTTCAATTTTGAAAGCTGCGCGAATGGGTGCGAATCGAACGGCATTCATATCCTACGGCACCCGCTGCAGCGCGGAATCCGGCAGCGCCTCGGGCGTAAAACGCGCTTCGCGAATCAAACCTTTGAACCATCCCACCAGATTCTGCCGCACGCCGATGGAAATCTTTCCATTTTCCTTCATTGCCGGAAAAACGACCGGGCCTTCGCCTTCCTTCACCCCATTGATAAAGCTGGTCATCGTCGCGCCGTCATAGCGCAGGGCCACCCAATACCAATGGTCGGCCGGATGAAGCTTGGTGGCATTGTAAATGCTCAGCCGGCTGGCGCCGGAAAGGAGAAAGGTGTCGAAGGCCCACTGGCCAGTGGGAAACAGGCGGGTCTCCATGGTCAGCCGGTTCATGGCCTCATCCTCGGCGTGGACAAAGCGCTGCTCGGGCAGCCCGCCGGATTGGGGAAAGAACAGCACTTCGATGGTAAACGCTTTCATGCCGGCAATTGGAACCATCGGAAAGATCAGGCCGTCGCTGCTGCCATTGAACAAAAGCGCCTTTCCGGACGTGTCATTGACGGATTTGGGAGCGCCTTGAATCACCGGCGCATGGCCGTCGACGGATTGCAGGTTGTCCAGCTTCCACGAAACGATATTGGAGGCAGAAGTCGGAACGGCCTGGCAGGCGGCGAGGGCGCCAGCCACTACAACCACCAGACAGTACCGGGAACATTTCGAAAGGTTCATCGGGGTAATTAGCCTTGAGGTTAAGTTGTAGACAGTTTTCCGGAAATGGACAGAATTTAATGGTTCATGAAAAAATGGTTCAAGCGCTTGTTTCTTTCCGGCCTTTGTCTTTTTGTCGTCATCCAGCTGGTGCCGGTGAATCGCGCCCAACCTCCGGTCGATCCGGCGAAGAAACTGCAGCCTCCGCCGGAGGTTGAGGCCATTTTGCGCGCATCGTGCTACGACTGCCATTCGAATGAAACAAAATGGCCGTGGTACACTTATGTCGCGCCAGTATCCTGGTGGATAGCGAACCATGTCAACGACGGTCGCCGGCGGCTGAATCTATCCGAATGGGCGGACCTCAAACCGAGGCTGGGCCGGGACACGCGGCTGATTGGCGGGCAACCACCCACCACCGCGCAATACCAGGTCAAAATCCTGGGCGACATGGAAACTTCGATCATGGAGAACCAAATGCCGCTCTCCAGCTATTTGGTCATGCATCCCGAGGCGCGGATGACACCCGAACAGTTTAAACTGGTCACTGACTGGTTTCATCAGGTCAGCGCGCAGATTAGCGCGTCCGCAGCCACACCCAAGGTCAAATAGGGCGAGAAGGTCCGGTCGTCTTCCAATGGCTGGCGCCGCGATTTTTTCGCTCTGGCCTTGCTTGCAGCATGGGCGGTCGCCATAGTGCGGCATGTTTGTTGATGAAGCAGAAGTGCATTTCCGGGCTGGTCGCGGAGGCGACGGCTGCGCGGGCTTTCGCCGCGAAAAATTTGTGCCCTTTGGCGGTCCCGACGGCGGCGACGGCGGCAAGGGCGGCGATGTCGTGCTGATCGGCGACGAGAATGTTGGTGATCTGACGCAATTCCGCTATAGCCCGAACCTGCACGCCAAGAATGGCGACAACGGCGCGGGCCGCGACTGTTTTGGCCACGCGGGCGCGAACTTGGAAGTGCGGATGCCGCTGGGTACCATTGTTTGCGACAAGGAAACCGACCGCGTGGTTACGGAATTGACTGAGCATGATCAGCGCGTGGTGCTCCTGCGCGGTGGCCGGGGCGGGCTGGGCAATCTACATTTCAAAAGCTCGACCAACCGGGCTCCGACGAAATTCACCACGGGCTTCCCGGGCGAGGAGGGTCAGTTCCGGCTGGTGCTCAAGACCATCGCGGACGTCGGCTTGGTCGGCTACCCTAACGCCGGGAAGTCATCGCTGACCAATTGCATCACCAAGGCGCATCCCAAGACGGCACCTTATCCCTTTACCACCCTGCACGCGAACGTCGGCATCGTCGAATACCCGGATATTTTTGAACGCATTTCGATGGCGGATATTCCCGGGCTGATTGAAGGCGCCAGTGAAGACCACGGTTTGGGCCATGAATTTCTGCGCCACATCGAGCGCTGCCGCCTGCTGCTCATCATGCTGGACATGGCCGGAGTGGACGGGCGCGATCCACTCGACGATTACAAGCACCTGCGCGAGGAATTGAAGAATTACAGCCCGGAATTGTTGAAGAAACCCAGCTTAGTCGCGGCGAACAAGATGGACGAGCCGGCCGCGGAGGAAAATTTAAAGCGGTTTAAGAAGAAATATAAGAAGGTGACGATTCGGAAAATCTCCTGCCTGAGCGGCGAAGGCCTTGATGAATTGAAGGAAGAGTTGCGCGAACGGGTGCGGGCGGAGACGAAGTGACTGTCAAGGACACGACCACGTCAACGATCCCGCCTAGTTTTCGATAATCTCCACAATACTGCTGGTTTCAATGCGCACGGCTTCGCTTTTGCCAAAGTGAAAGATCATGTGGAAGTCCCGGGGCGCGCCCAAATCACGGGCTTCGTTAAATTGGTACTCCGAGCCATTGGTAAGACGAACGGCAAACGGACGAAAGGGTTTGCGCTCGGCGAAAGTCTTGACGTCATGAACTCTCATGAGTTTCAAAATACGGAATGATTTTTAAAAATCAAGCAGATTTTTGACCAATCCGGCTATGCGCCCAAATCCTCCCGGCAGGCGCGGAGGATCTCGCCAACGCTCCACGCTTGGGCGATGCAGCCGCGCGGGGTGTTGGGGATGTCGCCGTCGTAGATTTCGGACAGGGTGCCGAGGCCTGCCTCGCCGAGGCGCTGAGTCAGGTTATCCACGAGATTGCGGGCACGCTCCTTCCCGGCGGCACCGCGCAGGCGCACCAGCGCGGTGATATACGGGCCCAGCAACCAACCCCAGACGGTGCCTTGATGGTAGGCACCATCGCGGGCGTGGACGCTGCCTTCGTAGCGCGGGCGGTAGCCCGGCGCACCTGGCGCGAGGGAGCGCAAGCCGACGGGCGTTAGCAGCTTCTGTTCGACGGCCTTCAGGACGCGCAAGGCCTGGCTCTGGGGCAGAAGTTCGTGCGGGAGGCTCAAGGCGAGGAGTTGGTTCGGACGCAAGGAGTCATCCTTGTCGCCATCGTGGACGACGTCAAAAAGGTAGCCGGTCTTGGTGTTCCAAAAGGTTTCAACGAAGCGGTCCTTCACCGCCAGTGCCCTGGCGGCGAGGTCCTCGGCGCCGGGCTGGGAAAAGCGGTCGCGCAATTCGGCGAGGATGGCGAGGGCGTTGTGCCAAAGGGCGTTAATTTCCACCGGCTTGCCCGTGCGCGGGGTAACCACCCAATCGCCCACTTTGGCATCCATCCAAGTCAGTTGCACGCCCGGTTCGCCGGCAAAGAGCAGGCCGTCGTCGTCGCAATGGATATGGTAGCGCGTGCCCTTGTCATGCCAGGCGATAATGTCCTCGAGCACGGGCAGGATTTCTTTTTGCACAAAAGCCTCGTCGCTGGTGGCCTGCAGGTAGGCACGGACGGCGACAAAGAACCAAAGCGCGGCGTCTGCGGTATTGTACACGGGTGCCTCGCCGTGGTCGGGAAAATGGTTGGGCAGCTGGCCCTGGCTTTCGGCCTGCGCAAAAACGCGGAGAATTTCGCGGGCCTCATCAAAGCGTTTGGTCGCAAGGCACAATCCGGGCAGCGCAATCATGGTATCACGGCCCCAGTCGCCAAACCAGTGATAGCCCGCGATAACCGTGCGGGAATTTTCGCCGCGGCGGACAATGAACTGGTCCGCCGCCCGCACGAGCTGGCATTCGACTTCCCCGGTAAAGCCGGATTGTTTGACGAGGGCATCGCGGCGGGCGGCCTCGGCGGCGAGCAAAGCCGCGGGGTCGCGACCGGCGGGCGCATCAAGGGAGACGATGACGCCGAGCGTCTGGCCGGGTTGAAGGGTGACGCGCAGGGCGCCATGGCAGAACAAGTCCTCCTCGAAATCAAGGCCGCGCGCCTGTTCTTCGCGGTACTGGAAGTGGTAATACCAATACGGCGCGTAATCGAAGGTTGCGCCGGGCACGGAGATGTAAAAAGGCGGCGTACCATCGTAAGCCTGGATCGTGAGCACACCATTGGCGAAGGGAGCTTCCCGCTTCACATTATTGTTGGCGTGTTGCAGGCTGTGGTAATTGCGCACGGCCACCAGCGGACGCAGCAGGAATTCCACCGGCCCCGGCGCGGCCGCGAGGCGGTATTGGATGATCGTCGTGTTTTCGCCATGGATGGCGCCAATTTGCTTTTCCAGCGCAATGGGCCCGGCGCGGTATTGCCAGGTGGGGAAGGGGAGCAGCGAAAATTTTTCAATGTATTGCTGCCCACACGGCGCGATGATGCCGGGGTACTGGTTGCAACCGAGGTCGTAGCTCGTGCCGCCAAATTGCAAGGTCTCCTCGAGTTTCGAAAGGAGCACCATCCGGTTCCCCGGCGGGTTGAGGGCCGCGACGAGCAAGCCATGATAACGCCGTGTGTGGGCGTTGGCGATGGTGCTGCCGGCCCAACCACCGAGCCCGTTGGTTTCCAGCCATTCGCAGGCGAGCGCGCGGTCGGGGCGCAGTTGGGCGGCATCAAACGTCAGGGGCAGGGCCATCGGCGGAATATAGCCACAGCCAGTGACGTTTCGCAAGCCCAGCCGTTGACGGCCCATTCTGCGTTGGGTCACTCTTCTGACTTCACCTTTCCTCCATCCTCCATCATCCTTCCTCCCTCCATGTCTTCTGTTTTTCTTGTTGGCGCAGGTCCCGGCGATCCCGGTCTGGTCACTCTCCGGGCCCGCGACTTGATCGCGCGGTGCGACGTGCTGGTCTATGACCGGCTGGTCAATCCGGAACTGCGCCGGTGGGTCAAGGCGGGTTGCGAATTGGTCTACGTCGGCAAGGACGCCCACGTCCACGCCATTCCCCAGGACCAAATCGAAGATTTGATCGTCGCCCGGGCCAAGGCGGGCAAGACCGTGGTGCGCCTCAAGGGTGGCGACCCGTTCATTTTTGGCCGGGGTGGGGAAGAGGCCCAGCGACTGGCCCGGGACGGCATTCCGTTTGAAATCGTTCCGGGCGTCACGGCGGCCCTGGCGGCCGCGGCCTATGCCGGAATCCCGCTCACGCACCGGGATTTCGCCTCCTCGCTCAGTTTTATTACTGGCCACGAGGACCAGGAGAAGCATGCCCTGCGTGTGGACCTGAAAAAGTTCTCCCCCGTCGGCGGCACGCTTTGCCTTTACATGGCCATGGGCCAGCTCGAACGCATCGCAGGGGAATTGCGCGCGGGTGGACTCGCCGCCGACACGCCGGCCGCAGTGGTGCAATGGGCCACGACTGCCCAACAGAAGACTTTGTTCACCACGCTCGGCGAGCTGGTTTCCGCCGTGGCCCGGGCCGGACTTGGCGCGCCCGCCGTGGTCATTATCGGTGCAGCGGTCAAGGCCGCGCAGGGAATTGGCTGGTTCGAGCAACGTCCGCTGTTTGGCAAACGCATCGTGGTGCCCCGGGCGAAAGAGCAGGCCGGCGAATTGCGCAAGAAATTGGAGGATTTGGGCGCCGAGGTGCTCGAACTGCCGCTCATCGAAATCCATCCGGACATTGCCAAAGACCGGGCCGATGAAGTTTTCGCCGAACTCGCGACCTACGAATGGGGGATCTTCACCAGCCCCAACGGGGTCCGTAATTTTCTCGAGGAAGTCATACGCCGCTGCAAGGACGTGCGCGCGCTCGGCCCCATGAAATTTGCCTGCATCGGGCCGTCCACTGCCCGCGAAGTGGAAAAATTCCACCTCGAAGTCACGATCCTGCCCGCCACGGCCACCGCAGACGCCCTGGCCGACGAGTTGATTGCGCTGGGGTCGCTCGAAAACCTGCGCGTCCTCGTGGTCACCGGCAACCGCAACCGCGAAGATTTGGTGCAGAACCTCGAGCAAAAAGCCCGGGCGATTGTGGATTGTTTTCAAGTTTACCGGACGGACCTGACCGATTTGTCGAACGACCCCTCCGCCGAATCCTTCCGCCTTCATGGGGCCGATGCCATTGCCTTCACCAGCGCCTCGACGGTAGAGTCGTTTGTTCAGCAGGCCAGGCATCTTACCCCCGCCCCGGGCGCACGGCGCCCACTCGCCTGCGCCATTGGGCCGCTTACCGCCAAGGCTCTTAAAGCGCATAAGATGCCGGTCAATATTGAGGCGCCGGAACATTCTTTGGACGGTTTGGTCGCGGCGGTGCGCGAGAAACTTATCTTAAAAGCGTAATTTTCCGGGTGGAGCGCCGGCTCCGGTCGTGGTTCTGTTACGAAGGTACGGACCATGGTATCATTTTGCGGATAAGAATCCGCAAATAGGGCAACGGGACATCCAAGTGAAAGTGGATATTCCATTGGCTAATTTTGCCAATTTGGATTATTGTATCCCGACCAACCGACATTGCCTCCCGGTCGATGTGCCTTCGCCTGCGGCGACCGGCCAATTCGTTTTATTTCAATTTATGCGCCCACGCATCAAAGTATGCGGCCTCACCCGCCCGGAAGACGCACGTCTCGCGCGGGAATTTGGGGCGGATTTTTTCGGCATCGTCCTTTATGCAAACTCGCCGCGCCAAGTTCGGGCGGAGGCGTTGGAGGTGCTTCTGGCCGCCATCCCCCAGGGCAAGCGCGTAGCGGTGGACGTCGCTCCCGCGCCAGGCAGTTTGAAGAAACGGCGCGACCAAGGTTTCGATTTTTGCCAGATTCACTACGATCCTGCGGAGATTCCTGACAAAACGCTGGAGGATTGGCTCCAGGAAGTTGGCCCTGACCGGCTGTGGCTCGCTCCCCGCCTGCCCAGCGGGGTGGACTTTCCTGCGGCCGCCTTGCGTGTTGCGCACACGCTCGTGCTGGACACTTATCAAAAAGGCGCCTACGGCGGCACCGGGCGCGTCGGCGATTGGCAGCATTTTAAGGCCTTGTCGGAAAAGCATCCGCAGCATCACTGGGTGCTCTCGGGAGGTTTGCGCCCGGAAAACATTCGGGCGGCCCTGCGCGCCACTTCCGCCAAAGTGGTGGATGTCAACAGCGGCGTCGAAAGTGCGCCGGGGATCAAGGACACCGCCTTGCTCGATTTGTTTTTCGCCAATCTGGCTGGGAGCTAGTCAGCGGCCGCACCGCTTTTTTCGGGCTTGTTCGTGGAATGGGAAAAGGAGAATATGACGGGTGTGGATACGACACCCCATTCAACCGGAAGCCGCGTCAATCCCGCTCCGGCGGACTATGCGCCTGTGCCCGCGCGCGACCGACAGGTGCGCGAAACGGCGCCAGCGCTCAAAGAGATGGCCCCCGGGGAGCGCCCGCAGGAGCGCTTGGAATCGCTCGGTCCCGGCGCCCTCAGCGACACCGAGCTGCTCGCCATGCTCCTGCGCAGCGGTCACCCAGGCATGGATGTGCTCAAGGTTTCGGCGGTGCTGTTGACGGAAGCTGGCTCGCTCGCCGCGCTGCTCTCGTGGAAAACCGAGGATTTCCGCCGGATCAAAGGTATTGGGCGCGTCAAGGCGCTGCAGTTGGTCACGGTCATGGAAATTGCCCGCCGGGTGATTGCGCAGGCTGCCGCCCGCGATCCGGAAGGGCTGTCCACACCGGTTTCCGTTTATAAACATTTTGTACCCCTGGCCGCGGGCTTGGATGTGGAGAAGCTTTGGATTCTTTGCCTCAACCGCAAATACCGGCTGCTCAAGCGCGTGGAAATTTCCTCCGGTACCGCCACCAGCAGTCTCGCGCACCCGCGTGAAGTTTTTCGCGAGGCCATTCGCTCCAGCGCCACCGCCATTGTCGCCGTCCACAATCACCCCAGTGGCGACCCCGCACCCAGCACTGCGGATTTCGAGATTACGCGCCAAATGCGCGCCGCGGCGGAAGTTATTGGCATTCAACTGCTGGACCACGTCATCATTGGCCTCCCCGGCGCCGACCCGCGCGGCCTTGGCTTCTATTCCTTCCGCGACGCCGGCATGCTCGCCTGAGACTGGACCCCCGGCGGCGCCCCGGTTGCGTTTGGCCCCAGCAATTCCGCGAATGTTTGGTGCATTGCCGAGCCGGATTCAAATTCAGTCATCGCCTGGAGGTAGTCCGGAACCAACGGGTCGGACGCCAGCAAATTATCGTCCCCGGCGGCGTTGCCGACAATGTCCAGATCGTGGTGGAATTGGCCCAGCGTCAGTTGGTGCAGGGGTTTTCCCGGCTGGTAGCGCATTTCGATGTCTCCGTCCTCGTTCGGCACCTCCACCAGACTGACCAGCTTCAAGTCGCCCATCCGGCCCAAACCCTCATTGAGCAGCGCGACCGGCACCCGCAGCGAATTCGCCAACTCTTCAGAATTCGGCCCAGATTCGCCGCGCAAAAAGGCCCGCGCCACCTGGGAGAAAACCGCCAAATTCAGCAATCGTCGCGTCCGCGGGCTGACCTGGTTCCAGAGGCGGTCCGCCGTGATGTTGTTGGCATTTTGCATCGCATAAGTCAGCATCCCGCCAAACAGCACCATCGCCCAAAACACATACAACCCAAACATTAAAATGGGCACGATCCCGACCGAACCATACAAACTCTGTTTGCTCAGCACCGTGGACACATACAGAAACGAAAGGTTGTTGTTTAAGATCAGGCATATCGCCACCACCGCCCCACCGACGAACGCCGGCCGCCAGCGAACCTTCGTGTTGGGAATCAGCCGGTAAAATACCGCCAGCAACAGCGTCAACAGGACGAACTCCAGCAGGAGTGAGACCCACTTGAATGCCGCCAGCAAATCCAGCGGCGGCGGCAATGTGCTCACCAAGCCGCTCAGCCCCTGTGTCAGCGAAACCGTGAAGGTGGGAAACACCGCCAGCACCCCGAGGCTAAACACCGTCCAATACAACACCACCCGCCGCACCATGTCCCGACCGCGGCGCACACCCCAGATGTTGTTAAAGTTGTTCTCAATGGAAACCATCATTTGAATGCAAATAAACACCAGGATCAGCAAACCGAACACGCCCACCGTTTTGCTGTGCGCGCTGGCCACAAAACTGTTCAGCAGGTTCACCAGGTCGGGATTGACATGCTTGGCTGTCTCGCCGGCATTGGCTGCATTATCGCCGGTCGTGGCCGTCGTCGCGGGCGCGATGAAGGTCACGATTCGGTTTAACATGTCGGTCGTGGCCTGTTGGGGATCAGCGTTCTTCTCCAGCACAAACGTGGAAATCATAATCGCCAGCGAAATGATCGGCCCCAGCGACATCAGCGAGGCATAACTCAGCGCCGCCGCCTGGCTGAACATTTTTTTCGTTCCAATTCCCCGGACGGTAATGCTCAGCACCCGCAAAAAGGCGTAGATTCGCCCGCGCGTCGTCCGGTCAAACACCACCGAATGGTGCCAGATCTCCTCTTGCAGCACCTTCCGGGACTGCCGCACCAGACGCGTGGCGGCGGGAGTCTTGGAATTCAGCATCGCCATAAAACCGCTCCTCAGCCCGCCGCGGCTGACACCGTCGTCCAGGCCGCCCAAGCCAGGTAGCCCATGCCGCCCACGCCGATAATCGCAAAGAGAATCATCGCCTTTAGGTTAAGGGTGATGGTGCAAACGAAAATTCCCAGGCCCGCGCAAATGGATGCCGCAATTCCGGCCATGTCCCCCATGGACCAATAGGCAAAGAGAAAATAACCCAGACCAATCATCGCGCGGAACCGCACCACCGGAAACAGGCTGAACACGTTCAGAAACAGTCCCAGCGCCAGCAAAAAGTCGAACAACCCGACCGCCGCAAACGGCTCATGCGCGAGGCTGCTGAAATTGCCGGAAAATAAATCCATGATCACCGTGTAGCGGGGCAGGCTGTTCGAGAGACCGCTTAGCACCATCATCGCCGTCAGTACCGGCATGGACAGGCTGGCGGCTTTGCCCACGTACTTCGCCTTGTCCTTGAGGTGCTTGGTGTCCATCGTGTGGCCCTCGGCGGCGGCCAGCATTTGTTCGACCGTCACGCCCGGCTTGCCTTCATCCTCCGGATTGTTCAAATGTTGGAACTCTTCCTTCTCCTTGCCCTTTTTGAGGCCAATTTTCTTTTTCTCGGGAAAAAGCAGGGCCTTTAGCTCCGTGCTGTCGCCCACCTTCAGCCACCCGCTTTGGGTCTCATCGGCTACCTGGGTTTCCAGCGTTATTTGCCCGGCGTCGGCGAGCGACGTGATCTGGTCCTCGTCGAATGGCCCGCGGACGGCGTCGGTCTCAGACTGGCGTATGTAGAATTCTGCCATGAGCAGGGGCATTAAAGCCGCGAACGCCGCCTCCGCGCAAGCTTAAAGCCGAGACGAATTACCCGTTAATCCTCCAGGTGTCCCGTCCCCGAATCGAAGGAATTTTGACCCATTGATCAATCTCCCCGCGCAAAAACGCAATCCACGCCGGGTGCTCGTTCAGGCACGGAATCAGGGCGAACTCTTTGCCGCCCGCTTCCTCGAATATTTCCTTCCCGCGCATGGCAATTTCTTCCAGCGTTTCCAGGCAGTCGCTGACAAATGCCGGGCACACTACCAACAGGCGCTTGATGCCCTCGCCCGGTAAATCCCGCAGCCGGAAATCTGTATATGGCCGCAGCCAGGGGTCGCGGCCCAAACGGCTTTGGAAGGAGATTTCGTATTGTTCGCGCTTGAGTCCGAGTTGCGCCGTGATGAGTTCTGTCGCCCGCAGGCTCTGGTGCCGGTAACACGTCAGGTGCGCCGGATGGCAGCCGTCGCAGCAGTCCGGCCGGCTCAGGCAGTGGGCATGCGAAACGTCGCTCTTTTGCAAATGGCGGTAGGGAATGCCGTGAAAGGAAAACAGCACTTTGTCGAACCCCTTTTCCAAATGCGGCCGCATGTGCTCCACCATCGCCGCGATATACGCCGGATGCTGGAAAAAGGGCGGCAGCGAGTCCACCGGCACCCCGGGCATTTGGTCGGCCAGGATTTTCTCCGCGAGCGCGACGACGGTTTCGTAGCTCGACATTGCATATTGGGGATAGAGCGGCACGATGAAGACCCGGGAGGCACCAAGTTTCTTTAACTCATTCACCACGCTTGCCACCGACGGCTCGCCATAACGCATGGCCAGCGCAACCTTGGCCGTCGCCCCCACCTCCGCCTGTACCTTCTGTTGGACGTGCTTGCTCGTCACCACCAAGGGTGAACCCTCGGGCGTCCATACTTTCGCATAGGCCTCCGCGGAATTCTTCGGCCGAAACGGCAGGATGAATAAATTGAGCACCATCCACCGCAGCGGCGCTGGGGTGTCCAGCACTCTCTCATCCCACAGGAATTCGCGCAAATAGCTCCGCACATCCGGCACGGAGGGCGACGCGGGCGAGCCAAGGTTGAGCAGCAGGACGGCGGGCTGGGACATGGCAAAATCGTATACTCATTCCCCGATGCTTGGCGACAGATTTAGCGCCCGCAACCCCGCCGCCGCCCCATTTTCGAGAACTTGCGGCACCGACACCCCGCCGCGATAGGATCCCGCCAGCACCAATCCCGGCCATGCGCGTTCCGCCGCCTCCATCGCGATCAGCATCGTGCCATAATCGAGATTATATTGCGGTATCGCGTGCGGCCAGCGGATGATCTTTTGGAAGGACGGCGGCACCGTTACTTGCAACAGCTTTCCCAAATCACCCAGCACCCGCGCCAACAGTTCGGCATCTGGCAATTGCGCCAATGCCGGCTGGCGCGCCCCGCCGACAAAGACCGTGATGAGCACCTGGCCCTCCGGAGCACGACCGGGAAAAAGCGTTGAATTGAAAAGAGCACCGAGAATCGACAGATTCTCCACCGCCGGCACCAACACCCCGAACCCATCCAGCGGATGCCCAACCCCGTCGCGAGGAAAGCCGAGTACCACATTGGTGACCGGCGGGTGTTCAATTTTGGCGAGCGGCGCCAATGACTCGACCAGTTCTGCGGGCACGGGAAAAGCGGCGAGGGCGTGCGCTGGCACGGCCAGCACCACCCCATCAAATTGCTCCTCCGATTGTCCTCCGGGACCCTGCCACTTCGCCGCCCACTTGCCGTCGGCCCCGCGTTCCAGCGCAAGAAGCCGCGCCTCCATCACCAAGCCGTCATCCAGTTTAACCGCCAAGGCGCGCGGCAGGGCTGCCATGCCCTCGCGAAAGGAAATCAACCCCGGCGTGCCTTTGGGCCGCGGCGTTCGTTTGGAACGAAACATCCCGCGGACGATGGATCCGTGTTCCACTTCCATTTTGTAAAGGCGGGGAAAAACATGCCGCACCGCGAGTCTCTCCGGATCGCCCGCAAATATGCCCGCCACCAACGGCTCCAGCGCGTAGGCATAAGGTTCCGGGCCCAGTCGGCGCCGCGCGAAATCCGCCAGGCTTTCGTCGCCCGTCGCATCTTTCGATCGCGCTTTTGCGAACGGCTCGCCGAGCACCCGCAGTTTTGCTCGCAAAGACAGCAATCGGGAGGTGATCGCATGGAGCGGCGACATCGGCACCGGCACCAGTTTCCCTCCGCGGACGATATACCGCGCACTCGCCGCAGGCGTCGTTGCGGCAATTTCATTTTCCAATCCAAGTTCATGAATTAATTTCAAAAATGCCGGACTCGCCGTCGTCAGCGTGTTCGGGCCGGTCTCCATGAGAAACCCATTTTCCTGAATGGTCTTAACCACGCCGCCGGGGAGGCCGCCCCATTCTAAAATGCGCACTTCCGCGCCCGCCTTGCGCGCCGCCCATGCCGCGCTCAACCCGGCCAGCCCACCGCCGATGACGAGGAGGCGTTTCATGCCGGCAGGGTGCTCGTTGCCACCGTTTCAACCATCGCGGCAACACATTCAATCTTCGCCTGGGGTGTGACGCCATGGCCCAAGTTTACTATATGGCCCGGACCTGTGGCCGCCTTGAGCAATTGGAAAGTGGCCTCGCGAACGGCATCCGGCTCTTCCGTGAGCAACTCCGGCTCCAAGTTCCCCTGGGTGGCGACATCGGGATTGGCCCGGCGGAACGCCGCCAAATCCACCGTTTGGTCCAAACTTAGCACCGCCGCCCCGGTCGCCTTGAGTGCCGTCGCATGTTTCGCCATGCCCTTGGCAAACAGAATCACGGGCGTATTGGGTGGCAGCGCGGCGATCACCTCGCGAATCCAGCGCAGCGACCACTTCTGGTAATACTCGTCCGGGCACAACGCGCCCCAGGAATCGAAAATTTGCACGGCGTCCGCTCCGGCCGCCACTTGCAGGCGCAGGCATTCCGCGACGGCGGTCGCCAGCTTATTCATCAGTTTCTCAAACAGCGCCAGGTCGGTATGGGCCAGCCGCGCAATCGCGGGCGAATCTTCCGGCGAACCTCCTTCGGTCATATAGGCCGCCAGCGTCCAGGGTGAGCCGGCAAATCCCAGCAACGTCGTTTTATCACCCAATTCCCCGCGGACCAATTTCAAAGCTTCGGCCAAATAATTCAGGCGGGCGGCAATGTTTTTTTCGTCAAGGGCGGCGATTTTTTCGGCGGAATCCAGCGCAAACTCCATCGCAATGCCGCCTTTCTCGCGGAAGTGATACGGCTGGCCCATGGCCTCGGGCACGATGAGGATGTCGCTAAAGATTATTGCCGCATCCAACGGAAACCGCCGCAGAGGCTGGAGGGTGACTTCCGCCGCCAGCGCGGGGGTGCGGACCATTTCCACAAAACTGTGCTTCTCCTTCAAGGCGCGGTACTCGGGAAGATAGCGCCCGGCTTGCCGCATCAGCCACACGGGCCGCCGGTCGGCGGGGGCGCGCGCGCAGGCGGCCAGGAATCGTTCGCGGGCGGTCATTGGTTGTAATTTAGCTGAGCCAGTCGCGCGGCTTGAGGTAGAATTCGGTGAGTTTGGCTTCCGGGCTGCCGTGTTCCGGCTGCCAGTTGTATTCCCACCGCACCAGCGGTGGGAGCGACATCAAGATGGATTCCGTCCGCCCGCCCGATTGCAGCCCGAACACCGTGCCGCGGTCGTAAATAAGATTGAACTCCACGTAGCGTCCCCGCCGGTAAAGCTGAAACTGCCGCTCACGGTCACCAAACGGCGTGTCCTTGCGCTGGCGCAAAATTGCGGAATACGCGGGCGCATAAGCTTCGCCCACGCTGCGCGCAAACCCGAAGGCCCGGTTGAAGCCACCCTCGTTGTAATCGTCAAAAAACAATCCGCCGACTCCGCGCATTTCGTTCCGGTGCTTGAGAAAGAAGTACCGGTCGCATTCCTCTTTATATTTCGGGTAAAGGTGCGAACCGAAAGGCTTGCAGGCTGCTTCGGCCGCGCGGTGCCAGGCCACGGCATCCTCGGTAAATGCATAATACGGCGTCAAATCAAACCCGCCGCCAAACCACCAGACGATTTCCCCAGGCCCGCCCACCGCCATGAACCGGATGTTCGCGTGAGCGGTCGGGCAATACGGGTTGCGCGGGTGCATCACCATCGATACGCCCATCGCCCGAAACGGCCGGCCCGCCAGCTCCGGCCGCGTCACCGTCGCTGAAGGGGGCAGGGTGGTGCCGTGCACGTCGGAGAAATTCACCCCTGCCTTTTCCAGCACCTCGCCGTTGGCGCAGGCGCAGGAAACCCCGCCGCCGCCGTCCGCCCGCTGCCAGCGATCCGGGCCAAAGGCGGCCTTCGGGTCGAGCGAATGCATCGTGGTGATGACGGACTCCTGAAAGCTCAGCAGCCACGTGCGCACGGTATCCGGTTCAGGTCGTTCCATAAATTTACACAATCTGCAGCCAGGTTTGGATCGCCTTCCCCACCTTGACGGCCGCCTTGTCGGCCAGCTTCTCCTTAACCGCAAACACCGCCCGGCCCTTGGGTTCGTGGTAAATGTGCAGGTAATTGCCTTCCAAATGCACCGCCGAGGACGATTGACAGCCGCCGCCCAGCGCCGCCAGCGCCGCCCGTTCAATCAGCACCGCGCGCGTGGTTTTGGCGCACATTGCCCGGGTAAATTTATCGGCGTCCTCGACGCGGCACTCCAGGGCAATCGCACCCTGGCCCGCCGCGGGAATCATTTTTTCAATTGGCTGCGGCTCAAAGACCAAACCGGGAAATTTTTTGATGCCCAGGCGCTCCAGCCCGGCGGCGGCGAGAAACGTTGCGTCGGCCTCACCCGCAGCAATCTTTTTCAGGCGCGTGTCAATATTGCCGCGCAATTCGCTCCATTCGACGCCCGGCCACCAGCTTTTCGCCTGGGCTCGCCGCCGCGGGCTGCCCGTGGCGACCTTGCGGGGAACGGCCACTTCTGCGCGGCGCACCAGCACATCCCGCGCATCGGCCCGGGGCAGAAATCCCGCCAGCGTCAGGCCTTCGGGCAGGGACGTCGGCAAATCTTTGGCACTGTGCACGGCCAATTGCGCCTTTCCGGACAACAATGCCTCTTCCAGCTCTTTGGTAAACAATCCCTTGCCACCCGCCTGGGCCAGCGACCAATCGCGCTGTTGGTCGCCGGTCGTGGTCATTTCCAGCAGTTCAATTTTCTTCCACCATTTTCGGGGCATCAGTGCCAGAGCCTTGCGCGCCAGGTCCGCCTGCTTCCGCGCGAGGGGGCTGCGGCGGGTGGCAAGCACGAGAACGGCTTCAGCGGTTTTGGCCATTTGCTTGGAAAAAGGTTGTCCCAATTCAAACTACCTAGTGGACTGTTTGCTTTATGGCAACCGCACAAGCAAATCCTTCCGCCACCCCCCGGGCCCCGCGCTCCCCGGTCGGCATCATCTTTCTGACGATCTTTTTGGATTTGGTGGGCTTTTCCATCATCTTCCCGTTGTTCCCCAAGATGTTACAGTTCTACCTGCCTACCGCCGGGCAGACAGGCTGGATGGCCGACACCGTGCAATGGTTGACCCACCTTTCGGGCGGTTCGTCCAAACTTTCCGTCGAAGTGCTCTTTGCTGGCCTCTTGGGATCCCTTTATTCCGTCCTCCAATTCTTCTTTTCGCCGTTCTGGGGCCGGCTGTCTGACCGTTGGGGTCGGCGCAAGGTGCTGCTCTTTACCGTTGCGGGCACGGCCCTAAGCTACTTGCTCTGGATTTTTTCCGGGCGCTTTTGGATGCTCCTCGTCGCCCGCGGCCTCGGTGGCATGATGGCCGGCAACGTCTCCGTGGCCACCGCCGCCATCGCTGACGTGACCACGCCCGAAAAACGCTCGAGCGGCATGGCCATGGTCGGGGCTGCCTTTGGATTGGGCTTTATCATTGGTCCGGCGCTGGGCGGCATTTTCTCCATGATTGATCTTTCTGCGCATTATCCGGGCGGCACGGCATACGGGATTAATCCATTTTCTGTGTGCGCCCTGGCCTCGTTCGCGTTGGCGGTGCTCAATTACTTCTGGGTTTTGGCCCGTTTCCCGGAAACCCTGCCGGAGGGAAAACGCGCGGCCCGGATGCCCGCAGAGGATAAAACCGCTTCCGTCTCGGAGCGCGTTGCGGCGATTTTTTGCTTTGATCATCCCGCCATTCTCCGCGCCAATTTCGTCAATCTCTTCTACACCATCGCCTTCAGCGGTATGGAGTTTACGTTAACCTTTTTGGCAGCGGAGCGTTTTGCCTATTCCCCTCGGGACATGGTTAATATTTTTGTCTTCATGGGCGTAATCATGGTCTTCGTCCAGGGCGGTCTCCGGAGCAAACGCGTCCCGCGCTGGAGTGAACAGTCTTGGGCGATCCTCGGGTTGGCGTGCGGCATCATTGGCTTCCTCGCCCTGGCCTTTGCCCCGCGCCTGCGTTTCTTCTATGTCGGCTTGGCGATTTTTGCCGTCAGTGCGGCCTTGACGTCCGTCTTCTTGCAGTCGCTCGTTTCCCTCTATAGCGACACCAAGTCCCAAGGCCGCCACATCGGCTCCGCCCGCGCGGCCCAAGCCCTCGGCCGCGCCATCGGCCCGCTCTTCTTCGCCATCATTTATTTCTGGGCCGGCGCCAAAATCTCCTATACCGCCGGTGCGATTGCGCTGTTGATTCCGGTGTGGATTGCCCTGCGGTTGCCCAAGCCGCAGAAAGAAGGAACGGTCGCCTCGTGAACTCGGCTGCCATCCTGGGATGCTGTGGTAGTTTCGTAGCGCTGAGCTTTAGCCAGCGCTTCTTCCAGATTCGAATATCCCAGGGCGCTGGCTAAAGCTCAGCGCTACGAAACTGTACCCGGACCCATATTCCCCGTATTATTTTCCAAATTTAAACACTCGGTTCTGCGCATGCTGGCGCAACCAGTGGTCCACCAGAACGAGGGCCGTCATCGCTTCGACGATGGGCACCGCGCGGGGCAGCACACACGGGTCATGGCGTCCGCGGCCCATGAGTTCAGTCGCCCGGCCCTTGGTATCCACGGTCTTTTGTTTTTGCAAAATGGTGGCGGTGGGCTTGAAGGCGACACGGAAGAAAAGCTCTTCGCCGTTGCTGATGCCGCCCTGGACGCCGCCGGAGCGGTTCGTCAGCGTGCGCACCTTGTTGCCTTGTTTGATGAATTCGTCGTTGTGCTGCGAGCCGGTCAGGCCCGTGCCGGCAAAACCACTGCCAATCTCAAAACCTTTGGTTGCCGGAAGCGAAAGCATCGCCTTGGCCAAATCCGCCTCGAGGCGGTCAAACACGGGCTCGCCCAAGCCGGTGGGTAAACCTCGCACCCGGCAGGTGATGATCCCGCCGACCGAATCGCCCTGCGAGCGCATTTTCTTGATCAGCGCAGTCATCTTTTCCGCCGTTTTGGCATCCGGGCAGCGCACGTCATTGGCCTCGACCTCGCCGAGGGTGGGGAAGGGTACGTTGCCGCCCGCCGTCAACATGGCGGCATTGGGCAGGCAAATATTTTTCACCTGTTCGACATAGGCGCGAACTTCCACGCCGCCGCCCAGCCCGAGAATTTTCTTCGCAATTGCCCCCGCCGCGACGCGCCCGATGGTCTCGCGCGCGGAGGAACGCCCGCCGCCTTCATGGTTGCGCAGGCCGTATTTCTCCAAATAGGTGTAATCCGCGTGCGAGGGGCGGAATTTTTCCTTCATCTCCGCATAGGCTTCCGGGCGCGCATCCGTATTGCCCACAAGCATGGCAATTGGCGTGCCCAGTGTGCGGCCTTCGAAAACCCCGGAAATGATGGTCACCGCGTCGGCTTCCTTGCGCTGGGTGGTCAATTCGCTCTGGCCGGGACGCCGGCGGTCGAGGTCGGGCTGGATGTCCGAAATGTCCAACGGCAGGTTCGGCGGGCAGCCGTCCACGACGACGCCGACCCCGCCCCCGTGGCTCTCGCCCCAGGTGGCAATCGTGAACAGCTTGCCGAAAACATTGCCCATAAGGGGGGCATTATTGCCAATCCCCGTTAGAGCACAAGCGTAGGATGGGGGCGAATTTGCACCATGCCGCCTGGGGATGGCGCATTTCGGCTTGCGCCAAATTGCCGGCACTGCTCACTTTGGCCCCAGCAATCGAATGTATGTACCAAAATTTAATCGCGTAACCGACCAAAAGGAAATCGCGGCGTTTATCCATCATCACAGTTTCGCAACGGTGGTCACTCCGGCCGCCGGCGCTCTGGCCGTTAGCCACCTGCCCGTGCTTTTGGATGAGACCAGCGGACCGCACGGACTCTTGCGTAGCCATCTGGCCAGGGCCAACGACCATTGGCGGCATTTTCAACCGAATCAGGAGGTGCTCTGCATTTTCCACGGTCCTCACGCCTACATCAGCCCTACCTGGTACGCAAGCAAGGGGATGGTGCCCACATGGAATTACGCGACGGTTCATGTCCATGGCCTGCCCCAACTTGTGGAAGATTCCATTTCCCTGCGAAAGATTCTGGATGACACAATTGCCAAATATGAGGGACACCGGGAACGCCCGTGGAAAATGGATTTGCCGTTGGATCAGCTGGGCGACCTGATGCAGGCCATTGTCGGATTCACCATCCGCATCACGCGCATCGAGGCCAAATTTAAATTGGGCCAAAATCGCACCCCGGAGGATCAAGCGGGCATGCTGCGGGAACTGGCGAATTCACCGGATCCGGGGGATCAATCGCTGGCGGCTTTTATTCATAATCAGAAAGATTCCAGGAGTTAGAGGCGGGTGGAGAAAGCCCAAGGCTCGCCAAAATCCATCCTTTGGGGGGTTGCGGCTCGTCGAAAGTAGATTATATTATGAACATCGTCCTTAGGGATGTGACGGATGCCCCATCATGAAACTCCTCGCCCCCTTTCTTGCGGTTTTGCTCGCGGCCACCCCGGTGGTGGCTCCATCCGCCCCTTTGGCCGCGCCGGCGGCACCGGCCACCCCTTCCGCCGACCATGTTTTCGCGGATGCGGAGGCCAAAGCGACAAAGGAGCAGAAGGTGATTTTCATCCACTTTGGAGCTTCTTGGTGTGTGTGGTGCAACCGGTTGGAGCAGTTTTTGGCCCGGCCCGAAATCCAGCCGGTGTTTGAGAAATATTTCGTTGCGGTCAAACTGGTGGTGCAGGAGGATGCGAAGAACAAGGCGCTGGGGAACCCCGGCGGCGATGTCTATTTGAAACAGGCCGGCGGCCCTGACGGCCTACCCTTTTCCGCCTTTTTGGACGCCAAGGGCGCCCTCATCGTAAATTCCAAAAACAAAGGTTCCAACATCGGCTACCCCAACAATCCCGATGAAATCAAATGGTTTTTGGAGATGGTAAAAAAGGCCGCGCCGAATATTACCCCGGGCGACCTGGGGATAATTGAGAAGGTGCTGAAGTCCCCGTCAACCCCCTGACGGCGGTTGCCCGTAAGCCGTCCCCATCCGGCATAACTCGTCCAGCGTTTCCGAAAAAAGCTCATACAGTAGCTTCAGCCGTTCGACGTCCTTGATCACCCCTATGACTTGAAAGAGGAGTTGATCCACGCCCGGAGGCAGGTGGTTGCCCGCCCATATTCCCTGACCGCCTCTGGCGACGGAAAAGCGGATGGTCGGCTGGGCGTTAATTAAGTCGCGAATTTTTTGATTGGCGAACAATTGCCGGAGCTTTTGTTCATCGTTGCCCTTGATAACAAAGGCTTCGTCAAACTCGGGAAAACCGACTGCCACATCCTGCATGCCCAACCATTTTCCCAAATCACTGAAGATACCTTTTCGGTAAATCGTGAAGGTGAATTCTTCCGGATTGACATAAGGGGCCCGCATCCGGGTATAGGTGATGGCGGATTTACCGGTGGAGACCACATAAGTGTCCAGCGTGACGGTCCATTGCCCGTGGCTCGCCTCGACCTTATCCCCCTTCCAAAAAGAGCCGGCGACATAGACCCCGCCGGTCTCGGCGCAAAATTGCTGCCAGATCTCCTGTTTGCTGCGGCCGAAGAGGGGGCGGAAGAGGCTCATGTCCTTTGGGCTGAAAGGGTGGGGTTTTGCTCGTGAGAGATTCGGAGGAACGAAACGAATCGCGTGGAGGCTTGATCTTGGTCAAACCGAGGTGGAGGACAAGACTGGATGCCCGCGGCGAAGTCCAGGTGTCGTTCTAAAGTCCCGTAGGGACGGCAGAAGGTAACCCAGCTTTTCAAAGCTGGGCAGTGGAAGGAGTGAGAGAGTGAGTCCCGAAGGGACGGCAGAAACATGGGTTCTGTCGTCCCTCCCGGGACTCGACATTACGCCATTCGCCGCCCCCAGCATTAAAATGCTGGGTTACCTTCTTCCGTCCCTGCGGGACTTGGGTGCTGGACAGGACGGCACCATGGACGCATTGCGACTCCATAATTATCGCACGGCCAATGGCAAAGGGAAAAGGGAGTCGGGTTTCCCGTCGCCCGTCAAATTTTCGAACGGGTAGGCGGTGACTCCGTTTGGCTCAGCGCGACGAAACTGCATTGTGACCAACAGGAAACTATTTTCCGTCGGTTAGCCTTCCCGACTTCGGTTTGGCTTTTGATTTTCCCCCAGCTACATCAATCATCAGATATTCGAAATCGTAATATCGCCCCTTTACCAGGAGCGCTTTCGGTTCGGTGGCATAGTGCCGGAATCCCACCCGGCGATAGAGACCCAATGCGCGATTATTGGTGGAAGTGGCGGCTAGCTTGATGATTTCGAGACCTTTCATCCCGCGTGCGGCCTGCAAAAGCTTTACGGCAATTTCACGGCCCACGCCCTGACTCCGGTAGCGGGGATGGACATACATGCCCCATAGCCAGGCCTTGTGCCGCTGCTTGCGGTTGGTCGTGCGTTCCCGCTTTAGGGCGGCTTGGCCAATCATGACGTTACCGGCAAAGGCACCGACAAAGATCTCCTTCTGCGGCGAATCCTCCAGCCATTTCCGACACTCTGCGACCGGGCGATGGCGCTCCTCGGCATGGGAGGATCCGAAAGCGGTGGGACTTTCCCGCAAGCCATAAAGCCTCAGCCTCAAATACGCGGCTGCATCCATGCCCGTTAATCGTCTAACTACTAACGTGGTGTGGGGCCGATTCATGAGCGTGAATAGAGCCAAACCGAAAGGAAAACTAAACTGCCATCAACCTCTTCAACACCTCATCCACCGTCGCCGGATTCGCCTGGCCCTTGGTTTGCTTCATGACCTGGCCCTTGAGGGCGTTGATGGCCGTGAGTTTGCCGCCTTTGTATTCCGCGACCGGTTTGGGATTGGCGGCGATGATTTCCGTGCAAATCTTTTCCAGGGCGCCCGTGTCGTTCTGAATTCTTAGACCTTTGCGGTCCACGATGGCTTCGGCGGTCTCGCCGGTCTGGAACATTTCCAAAAATACGTCTTTGGCGATTTGCTTGGTGATCGCACCGCTGTCCACGAGTTTGACCAATCCACCGAGCGCGGCGGCGGTAATCTTGCATTGGGAGACGGTAAGTGCGGATTCGCCATGGGCGGCCGCGGCATCCAGCTCGCGCAGCAGGTCATTGGCGATGTAATTGGCCACGGCCTTCGGATTTCCGCAAACGGCGACGGCAGCCTCAAAGTAGTCCGACAAAATACGATCCGGGCAAATGACGGAAGTAATCGTATACGGCAAATCCCAGTCCTTCTGATACCGGCGCTGTTTGTCAAAATGCAGCTCGGGCAATTCCGCCTTTAGCTTCGCAATCTGTTCGGGCGTCGTGCGCACGGGCATGAGGTCGGGATCAGGGAAATAGCGGTAGTCATGCGCCTGTTCCTTTGAACGCATGGATTGCGTAACGCTCAGTTGGGCATCCCAGCGGCGGGTCTCCTGGATGATGCGCTCCTGCTTTTGCACACAGAGAATCTGGCGCTTGATCTCGTGTTCGACGCCATTTTTCACGCCGGAGAACGAATTCAGATTCTTCAATTCCACTTTTGTGCCGAGCTTGGTTTCGCCTTTCAGGCGCACGGAGACATTGGCATCGCAGCGCAACTGGCCCTTTTCCATGTCGCAATCGGAAATCCCGGCGCTGATGAGGCTCGTGCGCAATGCCGTGAGGTACGCAAAGACCTCTTCGGGCGAGTGCATGTCCGGCTCGGAGACGATTTCGAGGAGGGGCGTGCCGGCGCGGTTGTAGTCCACCAGGCTGTCATTGAGAAAGTGCGTGAGCTTGCCGACGTCTTCTTCGAGATGAATACGCGTCAGCTTGACCACGCGGTGCTCACCCATGAGGTTGCGTGAGGCACCGGGCATTTCAATCTCCACCCCACCGCCAAGGCAAAGCGGCTGATCATACTGCGAAATCTGGTAATTTTTTGGATTATCGGGGTAGAAGTAATTCTTACGGTCCCACTTGCAGACTTCAGCAATTTTGCAATTGAACATCAGTCCGACCTTGATGGATTTCCGCACGGCTTCGGCATTCATCACCGGCAGAGTGCCGGGCAGCGCGAGCACGACCGGATTCGTCAGCGTGTTGGGCGGTTCGCCATAGCCGGTGGCCGCGCGCGTGAACATCTTCGAACGCGTCTTGATTTGGACGTGAACCTCCAGGCCGATGACTGCTTCGAATTCCATGAGATTGCTTTTTTTTTGCCAGAATTGACAGAATTTTTGAGAATTAACAGAATTAAAACGGGACAGGGCCGACAGGCTTGCGGTAGACGCGAAATTTTTTCTTAAATTCGAGGCTGGGTGCGCCGAAATTGATGAGTAAACCTTCATCGATTTCGGTGGCGACGAGAAAATTTACCAACTGCACTTCATGGGCGACCGCTAGATTGTTGACCGCCTTGATCTCGATTATCAGATCGAGCCCGACCACCAAGTCCGCCTTGAATTCACCGACCACCGTTTTCTCATATTTAACCTCGAAAGACTTTTCTGTTTCAAATTCCATGGCCGCCCGCTCAAGTTCAATACACAAAGCGTTATGGTAGACGCTTTCCAAAAATCCAGGCCCGAGGGTGCGATGAACCTTCATGGCAAGGCCAATGACTTGACCCGCCAGGTCATAGCCCTCCTCAACCTTGAAGTCAGTTTCGCCTTGGTTCATGTTCCAGAAGAATTCCATTAATTCTGTTAATTCTGTCAAAAAAAGTTTGTTTACAATTGCGCCCGGCGGCTGGAATAATCGTGCCCGGCTTCGAACAGGCGTCCCATCGCCAGCAAATCGGCCTCGGCGAACGGGCGGCCGATCAGTTGCAGGCCGATGGGTAAATTGTTCTTCGTAAATCCGCAGGGAAGGGACAAGCCTGGAAGGCCGGCGAGGTTGACCGAGATGGTGTAAATGTCGCTCAGGTACATCGCCAGCGGGTTATCGGATTTCTCGCCGCGTTTAAAGGCGGGGGTGGGGGCGGTCGGCGTGAGGACGGCATCCACCTGCATGAAGGCGTCCTCGAAATCGCGGCGGATCAACGTACGAACTTTTTGGGCGCGCAGGTAATAAGCGTCATAGTAACCGCTACTCAGCACGTACGTGCCGAGGATGATGCGGCGTTTGACCTCCGGGCCAAAGCCTTCCGCGCGGCTTTTGAAATATAAATCCACGGCGTCGGTTGCCTTCGCGCTGCGGTGGGTGTAGCGCACGCCATCATAGCGGGCGAGGTTGGACGACGCCTCCGCCGTCGCGATAATATAATAGACCGGCAGGCCCAAATCCGCATGCGGCAACGTGATGTCCACGATTTTGCAGCCTTTGCTCTTATAGAATTCAATCGCGGCTTCGATGCTGGCGCGCACTTCCGGATCCAGCCCTTCGCCAAAAAAGTCGCGCGGCACGCCGATGGTCCAAGTCTTGGCCGGTGCGTTGACCGCAGCCACATAATCTGGAATTGGCTGCTTCAGCGAGGTTGAGTCGCGCGGGTCGTGGCCGGCCAGCGCCTGCAAGAGCATCGCGGCATCTTCGATTGTCCGCGTCATCGGGCCGATTTGGTCGAGCGATGAGGCGAAGGCCACCAGCCCATAGCGCGAAACCACCCCATACGTCGGCTTCAGCCCCACAATCCCACATAGCGAGGCCGGTTGGCGAATGGAGCCGCCGGTGTCGCTGCCCAGCGCCGCCGGGGCTTCTCCCGCCGCCACACACGCCGCGCTGCCGCCGGAACTCCCACCCGGAATGCGCGCCAAATCCCAGGGATTCGATGTGGTCTGGTAAGAGCTGTTCTCCGTGGACGAGCCCATCGCAAATTCGTCCATGTTCAAGCGCCCCCACAGCACGACCCCCGCGGCGCGCAGGCGCTCAATCACGGTGGCGTCATAAGGCGAAATGAATTTCTTTAAAATCTGGCTGGCGCACGTCAACGGCTGGTCTTTGACCGCGACCACGTCTTTGATGCCAATGGGTACGCCATCCAATGGGCCAAATGCTTTACCCGCCGCGCGGCGTTGGTCCGACGCCCGGGCCTGCGCCAGGGCATCACCCTCGTCCCGGTGCAGAAAAGCCCCAACTTTGGATTCAACCGCATTCGTGCGCTCGATAAAGGCGCGGGTGACTTCTTCGGATGTAACCTGTTTGGCCGCAAGGCGGCGGCTCAATTCGGCGACAGTTAACTGGTAAAGCGGTTCGGACATGGTCGGATTTTAGGCGTCGTCAACGACTTTGGGCACGAGGAATTGGTTGTCTCGCTGGACGGGGGCATTGCGCAGGGCTTCCGCAGCCGTAAAGCCCGGCCGGGCCACATCATCATCCAGCACATTAAATACTGGAAAGGCATGGGCCATCGGCTCGACCCCCGAGACATCCACGGCGTTGAGCTTTTCAAAATACGCCAGAATGTCGCCAAGCTGCGCGGCAAAGCGCGCCTTCTCCTCCGCGCTCAAATCGAGCCGCGCCAGGTTGGCCACATAATCTATGTCAACGGAGGGTTGGGACATGAAATGGGTGAATGGAAATGCGATGATGGAAAATGGAAAAACGAAGGGTCACAATGCCAAAGATGCCCCCGGGAAGGCAAAATAATTATTTTGCGTGCCGCCGCCCCATTCGCTTGGCTGGGGCCACCATGGCCGCCCCGCCGGATGACCCTTTCCCGCCCCCACAGAAGCTGACCCTGAAGGCAGCCGAGTTTGAGCGGGACAATGCGGAGACCGTTCCCGGCGAACCCGCCGCCAACGACCCCATGGAGACGCTCAAGGCTAACCGCGCCCATGAAGTGGAAATCGGCTACGGCGATTATGAAATTAAACCGAAGAAGAGGTTTACCCGGCGGACCAAAGAGTACCTTCTAATTTTGGCGGCAGGGAACCTGGGGATCGGAACATTGTTCGGACTCTTAGGGCCGCCGCTAATGCTCGGATTTTCGATTGGGCTGACGTGGGTTATGTTTTTCGTGATTGAGGATTATTGAGGGGAGGCGGCCGCAATGCATTCGCCAATTGGGCGCAGCAAGTCTGCGCCCCTACGAAGCCCTCTTCCCTGCCGATTTCCCTATTTCGGGCGCGGCCTCGTCAAAATCACTGGTCGCGCTTCTCCGGACCTCGACAGCATTTCCACCGAAACCTGGAAAACCCGCTCAATCAGCGGCCCAGTCAAAACCTCTTCAATCGCGCCCGCCGCAGCCAGCCGGCCATTTTCCAAAACCCAGACATCATCCGCATACGCCATCGCCAAATTCAAATCATGCAACACCGCCAGCACCACGGCTCCTCCCCGCGCCCATTCCTGCGCTGCCCGCAGGGCGCCGTGCTGGTGGGCAAGATCGAGTCCCGCCGTCGGCTCATCCAATAGCAAGTATCGCGCTCCAGCAGCCGGCGCCTCCCAGATTTGCGCCAGCACCCGCGCCAGTTGCACACGCTGTTTTTCGCCACTCGATAGGGTGGGGTAGAGACGCCCCGCCAAATGGCTCCCTTCCACCGTGGCCAGCGCCGCGTCGCAAATCTCCGCGTCGCGCGCCGTCTCGCTGCCGTGCAGATGCGGAAATCGCCCCATCATCACGACCTCGCGCACGGGAAAGGCAAAGGCCAGATGCGATTCCTGTGGCAACACCGCCCGGCGTTGGGCGATTTCAATTCCGGACCATTGCGCAAGGGGCTTCCCATTGATCTCGATGCCGCCGGATTGCGGCGTCAACTCGCCCGAGAACAATTTCAACAAAGTGGACTTGCCCGCACCGTTCGGCCCCACCAGCGCCGTCACGCGCCCGGGACGCAGTTCCCCGGTCACCGCGTCGAGGATCTTGCGGGTTCCACGGGAAAAATGAAGATTGCGGGCGGTGAGCATATTAAAATTCCCCCTTTCGGCGGGCCCGCAGTAATAACGCCAAAAACACCGGCGCGCCCACGAGTGCCGTCACCACACCAATGGGCAGTTCTTCGACTCCCCTCCCGCCGTTGCGCGCAGCCAAGTCGGCGGCCAGCAGGAGGGATGCACCTAAAAGCGCTGAGGCTGGCAGAAGCAGCCGGTGGTCCGGCCCAAAAACCAGCCGCACCAAATGCGGGGCGACCAGCCCGACAAATCCAATCGTTCCGCAGGCGGCCACCGACGCGCCGACCATGGCCGCCGACAGCAAAATCACCCAACGCTTCACCTGTTGCACTGGCACGCCCAAATGGTGTGCTTCGGCCTCACCCAGCAAAAGGGCATTGAGCGGTCGCGCAAACCATGGCAACACCAGCAGCCCGGGAACGATGAACAGGGCTGCGACGCCAATCTGCGGCCAGTCGGCCTTGCCGAGGCTGCCGAGCGACCAGTACGTCCACGTGCGCAATTGCTCGTCCGAGGAGCGGTAGATCGCCATCCCAATGCCCGCGCCCGCCAGCGCATTGATCGCCAGTCCGGTCAGCAGCATCAGCGCCACCTGCGTGCGCCCTTCGACCTTGGAGAGCCGATAGATTAAAAAAGTTACCACCACACCGCCCGCCATCGCGGCCACCGGCAGCGCAAAGGCCCCCAGGGCGTGAACCATTCCACCGAGCACCCCTCCGCCGAGCACAATCATCGCCACCGCCCCCAGCGCCGCCCCGCTCGATACCCCAATCAACGCCGGGTCCGCCAGCGGATTGCGAAACAACCCTTGCAACGCCGCCCCTGCCATCGCCAGCGCCGCCCCGGCGAGAATCGCCAACACCACCCGCGGCAGGCGCAAATCCATCACCGTGGTTTGCGCCGTTCCGTCCAAATTCCCGCCGCCCATGCCCAGTTCGTGCCGTAAAACCCGCAGAACTTCCGGCGCGCGCACCGCTTCATTGGTTCCGTATGACGCCGCGCCCACGGCAAGCGCCACCACCAGCGCCACCAGCGCGGCAAGTACGATAAGGCGTTTCCTCAAGAATGCATCCACCGCCCTACCTTCTTGAAATCCGCAGGCCGCGCCAAGCCGAAATGTATTTCGTGAGCAGTAAAAATGCACCTTGCCTGTTCTCAAAGGCGGAGCGATGATGAACGTTCTGTTCGGACCGGTTTCATCCGGTTGGCCCGCCCGCCCGCCTGTCGTAGAGTGGGAATCAAATTGCCCATGAAAGATCCATTAAAAAACGCGAATCCGCCGCCATGGGTGAGCAAACCTTTGGTCAAAAGGCCGAAGTCATATTGGGTGGGATTCGGACTCGGACTGGCATCCTTATTGTTGCTTCTCTATCCGATGTTCAAGCTTTCGGACTTGTCAGGTTCGAGCTATGAGGGGAGCCATAGTGTGTGGCTGAATGCCTCGGGGGGGTGCATTCTGAGTTCGCTGGTGTTGATGGTGATCGGGGTGGTGTTCGCCATTGTTCCGAGTGGACGAAAATTCGCCCAAGGTCTTTTGATCGGGTGCGTTATCAGCCTATTTCTCGGCATCGGGACTTGTTTTTCGACCTTTTAATTTTGACAATAAAGTTGGAGCGCTCGACGCCGAATCGGACATCTTCAACGTCGGGCCGAAATGCATGTCGTAGTGCAATCGAAATGGCTCTTGTGTATCCCGGCCGGCGGAGCAATGGTTGGCGATGTGCGCGGTTGGATTTTATCCGGCTAGCCCTTTTGACGGCCTAGGCGATCCAATCATTGGGCGTATGAAAATTCCACCCCCAAACCCAAACTTGCCAGCGCCTGCGCTCCAACTGCCTCCGCCGCCAACGCCGTCAGGCCATACTGCGGCCTTCTGGGCCGGAGTTTGCGTCAGTTGTCTGATCATCGCTTTTGCCGGGATGCTCGCCGTCCTCGTGATGTGGATGGTCAGCCTCATACTTTGCTTTCCGCGGCGCACCCGCATTTTCGGCGGCGGCATTTTATATGGAACAATCCCCGGCGCTTTTTTGGGGTTTGCCTTTTGGGCAGCGTCGGAGAATGTCTTTTCGCTTTTTCCGTGGATTCTCTTTGCCGGTTCACTTGCGGTAATTGCATATTACTCAAACTCGAAACGAATTACGCAGGCCATCGCGCAACCGCCGATTCAAAAGGACAAATCCCAATCGAAAGGCGTTGTCGTTGGCTTGGCGCCTTTGTCGCTGCTGATTCTTTTTGGTGGTAGCGACAGCAATAGCCTGGTTTCGTCAGGTGCCGCCCTGTGGTTTCTGCTGACGGTTGTTTTGTTTGTGCTGGGTTTGGTATGTTTCTGCTTTCCACAAGATCGAAAATTCGCCCAAGGTCTTTTGCTCGGGAGTTTGGCCAGCATAATTCTCGGTGTACCGGGCTGCCTTCTAACCTGACTTGTTCCCTGATTTTAATGCTACCGACGCCTCCACTTAAGCATCTGCGGCCAGTTTAATCAATCCAACCAAAACTTCCTCATGGTGGCACCACCCTCCGATCCGAGCCGACCGCAGCCTGATTCCCAGCCGCTGCCAGGCCGCACTGTGGCCTTTTGGGTTGGGGTCGGCATCAGTTGCCTCTATATCGCTTTTGCCGGGTTCGCGGCTGCGCTCCCTTTGTGGATGGCCGACCTCATTGTCGGCCTGATCTTGAGCTTGCGGCCGAGACCCATGTGGGTTGGCTCCGTCTTATTTGGACTTCAGCCGAGAATCCGAAATCTTGGCGGCGGCTTCTTAATTGGGCCCATTCCAGGCTTCTTCTTGTCCAAGGCCATTTTTGTGGGAGTAAAAGGACATTCGTTTTTCATGTGGACTCTCTTTGCCGGTTCGCTCCTGATTATCGCTGTCAGCTCGACTAGAATTAAGCCACCCGACGAGGACCCGCCCAGCGAAGACTCTCCTAACGAAGACTAACCCATCGAGGAATCGCCAGTTAAAAAGTTCAATACCGTTTGGGTGGGCTTTGTCTTCGGGGTGGCGCCTTTGGGATTCGTTTTGATTTCTTTTTTCTCTCCAATGGAGGGGGCAGCGACGGGTTCTTTCCTGATTTCGGGTATTTTGCTAGTTCCAAGCATGATGTTCGCCATCGTCCCGAGAACCCGGGATTTCGGCAAAGGTTTCATGCTCGGCTGTTTGGTCAGCATGTTTCTCGCCGTGTTGACCTGTATGTGATTTTCCCCCACTGATTGGGAAGCGACAGTTCCAGCTCGCTTGCCAATTGTTTCATGACCTTCCCCCATTATTTTGATTGGTTTGGTCTGCACATCCATCCGCATCCCGTGCTCGAAGGACTCGGCTATTTCGCCGGTGCCCGGCTGTATTTTTCCCTGCGCAAGCGCCACCCGGAAACTGCCCAGCCAATCGAAACCACCCTCTGGTTGATTTTCGGCGCTCTCCTTGGCGCATTCCTCGGATCCAAAGTCCTCGCCTGGGTCGAGTCGCCCGCGGATTATTTTGGTAAAGGCGACTGGCACGTCCTGCTTGGCGGCAAGACCATTGTTGGCGCGCTGCTCGGCGGCTGGGCGGGCGTGGAAATCGCCAAAAAATACAACGGTCTCACGCGCTCGACCGGCGATTTATTTGTCTACCCGCTCGCCTTGGGCAACGCCATCGGTCGCATCGGCTGCTTCTTGACCGGTCTCTCCGACAAAACCTACGGTATCGCGACCAACCTGCCTTGGGGCGTGGATTTCGGCGACGGCATCCGCCGCCATCCAACGCAGCTTTATGAAAGCATTTTTGTCCTCCTCTGGGCATTCACACTCTGGCTTTTCACCCGCCACCGCCCGTTGCCTGCTGGGGCGCTCTTTCGGCTCTACCTCGGCGGCTATTTCACGTGGCGGTTTTTGGTCGAGTTTATCAAGCCCCGCGAACTCCTGATTCCGGCCCTCGATTTCAGCGCCATCCAGACCGCCAGCATCGTCGGGGTGATCGTGGCCGCCTGGAGTTTCCGGAGCTTACGAAAATCGTAGGGGCGTCGCTCGCCGACGGCCCATGGGAGCAAATCGGCGGCCGTCGGCAAGCGACGCCCCTACCGTTTTGCCAATCCAGCTTCTGACAGTATTTGCCCTTCCTCCGGCATTTTCTGCCCTTCCAAACGCTGGATTGCATCCGCGCCGCATTCGTTTTTGATACGCCCCATCCCCCATGGCCGACCGCCCCTACCTTTACGCCGACCTCACCAACAGCCTCTGCGCCACCTGCCTGCGCAAAGTCGAGGCCAAGGTCGTCTACCAGGACGGCAATGTTTACCTGCACAAGCGCTGTCCCGACCACGGCTTTGCCAAGGTTCTCATTTCAACGGACATTCCCTATTACCAGCGCTGCCGCACCACGCTCAAGGCCGGTCAGCTCCCCGCGCATTTCAACACCGCCACCGTTCGCGGGTGCCCCTACGATTGCGGCCTCTGCCCCGACCACGAGCAGCACAGTTGTGTAACCCTCGTCGAAATCACCGACGTCTGCAATTTGCAGTGCCCCGTGTGTTACGCTGAGTCCGGCCCCAAGCGCCAGACCCATCGGTCCCTCGAAAAAGTCGAGTTCATGCTCGATTGCGTCGTGCGCAATGAGGCCGAGCCGGACATCGTCCAAATCAGCGGCGGCGAGCCGACCATCCACCCGCAATTTTTCGAGATCCTCGATGCTGCGCGCCGCCGGCCCATTAAGCACCTCATGCTGAATACCAACGGCATCCGCATCGCCCAGGACGCCGAATTCACCCGCCGCCTCGCAGGGTATGGACCGAAATTCGAGGTCTACCTGCAATTCGATTCCCTTAAGGAAGAACCCCTCCGCGTCCTGCGGGGCGCCGATTTGCTGGCCACCCGCCGGCACGCCCTCGACCGCCTCAACGAGCACAACCTTTCCACCACGCTCGTCGTCACGCTCAAGAAGGGGCTCAACGACGACGAAATCGGCGCCATTGTGGACTTCGCCCTCAAGGAGCCCTGCGTGCGCGGCGTCACCTTCCAGCCCATTCAGGATGCCGGCCGGGTGGAGGATTTCGACCCCGCCAAAGACCGCCTCACCCTCGGTGAAGTCCGCCAAAAGCTCCTTGCGCAGACTTCCGTCTTCACTCCCGCGGACGTCATCCCCGTGCCCTGCCATCCCGACTGCCTCGCCATGGGCTACGCGCTGAAACTCGGCGGCAAAGTCATTCCCCTCACCGGCCTGATTCCGCAAGACGTGCTGCTCAACGCGGAATCCAACACCATCGTTTACGAGGAAGTTCCGCAATTGCGCGATGAAGTCTTCAAGTTGTTTTCCACTTCACACTCACCCGAATCCGCCGCCGGCGCCCTGGCCCAATTGCTCTGCTGCCTCCCGCTGGTCAAGGCCCCCACGTTAAAATACACCAACCTCTTCCGCGTGCTCATCGTGCAATTCCTCGACGCCCACAATTTTGATGTTCGCAGCGTGAAAAAAACCTGCATCCACATCGTCCACCCCGACGGCCGCATCATCCCCTTTGACACGTTTAACCTGTTCTATCGCGACGGCCGGGAGGCCGCGCTGCGCGCCGCCGTCGCGGCAACGGCCAGTTCCATTCCGGTGCAAGCATGAGCGATTTACCTCCAGCGTCATCGCCGACTCCGTCGCCCCGAAATCAATACCGCGGCATTTTGACGGGTTTTGCCGTGGGCATGGGGCCGGGCATCCTGTGCATTCTGTTTTCCGGATTTAACCCGGGTGGTAACTCAGGGCCACCCAGTCCGATGGATGTTCTATTGGGCTGGATGTTCTGGGGTCTGTTGGCTTTGGGATTTATTTTGCTGATTCCCCCGCGAACCAGAACCGCGGGCTTCGTCATTGTTCTAACCTTTGCTTCGATCGCGGCCACCTTTTTCTCGCTCCTCCAGAATGTGCCGATGCTTCCGCTGATTGCCCTAATTCTCTTTGTAGCCGTAATTCTTCTGGTGGTGCCACCAACGCGTATATTCGCTTTGGCCATGTCCATTGGTTTTGTTGTCTCTTGGTGTCTGTACACCACTATCTGTGGCGCTCAGGGCCAGTTGTTCCGGCCATAGTTGAATTTTCAGTCGTTCATGAGTTTAATTTCAAGCAAATCGTCAGCACCCGCCTCACTGGCCAACCCCAGTCGCCGCCGCGCCAAACTCGCCTTCTGGGCGGGCTTCGCCACGTTCTTTGTGCTCTTCTTCCTCGGGATGAATCTGAGCGAAAGCCTGGGGACAGTCATCTTTCTCGCCTTGGAATTGCCCATGCTCGGCCTCATCTGCGTTTTGATGCGCCGCACCCGCAAATTCGGCTTCGGCCTGCTCGCCGCGAGTGCCATCTTCTTCGGCACCGCTCTGGCCACCTGCGGAAGAGTGTTTGAGATTAAATAGTATGGGTATTCGTTAAGCCATGAACGACCTTTCGCCCAAATTGGAAGATTAACCACCGAAGCCATTCCTGTCCCGTCCCGCAGGCCACGCCATGTTGGGATTTGGATTTTTTTTCTTCTTCGGCATCCTGGGTATTTGTTCGCTCTTTCCAGGCGGCGCGCCGGAGCTTACCCTTTTGTTTTCAATTTTGGGCTTTAATGTCCTGCCGTTGGCCGCCTTGGTCTTGCTTGCTTTCCGCCGTACGCGAATGTTTGCCTTGGGCGTTTTGATTGGCGCTCTTGTCGCCGTCATGATCCTCTTGGCCATTTGTTTCATTTCCCCGCCAAATTTTCATTAGGGCGTTGCTTAATTTCGCGGTCTGGGTCATTTTCTTTCACTACTTCCCAATTGGGCCATGGATCGAAATGAGGCAAAGGACAAAGCGCCGCTTGGTTCCAATGAATCGGCGCCACGGGCCCAGGTGGATCTGGGCCAATATGACGCGGTGCCAAAGGACTCCAACCAAGGTCTAAATGGAGTGGCTTTCGGATGCCTTATCTATGTTGTGACATTATTTTTCATATTAGGCGTCAAGTCACAAACGGTGCCTTTGATTTTGCTGTTGGTGGCATTCCTTGCCCTCTTCCGTCGAGGAACCAGATTCGTCGGATTGGGTTTTCTCCTCGGTGCCCTTCTGACTTATATGATTTTTACGGCGATTTGTGGCAGCGGTTTCCAAGGAATATAAAAGTTCCCAAGCCCATCCAGCCAAGCCTCAATGGGCGGATTCTTCCTCGCGGTGGCAATACTTGGCCTCATGGAGAAAAAAGGCATCGCGCAAGCGCGAGCCCTACCAGCGCCGCGTCTTGTAATGCACCGTGTTTGCGTCATTCAAAATCAAAATGCCCTGGTTCGAAATCTCCCCCATCAGCATACTCGAGGTCAGTTCAACCAACCCTATTTGCGCGCCTTTACCGATTCAATCAAAGCCACCGCCGAATCCAGCCATTCGAGCCGCTCGCGCGGGATCAGGCGGCCGAATTCCGTATGGCCGTAGTAATCCTCCGGACGGCTGCGGGCGATGACGCGGCACGTTTCCATCTATTCCCTGGCCGACGTTTTCGATCTGCCAAGCTTGCGTTTTGCGAGCATGCCGGCGAAAGAAATCAAAGTCCCATCATTGATTGCCATTAATGCGCCGCTTCCTCTTCCTTGTGACAATATTTGAACATCTGCAGGATGATGGCCCCGAGGCAGAAGACGCTCGCCACGATGGAGAAAAAGATGGAGACATTCGTCAGGGCCGTGCGGTTAAGTCCGGCGAGCCGCACATCCACGGGCAGCTTCTTTTCGCCTGAAGCTTTCGGCGCCGCCGCCACCGCAGTCGGGGAGGTGGTGGCCGGGGCGGCGCTGCCAGCGGCGGGCGCCGAAGCTGCGGCCACGGCCGGTGCCGCCGTCGTGCTTGCTGAAGCTGAAGCTGAAGCTGCGGCCGGGGCCGGAGCGGCCACCGCAGTGCTGGCCGGCACCGCTTGTGCGGCCGCAGGGGTGGTGGCCGTGGCCGCCTCATGCGCCTTCAAATCCGCCGCCGCTTGCGCCGCCTGACTGACCTGATACGCCGTCGGAATAACATGGCCCACGTAGTGAATCAGCCCAAAGACAAGGCTCACCCAAACTACGATGATGACCAGGATGCGCGTCAGCAAGCCGCCAAGCGAAGGGTGGCTGGAATGGGCATGGGAGACATTGGACATGGATTTAATATTTTAAGATTCGGATGCGACCTTACCCGGAATTATCCGCATTGGCAAAGGTATGAGGACGTGGTTTTGACAGAATTAGCAGAAATTACCCGTCGAATTAATGAATCCTTCAAATTTTGTTAATTCTGTCAAAAAACTCCCTATAGCGCCGCCGCGATTTGCGCCTCGAGTTTGTTAATGTCGGCCGCAAAGAGGCGGATGCCCTCGGCAGTCTTTTCGACAGCCATGGCATCCTCGTTGAACATCCAGCGGAACGCCTTTTCATTCATCTCGATTCGCGGCACTTCCTGCTGGGACGCCCATTCCGGCGACAACTGGCGTGGCACCGGCGCCTCAGACTTCGTCAACTCCGCCAGCAGCGCGGGGCTGATGGTCAGCAAATCGCACCCGGCAAGCTGGACGATTTGGTTCACCGTCCGGAAGCTCGCACCCATGATTTCGGTCTTGTACCCAAGCTTCTTGTAATACGCGTAAATTTTGCGCACGGACTGCACGCCCGGGTCGTCTGCGCCGACGTACTCCTTCTTTTCCTTCGCTTTGTACCAGTCGTAAATACGGCCCACAAACGGTGAAATGAGCTGGACGTTCGCTTCGGCGCACGCGATGGCCTGGGCCAGCGAAAACAGCAGCGTCATATTGCAGTGGATGCCTTCTTTGGTCAGCACTTCTGCCGCCTTGATGCCTTCCCATGTCGAGGCGAGCTTGATGAGCACCCGCTCTTTGGCGATGCCGCGCTTCTGGTACAGGTCAATGATGGCATGGGCTTTTTCAATCGAGCCTTCCTTGTCGTAGGACAGGCGGGCGTCCACTTCGGTCGAAACTCGCCCCGGCACGATTTCCAGAATCTTGGTGCCAAACGTCACCAGCAACTGGTCCACGATCAACTTGATTTTTCTGTCCTTCGGCAAATCCATGCCACGATGGTCCTTGATGACGCTGTCGAGAATTGGCCGGTATTCGGGCATTTCCACCGCCTTATAGATCAGCGACGGGTTGGTCGTCGCGTCCTGCGGGGAATATTGGCGGATGCTGCCGAAATCGCCGGTGTCGGAAACGACGGTGGTGTATTGTCGGAGCTGTTGGAGGGAGGAAGACATTGGAACGAATTAAGAATTAGGAATTAAGAATTAAGAAATCAGGCCAGGCGAATTCGGCCAAAACGGCGGGCGATGTGCGGTGTATGGGCGGCGAATCGGCAGATTGTTAACGCTACCGAAGGTCGCGGGATTGTAAAGCGGAAAGGCGCCTAGAAATCCACATCTATCAGCTTGGCCAGGTCGTCTATCTCAGGGTCCGGCGTCCAGCCCGGGGGTGGCGTCAGTTGCGGTGTTTCGGCATGCGGAACTTGCAAATTATGCTCCAAACCCACGATCCAGTCCCAGAGCACCGCCTTTTGGGCGTCGGGGGCATCGGCGGGCAGGCGGGGGTAGATCTTCTTTAAATAAGCATAGGCTTCCATCTTCTTTCCCATTTTCAACAGATGACGCACATACAAGCGCCCAGCGAAAAACGGACTATCGTCGGCTTCCGCGGCCTCGCGCCACTTTTCCGCCGCCTTGGCCACCTCATGCAGGCTGTTGTCGTAAAGCGTGGCCTGGTCCTTAAGCAGGATAAATTCCCCGGGGTGGAATGCGAGTCCGCGATCGAGAAAACTGAGGGCGCGCTCCGCTTGCACGGTGCGGGCTTTGCGGTATGCGGCCGCCTGCTGGTCACGCGGCAGCGTGGCGTTGCGGTAAACCCAGGCGGGAATGTCCAAGGCGATTTCGCTGGAGCCATTGTCCCAAAAACTCACCATGCGCGGGTCGAGCGTCGTGGAGAGGTAAATCATGGCTTCGAGGTCGGGCTGATCGCGCTGCTCCCAATAATGGTACCCTTGCAGCCAGATAAAATCGGCCAGCACCGTGCGAAATCCCCCAAACACCCCGAGGAGCATGCCCTGGCCGATGTTGTCACCCAAATCGTGCACGTTCATTTCCGGCTGCCGCGCCTTCACCTCCACCCAGGCGGCCTCCTGCAGTGGCCGCGCCACGAGACCCGCGGCGAACAGCGTGGTGAAGATCACCACCACGGCGCGCCCGCGGCGCCACCACCAACTTGTGCGGTCGAGGGTCATGGTTCGATTAGTTCAAATTTCCCGGCTGAGGAAGCTGAATACCGCCAGTCCGTAAAATACTGCGATGTACACCACGCTGTAGCCGATCGCCGCCCATACCGCACCCGGCGGAACGGGATTTTTTGAGGTGAACACCAGCATTTCCCCCACAGAATAAAGCTGAAAATTGGGAAAAATAAAGCTCAGCACCCAAACAAGACTGCCCACCACCGCCGAGTCCACCGTCTGGTATGCTTCGAGCGCAATGTACTGCAGCTGGCAGATGAGATAAATGAAAAACGAGACCGCCACCGTGTACATGTTCGTGTTCGCAAAGCTCGCCACCACCATCGTTATGGACCCGAGCACGACAAATTTCAGCCACTGCAACAGGGCATTGATGGCCAGCCCGTCAAAATGCACTCGCATGGATTCGGGCAGTTCGGTGTCCACGCTCCCCGCCAGGTGCGCCAGGTGCCAGAGCGCAATGAACTGCCCCTGACGCCACCACAGGTAGGCCCCCAGCAGCGTTGTCAACAGCACCACAAACACGAGCATCAGCATCGCCACGCCCAGCAACTTCCCGGCAATGAACGCCCACCGCTGCACGGGCTTGGCCAGCAGCGTCAACGCTGTGCGGTTGTCCAACTCGCTGAAAAACAATTGCGCGGTCACCACCACCGCCAGAATCGAGCCGAAGAACACCATGCTGCCCAATCCAAAATTCGCCGTAAACGCCAATTCCTGGGGCCCGAAATCAAATTGCCGGAAAAATCCCGCGCACCCAATGAGCGCCAGCGCCAGCAGCACCAAAAAATTGAAAAAGCGCTGCCGCACCGCCTCCAGGAAAGTCAACCGGCCAATGAATCCAATATGTTGCAGGGCGGGAATCACGCGGTGCCTTTGTCTTGTTGTTCCTTGGTGCCCACTTTTTCCAAAAACAGCCGGTCCAGCGTCACCCGGGCTGGGTCCACGCGGCGCAAACGCGCGCCGTGGCGCGCCAGCACGGCCTCAATTTCCGCCCGCATGGCTGGGGCGAAATTTTCCACGGCGAGGTTGCACAAGTCTTCCCGCCGCAGCAATTCCTCGACCGGCCCTTGCGCCACCAGTCGGCCCTGGTTGAGGATCACCAGATGGTCGCACACGTCCTCCACTTGCGCCAGCAGGTGCGAGCACAGCAGCACCGTCTTGCCGCGCCGTTTCAACTCACGAATCAGTTCGCTGATCGCCTGCGACCCAATGGGGTCCACCCCCGCCGTCGGCTCGTCCAGAATGACGAGGCGCGGGTCGTGGACAATGGCTTGCGCGAGGCCGATGCGCTGCAACATGCCCTTCGAATACGTGCCCACCCGCCGATCCGCAGCGGCCGTCAGGCCAACTAATTCCAGCACCTCCGCGACCCGTTTTGGCTTCTCGGCCCGGGTGATGCCGCAGATGCCGGCGTAGTAGGCCACCAGCTCGCGCCCAGTGAGAAAACGGTAAAAATACGGCGATTCCGGCAGGTAGCCAACCAGCCGCCGCGCGGCCACCGAATCACTCCGCATCCCAAAAATCTCGCACTTTCCCAGCGTCGGCTCCAGCAACCCGAGGATCACCTTCATCGTCGTACTCTTTCCGGAACCATTCGGCCCCAATAGCCCAAGCACTTGATTGTCCGCCACTTCAAACGATAAATCATCCACTGCCCGCAGCTTTACCCCCCGCAACCCCAGGCGGAAATCCTTGGTCAGGTGCTCGATGCGAATGGCGGGGGTGGACATGAATTAAAGAAGGGTGGGGCGGAATGTGGTTTCAACCAGACTTGCACGAACTCCGCAAGGTTTTTGCCTTAAAGGCTTCCTCCAAATCCCCTTGGCACTTCCCACCCCCTTTTTCACCCCTCCATCCCCGCAAACCGCCTCCGCCCTTCGCACCTCCCAAATTCCCGATCTTCGTTCCGCAACAAAAATCAAAAATTACAAATTGTCCCCTCCCAAGTTCCCAATCCCATCCTCCGCTTGTCCCACAAGTCCGACTTGTCGGACTCGTCGAACCAGTTCGACGGGTCTGCAGCACCGCGCCACTCCAAATGCGAAAATATTGGTCGTCGCGGTCAGAAAAAGCATCGCTTCAGGCGATTTGGAAATCCCGAAACTGCGCCGGGCCGGCCAGTACGGTAACCGTGGTTTCCTTGACGTGATGCACCAATTGCGACTGGATTTCGCGCACGAATTCATGCACTTCCTTTTCGGCGCCCTCCACGATGATCTGCACCCGCCCGTCGGGCAGGTTCCGCACTTGGCCAGTTACTTCATAACCCTGGGCGATTTGCCGCGCCGTGTAGCGAAAACCCACGCCCTGCACGCGGCCGGCAAAGTGGGCTTCGAGTCGGAATACGGGTTGGGCCATGGTTGGAAATGCTTGGGAAACGGCGATTGTGGCCCATCGTTACCCCATCGGACAATCCTTTTTGCATGGCCTCGCTTACAGTGGTAACCCGCTTTTTGTATTGGACAGGCCATGGGGATGCTCTAAGATTGGGGCTTCTGTAACACGGCGCTCGCACCTGCCATGCACGATTTCGAACATTTTTCTGACAGCGAATGGGAAGACCGGGGCGAACTCTCTTGGACTGAGTTTGACTGGCAGCAGTATTTGAAGCAGAACGAGAAGGAAATTGCCCGGTTTTTGACCCTGTACCTCCAATTTAAGGGGCGGCCAGACCATCTTGACGAGGTGGCCCGCCTGATGGGCTGGGGCGAGCAGGATTGGGCGCCGGGGACGGAAGATTCGCCGGCTGCCACACCTAAAATCGGCACCGGCGCGCCGCCCGCAGCGACGGCCAACCTGCCGTCGGACGCGCCGACTCCTGAGGCTGAAAGCGACGACGAACTTGAAGATCTGCCCCATACGTACACCATTCACAAGCATCCGGTCTTTATCGCGACGCGCGGCCTTAACCAATACCTCAATCACGTTTGGGAACTCTTCATCGCCAGCGGGAACGACTTGGGCGTCAATACGAGCTTGGCGTGGAAATTTGCCGCCAGCCTCCATGCCGGGGAATTGAATTCGGTTATGGCCATCCATGCCCTGGATCTGGGGGATTTTACCCTGACCATTTGCCACCTCAAGAACGCCCTGAATGCCGTCAACCATTCCTTGAGCCTGCTCCATGCGCTTCCGTTGGGCGGCAATACCGCGCACAGCCAGTTCTTTCGGGAAGTCCAGGCCACCTTGTTTGACTTGCGGGAAATCTGGCTGCGGGTGATGAGCGATTGCCGGGTGGAAAACAGCCACCGGGCCGCCGATGGCACCGATGATCGCGAATAGCGCGGAACCGGCCCGGTCAAACGGCTGTTTGAATGTCATGCGGCTGGCCATGGCGGCAAAAAAAGGTCTTACATTTTGCCAAAATGTGGGTTATAAGTATACAACTCCACCGCCACTATCCCATGAAAACTCAAATTTCCCTTATTCTGGCCGGCACGTTGATCGTCACCCCTTGCGTTCAGGCCCAGCGCACGGGCGCAGCCGGTGCCGCCGCCGGCCGGGGTGTCGGCGCGGCCGGCCGCGGTGGTCCGGTGGCGGCAGGTGCCCGCAATCCCGCCGGCGCCGCCGCCCGCGGAAATTCTCCGGGCAACGCCTCCTCGCCGGCCAATCAATCAGGCAATGCTCCCGCCAGCAATCAGCCCGCCAATAATAATGGCCCGGATAACAGCAGCAACAACAACAATATGTGGAGTGTGGCGGATCATATTTTGAATTCGGACAGCCTTTCGGCCGACACGGAGAATGGCATTTTCCAGTGGAATAACAGCAAGTTTTCCGTGGGCGAGAACTTGGCCGTGCGGATGCGTTTCGAGCGTTATCTGAGTTCCCCGGGGTTTGACAACACGGCTGAATATCAGAAAACCCTCGACCAAATCCAAAACCTGCTCAGCACCAACACCGCCAAATCTGACAGCGACGGGAATCCCGTCAGTGGCGATAGAATTTACCAAGCTTGGCAGTTGCTCTACGTGGCGGCAAAATTTCCCCAGGATGGCGGAGCCTCCGAAACCCTGGCCAACCAGGTCTTTAACGCTTGGCGGGTGCGCGACGAACTGGCCAGCAATAAAGTCCAATATACCGTGCTGGACGACCAGCGCCAGCATCAAGAAGCCAAAGTCGCCAACGCCGGTGAAGCCAAGCTGAACAACGCTTTGACTTATGCCGAGGACCACCCTGTCGAGATGGGTACGAATCCCACGCCGGGCTCCATCAAGGGTTCGGTAACCATGAATCAATTGATGACCAGCCCTCCGGCGGTGAGCAACGGCACTTCTTCCGGCAGCAGCGGCGGCAACTCGGGTGGTTCCGGTGGCGGCACGGGTAGCGGAACCGTCGGCGCCAATGGCTCGGGGCCGGACGCCAGCCTTTCCGCCAGCAATGTACCGCTGGGCGGCAGCAGTTCGCCGGCGTCGTCTGGCGAAGCCCAGATGCGCGAGGCCTCCAAATTTGGCGTGCAATCCGCCGAACTGGCCCGCACCTACGCCAAGATGGCGTTGGTGGATGCCGATGCCACCGGCATGGTCTTGAAAGCCAAGACCCAGTACCAGACGCAATTGGTGACATACATTGCAGAACGTCGCTTCCAGCACAGCCTGATCGCCGGGATGTTTTATGAGCACATTTTCAATGGCTCCCAGCAGCGCATGGAAGTCGCCAAGGAGGAGATTTCCAAATTCATCAACACGGACAGCATTGTGCCGTCGGTGAACAGTTTTGAGTTTATTTCCCATGAAGCCATGGCCGAAGTGAACACGGGCATGAAGGCCGTCGAAAACGCCTTTGACCGCGGGGACCGCTGGATTGCCCTCCAACAGCTGCAGCAAACGTTTCTCCTCGGCGAAAATTTGCCCCCGGTGCAGAATTTCGACCCCGCCAAGCGCCGCGTATTGCTGGGCATTTACACCGCTGGCACCGCCCTCAAGCACATGATTGAAATTCGGGATTTCGCCGGCGCCGAGGACAAGGTGAACAAGATTTCCGTGGACGCCAGGGATTTTGCCGATGCCGATGCCGGCCCCATCCTCTCCGCCATCAAAGAAGGCGAACAAACCAGCAACAACCTCGTCCTCGCCGCCAAGCAGGCCGCGCTTACAGGCGACGCCGACCGGGTCAACGAGACCTTGCAAAAGGCCACGGAATTATGGCCCCTCAACCCCGAAATCGCCAAATTCAGCAACACCCTGCTGGATCGCACCAATCTCGCCAACATTGGCGCCGAGAAGTTCCGGGAACTGTATGACCGCGGCGACCACCGGGCCATTTATGATGCCAAGGACGAAATTGGTGCCGCCATCTATCAAGACCCCGTCCTCGCCGGCCAGTTTAAGAAGATTGTCAACAGTGAGATGCAGGTGGATATGGCCATTACCATGGCCAACCAAGCTATGAAGCAGAACAACGGCTATGCCGCTTGGGAGGTGCTCATGAATGCCTCCGAGCTGGAGCCCAATGACCCCGTGTTGAATCGCACGGAAAAGGATGTCGCCTCCCGGGTCGCGCCCTTTGTCGCGGCCTTGGATGCCGCCAGCCGGGCGGAAAAGGCCGGCGAGTATGCCGCCAGTCTTAACTATTATCTGCAGGCGGAAGACATTTACCCGGCCTCCCAGATATGCCATGACGCCATTGAGAATCTCAGTCTCAAGATCATGGCAAAGGCCAATCCCAGCGGCGCCTCCGCCAAGCTCCTCACCAAGCAGGAGGCCGACAAAGCCGCGGCGGAGAAGGCTGATTCCACCACCGGCGCACCGGCCTCTTAAAGCGGACGTTGCCCGTTGAATTCTGCAGGTTTTGGCGCCTTTGCCTGGTCGCTCCGGCAGGAATTGGGGATTTCAGGCTTGTCCCCGTGCGGTGGGGCCGCTTTGTTGGTCGGTTTACATCTTTGCTCGAACATGAAGCGCACTCATCATTGCAGTCAATTGACTCAAACCGACGCCGGTCGCGACGTCACCCTCATCGGGTGGATTAATTCCGTGCGCGACCATGGCGGCCTCATCTTCGTCGACTTGCGCGATCGCGAGGGTTTGACCCAAATCATGTTCGACCCCCAGGACGAAGCCTTGAAGGCCGTCGTCCATACCTTGAAGGACGAATCGGTAATTGAAGTCGCCGGTCGGGTCCAGCTGCGCCCGACCGAAACCATCAATCCCAAGCTCGCCACTGGCCACATCGAAGTCGCCGCCAAACACATCACCATTCACAACGTCTGCGCCACCCTCCCGTTCCCTTTGGAAGATGACAAGGCCAACAAGGTCAACGAAGACCTCCGCCTGTCCTACCGCTACCTTGATTTACGCCGCCCGCACAGCCTTTCCCTGCTCAAGCTCCGCCATCGCGCCGCCCAATCCGTCCATCGCTACATGGACGAACAGGGCTTTTTGGAAGTAGAAACCCCGATTCTATTCAAAAGCACCCCGGAGGGTGCCCGCGAATTCCTGGTGCCCAGCCGCCTCAACCCCGGCCAGTTCTACGCGCTCTCGCAGTCGCCTCAGCAATACAAACAAATGCTCATGGTCGCGGGCGTCGAACGCTATTACTCGCTCGCCAAATGTTTCCGTGACGAGGACCTGCGCGCCGACCGCCAGCCCGAGTTCACCCAAATTGACCTCGAAATGTCCTTCATTGATCGCGAGGACATCTACGCCCTCATCGAAGGCATGCTGAAAACCATTTGGAAGGCTGCCCTCAATCGCGACATTCCGACTCCCTTCCCGCGTCTCGCTTACCGCGACGCCATGAACCGCTTTGGCGTGGACAAGCCCGACACCCGCTTCGGCCTCGAAATCGTCGAATTGTCCGATGTGTTCAAGGATTCGACCTTCAAAGTTTTCTCCGGCACAGTCGCCAGCGGCGGGGTGGTCAAGGCTTTCAATGCCAAGGGTCTCGCCGACATCACCCAGGGTGAAATCAAGGCCCTCGAAGACATTGCGAAAACGCTCGGCGCGAAGGGCCTCGCCTTCATCAAAGCGGAAAAAGGCGAACTCAAATCGCCCATCTTGAAATTCTTCTCCGAGGCGGAAAAAGCCGAACTGATCAAGCGCCTGCAAATCGTGGACGGGGACATTGTCTTCTTTGCCGCCGCCGGTTGGGACCGCGCCTGCGCCATTCTCGGCCGCACGCGCCTGGAAGCCGCCGCGCTGCTCGAAGCCCGCGGCCGACTCACCATCCCGAAGGATCAATATAATTTCCTCTGGGTCGTGGATTTCCCCCTCATGTCCTACGACGAGGCCGAAGGCCGCTACCTCGCCACGCACCATCCGTTCACTTCTCCCGTGGCCGAGGACGTCGCCCTGCTCGACACCAATCCGAAGGAAGTGCGCGGCCAGCATTACGACATCGTGCTGAACGGCGTCGAACTCGGCGGTGGCAGCATCCGCATTCACCAGCCCGACGTGCAGAAGAAGATTTTCGAGGACATTTTGAAAATTCCCGCCGATGTGGTGGAGAGCCGGTTTGGCTACATGCTGCGCGCCTTCAGTTTCGGCGCGCCCCCGCACGGCGGCATCGCCCTTGGCTTCGACCGCCTCTGCGCCATGCTTGGGCATTGCTCCAGCATTCGCGATGTTGTCGCCTTCCCCAAAAACCAGCGCGGCCAGGACTTGATGGCCATGTCCCCCGGCGCCGTCACCTCCCGCCAGTTGAAGGATGCCCATATTACGGTCACGGCGGAAGTGGAATTGCCGAAATGATTGACTTGCCAGGGAGCAAGCGGCTAGAATTCGGTCGATGACTGTGGCGCAAATCGTCAAGGAAGCCCGGAAGCTGCCGCCGACGCAACGCGCCGCGCTGGCGAACCGCATTTCACTTGATTTGATCCAGGAGGTCGCCCCGGAAATCGAGCAAGCTTGGAGCGAAGTGGCCCTCCGCCGCTTGGCCGAGTTGGACAGCGGGAAAGTTAAGCCGGTGCCAGGCCATGAGGTCATGGCGCGCGCCCGTAAAATCGTCCATCGGTGAAGTCCTACTCATTTCATCGTGAGGCCGATGAGGATTATCGCCAGGCGCTTATTCCCAAGAGCAACCGTGCAGTCTATTATTTCTTGTGCGGGAATCGCGTGTTCTCCACCATCCAATGCCGGAACGGCGCCGCGACGGACGCCGCTTCCACCGCCACCCATTGCGGATTCTCATACGGATGGTTGGCTTTCAGCCATGCCAGAATTTCCTTTGCCCGGTCCGCGGGAAATTTCACCGTCAACCGCCATTCCTGGGCGCTTTCCTGTTTTCCCTTCCAGACGAAATGTGACGTCACCGGCCCGTCCACTGCCACGCAACCCGCCAGCCGCGCGGCGACCAGGGCCGCCGCCAGCTGATTGGCCCGGGCGGCGGAGCCCACGGTCGTCCAGGCGATGAGAATTTTTTTCGCAGGCATGGCGAGGGATGGACAAAGAGCTTTCGGCGGAGAAAAGCAAGTTAATCATTCCCGCGGAGGCAAGTTTAAGGCGAGCTAATGAATTCACCGCTGCAGGAGTTTTTCGGAGAAAACCGGGATTTAATCTTTCCATTTCCCCGCCATCTGCTATGGTTTGGGCCAGACCTTCTGCTGTGTCCGAGACCTCACCAGTTCTCCTACTCTGATATTCATATAATCACGGGAGTTCGACCCAGGCGGTGGCTGCCAAGCCGTACATCGGAAGGCAAAAGCCGCCCGGAGAGCACCCACCTTAACTACCAGAGGTACAGAGCAACTGCTTTAACGGCGCGAGTGGAAGGTCTTTTTTTTATGTACTCGGGCCTCTTGCTACTGGGCTTGGGCATGGTGGTTGTGGCGGCACTGTTGGTCGTAGTCGCCAACGGCGTGAAGTCGTCGTCCTGCCGCCGGCAGAGCCGTAGCGATCGGGTGGGGGGCGGACCGGAGCAGACTCATTCCTCGCGGCGTCATCACCACCATCGCGGCGCAACTGGCCATCAGCATCACAGTTCCGGACCTGGGCGCCATCATCACCACCATGACCATGGCTCGGATGGCCATCACAGTGGCGGCCATGGTTGAATCGGCGGGCGGTGGGAATCTAAATTCTGGCCGGAAAGATAACCGCGCCCGGAAGGCGGAATTTCTCATTGAGTTCCGGGCATGAATCTGGTGAAATTAGACGCATTTTTGTCTAATTTTTATTTTCCACCTCCGTCACGCCATGCCCGACTCCGCCAAACCGCCCACTCGTTTCCGGCCCGCCCTCGTGGACGCACTCAAGGACTATTCGGGCAAAAAATTCCTGGCCGATTTGAATTCCGGCATCACCGTCGGCATCGTCGCGGTTCCCCTCGCCATGGCCTTCGCCATTGCCAGCGGCGTGGATCCGCGAGCGGGCCTGGTCACGGCCGTCGTGGCGGGCTTGTTGATTTCCGTATTTGGTGGTTCGCGTTACCAAATTGGCGGACCGACCGGAGCATTTGTGCCGGTGCTTTTTGGCATTGTAGGTTCATATGGTCGCGAAAGTCTGCTGATTTGCACTCTGATGGCTGGCATTATCCTCGTCCTCATGGGCATGGCGGGCTTGGGCAAGGTCATAAAATACATTCCTTATCCGGTGACCATGGGTTTCACCAGCGGCATCGCCGTCATCATTTTTGCCGGCCAAATCAAGGATTTCCTGGGCATGCCCATTGAACACCTGGATGCGGAATTTCTGCCCAAGGTGCAGCAATATCTGGAAAACTTGATGCACCTGAATCCTTTGGCCCTGCTGTTGGGCTTGGGCGTCGTGCTCATCATGATCTATTGGCCGACCAAGTGGCAGCGCTTTTTGCCCGGATCAATGGCGGGGCTCGTCCTCGCCAGCGTGGTGGTCGCGGCCCTGCACCTCCATGTTGAGACCATCGGCCAGACCTTGTTGGCCAATGGCTCCTTCGCGGTCAGCAAAATGAAAATCCCCGAGGGCTTTCCGATGCCGCATTTGCCCGTATTCCATTTTAGCGACATCCATTTGCTCTTTATGTCGGCGGTCACGGTGGCCCTGCTCGGGGCAATTGAGTCTTTGCTTTCCGCCGTGGTGGCGGACGGATTAACCAATGACAAGCATGATTCCAACCAGGAATTGCTCGGCCAGGGCATCGCCAATATTTGCTCGCCGCTCTTCGGCGGCATTGCCGCCACCGGCGCCATTGCCCGGACCGGCACCAACATTCGCTGCGGCGCCGTTTCACCGGTCTCCGGTATCATTCATGCGCTGACGCTGCTGGTCATCATGCTCGCCGCCGCCGGCCTGGCCAACCACATTCCGATGTGCGCGCTTGCAGGTGTCCTGTTGGTGGTCTCTTTTAAGATGGGCGAGTGGCACGAATTCGCCCGCTTGCGCCGCATTCCCCGCAGCGATGCCCTGGTGTTTCTCTCCGTTTTCCTCCTGACGGTCCTGGTCAATCTCCCCGTGGCAGTGTTTGTCGGCATTGTCCTCGCCGCCCTGCTCTTTATCAAACGCGTGTCCGAGGCCTCCGCCATCACCGCCCTCGACGACACCCATCCCGCCACCGGCGGCCGCCCCATTTGGGCCGATGAATCCTGGCCTGACGGCGTTTTCCTATTCCGCGTGCAAGGCGCCTTCTTCTTCGGCACCGCTGACATGCTTGAAACTTCGTTCCGCCGGGCTGGCGCCAATCTTCGCGTCATGGTACTCCTCTGCGAAGACGTTTTTTCCATGGACGCCACGGGTCTTAACGCGCTTGAGAGCCTTCATGAACGTCTGCGCCAGCACAAACGCCATCTCATCCTTTGCAAAGTTGCCCGCCAGCCACTGGAAGTCATCAAGCTCGGTGGCTTCCTTGAGGAACTTGGCCCCGACAACCTCACCAACACCGTGGATGAAGCCCTCCAGCGCGCCCGGGCGCTGCTCTATTCACCAGCCGATGAGAAATAAATCTCTGGCTGGCAATCGTCAGCCACCGCCAGAATTCTTCCGTCTGGTTCTGGTGGAATTTTCGCCGAGGTCTTTCCGGACCGCTGAAGTTTGATCAACAACGGGGGAGTAAGGGCGGAGCGACCCTTTTTCATGTTGGCGCTTTGGATTGAGCCGCGCCACCTGGTGGCATAAGTCACGCAGGTCGCTCACTTTTCGCATGAGTTGGTCCACGTTTCGCATTTTTTTCAATGGCCTCAATATCGGCCTGATCTTGCATAGAATTACGAAATTTCTTCAGCCAGATCAAATCTTCTTTGGCGGCGAAACGTATCGGGCCTGCGGCGGTTTGCGCGACCACCGCCCGGTTCACAATGTTGGCATCCCCATCCTCGTCGCTAATCATTACGTCCACGATCATGTGCTCTTCGCCTTCAAAACGGCTGAAGCGGTGAACGGTTAGTTTGGTATTTTGAAAAGTCCACGGGACGGATTCAAATAGATACCCCAATTCATGCATGACCTCGCGGACTTCCCTCACGTCGCGGGCGAGAAACAGGAAATCCAAATCGTCGGTCGCACGAGCCGTGGCATGGTACGCCACCGCCAACCCGCCGATGACGGCATAAGGCAGCTTACGCTCGTTGAGCTTTTCTGTTAATCGGATGAGTTCTCCGTAAAGGGTCATCTTGGTGGAGGTGGCAAGCGAGTATCAGCAGTGATTTTTGACGGCTGCGCTTTGAGGGTCCTTTTGTGGGCTTCAAAAGCTCGGCGTTCTTCTTTTCGCAAGCGGGGAGGGCGCATCCAACCCATCTTCAAGGCTAAATCCCGAAGATAGCTTACCGCGCGAACTGTCTCCACCACGCTCAGAGTTTTTGCAGGCATTGAGCCAAACTTAAGAATAAATTCGCCCTTGTCGAGCGTACCCTAAAAACCAACGAACCGCCTTCGGAATCCCCGTGGACCCCAAAGGCGGTTCGCTTAATTCAGTCCTGCGTTCGCGTTATTTCTTGCCCTTTTTGGTGGGCACGGTCGCGATCGTTTGCAGGATGCGGCTGGCAATCTTATACGGGTCCCCTTGGGAGTTCGGGCGGCGATCTTCCAGGTAACCCTTGTAGCCGTTGTTGACAAAGCTGTGCGGGACGCGCACGGACGCGCCGCGGTTCGCAATGCCATAGTTGAACTTGTCGATGGACTGGGTTTCATGCAGGCCGGTCAGGCGCAGATGATTGTCCGGTCCATACACCGCGATGTGCTCGTTCTTGTATTTGTCGAACGCGGCCATCAGGGCTTCGAAGTATTCCTTGCCGCCCACTTCGCGCATGTGCGTGGTCGAGAAGTTCGAGTGCATGCCGGAGCCGTTCCAGTCCACGTCTTTGCCGAGCGGCTTGCAATGCCAGTTGACGTCCACCTTGTACTTTTCACAGAGGCGCATGAGGATGTAGCGCGCCACCCACATCTGGTCGGCGGCGTTTTTCGAGCCTTTGCCGAAGATTTGGAATTCCCACTGGCCCTTGGCCACTTCGGAATTGATGCCCTCGTGGTTGATGCCGGCGTCGAGGCAGAGGTCCAGATGCGTGTCCACAATTTCGCGGGCAATGTCGCCGACGTTTTTGTAACCGACGCCCGTGTAATATTCGCCTTGCGGGGGCGGGAAGCCGCCGCCCGGGGGAAACCCGAGAGGCGCGCCATCCTTGTAAAGGAAGTATTCCTGTTCATAGCCAAACCAGGCGCCGGGGTCGTCGAGAATGCCTGCGCGGGTGTTGGACGGATGCGGCGTCTTGCAGTCGGGCATCATGACTTCGCACATCACCAGCACGCCGTTCTTCTTGGTCGAGTCCGGATAAACGGCGACGGGCTTCAGCATGCAGTCGGAAGTCCTTCCTTCGGCCTGGCGGGTTGAGCTGCCGTCGAAGCCCCAAAACGGAAGTTCCTCAAGCTTCGGAAAGCTGGAGAACTCTTTAATCTGGGTCTTTCCGCGGATGTTGGCAACGGGTTCGTAGCCGTCCAACCAGAGATATTCGAGTTTATATTTGGCCATGGTTCGATTGTATTATGGTTTTAGGAGATGTTGGTTCATTTACCGTACTCAAAACGTTGACCAGACTAGTGAAAGCGAGGTCTCAGTCCAGAATACTTAGCAATTCGGATGCCATTTTAACAGGTTTAAAACGGAAAACGGCCTTATGTTTATTTTTTTAACGTTTTTACCCTGTTCCTTAACGTCGTTTCGATAAGGGGGTGGCTTGGGGTTGATGGAGTCCGTCCCATGGGAGATGAGTCCCTTGCAATGCGACTTCCCATGGGGACGAAAATGGGCAATATTGGTCATGAATCCCTTAATTTCAAGCCGGAAGACGGTCTTTTAGGCATGGAAACCGTAAAAAACACCCTCAGATCCACCGTTCGCCTGACCTATGACGGGCGGGTCTTTAAGACCTATCATGCCAAGGACGCCCAAGCGCGATTTGATAACGAGGTTAAGATTCTGCGTTTCCTCGCCGCCCAAGCTTGCCCATTTGTCCCCCGGCTGCTCAAGGCCGATTCCAAGCACCTCGAAATCGTCACCACCAATTGCGGCAGTCGCGTCGAGCATCTGGATGACGCCCGCCTCAAGGAGCTTTTCGCCGAATTGGAAAAATTCGGTGTCCGCCATGACGACCCCGACATCCGCAATGTCACTTACCGCCCCTTTGACGGGCGTTTTTGCGTGATTGATTTTGAGTTCGCTGCCATCCTCCCCGGCTTCGAGTAGCGCCCAACCCCATGCCTTTCGCCCCCAAATCCGTCATCCCCAAACCCGTCGCCGCCCGGCTGCAATGGTTCGGCCACTCCGATGTTGGCAAAGTCCGTAAAAATAATGAAGACGCGTTTGTGGGCCTGCGGTTCGATGGCCGCGAAGTTCACCATCTCGGCAAAATCGGTGAGACCTCCATCTTAAATGCGGACTTTGCGTTCGCTGTCTGTGACGGCATGGGCGGGGCGAACGCCGGCGAATTTGCCAGCCGCATCGCCGTGGAGAAGATTAAAATGCTCCTCCCCAAATCCTATCGCCTCGGCGCGGCCGGCCTCGAGGCCGGGTTCGAGGACGTGCTGATGGAACTCTTCGCCCAAATCCACGATGCCTTGAAAATCCTCGGTGAAAGTTATGAGGAATGCCACGGCATGGAAACAACCCTTAGCCTCTGCTGGTTTACCCCGGGATGGATGTATTTCGGACACATTGGCGACAGCCGCATTTATTATTTGCCGGCCCGGGAGAATTTCGTCCGCCAACTCAGCCACGATGACACCCATGTGGGCTGGCTCCTGCGCAACGGCCAGCTCAACGAACGCGAGGCGCGGACCCACCCGCGCCGCAATGTCCTGCAAAAGGCCCTCGGCGGCGGCAATATGTTTGTGGACCCCCAGATGGGCGCCGTGGCCTATGAGCCCGGCGACATTTTTCTTTTGTGCAGCGATGGCTTGAACGAAGGCCTCTACGACCACCGCATCGCCGACCTGCTGCGGCCCGCGAAAAAATCCAAAAGCGAACCGAATTTGGCCCTTCAGTTGGTGAATGAATCCGTCTCCCACGACGGCAGGGACAATACCACCGCTCTGGTCGTCCGCGTCGCCGGCGGAAATAAGTAGCGGGGAGCAGGGAACGGGGAGTATCCAATATTCCATAACCCCGATGCCTCCCGTAATTCCCATTTCCCCCAAACACACCGCAAAATCTCTGTCCCTCAATCGCCACCTCCGTTGCGCTATCGCTGTTAAATTCCCGCAGCTAAGTCTTCCCCCCTTTCTCCTGCCACCCGTCTGGTGCCTCCTGTCTTCCGTCTCCTGCCTCCTGTCTCCCCGCTCCCTGCTCCCCGCTCCTTCACACATCATAATACATATGAAATTCGTGCGGATGCGGCCGCAACCGAATGGCATCATATTCCGTCTTCTTTAAGGCGATGTAATTGTCGAGGAAGTCCTTGGTGAAAACATTCCCCTTAAGGAGAAATGCGTGGTCGGCTTCAAGCGCCTCCAATGCCGCCTTCAACGACGCCGGCACCGTTTTAATGAGGCCCGCTTCCTCGGGCGCAAGGTCGTAGAGGTTTTTATCCATGGGCGCACCGGGATCAATTTTATTCTTAATGCCGTCGAGGCCCGCCATCATGATCGCGGAGAATGCCAGATAGGGATTCGCCGCCGGATCGGGGCAGCGGAATTCGACGCGCTTGGCCTTGGGGCTCGGGCTATATGTCGGGATGCGGCAGATGGCCGAGCGATTCCGCGCGGAATAGGCGAGGTTGACCGGCGCTTCGAATCCAGGCACGAGGCGCTTGTAGGAATTGTTCGTCGGATTGGTGATCGCGCAGAGAGCGGGGCAGTGCTTGAGCAGGCCGCCGATGAAGTGCAGCGCATTCTTGGACAGCCCGGCGTAACCGTCGCCATGAAAAGTGGGTTTGCCAGCCTTCCAGAGGGAGATGTGGGTGTGCATGCCGGAGCCATTGTCGCCAAACAGCGGCTTGGGCATGAAAGTGGCGGTTTTGCCGTGTTTGAATGCGACGTTTTTGACGACATATTTGTAGACGCACATTTTGTCCGCGCACTTGAGGAGCGAGGCATAGCGGATGTCAATTTCGGCCTGACCGGCGGTGGCCACCTCATGGTGTTCACGCTCTATTTCGATGCCCAGTTCCATCATGGTGAGAATCATCTCATTGCGGATGTCCACCAGTTTGTCATTCGGCGCCACCGGCAGGTAACCCTCCTTGTGCCGGATCTTGTACCCGAGCGAGGGAAATTCTTCCTTGCCGGTGTTCCAGATGCCTTCGTTGGAATCAACGGAGTAAAAAGCATTGTTGGCGCCGCCACCGTAGCGGACATCGTCGAAAATGAAAAATTCCGCTTCGGGGCCGCAGAAGCAGGTGTCGCCAGCCTCGGTGGTTTTGAGATAGGCCTCGGCCTTTTTGGCTATTCCGCGGGGGGAGCGATCGTAAGGCTCGCGGGTGAGGGGGTCTTCGACGTCGCAAATCAGGCTGAGGGTGGGGTATTTGGTGAACGGGTCCACAAACGTGGTGGATGGATCAGGCAGGACCAGCATGTCCGAAGCTTCGATACCCTTCCAGCCGCGAATTGAGGAACCATCAAAGCCGAGGCCGTCCGTGAAAATCGCCTCAGTGAGTTCGTTCGTGGGGATGGCGAAGTGTTGCCAGGTTCCATGGATGTCGCAGAACTTCAGGTCCACGATTTTGATGTCTTTGGCTTTGGCGAGAGCGAGGACTTCTTTGGGAGTCATGGTGGGATTGGATTCGAGGGGAACTGGAAGTATGATATGGTGGGTTGGCCCGGAGGTGTCAATGGCGGTGCAACTGACTGGGCCACAATGAACCCACGGGTCCGGGGCCTTTCGCACCGCGGTTTCCCCCGCGCTGTTTTTGGCCGTGGCCGCAATCATCCGAAAGCCGGTGGGGAATCGTTGACCAAACCGGCCGGAATTCATATGCCATAAGGACCCGGAGGCGGGAAGCAACCGGTCTATCCATTATATAAATCGCGACGAATTGGTGGCATCGAAACGTGAAAATTTTCCCCAAGATTTCGTTTACAGGCACCGCACTCGCGGCGGGCAGTCAAACCCCGGGCGTCTCGTGGCTGACCGTGCTTTTGGGCGGTGGCGTATTGTTGGGCAACACCATCGAACTGGGCGGGGTGCAGCCCGCCGCAAAGGAATGGACGGCTTGGATGTTGGCGGGGCTCGCCATGGTCCATGGTGTGTGCATGGCATGGCGGTGGAGCACGGAGGATGCGGAATGGCGCCTGCCGCGCTGGCCGCTGTGGGCGTCGTTGGTGGTAGTGGGTCTGGGCTGCGCCGCGCGACGGGATCTGTCAAATCCCGAAGCGGCGCGGGAAACATTTTATCTGGCTGCGGAGGCGTGGTTGCTGTGCTGGGTCGTGGCGGCGAGCCCGGGTGGGCGGGCGTTTTCCTGGGCGTGGCTGATGGTCGTGGTGGCGGCGGCTTCATTGGCTCTGGTGGCGGCGACGGGTTGGCAGTCGTCGGTCATGAGCCGATGGCTGCCGCTGGAGCGGCGTTTGCCGTCCGAGTGGGCGGGCCACTGGAGCGGGACGCTGCCGCTGCCGGCCGCTTTTGGCGCGCTTCTGGTGCTGGCCGGAGCACCCTTGTTGGTGATGGCCTGCTCGCGACATTTGCCGGCGCCGTGGAGAGTTCTTTCCGGGAGCGGTGGGATGGTAATGTTGTTGGGAGCCTTGCTGTCGTATTCGTTGGGTGCATGGTTGGGTGTAGCCTATGTGCTGTTCTTGCTGCCGGTGGTTGCGGCAAATTCGCGGGCCATGCGCATCACGGGCCTGGTGGTTGCGCTGGCGCTATTGGGAGGTGCGGCAGGATTTTTGGTTCATGGCCGGGTGCCGGGCGAGTATTGGGTGGCGCCGTTAATGGTGGATGAAACGCCGTTTGCGGCCACCCGTTCGGCGTTAGCGGAGGCGTGGAGCCACGACCCGTGGCTTGGTGGGCATGGAGCGACTATGACTGATTTGGCCCGGGCGTCCGGTGAGATGCAATCAGAGGGCGGGTGGAGTTTTGCGTTTAGTGATTGGTTGGAATTGGCGGTCGCATGGGGCATGGCGGGTCTGGGCCTGGTGGCCATCATGGTGGGTGGGCTGCTGGCTGCGGCATGGTCGAGTTGGGCGCGATTACCGTTTTTGGTGGCGATGGACCGTTCGACGGGCGACGCCGCAGACGTTCCTGCCGACGAATCGTCCAAGAGTGTTTTTTACACACCGGAGGCCAAGGTGCTACTGGCGGCCGCAGCGCTGGGGCTGTCGTCCCTGGTGGTGGCGATGGGCGCGTCACGTGCCTTGAATGTCCCCGCAGTTGTTTTTGCCGCCGCGGTGGTGGCGGGGGTGCTGGCACGCAATGTACCGCAGCGCGGGGGCACCTTTCGCCTTGATCCTGCCACCCGTGGTGCCTTGAGCCTTGGCGGCGCGGCCATCGCAGCAATTTTATTGGTGGGTAAGGTTGCCCCGGCCTTCGTGGCACGGGACAAGCTGGAGCGGGCCGAATCCCTGCTGGTGCAGATTGATCAGCGGCCCAACGCGGCAATGATGGCCCGGGCGGAGGCGGCGTTGCGCGAAGTATTGGCCACCAATGCCGCCAATGGCACGGCATTGACTGATTTGGCGTGGCTGCGGTTGGAAATGGCCCGGCTCGATCCCGAACAATTCCTTCGATACAGTGTGCTCGCCGAAAACACCGCGCAACGGGCTTCGGAGTATGCGCCCAATGCGCCCGAGCCGTGGATTGTGCGCGGACTGGCTTGTTTGCTTGCCAACCGCACGGTGGATGCCACCCGGCTCCTGCAGCGGGCCCTCGACCTGGCGCCCCATAGCCCGGAGGCGCAGTATTACGCCAACACCATCATCCTGACCAATCTCGCGGCTGAGAACGGTCCGCCGCAGTTGCGGCTGCTGCCTCCGCGCTACCTGCCTCCCGCACTTTGGCCGCCGTTAGAGGGCGAATCGCGGGACGCCCCCAGTGCCCTTTTGCGTCCTTAAATTTTTGCATCTTAAGGGTTGGCTCGGGATGGGGTTTGGTTAATAAACAAACTGGTCATGGCTGCTCCCCGCCAATTTTCCGTCCGCCTCATGCTTCTGCTGGCGCTGGTACCGCTCGCATGGTGGGGGTTGGATCATCTCGGGGTGTTTGGTAAACTTAACAATCAGGCCGAGGACTGGATGTTCCAGTTTCGCGGGGAGATTCCGGCGGTGGACCGTACCAAACCCGGCAATCCGCCGTTGAAAGTGATGTATGTGAATGTTGATGCCCGGACCGTGGGGCATTTGGGTGAACGCCCCTGGCCTCGCGAATACTATGCGCTGATTATCGACGCCTTGTTTAAGCATGGTGGGGTCAAGGCTTTGGGCTTGGACTTTGTGCTTTCTCCAGCCGGAATGAAATCCGAGTTGGTTGATCCGCAAAAGGCGCATGACAATGATGAACTTTTGGGTGAAGCCATGGAGCAATGGCCGAATGCCATTATGGCGACTATTTACAGTCAAATAGAAGAACAAGCCAACGCGGTTTCGGTACCTCCCGCCGCCGCCTCAACGGCGGCCAGTGGTTCCGCCTCGAACGCGCCGAGTCCCGCGACCGCGCCTGCCGCATCCTCATCTGCCGTCCGGTTGGCCGAATTTCCGTATATCTATAAGAATAAAACGGATCCCTCCAAGAATGCTTATCCCGAGAGTCCCACCTTTCCTTTGTTGAATCTTGACCGGATTCGAACCGGAATGATTGATGTTGCCACCGAATATAATGCCGGTGGTCTCGCAGATGCCGTCCCGCGCTGGATTCCCCTGTTCGCCGAGACGATTGGCCCTGACCACACCAACAATATTGTCGATGGATTCATCAGTTTTAATCATCTCGATCCGGGTTTGCGCATGGACCAGGAGGACAAGGTTATGGTCCTCAATCCTGACGGCGGCAAACCGTTGTTGCTCCCCAAGGTTCAACACATCACCTTTTACAACATGGCGCTAAAACTCGCCCTGGCTTATCTGAATTTGGATGAGTCCAACGTCCGCCGCACCGTCGATAATCTCCAGGTCATTGATAAAGGGGGCAAGGTGGTACTGGACATGCCCTTGCGGGAACAACAGCTGTTGGAAATTAATTGGTTTACCCGTTGGGATAATCCGGATTTAAATCCCCAAGTCTCCATGTGGGACGTGTTGGTCAATGCCGGGAAATTTGGCACCGGAACTCCGGCGGAACAGGCGGAATACGAGGATTTTTTCAAACAATTTAAGGACGCCATCGTGCTGGTGGGGCCCGTGGATCCCATTTTGCAAGACGTGGCTCCTTCGCCCTTCGACTCTGCCGCCACCGCCAAAGTGGCCGTGTATGGAAATTTATTGAAGACTTTTTTTTCCGGGGCTTACATTCACCGGACGCCAGAGTGGGTGAAGGTATTGCTGCAATTTGCTTTAACGCTGCTCATCGGGGGGCTGGCGATCTCCAGCGGCCACCATACCGGCTTTGCCAAAGCCGCCCCGGCGCTCATTTTATTTGGTTACATCGCGGTTGTTTTCGAAGCATTCGCGCATTTTAATCTCGTGCTGCCCCTGGTTGTGCCCGTTGGCTCGGCTTTCACCACCGCGTTTATCGGGGCGGTCGTGCGCCTGATTGATGAGGAAAAGCAAAAGAAGCGCATCAAGGGCATGTTTGGCACGTACCTCGCCCCTGAGGTCGTGAACAGCATGGTGGAGTCCGGCGAGGAGCCCCAACTCGGCGGCCACAACGTGGTCATCACTTGCTTCTTTAGTGACGTGCAGAGTTTTTCCACGTTTTCCGAAGTGCTGACCCCGGGACAACTCACGGACTTGATGAATGAGTATTTTACCGCAATGGTGGACATACTGCAGGCCGAGCGGGGCTCCCTCGATAAATTCATTGGCGACGCCATCGTGGCGATGTTTGGCGCGCCCGTCACCGTGAACGATCACGCCTTGCGGGCCGCCGTCACCACCTGCCGCATGCTGAAGCGGCTGGGCGAATTGCGTCAAAAATGGGTCAGCGAGGGCGACAAGTGGCCTGACAAGGTGCACCGCATGCGCATGCGCATTGGTTTGAATTCAGGTGAAACGATTGTCGGCAACATGGGCTCCGCAGCGCGCTTTAATTTTACGATGATGGGCGACACCGTGAATTTGGCGGCCCGCTGCGAAAGCGGGGCCAAACAATTTGGCGTTTACGGCATGTGCACCGAAGACACGGTGAAAGCGGCGCTGGCGCATGGGTCGGACGTCGTGTTCCGGCGTCTGAACAAGATTACCGTCAAAGGCAAAACCAAGCCGGTGGAAGTTTATGAAATTGTCTGCCTCCGGGCGGATGCCACGCCCGACACGTTGCGCTGCGTCGAGCTTTTTGAACGGGCCCTTGAACTCTATTTTGCCCAAAAGTGGGACGACGCCAAGGCGCTCTTTGCCGAGGCCCAGAAGCTGGAGCCACTCCAACCCGGGCGGGATCCGGGGGTCGCCCACAATCCTTCCGAGTTGATGCAGGAGGAGTGCGACCATATGAAGGCCCACCCGCCCGGGAAAAATTGGAATGGAGTCAAGGAAATGACGGAGAAGTGACACTGTGGCATGTAGGAAGTAGTAGGTAGGAGGTAGAATTAGACCCCGGAAATCAATGGTCTGGAATTATTCTACCTCCTACCTCCTTCTCCTAACCTCCAAACCACGGCGGTTCACTTCCGCGTTTCCATTTAATATTGCAGCCCACACTGGCCTTTTGCGCCGTCTCCGGAATTCCTTTCCCCGCCAGCGCGGCCTCTATCGCCGCGCGCAGCTCCGCGCCGGTCACCGGTTCCGGGCGTCCGGGGCGGGTCTCGTCAAAGCGGCCCCGATAGATCAGGCGCCGCGCCGCGTCAAAAACATAAAAATCCGGGGTGCAGGCGGCATGGAAGCTGCGGGCCGCCTGTTGTGATTCATCCGAGAGATAGGGAAAGGAAAATCCCAGCTTTTTGGCCGCCACCGCCATCTGACTCGGGGAATCCTCCGGATACTTCTCCGCGTCATTGCTGCAAATCGCCACGGCGGCCAGCCCCTGCGGTTGGTATTCCTTGATCGTTGCCGCCAGTTGCTCCCGAATATGGACGACAAACGGACAATGGTTGCAAATGAACGCCACTAATAGCGCCGGCTGCCCCGCGAAATCGATTAGGCGGACAATTTTGCCCGTCACCGGATCCGGCAGCGCAAAATCCGGGGCAGTCGTGCCCAGCGGCAGCATGGTGGAGTGAACGGCAACCATAAATTGAAAGTTATAAATTACGAATTATGAATTGCGAAACAAGCAGATTATCGCTGTGGACCGGGTGGCCGGTCAAGCTGGTGACCGTGTGGGCGCGCCGTCAGATTCAACCTCGCTTGGGCGCAGTTGGTTTCAGAATTCGCAATGCAAAATTCATCACTTTTGCGCTTCCGGGTAGTCCTTGAAATACTCCTGCAAGAGCGCCTTGGCAATCGGTGCAGAGATTCGTCCACCATAATATTCGGTAACCGCGCCGATGGGGCTTTCGACGGCTACGGCTACGGCAATTCGCGGATTGTTCACGGGGGCATAGCAAACATACCAGGCAATGGTCGTTTTCTTATGCGATCCCCATTCGGCGGTTCCCGTCTTGGCGGCGTAGCTCAATCCCGGAATTTGTCCATAGGCGTGACCTGTGCCATGCTCATCACTGACCACGTGTTCCATTCCCGTTATCAATAAGTTGCGCTGCTCGGGGGTTAGGCCCAGCGGCTCGCCGCCATGGTTGATGGTCGCAGGGTCCAGATGGGGATTGTGAATAAGCGTCGGCTGGGTGCGCGTTTCATCGCGGGCAATGGAGGCCACCACACACGCCATTTGCAGCGGAGTAACTTGTAAATACCCCTGGCCCACCGCCAAATTGGCCGCGTCGCCGTCGGTCCACTTGCCCTTGTTGTCCTCCGGGTGGTGCAATTTTTTCCAGGCGGCATCCGGTACGATCATGTGGAGGGCGGATTCATCGAGGCCCAAACCCGTGGCTTGGCCCAATCCCATGCGGCGGGCTTCCGCCGAAAGCAGGTTTTTGTCGAACTGGTTGATTGCTTCCCCGAACCGATAATAAAACACGTCGCTGCTTTCAGTGAGGGCAGTTACCACGCCAATTTTTCCCTTGGGCACCTCTTTATTATCATCCCAAAATGGTCGGCCGCCAATCACGTAATAAACATCGCAATCATAGATTGTGTCCGCAGAGAGCTTCCCAGCGCGGAGCCCGGCGATCGTGCTGATTAATTTAAAGGTTGAGCCGGGGGGGTAGAGGCCCTGGGTCGCGCGATTCAACCAGCCGTCCACCGCCCCCACCTCGTCATTAAAGTTGTAGGAGATGTATGGCACCGTCCGGTTCAAATCAAAGGTGGGGCTGCTGGCCATGGCGAGAATCTCGCCCGTGCGGACGTCGAGCGCCACCGCCGAACCTGTATAGGGCACTTTGCCATCCCCCTTAAATAACTCCTGTTCCGCCACCCGCTGGAGGTCAATGTCCAAACTGCATTGCAGGTCCTCGCCCTTTTGCGGCGTTTGTTGCGCGACGCGCTCATGCAGCCGCATCGCCGGATCCACCACCCAGATTTCCCCACCGGTCTTTCCGCTCAATTGGTTGTCGTACAGCGCTTCCAGCCCGGCTTTGCCCACCATGCCTTTATAGGTAAAACTATCCTTCTTCGGCAGGTTCGCTCCCGGGACATCTTCCCGCGAAAAATCATCCGTCAGGCTGACGTACCCCAAAACGTGAAAGGCCGATGAACCGTAAGGATATTTCCGCAAGGCCTCCACCGTCGTTTGCATCGGCGAGTCCACCGGCCACAATGCATTGAACCGCGCATACTCCTCCGGTCTTAGGTCCTTGATCAAGGTGTAGGGAAGCAAATTTTGCGTGACGTGCTGTTCGAAGCTTCGCTGGTCCAATATTTCCTGCCGTCCCAACAGGGCATTGGCTTGGTTCAGGTACTTTTGGACGACATTGTACCGTGCTTCCTTCATCAACTCCGTGTTCTTGGTCGTGGGCTTGGTTTCCGTGGTGTCATCGTGATTCCGGGCCAGCCAGTCCTTCCGCAGCTGGCCAAATTCAACCTGAATCTCCGGGCGCAATTCATCCAGATAGACGACCAGCGAATAGCGCGCTTCGTCCGTCGCCAGCATCCGGCCTTTGCGGTCCTTGATGTCGCCCCGCGGCCCGGGTTCCAGCACCCGCCGCAGCATTTGGCGGTTTTCCGTTTCGTCGTAGTCAACCAGATACAACTTCGCATATTCCGCCCGGGCCGCCGTCTCCGCCGCCTCTTTGACCGTCTGGTCATTCCAGTCCGGATGCTCGCGTTGCAGATTGGCCGCCCAGATTGGCGCGTTCGCGTTCAGCCAAGATACTTTATCCGCCTCCAGCGTTTCATTGTGAAATTTGACATAGGGCTTGAGCAGCACTTGCTGCCATGCCAGCCCGCCCGCCAATATCACCAACAGCAAGGCCAGCAATCCCGCCAGCGTAATCAGCCGGGGATTGTTTCGTTGATAAGCCGCCGTCTGCGGGTTCAGCCGGCCACCCCGGGCTGGGGCGGCGCTGGCGTCAATCCCGCGAGCGCGAGCGCGCTTTCCTGTAAATCGAAAAACCATATGGAAACCGGTAACAGAACTATTTGGGAAAGGCAAAAGTCAACCAGCACCCGCTCCCCAAAGGCCGCGCCGCCGGCGTGGTTCCGCGCCAGCGCCCACAGCGTGAAGGCGGCAAAATAGGCCCCATTCAGCAGCCACGCCAGACCGATTTGATGTATCCGGCGGATCCGGCCCAGTCGCGGTCGAAGCAAAAAGATAAAAATGGCGCCTGCGGTCAATAAACTCATCAGGAATCCCGGCGGTGTTGGCGAGCCCGCATCGGCGGCCAGCCCGCTCACCAGCAGGCAAAAAACCAGCGTGGCAGGCCGAAGCTGCAGCGCCGGTCCCACCACGACCAACCCTGCCAGGAAAAAGTTCACGCTCCATCCCGCGATCCCGTCGTTAACCATCGCGGTTAATGCCAGCAATCCCACGTTGCAGGCGCTGAGTACCAGCCATTGGCGGAGGGCTTTCATGGTTTGGCTCCCGGCCGCAGCGCTGTGCTCGCGGGTGTTTTCGGCGCAAGTACGGGGCGGGCTTGCGCGGGGGGTTGGGCGGGCAATGTCATTGACGGCGAATCCGGAACCAGGACCGCAACCTCATAGAGGTTCCGCAATCGGGGGTCGAGTTTCACCATGGCCGTCTTCGAAACTCCGTCGTCCCCCGGAGCCAGGTTGTCCACCAGGCCAATGATCAAACCGGCCGGAAAGATCACCGCATTATTTGAGGTCACCAAGGGCACCGGGCCCGTTTCCGGCAGCGCAAACGAGAGCGAAACATTGTGCGCTTCGCCCGTCGGCGCATGGAATGGCGCGGTTTCCACCCCTTGGAAAATTATCGGATTTGAGTCGTATCCCAGACTCGCCGGAATGCGAAACGACGGGCTGGTGCTTAATTCCACCCACGCCTGCGTTTCCAGCACACTGTCGGGTTGGTGGGAGACGCGCCCGACTACGCCACCCGCGAAAACCACCCCTTGATCCGGCGCCACCCCGTCGCGGCGTCCTTTGTTAATCAGAATCTGCTGCCACCAGGCCGTTTCATCACGCCGGATCACGCGGGCATATTCGTAATGAAATCCCTGCCCGTCAGGCAGCTTTAAAAGTTGCGCCAGTCGGGCATTTTCGTAACGCAAGGCCTCATCCTCCTGCACCTGCAGCGACGCCGCATTTGCCTGGTGCGTGGCGTCTCGTCCGGCCTCGATCAACTCCGTCTGGCTGTGCCCGCGCAGGCTCCAATAGTCCTGCAAATTCTTGAGTCGCGAATAGGCCGCCCAGCCCGGAGCCTCAAACAGCGAAAAACTGGTCCGGGAAAAACTGCGCACGGCCACCGGCGCCAGCCACCATAAGGCGAGAAATATCGCCAGGACCAGCAGGGGACGATATTGACTGACGCGCGAAGAGGCCAAGGCGGGACAAGTCCACGAAAGGTGTTATGGCGGCTAGCCGCCGTTTAGTCCTCGAAATTCTTGGACTCCGCAAGCCATTCGTCCAAGTCCTGCAACACAATGCCTGTGCCGTTGGCCACGGCGCTCAACGGATCTTCCGAGAGGATGACCGGCAGACCGGTCGCTTCACTCAACAACCGGTCGAGATTGCGCACCAGCGACCCGCCGCCGGCCAGCACGATGCCGCGATCCACCAGGTCCGCCGACAATTCCGGCGGGCACCGTTCCAGCGCGGAACGAACCACTTCGATGACGGAATTGAAAGTGTCACTCAGGCACTCACGAATTTCCTGTGAGGTGATGAGCAGGGTCTTCGGCAGGCCCGCCACGGAATCGCGCCCGCGCACTTCCATGGTCAATTCCGTTTCCAGCGGAAACGCCGATCCGATGTTGATCTTGATTTCCTCCGCCGTGCGCTCGCCAATCATCAAATTGTAGGCGCGCTTCATGTAGTTGATGATCGCGCTGTCCATTTCGTCCCCCGCCACGCGCAGACTTTTTGAATAGACCACATTGCGCAGGGAAATAATGGCCACTTCCGTTGTGCCGCCGCCGATATCCACAATCATGTTGGCCGCCGGCTCGTCAATCGGCAGGCCGACGCCGATCGCCGCGGCCAGTGGCTCGGTCACCGTCAGCACTTCCCGCGCGCCGGCATTGAGCACGGAATCGCGCACCGCCCGCCGCTCCACCTCGGTAATCCCGGACGGAATCGCCACGACCACCCGCGGGCTCGACCACGCCGACGTGATCACCTTCTTGATAAAGTGGCGCAACATCTCCTGCGTTACGTCAAAGTCGGCAATCACGCCGTCCTTCATCGGGCGCAACGCGGTGATGGCCACTGGTGTGCGGCCCAACATGCGCTTCGCCTCCAACCCAACTGCACGCACCTTTTTTGAATTCGTGTAAATCGCGACCACGCTCGGTTCGCGTACGACAATGCCTTTGTCCTTCACATACACCAATGTGTTGGCGGTGCCGAGGTCGATGCCAATGTCGGCGGAAAAATACGAAAAATATTTGGCGAGGAAGCCGATCATGACGTTGGTTGGGTTCGTAAAACGGAGACTGCCTGGGCCCGCCATTGTTTCGTCCGCGCCCCCTTGTGTCAATCGTAAATCACGCTTGGGTAAGGCCTTGCGACAGGTCCTTAAAGGGCCCGCCCGCGCATCAACCAGCCTGCCCAAGTGGCCCGTACACCCCCGTTGGTAGGGTAATCTTCGTCGTAGTGTCGCAAGGCGGTGCGCAATCGTCCGGCGCCCATCGTTCTTCGTGGCGCCAGCCCCATGGCGTGCAGGGAACGCAACCAAGCCAGGGCGCTTGGAGCAACGGCGATGTGGCGCCATTCGCTGGCCCTTTCGATCGCAAAACCGGCGCCCTCAAGGTACTGTGACCATGCATCCGCCGTGTGCCAGCGCACGGGCGAACTCCCCGGCAATACCGCCTCCAGTTCCTGAAAGGTCTCCGGCAGCAGCACTGCCAGGGCGATTTGGCCTTCGGCGGCGGCGATTTTCCGCCAACCACCCAACACCGCTTCCGGGTTGTCCACCCATTGGAGCATATTGCAGGCGAAAATCCAGTCCGCCGGGCCCAAACTCAAAGATTGGCGGGCGTCGGCAATTTTCCAGTTTGCCGCCGGTACCAGGGTTTTTCCCCTTTGAATCATGCCCGGCGCCGCATCGGTCGCGGTATATGTTCCCTTCCAGGGCTGCACCTGCTGCGTGAACAATCCCGTGCCTGCGCCAAATTCAATTGCCACCCCATGGCGCTCCGACGGCAAAATCCATTGGGCCAGCGCTGCCGCCAGCGCCGCCTGTGGCGCGCTGTGGGCTTCGTAGCCAGCCACCGAGCGGTCGAAATTTTCGATGACCCCGGTCATGGTTGCCTTCCTCCCAGGAATGCGTTCTTCGCAGCGCGCAACAGGGGCGCCGGGGCGTGCGTCGCGCCGGGAACTATCTCGAGGGCCGGCCAGATTCTTTTCAACACAACCGCGTCCAGCAGGGCGTCTTGCTCACCGACAAATCCCTGCCAGCTTCCACTGGCTGGTGGCGGCGCTTGCCAGGTTTCCAGCCAGCCCAATTCCTCGTCCAGCGCGGTTAGCGCTTCCGGGTTGGGTTCGCCCACTACCGGAAATAATTCCGCCAGCCCCGCCCGCTCCGAAAAATCGATTAACGCGGACCTTGGGCTGGCGCGCAATCGCCGGCGCTGTAACCGCAATTGGGCCAGCGCCACCCGCCCTCCGCTTCCTTGTTCCGCCGTGAAGGCAAATACCGGGGCCAAGAGGATGACGGGCATTTTTACCGGCACCCGTTCGGCGTGCCGCATCAACCACAACGCCCCGAGCGAATAGCCGCCAATCGCGTCATACTTTTCCGCGGCAAATTCGTTTTCCGCCCCCGACGGCGTGCACCCCGTGTGTTCAGCGTCCGGCCATTCCCGCCGCGCCAGTGCGGCCAGCCACACTGGTGGCACGGCCCAGCCTGATATCCATAGAAACTTCATGACTGCGTCGGTTGCGCTGCCCGCCATTTTCCCATGGCCTCAAGCAGCTCGCCCAATTCCGCAGCAGTCGTGGTGGCCTTCAGCGAAATGCGCAGCCGCGCCGTCCCCTCTGGCACGGTCGGCGGGCGAATGGCCCCAACGGCAATTCCTTGCTCATTCAGGTGCGCATGGAGTGCCAGCACGGCTTTGTCCTCGCCAATGACCACGGGCACAATCGGCGAATCGCCGGGTGCGGTCTGCCAGCCGCGGGTTTTTAAATCTTCTCGAAATTGCACGGACCGTGTCCGCCGGGCGCCGGCTTGGGCGGCGAGGTCCCGCACCCGGCCCACGCCGGCAAGGGCCGCCGCCGCGAGCAACGGTGACAGATACGTAGAATAAATGAATTCGCCAGCCTGATTAATCAGCGCTTCGCGCAGCAGCGGTTCCTGAAAAACCGAATAGGCGCCCATTCCTCCCAGCGCCTTGCCAAAAGTGCCCACCAGTATGTCCACTTCGCCCGCCACGCCGGCTTCCGCGGCGCGCCCTTGCCCCTGGTCTCCATACCAGCCGAGGGCGTGGGCCTCATCCAGCATCCAGATGAATCCGTGCCGGCGCTTCATTTCCACCAGGCGCGCAAAGTCCGGACTGTCGCCGTCCATGCTGTAGACGCTTTCTGTGATTACCCAGCGCGCGCTGCCTGCCTTGGGTTGGTCCCGCAGGAGCTTCTCCAATTCCTCCAGGTCATTATGTTCGAACCGAGTAAACTTCGCGCCCGATTTCAAAATCCCCGCGATCAGGCTGTTATGAATCAACCGGTCCGCAAATATCAGGTCGCCCGGCGCCGCCAACATGCCGATCACCGAGTGGTTGGCCGCGTAGCCGCTGTTCCAGACCAGACCCGAGGGAAAACCATGCCACGCGCATAAGCGGGCTTCGAGCTGCGCGTGGACCGCTTGATATCCCCGCACCAGCGGAGACGACGAAGCCGATACCGGACCGCTGGCCAGCGCCGCCCGCACCGCATTCTTTATTTCTTCATCGTTGGCCAAGCCCAGGTAATCGTTGTCGGCGAGATTTATCCGCATGGGTGCGGCCACGCGCAACTCGCGCCGGCGGCCCCGCGCCGTGCGCTCATCCAGGTTTTTTTGCGCGCGGGCGCGCAGCAGGGCGGGGGAGTTTTGCGGGGGCGGTGGCATGGAGGCAGCGAAATGGTTTAAGCGCCAATCAATTCGGCCAGCGTGGGATGTAATTTCGCCTCGGTGAAATTTGGCGCCAATTCGCCCCAGACCGGGATGCCGAGTTCATTGAGCGATGCCCGGGTGCTCGCTTTCACTTCTGGTGGCGCCGGTTCAAGTCCGTTCAGGAATATACCGGCGCGCAGGCGCGAGCCGCTTTTGCTCACCAAATAATGGTGCGTCAGCCGCGCAAAGTTTATCGCTCCCAGTTGATCGGGAATCACCAGCACCACGGCATTGACGTTCGCCGCCTTGGCAAAGTCCACCCAATCCCAGCCGGGCGCCTGCAACGGCACGGCCACGCCGCCGGCGCCTTCAATCAACCGCAAGTCCACGCTTGGCTTGGCAAGAATCTCTTTCACCAATTCCAACGGATCAAGGCGGATGCCCTCCGCGCGTGCCGCCGCAATGGGCGCCAGCGCCGCCGCATAACTTTTGATCGTAAATGCAGTGGTCGACGAAACCCCCGCAAAGTCCTTCGCCACGTCGGCGTCCATCGGCTCGCCCAGGGCGACGCCCGTCTGCACGGGTTTAATGAGCTGCACGCTGCGCCCGCGCGCCCCGGCCGCCCGCGCCAGCGCGCCCATGACGCGCGTTTTGCCGACACTGGTGCCGGATCCGGATATTAGAATGGTTACCATGAATTTGAGTCGAAATGTCGAATTGGTTGGAATGGGTTGCCTTGAACGCGTTTCGTAGCGCTGAGCCTCACTCAGCGCGTCGAAAAACACGATGCTTAATGCGCTGCGGGCCGCTAGCCCGGACCACAGCTATGAATGACGTGCCCCCGCTTCCTCGCAAACCGGTGAGGCCGCCTGAATTTGCCGCGCGGTTTCGGGATTTAAGGCGTGCAATCCCAGCCGCTGCAACAATTGGAAATCCTCCTCTTTCCCGGGATTCGGCGTCGTCAGTAATTTCTCTCCCAGAAATATCGAATTCGCCCCCGCCAGAAAACACAGCGCCTGCGTTTCGTCGCTCATCGCCGTGCGCCCCGCCGACAGCCGGACAATCGCCTTCGGCAACGCCAGCCGCGCCACGGCAATTATCCGCACGAATTCAATCGGATCCACCGGCGCCTGTTCCGCCAGCGGCGTCCCCGCAACCGGCACCAGCGCGTTGATCGGCACCGAGTCCGGCTGGGGATCGAGCGCCGCAAGTTCCGCGATCATCTTCAAGCGATCGTCCACGGTCTCGCCCATGCCGAGAATTCCGCCGGAACAGACTTCCAGCCCCGCGGCGCGCACGATCTCCAGGGTGCGCAGGCGGTCGTCGTAACAGCGGGTGGAAATGATTTGCGGATAAAACTCCCGGGAGGTGTCGAGGTTGTGGTTGTACACTCGGCAACCCGCCTCTTTGAGGCGCGCGGCCTGGTCCTGCGTCAACATCCCCAGCGTGCAGCACACTTCGAGGCCCTGCGCCGATACTCCTTCCACGGCTCGGAGCACGGAATCAAACTGGGGCCCGTCACGCACTTCGCGCCACGCCGCCCCCATGCAGAACCGCGAGGCCCCGCCGGCTCGCGCCTGCTGCGCCTTGGTGATGATGTCGTCCGCATCCATCAGCGGCGCATCCGCCAAACCGGTCTCATGATGCGCCGATTGCGGACAATACGCACAATTCTCCGGGCAGCGTCCGGTTTTGATGCTCTGTAGCGTGCACAGCTGCACGCCCGCCGGATCCTGGTGCCGGTGGTGCACGGTTTGCGCGCGGAGGATTAGCGTGGTGAGCGGCAGGGCATACCACTCGCGGATTTGTGCCAAGGTCGTCATGATGGGAATAATTTGATTTAAGGTGACTAACGAATCAGCCAATGGCCGGAAAAATAAGCTGAAGATTTTAGCAGATTTGCAAAGCAGACAAACAAGGGTTGCGGGAGGGCTTGGTGATGAAACCACTCAACCTCGGTCGCTTCGTCCGGAGCGGCCAAACGCTCGGCGCCGGAATGATGGTTGGCGTGCATCCAGAGAGTAATAAAGTGCTTCCGTTCTTGGGGAAAAAAGTCGTTGGTGATGGTGAGGAAGCTTGCGTCGGCAATGGCAACCCCCGTTTCTTCTAATGTCTCACGGGCGGCACATTGTTCGGGACTTTCCCCAAACTCCAAATAGCCGCCCGGCGTTGACCACGTGCCGGCGCCATGGGTTTTGTGTCGCCGAAGCAATAGAACCTCATCACCGCGGCGAATGATGGTGCCGACTCCAACCCGGGGTATGAGCAGTGGTTCGTTCATGAAATTGGCTTGGCGCAATGTTGTTCCCCAAATTGATTCGTTCCGCCGCCCGGTCCATGGCTTGCCGCAAAATCGGCAAAACGCCGGTGCGGGCCGCCGGGCCGCGAAATTACGGCGTCAATTGCGGCGCGGGCGGTCTCACATAGAAAACGGAATTCCGGCGACTCGCAGCACGGTGGCGGAACCAGCAGCAGCGTGTCTCCCAGAGGCCGCAGGATTAGTCCGCGGTTTCGCGCTTCCAGGCATACCTGCAGGCCGACGCGTGCGCCGGCGGGGTGGGGGGTTGAATCGCCTTGCACTAGTTCCACGGCCGCAGCGAATCCGCGCTGGCGCGACCGCGCCAGATGCGGGCCACCGCAAAAGTGCTCCGCGAAAATTTTTCCGAAGGCCGCTTCGCGGCGCGCGAGCGTGCCGTCAACGATCAGCGGCTCCAGTTTCGCAATGCTCGCCAGGGAAACCGCGCACGCGAGGGGGTTCGCCGTGAACGTATGCCCGTGGTAAAAGGTCCTTCCTGCTTCAAACGGTCCGCAAAACGCCGCGTGGATCTCCTCCGAAGTCAACGTTGCCGCCAGCGGCAAATACCCGCCGGACAGGCCCTTCCCGATGCAGAGAAAATCCGGTGTCACGCCCAGGTCATTTCCGACGAGCATCTTGCCCAATCGCCCAAATGCCACGAACACTTCGTCCAGAATCAAATGCACCCCATGCTCGCGGCACAACCCCGCGACCTCCGCCACAAATCCCGGCGGCTGTTGCTGCATGCCCGCTGCCCCTTGCACGGACGGCTCCAGAATGACCGCCGCGATCTGCTTTGCCCGCGATCCCAACAGTCCCCGCAAAGCGCGCAGACTCGCACCGGCGTCGGCCGCCAGGACCTGGCCCGCCACCTCGCGGCACACCGGCGCCGGCAAATGATGCGCTGGCAGAAACCAATCCGCAAACCGCCCGTGAAAATCGCCATTCCCGCCCGCCGCCATCGCCCCCATTGTGTCCCCATGATAGCCGCCCGCGAAGCCCGCGATCTCCCGCTTTTCCGCCTGGCCCGTCAATTGCCAGAATTGTCGCGAAAGTTTCAGGGCCACCTCCACTGCGCACGAACCGTTATCGGAAAAGAAAACCCGTTCCAGACCCGGCCCCGCCAGTTCCGCCAGCTTGCCTGCCAGTTCGCCTGCCGCCGGATGAGTCAATCCCAGCCATGTCGCGTGGGCCACTTTATTAAGTTGCGCGCGCAACGCCCCGTCGAGGTCCGGGTCCCGGTGCCCATGGACATTCGTCCACAGGGACGAGTTCCCATCCAGGTAGCGCCGCCCGTCAGTATCAAACAACCACGGGCCTTCGCCACGCTCCACCACCAGCGGGGGATACAACGCCGCCTCAGCCGTCTGCGTAAACGGATGCCATGCATGCCGTTCCCTGGCAGCAAGGGACGCGGGTGCGGCAATGGCGGCAGTCAGCACAGCAGGCATGTCCCGGGATTAGAACAGCAATCGAACCGGTTGTTAACCTTAAAATCATCGGTGGTTAACATCCTCCCGCCGGTCCCGCCCGGGCTTTATGCGCAGCCGTGGTCTTCATCTATGGGTTCGTATTCCCAAATTCTGAAATTTGAAATCTGAAATTTCTGGTCTTTTTCTTCGCCTCGCCATGCCAGGTATCCACGCCAACCCCGCCAACCTCCGCCTGATCTGGAAACGCGATCGCCAGCCATTCAGCAATCCAACAATATGACAAAAGTTCTTCACTCCCACACCGGCGAAAAGTTCGCCCCATCGAGCCAGCCCATCCGCCCATCGGCCGCCAGCACTTTGAAAAACCCGCCGTGCTCTTCCAGGGTCACGGCCACCTCGCCACCCTGCAATACGCCAATGGCAGGGCTGTTGGCGGTGGGGGAGAGTTTGATTTGAGCATCCGAATGCAGCACCACCCCGTCATGCGCATGGCTATGCGCTCCCCAGTAGCCCGCGCCCGCGGCCACGGTCGTCAGCGCCATCACCGTGGTGAGCAGCCAGGGCACCGCGCCGCGCCAGCGATACAGGCGCGGCAACACCGCCAGGTAGATGGCGGCCCACCCGGCGAGCGTGAGCAGCCAGGCCCAGGTGTTGCTGGCGAGCATGGCCGAAAAACTTTCGAGGCGACCAGGGTCAGCGACCGAAATGTTCGCGGCTTTGCGCGCCAGCGCGAGATTTTGCCGCGCATCGGGGTCGCGCGGGCTCAACGTTACGGCGCGCAAATAGTGCAAAATGGCGGCACTGTTGTCGCCGGCCTGAAAGCAGGCATTGCCAAAATCAAACTCCAAGGAAGCCGAAACCGACTTAGCCTCCGCCGCTGCGAAATACTCGCGCGCCTTGGCGAAATCATTTTTTTCATAGGCCGTGACGCCTGCGGAAAAGGATGCTGCCGGATTGGTCAAGATGGCCTGGGCGGCCAGGGTGGTGGCCGGGGTGGCGGGGGCGGTTGTCGTTGCAGCGGGGAAGTTCAACGGCGGCATCACCGGCATGGATGACTGCCCGTAACCCGACATGACTAGCGCGAGATTCAGGCTCAATAGAATGGCGGAAAACGTTTTCATGCTTAGCTCAGGAGTTTTTTGACCAAATCGTCAAGACGTCGTGCCGCTTCCGCCAAATCGGCCTGGTCGGGAAGGAAGCCGCCGAAGCGCAGGGCGTCACCGGCGTCAAAGATTTCGCGGGCCTGCTGGCGCACATCGGATGCCGTACCTCGCTGGGCGAGGTGGGCGTCGAATTCCAGCCAAGTGAGGGCTTCAGCTGCATCCGCACGATCATGGCTGGCGGCCGCTTGGAGCGCCCGTTGCGCCTCAGTGTAGAATTCCGCAGCGTGGCCCTTGGCGGCGGCTGCGCGGGCCCGCTCCAAGGCGCTCTGGGCCTGCTGGCGGGCCCGTCGGCGCCGGGCATAGACCGGGTCGTTCTCGAGGCGCAATTGGCGACGGCGCGTAACCACGAACCCGGCCAGCATGGCCGCCGGCAATACTTGCATCGCCCAAAAATACGGTGAGGCAAAAACCGATCGTGGTTGAGGGCTTTGCCAGGCGCCGGCGTCCATATGCAGGGCGATGAGGTTGGGCCGGCCTTCACTGGCGGTATTATTCGCGACGGCCGGCAAGGGCATCGCCTGCCCTGGTGGCGCGGACTTGACCTTGACCGCAATGGGGTTTCCCGGCAATTGCACATAAGCCTTCTTTTCGGGATCAAAAAAATTCACCTGGGGAGGCGGCAATTCCGTTACATTTTCCGACAGCGGCATGATGACGTATTCGAATGTTTTTGAGCCGTGATAGCCGGTGGCGTCCATGCTCTTGAAGGAATCCTGCGGTGCATAGGTGCGCCATAGTGAACCAAGGTCGAGCACGGGCGCTTGAAACCGGTCGAAATTGCCCTGGCCGGTGATGGTAATCTTGTAGGTTGCGGGCACCCCCACTTGCAGGTCAGTTGAATCCAGATTGGCCGAGCTCACCACAAATTCACCGATGCCACCCGTGAAATTCGCGGGCCGGCCTTCATCGGGCAGTGCCAACACGCTGAAATCCATGGGGGTGGAGACGACGCTAATTTGCTCTTGATGTGCGCCAAACAGCGGCGATGCCCCGAGCAAACTTTGGGTGAACGGATCGCTGCTCTTGCTGGTGGTCATTACCAGCAACGGCATGGTAAAATGCAGGGATTGCGGTCCCGCTTTCAAGGGGGTCAGCGTGGTGTGCCAAGTATTGCCGGCAAAGCGCCCATTGGCCGTGGGCACGGCGAATTCATCCGGTTTACCGGTCAGGCCCACTCGTTCAAATCCATCGTTATCCTGGGTAAATTCTCCGGCAATCTGTGGCTGCAAATCCGGCCGCCAAGTCGCCGTGATGTCGAGCGGCAGTTTTTCTCCCACATAAATATCAGTGCGGGGAGTTTGGGCGGTCAAATTAATCAGGCTGGTGGTCGTGGGCATCGTGGGATGGTCCGTGACGTCCAGCGTGGCCGCCGGCACGCTGACGTCCTTGCCGTTGGCCGTCATGGGCCAGGCGGGGATCGTGTATTTACCCGGTTTGCTGGCGCGCACCTGAAATTGCAGCGTTAACTCCGCCGTCATTTCGCCATTAACAAACCGGATGCTGCTGCTGGATCCGGAGCCCAGAATCTCCAGGCCCGCCACGGCTGGCAGGTTGCCTTTCGGTGAGGTCGTCGTACCGGAAACAGTGACGCGGTATTCGCCGACTTCACCTGGGCCAAGCTGCGCAGGACTGAAACTGGCGGTGACGTTCGCCTCCGGCTCCCGGGTGGCGGCACCTGGCAGGGCCAGGGTGGCGGCCATCCAGCAAAGGGTAGTCAGGAGGAAATATCTGGTAATGCGCGCAGTCATGTTGGGAATCACCAATCTTTATGGGCTGGGTCGGTGGAGGCGGGTTTCTGGCCCTGAGCCTGGACCTGTACCGGGTCGGCGGGCAGCTTGTGTTCGTAGGCTTTGAGGGAGTCCAAAAGTTGACGGGCTTCGTCGCGGGTCATGACCCCCATGAGGGTGACACCGCTGGCGCTCGCAGTCGCCGGATTGCCACCGCCGCCCGGCGGCGACGAGGCCCCGGCAGTATCAGCCGGAGGCTTCTGCTGACCTTGCGCTGGCTGGCCAGGTTCCTTGCCTGTCCCGGTGGACGACTGGGGCTGGGCGGGCTTTTGGCCTGAAGATTGTGCCGGTGGGGGTTGTGCGCCCCGCTGGCCGGTGGATTGCGGCGGCTGCTGCTGGCCGCTGCCCCTGGAACCCTGTTGGCCGGGTTGGTTTTGCGGCTGGGAATTTTGATTTTTGTCGCCGGTGCCATTTTGCGGCTTGGGCTGTGGACTGTTATTGGACGGATTTTTTTGGGAGGTGTCCGCCGGATTCTTCGGATTGGGTTGACTCGGTTTGGATTGATCCGGATTTTTATTGTCCGGCGAATTCTGCTGGTTTTGTTTTTGGTCTCCCGAATCGTTGGGTGCGGAGTTATTCTGGTTATTTTGTGAATTGTTTTTGCCCGATTGGTTTGGCGGATTTTTATTTGGCTGGTTTTGATTCTGCTTGTCCGCGTTGTTCTGGTCTTGGTTGTTCTTGTTCTGATCCTTCTGATCCTGATCCTTCTGATCCGGTGGATTATTCTGGTCCGATTGATTCTGTTGTTGTTGCTGTTGTTTGTCCTGTTGATCCAGTTGCTTTTTGAGCGCTTCCAGTTGCTTTGTCGTCAAAGCGAGGTTGTACCGCGCGTCGGTGTCGGTGGAATTCAAATCGAGTGCGTTTTGATAGTCCTTAACCGCCGATTCCCAAGTGGTGACGGTCTTATGCGGGTCATCCTTCATTTGGTTCTGGCCGAGGCGGTAATGCGCATTGCCGAGATTGTAATAGGACCGCTGCTGCAGCGTCAGATCGTTGCTCGAAAGCGCTTTGGTGTACGCCTGCGCCGCCCCTTCGAAGTCCCCACCGCGATACCGACTCTCGCCTTCATTGTACCGGAATCGGCTGTCCAGCGGCAGGGCGCTGGCCACTTGCTCATAGGCATTGGCGGCGGCGGCATAATTGCCTTGTTGGAAAAGCGCCTCCGCATCTTTGGCCGAATATTTTAAGCCGGAGGGAGTGCCGGAGGCCGCGGGGGCGGTCCCCGAAGCCGATGGCGGATAATCGGTGGGTGCCGGGGCGCTGGAATCGGCCGCCGCAGCCAAACTGCGGGAAGTGGTGGCCAGGCTCACGGCCAGGAACAGACACCCCGCCATGATCGGCGGCGAAGATGGCGGCCCAGATGCCGCCTTGATTCGGGGTGGCGCGCCGGTGGCTGCCGAAACGGGTATGGGTTCGGCCAAGTTGACGGTGGTCACGCTGCTGCGCCTCCACGACGGCCGCCGGGTGCCGATGAGCATTTCCACCACCAGCAGCACAAAGCCCGCCGCCAGCGGCCATTGGAAACGCTCGATGGCCTGGCGGCGCATTTGTGACTTCATATTCTGTTCGGGAATTTTTTTGATTCCGTCCTCGTAAACCTTCAAGAGGCCTTCGCCGGTGGCTCCAAGTGGGGCATAGAAGCCCTTGGTCATCGCGGCAATTTGCGTGAGCGTGGTGGAATCGAGATGCGATTTCACGATCTCGCCCCGTTGGTCACGAACGAAATCGGTGTGGCCATTGGCATCACGGATGGGAATGATTTCGCCCTCGGGCGTGCCGACGCCGACGGTAAATACGGTCACGCCCTTGTCGGCCAGCGCCTTGGCTTCACCAATGCCTTCGCCTTCGAGATCCTCGCCATCCGTCAGCAGGACGATGATTTTATGATTGCCGGACTCTTCGAGGGCTTTGGCGGCAACATCAAGGCCGACGCTTATGTCCGTGCCTCCGTCGGCAATGGTATTGGTGTCCACGGCTTGCAGGGTTTGGCGAAACGCATCGTAGTCCAGCGTCAACGGGCATTGCAAGAAGGCATCCCCGGCAAAAGCGACCAGGCCCACGCGATTGCTCCCCATTTTCTCCAGACAGTCAAAAATGGCCAGCTTGGCGCGTTCCAGGCGGTTGGGTCGCACGTCCTGCGACAACATGCTGCGCGACGTATCAATGACAAAAACCACGTCCACGCCGTGTGCGCGTTGTTCCTCCCAGTCGTACCCCCATTGTGGGCGGCTAAAGGCAAAAACCGCCAGCAATACTCCCACGGCCACCACCCCCTGTTTCATCCGCCGCAACGCCGGGCTGTGCGAGGTCAGCAGCAATGGCAGCAGTCGGGCCGAGGCAAATTGCGCCAGCATCCGCTCCCGCTCCCGCCCGCTGCGGACGAACAGCACCAGTAGCCCGGCCAGGGTAACGGGCAGGGCGATGAGGGCATATGGCCAGAACAGGGTCATGGAAAGTCAGGGCAGGCGGCGCAGCCGGGTGTGGCCGAGGACTTGTTCGAGTCCGATCAGCCCCAAACCCAGCAGTGCCGGCCAATAAAAAAGTTCCTGGTACGTGGAATAATGCCGCAAGTGCGCGGAAGTCTTCTCCAGCTTGTCAATTTCATCGTAGATTTTCTTCAGTTGGTTTTCATCCGTGGCCCGGAAGAACCGGCCGTTGGTCTGCTCGGCGATTTTCTGCAAATCATCACTGTCAATGCCGTCCACCGCCATCTTGCGGCCAAACATGTCGGTGGCAAATTGCACATGGCCGAAGCGGTCGCGGACCAGGCCGCCTTGGTCGTCCAGCAGCGGCATGTAGGAATTGCTCGTGCCGACGCCGATGGTATAGATTTTTACTTTGTAGGTGCTGGCCGCTTCCGCGGCGGACAGCGGGCTGATGTTGCCGGCGTTATTGTCGCCATCGGTCAGCAGAATGATGATCCGGCTCTTGGAATCGAGCGAGCGCAGCCGGTTGGTGGCGGTACCCAGCGCCGTGCCAATGGCTGTGCTGCTGCCGTCAATCCGCTTCAGGTGCAATCCCTCCAGGCTTTGCAGCAGCCAGTCATGGTTTAACGTGATGGGGCTGACGAGGTAGGGACTGGAGGCGAAAATCACCAGACCGATGCGGTCATCCGGGCGCCGCTTGATAAAGTCCTTCATCACGTTCTTTGCCGCATCCACCCGCGTGACCGGGTTGCTGTCGCTTACCGACATGTCCACCGAGGCCATGGAGTAGGAGAGGTCGAGCACCAGCACGATGTCAATGCCGCTGGCTTCGATCTGTTCCGAGTGTGTTTCGGGCAATTGCGGGCGGGCCAGTGCGGCCGTGAAAGCCGCCAGCCCCAAGGCCCGCAGGGCAAACAAGAACCAGCCCGCGCGCGAACGTGCCGGTGAACCCAACTGGCGGACCACGGCCACGCTCGAGAATTGCACGGCGGCCGCCTGCCCGGCCCGCCCGCGCAGCAGTAACAGCAGCGGCAGCGCCAGCAGCAGCCAGAAATATTCCGGATCATGAAAGCTGAGGTTCACTGGGTGGACAGGGTGGGGGTTGCGGGGGGTCCCGCCGGAGGTGGCGCCGCCGCCGGCTTATTCGCGGATGCGGGAGTTGGCGGCGGCCGGCGGCTCTTTTCAGCGGCATCAACGAAATCGCCGGCCGCCTTCATCAATAAGGCACGTTCCTCGGGGCCAAACTGCTGGCCGGCGAATTTGGCCAGATCGCAATATTCCAGAAAGCGTTTCAAGAGAACGGTCAGCTCGCCTTTCAGCCAAGTGTGGCGCGAGGCTTCCAGCAGAAACTCGTCGGTGGTGCGCTCCGGTGCCGGTATCCGGTAGGCATTTTCGAGGTAATGCCGTACGGCGTCTGACGCTGCCACGGCAAAAATTTTGTCCTGACCGGTGTTCTGCAAGCCGCGGGCATAGGCGAGCTCCTTCAGCGCGCGTTCGTAGGGTGTCAGCGGTGGCGTGGGCTTTTTCCGCATGAGCAGCCAAATTATCCAGATCAAAACGAGGACGGCCAGTATGCAGTCGGCGATGACTTGGGGGCCGTGTTTCTCCCAGAATGTCAGCGGCACCAGGCTGTGAATATCGTGGATGTCCGGGCCGGCCGCGGCAGTGGCGGAGGGCGCAGCCTGACCCGCCTGCGGGGCTGGGGCTGTCTGCGCCGCCAGCGGTCCGGCCAGCAGCGAAACTACCGTCAGGGCCCAAGCCCTGCGGCCGATCAATTGGCGAAACTGTGAAATTATGGGCACGGAAAAAGGTCAGCGGCGGCGGCGTTGTTGAAAGAACCGGCGCAGCGGCATGATGTAGGATTCGTTGGTGGAAAGAGGCAGGATGCCCGCACCTGTTTGTAAGAGACCGCGCCGAAACATTTCGACGCGTCCCTGGGTCTCCTTGGCATATTGCGCCCGCACTTGCGCGCTGGACGTATTGATCTCGATGACTTCGCCAGTTTCGGCGTCTTCCACGGTCAGGAGGCCAATCGCGGGCAAGTTCTGCTCGCGTGGGTCGGTAAGCGACACGCAAATCAAGTCGTGCCGGCGGTTGGTCAGCGCCAGGGCGCGGAACAAGTCCCGGCTGCGCGGGGACTGGGGATTGGGCAGTTTGCCATCCGGACCTTGCAGAAAGTCACTGATCAATACGACAATGGAGCGGCGGCGCAGCAGCCGGTTGGAGTAATTCAAGGCGTCCACCAGGTTCGTCCCGCGGTTTTGCGGCGCAAAGCACAGAATGTCGCGCACCACCCGAAGAATATGCTGCCGGCCTTTTTGCGGATGAACGAATTTTTCCATTCGGTCCGTGAAAATCCCCAGCCCCACTTTGTCGTTGTTGCGGGTGGCGGAGTAGGCGAGTACGCTGGCGATTTCCGCAGCCAGTTCGCGCTTGCTGACGGCGGCGGAACCAAAGGCACCGGAAGCGCTCCCGTCCACGAGCAGCATCAGGGTCAATTCGCGTTCTTCGCGGAATTTTTTGACAAAGGGCCGGTCCATCTTGGCGGTGACGTTCCAGTCAATCCGGCGCACATCATCCCCGGCGGCATACTCCCGCACTTCCTCAAAATCCATGCCCTGGCCCTTAAATACCGAATGGTAGGCGCCGACCAGGGCGTCCGTGACCAACCGGCGCGTGCGGATTTCGATGTGACGCACGCGCTTGAAGATCGCGGTCGAATTCGCCGGGGTGGTATTGGAGGCTGGGACGGGCACGGTCAGCAAAAGTGTGGAGTGTGGAGTGTGAAGTGTGGAGTTAATTACAAGGCACTTCTCTGGATTGGCGTGCGGACTGCCCGGAGAGTTTTTAAACTGGAAATGGCCATGGCGCGCAGTTCCGAAGCTTCCGCGATCAGGCCGCGGAGGCGTTTTTCAGGTAACAAGCCGAATTCCATGATTAATTCGAGCCAGTACAGGGATTCTTCCAGCTCCTGTAATGAACTTTCCAGTTTACTGGCAAATTCGGCGCGAGAACGACCATGTAGCGCTTCCCGGTATTGCGCGCCCACCGAGGTGCCGGAGCGTAATAGTTGTTTTCCGAGTACTTGACCGAGAGCATTCTTAGGCAGAGCCAGATAGACGCGAATCACACGAATCGCGTATTGTTTAGTCCGCTCTTTAAGGGGTGAATCCATTGGTCTTTTGTTTGAACTCCACACTTCACACTCCACACTCCACACTACGGCACCGGCAGTGTATCAAATATCCGCTTCACCACATCTTCACTCGTAATATCTTCCGCTTCGGCCTCATAGGTGACGATGACGCGGTGGCGCAAAACGTCGTGACCGATGGTCTTGACGTCCTGTGGAGTCACGTAGCCGCGGCCTTGGAGATAGGCCCAAGCCTTGGCGGCGAGGGTAAGGGCGATGGTGGCACGGGGCGAGCCGCCGAACCGTACGTATGCATCCAGATCGATCTTGTATTTGCTCGGCGTGCGCGTCGCCATCACGATATCCACGATGTAGTCCTTGACCTTGTCATCAATGTAGAGGTCGTCAATCACGGTCCGCGCCGCCAGAATATCCTTTGGGTGAATGATGGTGTTGACGTCCTGCTTGGGCCGCGTCGTGGCCATCGCCTCGAGGATTTGCCGTTCTTCGGCGCGGGATGGATAGCCAATTTTAAGTTTGAGCATGAAGCGGTCAATTTGCGCTTCGGGAAGGGTGTAGGTGCCTTCCTGGTCAATGGGGTTTTCGGTGGCGAGCACGAGAAAGGGCTCGGGCAGCGGGAAAGTGTGTTCGCCGATGGTAACTTGGCGCTCCTGCATGGCTTCGAGCAGGGCGCTTTGGACCTTGGCCGGGGCGCGGTTGATTTCGTCCGCCAACACAAGATTCGAAAAAATCGGACCTTTTTTGGTCAGGAACTCGCCGTCGCGCGGGTTGTAGATCAGCGTGCCAAGAATGTCCGCGGGCAGCAGGTCAGGCGTAAACTGGATGCGGGCGAAGTCGGCTTGAATGGCGCTCGCCAGTGTCCTCACCGACAGCGTTTTGGCGAGGCCGGGCACGCCTTCCAGGAGGACGTGGCCGTTGGCCAGCAGGCCGACCAACAGGCGGTCAATCAGGTAGTGCTGACCAATGATGACCTTGCCGATTTCGTTGCGCAACAAGCCCACCCACGCGGAGCTGGCTTTGACGGATTCGTTGAGAGCTGCGAGATTGATGGCCATGGGGAGAAGGGTCGGTAAAACCCACCATTATGACCATTACCCCGAACCACGCCACGCCGAAAATGTAAATTTTTTATATCGTGAACCCGCTGCGGATTTCGCCCGCAAAACCGGCCCCGGCTCACTTCTTGGGCAGCGTCAGCAGATCCTGAATCTCGGCGGTGTCGAGATTTGCCTTGGTCGCAAGTTTCGCGCCTGTATCAATGACTTTTTCCACGGGTTTTTTTGCGAGGTAATCAAGCATGACCCGTACGCCTTCATAGCCGATTTTCTTGGGATTTTGGAGGACAAGGGCATTGATGGCGCCCGCGCGCAGTCCGTCCACATTTTGCTGGCCGCCGTCGAAGCCGACAAACTTGATTTTGCCCGCCAGCCCCATTTTTTGCAGGGTCAGGAGCATTCCATTGGTGCTCGATTCATTGGGGGTAAAGACGCCATCCACCTGGTCCCTATAGGTCAGCAACACATTTCCGCTTTTTTCCACGGCGCTATCCACGCCTTGGCCCGCGTAGTTCTTGGAGTCGAGAATTTTGATGTTGGGGTGCTTGCCGATGGCGTCAAGAAAGCCCGCTTCGCGCTCGTCACAACTGGCGGAGCCGGGACTATAACGCAGCAGTATGACGCTGCCTTTTTCGCCCAGCGCCCGCGCGAGTTCGTCGCCCGCCATTTGGCCCCCCTTGAAATTGTCCGTGCGCACATAGGAGACGAGTTCATTGTATTGCAACGCGGAATCCCCCACGGCGAGCGGGATGCCGGCCTGGTGGGCGAGGGTGGCGGGGCTGACGAGGGCCTTGTCGTCAATCGGGCACAAAATGATTCCATCCACCTTCTGGGCGATGTAATTCTGCATCATGGTGATTTGCCCGTCAGCATCGCCGTCTTTGACGGGGGCATCAAAAGTTACTTCTACAGGCGTGCCGGCCGCATTGGCTTCCGCCTCCGCCTGACGTGCGCCAGCCTCCACAAACTTCCAGTAAACGTCCTGCAGGCCCTTGGCAATATAGACGAGATGCAGCTTTTTACCCGCAGCGGGTGCCGCCTCGGCGGTTTTGTTGCCGCCGCACGAGGCCAGGAGGGTGAGGGCGGCCGCGCAAAAGCTGCTGATCAGGGCTGGGCGAAGGAATCCGATTTTCATGGGTGTGGGGCAGGGTATTTGGGGTCAATGCGTGTGTAAACCACCAGCACGCAGAGTCAATCCAAACTGGCCACCTTCGCAAAATTACCGCTTCATGAGCAATTTGGAAAACCTTCGGGATTGCCTGCCGACACCGGTGTGTCACGATGCCGCGAATGTTCACAGGACTTGTCGAAGAGGCCGGTACGGTGCGCGGGTTGGTTGAAACCAAAACCAGCTGGCGACTCCGCGTGCGCGCCCGAAAGGTGCTCCGCGGCCTGAAGATCGGCGACAGCCTTGCGGTCAACGGCTGCTGCCTGACCGTGGCACGCAAATCCGCCGCCACGCTGGAATTCGATTTACTCGAGGAAACCCTGCGTCGGACCAATCTTGGGGGGGGCAAGCCGGGCATGTTGGTCAACCTGGAACGCAGTGTCGCGCACAACGCCCGTTTTGGCGGCCACTTCGTCACCGGTCATATTGACTGTGCCGGCACGGTCACGGTGTTCAAGCTCGCAGGCAAGAACCACTTCCTGAAAATCGCCTTCCCCCGGAAATTCGGAAAATTGGTGGTGGAAAAAGGCAGTATCGCCATCGACGGCGTCTCGCTCACCGTCGCTGAAGCCAGCCCGACCTCGCTCGCGGTTTGGTCGATCCCCCACACGTTGGCGGTCACCAATCTGCGGGGCCTCATTCCGGGAGCGCGGGTGAATCTGGAATTCGATTTGTTGGCGAAATATGCGTTGCAACGGGCCAAATAGCCTCCACCGCGCTATTTTCATTGCTCGATCTAGTTCGGGAAAAGTCTAAACACTGGGTCTAAACATGAAACTTCATGCGGATTGGCAGGTTCGGGCCCACCGCAACGGGGGCAGCGTTTCCGTGGTGCTCCCGCGCTGGTTTGCCGCGCCCGGCGACACTGTGATCGTCCGCCAGAAAGATGCGTTAACGCTTACCTTGCGACGGGTCGAACCTCCGATGAAAACCGTGGGCGATTTGGCGCGCCGCATGCAGGAAATCGGTGGACCACCGATTGTTCGTCCGCCCCAGCCGCCCTTTGAAAAGCGGGCTCGTCTCCTATGAATTACTGTCTCGATTCGGACACGCTGATCTATTTCTTAAACGGACGGCTGGGGCTGGCCGGGCGTTTGGGATCCGTTGCCGCATCCCACTTGCATGTTTCCGTGGTTTCCGTGGCCGAAATTCTAACGGGTTTTGAGAAGGCCCCCGGGCAGACGATAGCTGAACAACGGTTTCGGGAATTTCTTTCCGCAGTGACCGTGCTGCCTTTCGAATTCGAGGACGGCCGGCCGGCGGCGAGGATTAGGGCCATCCTCGAACAGGCCGGCTTAAAGATTGGGCCTTATGACCTGCAAATAGCCGGGCAGGCGTTGCGACGCGGCCTGACTTTGGTCACGCACAACGTCCGTCATTTCAAGCGAGTGCCCGGGCTGGTGGTGGAGGACTGGTCAGTTTGAAGTCGGACTAACTTCCTCCTCGTAGCACAAAAAAACTCCGGGACGCGGCCTCGCACTCAAAGAAAAATCAATTCTCCACAATTCCCGCAATCGGATAATCCCATTTGTCGGTGCGGAACGGCGCGGCGGGGAGGTCATAGCTGCTGTAGAGATTGCAGCCAACGCCTTCGGGATAGTCCATGAACGCATAGCGGACGGCCACCGGGGTCTTCACTTCGGCGCTGCTCACCACAATGGTATCACCGACAATTTTGGCGTCGGCGTCCACAAACTTCTTGTCGTCGCCGGCCACTTGAAAGCCCTTCAGCGCGCCGCCTTTGGCCACCAGGCCGCCGCCAACATGGGTGTAATGCACCACGGCGGTTCCTCCCTTGACTTCCATGGACTGATAAACGGGACCGGTGTATTCGATATTCTGTTTGTAAGCATCGTGCAGGGCAATGAGCGACAGGCGGTAGCCGGTGGGTTGTTTATTGCCCGGGTGCACGTTTCGGGCTTCACCCGTGTCAATCGCCACGGACATGCCGGTATGGGGCAGGGATAAAATCGCTTCTTGCTGTTCGCGAATGAGGGGGTTGTTGCTGATATTCTGCTGGCCGGGAAGTTGCACCTCATAGAACGGCATGTCGCCTTCGCCCCATTTTGCCCGCCAATCTTTGACCAGGGTCTGCATGATGTGCCCGTAGAGCATGAGCCCAGGCGTGCCGCCCACAATGGACTCACCCTGATACCAAATCGCGCCGCGAATGGCGTATGGAATCAGCGGGTTGATCATGCCGTTAAACAACACCGTCGGCATGTGCTGGTCCCGGCTCGGGTCACCTCCGGCGGGGGCACCGGTGCGGGGCTTGTTGATGGGCGTCGGACGAAACGGCGCTGGCCCCGTGCGGCTGGCCGGATCGGCCTTAAAATATTTATAGGCGGCGTCGAGAATATCGAGATACGGCTTCAGCGGGGCGTCGGCCGTCAATGTCTCACGGGAAATCCACGCTTCCGCGCAGCTTGCGCCAGACGCCGAGGTCAAGATGCCCACGGGTACCTTGAGCTGCAGTTGCAAATCCCGGGCGAAAAGATAGCCTACGGCGGAAAACGTGCCCACAGTATCCGGACTGCATACCAACCAGCCCGAGTTGCGTACCGTCGTTTGCACGTCATAGGACTTCGTGTCATTGGCCGTGAACATCCGCACCAGCGGATATTTGGCGGCCGCGATTTCGCCATCAGAATTGACCAGCGTATAGGGCCCTCCCGCCTTCACCGGAAACACCATGTTCGACTGCCCGGACGCCAACCACACTTCGCCCACGAGCACGTCGTCGAACTTCACTGGCGTCGCCGTTTTCGAGCCGCTGACCGTCATGGTCCGGCTTTCCGCCGAGGCCGCCATCACTTCCAGATCCACGCGCCATTTGCCATCGGCTGCCGCCTGCACGGTCTTCTTTTGGCCCGCGAACTCCACGGTCACCGACTCACCGGCGTCTGCCGTGCCCCAGACAGGCACCTTCATCTCGCGCTGCAAAACCATGTGACTCGAAAAAGGGGTGGCGAGTTTAACATCGGCACGCAGCGTGACGGCGCTCAAAGCGACGCCGACGATGAGCAAGGATTTCAAGAATATACGGGAAGCAGGGGTGGGTAACATAGCGGGTGGGGGGGTGAGGGTAAATAGGGGTGGCAACCCCCAAAAAAAACCAAAAGTCCAATTTTGACAACTCTTTATCGCGCTACTTGGGCTCCAGCTTCACCCAGGCCATTCCGGCGGCCTTGGCCCCCTCGATATCCAGCACGCTGTCGCCCAACACCACGCAATCGCCCGCTTTTACGCCGAGGCGCCGCGCCGCCTCCAGAAAGGTGTCGGGCGCAGGCTTGCCGTGGGCCACGTCGTCAATCGTCACCACCACATCATATAAATGTGCCGCGCCAATGTAGCGCAAGGTGCGGTTCACGGCTTCGCGCGTGCCTCCCGAGGCAATGGCCTGACGCTGGCCCCCGTCCGCCAGTTTCTGGGCAAAGGCAAATACTTCCGGCACTGCCTCGACGGTGTGATGAATTTCCGCCAGAATGGCATCCTGCGTCCGCGCCACGTTGGCCGGGTGCAGCTTTTCTCCGTGCTGCGTGTTCAGCAGGTCGACAAATTGTTCCACGCCGCGCCCGGCGTGGGAGATGAAAAAATCCCAAGTAAAATCAACCTTCGCGCCGTGGTCCGCCAAGGCTTTCTTCCAGGCCCGGTAATGCAGGTGCATGGACGCCGCCAGGGTGCCGTCGCAGTCAAAGATGTAACCGGCAAATTTGCCCGGCGGAGGAAGGACGATGCTCATGGAATTCCTGATCGCTGATTTTGATCTGATGGCGGAGTGAAAGGGTTGCCTTCACGGCCAAAGCCTGCCTTCCCAGCCCTTCAGAAATCATAAATCATAAATCTTAATTCATTGCCTACGCCACCGTCACTTCTTTGCAGAGATAGACATCCTGAATTGCATTGAGCAGCTTCGCGCCTTCCGCCAGCGGGCGCTGAAAGGCTTTGCGGCCCGAAATCAGGCCCATGCCGCCCGCGCGCTTGTTGATGACGGCCGTGGTCACGGCTTCGTCAAAGTCATGGGCGCCCGACGCCCCGCCGGAATTGATGAGCCCTTGGCGGCCCATGTAGCAATTTGCCACCTGATAACGCGTGAGGTCAATCGGGTGGTCAGTCGTCAATTCGGTATAGACGCGCTTGTCAATTTTGCCGTAGCTCGAGTCACCCATTTGCAGCGCCAGGTAGCCGCCGTTGTTCTCCGGCAGCTTCTGCTTGATGA
>CAZLPS010000006.1:0-54684 GCA_964561455.1 uncultured Opitutales bacterium
TTTTATTCGCCGTTAGGTCCGACGCCCCGGCTGTGCCTAACTTAGCGCCATTCGGATCTGACGGTTTTCGCGTGAGATCACCCAAGCGCGGCATGGCCGACATCTCGGCAAACCAATCGCCCAACACGGTGATTCGGATCCAGCCCGCTTCGATTTCGTCGCGATGCTTGCGCAGCACGTCCGTATCCGTTTCGTTGCCGCTTAAATTGCCCAAGATCGGAATCAATTTGTCATCCAATTTAAAATCCGGCTTGGTCTTGGAATAACGGGAAATTAGCTGGTAGCCCGCCGCGTCCCCCGCCATGACGGGCGCAAATTCATCAAGGTCGGCCGGCAAATTCAGCACCGGTTCGTCCTGGCCCAAATAAATCATACTCCCGATGACCAGCGCCCACGCTGCACCGAGCACCCGCCAGGTCAGCCAGCGATGGCGAAAGCCATAGACCAGCACCGCCAGCGGCAACGCCATCACCACCAGCAGGGCAAACCACGAGAAAGCAATCCCCCAGCCGTTATCCAGGCCTTGCATCGCAAATACGACGTTGCGCATCATGCCCACTTTCGCCAGCAGGACGATGGTCAACAGAATGCTAATGCCGAAAGACAGCGCTGCCGTCACCAAAATACGGCAGGCTCGATGCCGCATGGGCTGGATTTGAGTGGCGGATGCACTGACGTTGTCCGGAATGGTGGAGGGTGATTTATCCATGGGGGTAGTCCTGTTGATAGCCCCTCACGGGATTATGAGGCAGCACACAAACCTGTTGCCACGCGGCGAATCTTACAAGGCCCTTTTGATACAACTTCCTAACGGTCGAGGCATTAAAGACCCGCCAGTCCCCTCAGCAATTTGGCATAGGTATTCACTCCGCGCTCCAGAATATCCAACGAAAAACTCTCATCCGGCGCATGCAGATTGTCCTCCGGCGTGAATAACCCAATCATCAGCGAATCCAGCCCCGTCTGCTGTTTGATCTGCCCGATGATCGGCACGCTGCCGCCTTCGCGAAGATACAGCGGCTTCCGCCCAAAGCATTCGGTAATCGCCGCATCCGCCGACGCAAACGCGCGTGCCAGTACCGGAGATTGATCGGCCGGAGTATTCGGGTGGCCGGGCGGTACCACGGCATACGGCGAACCGCCTTCCTTCAAACTGAATTCCAATTGGATGCCCGCCGGGCAGCGGTGCCGCAGCGTCTGCTCCAGCAAATTGCGAATGACCTCCGCCTTCTGGTCCGGCACCAGGCGCATGGTGATTTTCGCAAACGCCTTGCTTGGAATCACCGTTTTCGAGCCTTCACCCTGGTAGCCACCGCCGATACCGTTGAAATCCAGCGTCGGCCCGAAACGCACCGCTTCGAGCGCCGTGTATCCGGGCGCCGTGTAAAAATGCTGGATGCCGAGAAATTGTTTATAGTCCTCCAGATTGCGCGGGTATTTCGCCAGTTCATCGCGCTCCCATTGCGCCGGCTCGCGGACATCATCGTAGAAACCCGGAATGTTCACCCGGCCATCCGGCGCATGCAGCGTTGCACAAAGTTCGCACAAAGCCTGAATCGGATTCAACAGCGCCCCGCCGTGAATGCCCGAGTGCAAATCCGTCCGCGGCCCGGTCACGGTGACTTCCAATCCCGTCAACCCGCGCAAACCGGTCGTGATGACAATCTGCTCCGGGTTCGGGCTGCCAGTGTCGGAAAGCAGCACCAGATTCGCCTCGCGCAGGCGATCGCGGTGTTTCTTCAAAAAGTCCGCAAAGCTCGGGCTGCCAATTTCCTCCTCGCCTTCTATTAGGAAGGTGATGCGCAGCGGCAGGTTCGGATTCTCTTCCAGCACCCGCGCCAGCGCCCCGAATTGCACCGCCTGTGGGCCCTTGTTGTCAGCCGTACCGCGCCCATAGAGACGCCGCCCGCGAATGACCGGCTCAAAGGCTGGCGTCGTCCATTTGTTCAGGGGGTCCGCCGGCTGCACGTCATAGTGCCCATAGATGATCACGTGCGGCCAGGCGCGGTCGCCGCCGCGCTCGGCGAGGATAATCGGATGCAGCCCAGTGGGCACAATCTCCACCTTGAAGCCCAGCTTCTCGAGCACGCCCGCGGCAAACTCCCTCGCGCCCGCCAAGCCCTCGCGAAACGCCGGATCGGCGGACACACTGGGAAAACGCACGTAGTCGGATAGAACTTGGACGGGGTCGAGCATGGGGGGAATGTAGAATGTAGTCTGCAAAAGGCAAAGTGAATTATCCGTTCCGGGCAATTCCGGAAATTCCCAGCCGGCCCATCCGCCATTCTTTGCGTCCCGCCTCGCATATTTCAAATCTCAAATCTCAAATTCTCATTTTCCCGCTGCTGGCGTTGCCGGCAAAATAACCGCCCCCGACGGCAGGGCTTCGAGAATATTGACGGTGGGAGCCTTCGAATTGAATTTATGCAAGTGATCATCGTCAACCCCGGAGCCGAGTTTTTCATACCACTCAACCCGTCCGTCGAAAAAAGCGATGAACCCGCCCAAGCCCTTAAACGGCGAATCCGCCGCCCAGGTACCGTCCGGCCGCAGGCCGCGTGTCCAGGCAATGGGCGTGTCGGCCGGGACATCCGGCGGATAATTGGCGGCCATTTCGACTGAAAGGGTTGCCCGGACAAAGGCTTGATTAAGCACCGTCTGGCCGTCGGCCTTGATCCAAACGATGGAATCTGGCATGTCCCCGGGCGCGGCGGGATCGTCCGGATAAAAATAGGTCCGGGCATCATTGAGTTTGCCGGATTGGGACAAAAAGAGCGCGGCGGAATGGACCGTATCGCCCTTTTCGGCGGGAAACAGAACTGGCGGCTTGGTCGCGGCATAGGCCATTACGGCCTGCGCCAGCGGCTTCATGTTATTGTAGGAAAAACGCGCCCGCTGCGCGATTCCGCGCGTTCTGGAAGGGTTGTGCGAATTGCTGAAGGAACTGTAACAGACGCCAATAAAGAACAGGCCTGCACCCGCCAGCGCCAGCAACCACTTGGAGCGGGACCGCTCGAAAAAATTCATCATGTCATGGGTGCGGCGTGAATGTGCCGACCCGGCCACCCGCTCGACCAGCACCACGCCCAGCCAGCAAACCACCAGGATTACCAGCAGACCAATCGCCGCAAACAGCAATCCGCCGGCCACCTCTGCTCCGGGCGGGGTAATATCGCCAATCGGCGTCCGAACAGAGAAAGACCAGTTCACAGGGGTGGAGGGATACCTTCTCCCTAGCCCTTCCGCCCCGGCATTTCCAGTGAATATTTGGCGGGGTCCTCACATCAGCGCCCCAAATCCAAGCTGGCCATGGGCTCACTTTTTAGTTAACCATTCCACCTCCAGCGTTCAGCGTTCAGGATTTCTCATTTTGCATTCCAAATTTTCTCCCGTGCCCAAAAAACCCGCCACGCCTTCCTTGACGCCTGACGCCTCGCTCCCCTACGAGGCCGCCTATGCACGCCTTGAGGTCCTGGTCGAGTCCCTCGAAAGTGGCGAAGTCTCACTGGCCGACTTGGTTACGAAATTCGAGGAAGGCCACCACTTGCTCAAAATTTGTCAGGATCACCTCCGCGCCGCCGAACTAAAGATCGAAAAGCTCAAGGTGGACGACTCCGGCCAAGCCTCTTTTTCCCCCCTCGATGAGGAAACCGAGTCTTGACCCGCCCGCCTACCTGCGCTTGACTAGTCTGTTTTACCTAGATGGCTCTCCTCGAACGCATCAAAAGCTCCGCTGACGTCAAGGCATTCACCAGTGCTGAACTGGCCACGCTTGCCGACGAAATTCGCCGCGAAATCATTGAAGTGACCTCCAAGAATGGCGGCCATATCGGCCCCAATCTGGGCGTTGTCGAACTGACCATTGCGCTGCACCGCGTCTTCGAGACCCCCAAGGACCGTTTCGTGATGGACGTCGCCCACCAAGGCTACGTGCATAAGTTGTTGACCGGCAGGGCTGGAGCCAAGTTCAAGAAGATCCGGCAGGGTGGCGGTCTTTCGGGCTTTTTGATGCGCGAAGAGAGCGCGGACGATTGTTACGGCGCGGGCCACGCAGGCACCGCTCTTTCGGCCGCCCTCGGCATGGCCGCCGCGCGCGACCTTAACGGCACGGATGAACACGTCGTCGCGCTGCTCGGCGACGCCGCTTTGACCTGCGGCATCACCATGGAGGCGCTCAATAACATCGCCACCTCGACCAAGCGCCTGACGGTCGTTCTGAACGACAACGAATGGTCCATCGCCAAAAATGTCGGCGCCATCGCCAATTACCTTAACAAGCTGATTACCAATCCCGATTATAATCAGTTCCACCGCAAGATTGAAGGCATTCTGAAGAAAATCCCCGGCGGCGACTCGCTCCGCGAGCTCGGCCACCGTGCCAAAATCGAAGCCAAAGATTTCATTGTTCCGTCGTCCCTCTTTGAAAAGTTCAACCTCCGGTACCTTGGTCCGATTGACGGCCATGACCTGCCGCTGCTCACCGAGTATCTCGAGTTCTGCAAGAATTCTGACCAGCCGGTGCTTCTGCACGTGTTGACGAAGAAGGGCCGCGGCTACGATGTCGCCATCAAGAATCCCGAGAAATTCCACGGCACCAGCCCCTTCGACATCGCCACCGGCGCGTCCACGCCGTCCAAACCCGGCACGCCTCCCAACTGGCAGGACGTGTTTGGCAAGACCCTTGCAAAATTCGCCAAGGCCGATCCGAAGATTGTCGGCATCACGGCCGCCATGCCCTCCGGCACCAGCCTCTCGCATTTGGCCAAGGAAGTTCCCAAGCAGTTTTATGACGTCGGAATCGCGGAAGAACACGCCGTGCTCTTCGCTGCCGGCCTCGCCACCAGTGGCATCCACCCCGTCTGCGCGATTTACTCCACCTTCCTCCAGCGCGCCTACGACCCCATCATCCACGACGTCGCCCTGCAAAATCTTCCAGTCGCCTTCTGCATGGACCGCGCCGGCCTCTCGCCGAATGACGGCCCGACCCACCACGGTCTGTTCGACATCGCCTATCTCCGCACCGTCCCCCGCGCCGTCATCATGCAGCCCAAGGACGAGGATGAGTTGGTGGACATGCTGCACACCGCGATTCTCCATCAAGGGCCCGCCTTCATCCGCTACCCGCGCGGTCCGGCCTTGGGCGTGAAGATCAAGGACCAGCCAGCGGTGCTGCCGATTGGCCAGGCTGAAGTCCTCCGCGAAGGCCGCGACATCATCATTTGGGCCCTCGGCCCGATGCTCCAGGACGCCGCGAAACTCGCGGACAAAATTTCGGCCGAACAAGGCATCTCCGTCGGCATCGTCAACGCGCGTTTCGCCAAGCCTCTCGACACCGAACTCTTGCACCAGCACGCCCGCACCGCAAAGATGCTGGTGACGATGGAAGACCACGTCCTCATGGGCGGCTTCGGCGCCGGAGTTTTGGAAGCCCTCAACGTCGGCGGCTTCGCCGTCCCCGTCGAACGCATCGGCTGGCCGGATAATTTCGTCGGTCACGGCAGCAGCGCCGCCGAACTCCGCGCCCAAAACGGCATCAGCCCGGAAGACATCGAAGAAAAAGTCCTCCGCCGCTGGAAAACCACCTCAGCCGGGAAAACCCTGGCCACCGCCCGCTCCTAAGATTAGTGCCCGTTTTGCAAAGGTAGGGCGGGGCGTCCTCGACCCGCCTAGCTCCCTTACCCCCATTTTACCCCATGAAACTTGCCGGCTTCACCCGCGAAGGAAACACCGTCGCCACCTCCCAAGACCTCCGCGACCTCACGCCGGACGAACAGAAACACCACGCATTATACAAGCCAGTCGTCGCCGAAGCCCGCAACCGCCTTGCTCTCTTTCGCATCCTCGACGAGAACCACCGCGAGTGGACCAATTATCTCCACTCCCTCCTCCACCCCGGCCCGATGGATGAAGACGCCATCATCCTGAATCTCGAGCGCCTGTTTCTCAACTACCTTACCTGCTCCCACCACCTCCGCGCGCATTTTGAAGGGTCGTTCCAGCAGCGCTTCCGCACCGACAGCACCGAGCAGAAAAAATACAAAATGCTCGTGGACGGCCTGATTCAGGCCTCCTGGCCTTTTGCGTTCTTCCTCGATTACCGCAACTGTGTCCAAAACCGCGGCCTCGCGCTCGGTTATTTCAAACGCAAGCTCACGCCGACGTCCATCAGTCTCGAGATTACCCTCAACGCCTCAGATTTGCTGAACACAACGAAAGACTGGCCGCGTTCGAAACTCCTGCCGTCGAAGGGCATCATGGAACTCATCCCGCTGCTGCGCGACTTCCACACCCAGATGATGCAAAAATACTCCGGCATCGTCATCCAGACTCTTTTTGCTGATTTAATCTCCGCCGCCGAGTTTTATAAAAAGCTCGCCGCAGAAGTAGCGCAAAAGGCGCCCGGGCAGACATTGGCGCTGCGCTCGGGCGAGCCCACGCCAACGGATAATAAATTGGTTTTCGTGCCGGAGGATCTGATGGCAGAGCTGGGTCTGGCGGGAATAAAGAAGTGACCGCAACGGCAAAAATTGCGAGTTGAAATCGGCGGCATTTGCCCCAAACATTGATGCATGCGAAGACTCTTTATCTGCGTCATGTTTTTCGGCCTTTTTAATTCGAAAGCCCAGGCAACTCCTGAACAAGACTTCTGGACATGGTTCAGCAAGAACGATGATGCTTTATTTCACTTCGAGAAAAACCAAGAAAAGGTCTTTGACGCTTTGGCTGCGGAAATGAAGAAAGTGGACAGTTCGCTAACGTTCGAGTTTGGTCCGGTAAAGAACAATCAACGAGAGTTCGTTATCAGCGCAGACGGGATCAAGTCTTCGTTCCCGGCGGTAGAGCGGCTTTTCGCCGCCGCGCCGAAATCCGATCATTGGATTTTCGTCAAATTCCGCCCGCGACGCACCCCAATGGACATCGAATACTCCGGGGTGAAGGTAAAAGCCTCAGACGTTTTTTACACCATTGAGCCCGACAAAGATAATGCCGGGATCACCGTCTATATCCAAGGGCTAGTCCCGGATAAGATAAAGATTTACTCCGGCATCGCATTTTTAACGCTCGACCAAGCCCTTGGTGAATATGACATGGAAACCAAAGTGGGTTTTGTTCAAACAAAAAGTTTCTCCGAACCCAGCATACTTGAAAAACAACCCATCAAGAATATTGCGCAGAATTTTGATGTGTTTTGGAAGGCGCAGAGTGAAAAGGCCAAGCAACCGCCTGAGACGAAGATTCCGCCTGCCCTACCTGGAAATACTTCAGCCGGCAAATAATTATAACGAGGAATATTCCAAAAAACCCACTTGCGGCCGGGGCTGATTGGGCTCAATTTATCTTTATGTCTGTCGCGGAACTGGAGAAGGCCATATTGCAATTGCCCGCTGCCGAAAGATTGCGGCTGGCGCACCTACTTATTGATAGCCTTGGTGATTTGCCGAATGAGGCTGACGCCATCGAGGAAGGTATTCGTCGCATGGAAGATTTGGCCAGTGGCAAGGTTAAGGGGCTGACCGCAGAGGAATTTTGGCGGGTATATGCTGAATCGAAGTAGGGGATTTTTTTGGGGGGCGGCGGCTCGACGCCGCTTTCGGAGTGACGTTGTAAGTACGATCGCCGTGACTGTGCATAACCTTTTCGAGGAAATCTCCGAAGAAAAGCGGCGTCGAGCCGCCGCACTCCAAAAAAATCTCACTCATCATAGGTTTGCACTCCCAACTTCCAGCTTCTAGATTCCAGCTTCCTCCATGTCCCTCCAAACCCAGCCCCTCCTCCTCGGCGGCCGCACGTTTGCCTCCCGGCTTTTCGTCGGCACAGGGAAATTTTCGTCCCCGCAGTTGATGAAGGAGACCCTGGCGGGCTGCCGCCCGGCGCTGGCGACTGTGGCACTGAAGCGCGCCGACCTGTCCGGCGGCCATGACCCTTACGCGGACATCCTCGATTTCCTGGAACCGGAAAAATACCTCGTACTGCCGAACACCGCCGGAGCGATGAATGCCGAGGAGGCCGTCCGCCTCGCGCGCCTCGGGGCGGCGTCCGGCTTGCCGAAATGGGTGAAACTCGAGATTCACCCCGACCCGAATTATCTCCTGCCTGACCCAATTGAGACGCTCAAGGCGGCGGAAATTCTCGTGCGCGAAGGCTTTGTCGTCCTGCCCTACATCAATGCGGACCCGGTGCTGGCGTTGCGCTTGCAGGATGTCGGCTGTGCGGCGGTGATGCCGCTGGGCGCGCCGATTGGCTCGAACCGCGGACTCGAAACCCGCGCGCAAATTGCCATCATCATTGAACAGGCCCGCGTGCCAGTCGTCGTGGATGCCGGCATCGGCCGGCCCTCCCACGCCGCCGAGGCGATGGAGATGGGTGCGGACGCCGTGCTCGTCAATACCGCCATTGCCGTTTCGCCCGACCCCGTCCGCGCCGCCAAAGCTTTTGCCCTCGCCGTCGAAGCGGGCCGCGCGATGTATGAAACGGGCCTGCCCGGCGTAAGCGGACGGGCCTCAGCGACAAGCCCGCTGACCGCATTTTTAAATTCTTAAACGACCAGTCGCCATGGCTGCTGAACACGAGCAACTTATTGCGGTTCTTTTGGAAACAAAGAATCTGCTGCTATTGCCTAAGAAGGATTTCGCCTGGTCCCTTTGGAACAATCCAGCAGAGGCAAATGCGGAAATTGATGCTCATATCGAAAAAATTAAAAATAACGATTACACCGGTTTGCGGAGCCTTGAACTGCTCTTTGCGCCCACCGGATCAATTCAAGAAGTCAGCGTAAGCAGCGGGTGGGGACAGCTTTTTCTGGAACTTTCCAGTCGGTTTGATCAAGCGCTGTTAAGTTTGCAAAAAACTGCGAATCGCGTGTAAATTGAACTGTGTCTCCTTTTTCGGAAGTCCTCCCCACCCTGCCGCTCGACCGCTGGATCGACCGGGCCCGCACCGCGCGCGAGGATGAAGCCCTCGCCGTCCTGAAAAGTGGCCGGGCGCGCTCGATGGAAGACTTTGCCGCGCTGCTCTCCCCCGCCGCCGCGCCGCATTTGGAGGAATTGGCCGCCCAATCGCAAAAGTTAACGCGGCACTTTTTCGGCAACGCCATCCGGATGTTTGCGCCAATCTATCTTTCGAACGAGTGCATCAACGTGTGCAAGTATTGCGGCTTCTCGCGCCACAACGCCATTCCCCGCATCACGCTCCCGGTCGCCAAAGTGGAGGACGAAACCCGCCTGCTCGCCGGACGCGGGTTTCGCTCGCTGCTCATCGTCGCCGGCGAGCATCCCAAATATGTGGCCAATGGCTATGTCGCCGACTGCATCCGCCACTGCCTGCCGTTGACGCCGCAAATCGCACTGGAACTTGGTCCGCTCGAAACGGCGGACTACTTGCCACTCGTGGCCGCGGGCGCGGAAGGCTTGGTCGTCTACCAGGAAACTTACCACGAGACCACTTATCGCGAGCTGCACACCGCCGGGCCGAAAAAACATTATGCATGGCGGCTCGACACCGCCGAGCGCGGCCACGCCGCCGGCTTTCGCCGCCTGGGCATCGGCGCGCTGTTCGGCTTGCACGACTGGCGCTTTGAGGCCATCTCCCTCGCCGCCCACGCCCGCCATCTATTGAAAAACTGCTGGAGCAGCTATCTCACCGTGGCGCTGCCGCGCATGCGGCCAGCGGCCGGCAGCTTCGCGATTAAACCGGAGAATGAGTTGCCAGACCGCGAATGGGTGCAGCTGATGTGCGCGCTGCGCCTGTTGCTGCCGACGGCGGGCATTGTGCTCTCGACGCGTGAGCCCGCCAAGCTCCGGGACGGCATCTGCACCCTCGGCGTCACCCACATGAGTGCCGGCTCCAGCACCGAACCGGGCGGCTACAGCCATTTCGACGAATCGCAATGGACGCCCACCCGCGAACAGCCCGGCGAGCAATTCCACATCGCCGATGAACGGCCGCCGCAAGTCGTTGCCACTATGTTGCGCAGCAAGGGACTGGATCCCGTGTGGAAAGATCATGACCGGGCCCTTTCCGGGCCGACCCCGACAGGACCGGCGTTTACGGTGACGGCGACGAGTTTGGAAGACGGCACGCCGCAAGCGGCGGCCCTACAGTTTGGGCAACTAAAAACTAAGCACTAGAAACTAAAGCACTTGAGTTCGATTTCCATCGTTGCCAACGGCCAGGCGAAATCCGCGCGGTTCGACTGCCCGTTGCCGGAGTTTCTGGCCTCGCTCAACCTCGCCCCCGAGCGCGTGGTCGTCGAGCGGAATGGCACGGCGCTCACCCCCGCCGAGGCCCGCGCGACCTTGCTCGCCGAGGGCGATCGCCTGGAAATCGTCCGGCTGGTGCCGGGGGGCTGAAGATTAGTTTGCCGGTTTACCGTTTCCAGTTTACGGTTGGCGCCTGCCGCTGCGGTCTTCCAACTGAACACCGTAACCCGCAAACCGTAAACCAAACTTGATGAGCGAAGAACTCAAAAACGCCCAAGTCGTGCTCGACCGGCTGATCTACCAGCGCGACGCCGCCAATCTGCCGCCCGACCGCCCCCACGCCTTCATTTACTTTCTCACCATCCGCAACCTCTCTGACCGCCGTTTCACCCTCCTTGGCCGCAAATGGATCCTGGCCCAGGCCGACGGCAAAACGGAAGTCATTGAAGGCGACAAAATCGTCGGGGAAACCCCCACGCTCGCGCCGGGCGAGGAGTTTTCCTACAATAGCTACCACGTCGCAGGCATCAACACCATCGCCAGCGGTTCGTTTCATGGAGTGGACGAAGCCGGGCAGCCCATTTTTGTCAAAATTCCACCCTTCGAGTTGAATATACCTGAGGACGCTTCGTAGCGCGGTGCTTTAGCCCGCGCTTCAGGATTCTGACAATTCCCGGAAGCGCGGGCTAAAGCACCGCGCTACGCCAAAAGAATCAAATACACATTAAATGCAACTGACCGACCTGAATCCCGCGCGCGACATTGGCGCCAACTGCCTGCTCATTGCGCTCGGCCCCTTTCGCTTCGTGTTCGATTGTGGGATGCACCCAAAGAAAGCCGGTCTCGCCTCGCTGCCCAATCTGGCGCAGCTCGAGGAAAATTCGCTCGACTTCATCATCATCACGCACAGCCACCTGGATCACATCGGCGGCCTGCCCGTGCTCGCGCGTTACCAGCGCGACATGCCCATCCTGGTCTCGCGCCCGACGCAGGTGTTGCTGCCGCGCATGTTGCGGAACTCCTGCGGCGTCATGTTGCGCCAGCGCGAAGAACTGGGCCTGCCGGAGTTGCCGCTCTTTACCTATGGAGAAGTCGAGCGCCTCGAGGGCCGTCTGCGGGCGGTCCCATTTGAGCAGCCCCAGGTGTTCGTCAAAAAAGGCCATCGTCTGGAAGTCACCTTCTTTCCGGCCGGGCATGTCGCGGGTGCCGCCGGCGTGCGGGTGATTTATGGCAAGGAGCGCATCTTCTTCACCGGCGATGTCTTGTTCGCGGAACAAGCGACGCTCAAGGGCGCGCGCTTTCCCGACGAGAACTTTGACACTGTCGTCACGGAAACCACCCGCGGCGCCCGGGGGCGCATTATCGGCCACGGCCGGGAAAAGGAAGCTGCCCGCTTTATTGAGGCGCTGGCGCAGACCATCAATAACGGCGGTACCGCCCTGATTCCGGTCTTTGCCCTAGGTCGCATGCAGGAAGTGATGGCTTTGCTGCACGCCGCGCGCCGCGCCCGAAAATTGCCCGAATGCCTCATTTTTGCGACCGGCCTCGGCCTCGATCTGGTGGATTACTTTGACACCCTGGCGCAATCGAATCCCACCATTCGCTTTCGCCGTCGGATTATGAAGGAGCTCAATGTGCAACAACTGCGGCAACGGCTCAAACCAGGTCAGGAGCCTGGCCAACCGGGCATTTACGTTTTAAGCAGCGGGATGATGGTTGAAAACACCCCCTCCTACGCTTTCGCCGCGGGGCTGCTGGCCAAGCCCAAGAATGCCATTTACTTCGCCGGCTACTGCGACCCCGAAACTCCCGGTGGAAAATTGCTCGCCACCAAGCCCGGTGAAAAGTTCACTTTTTCGGCCCTGCCGTTCGAAACTCCGGTTCGCGCCAAAGTTGAGCGGTTCGACCTGAGTGCCCATGCCGAACGTGAGGAACTGCTCGAATACGCCTTGGGCCGGAACGCCCGCACCGTCGTCATCACCCACGGCGACCCACCCGCCCGCGCGTGGTTTGCCCAGGAACTGGCCAAATGCCCCAACGCCCCGCGGGTGGTTGATCCCGTTCCCGGCGAGATGATTGAAGTGTAAGGATTTCAACCCCATAAAATCAGGATTGCCAGCAGCGACCTTTAGGCAATCATACGGAGTCTCGATGACGCCCGGTGCCGAATGGCCGGGCAGCTTGCCACCTCACCTGCTCCTGTTGCCCTCTGGTCATGAACCCCACCCCCATTTTTTCCGGACCGCCTTGCGTTTCCCTTCTCCGGCGGCCGACGTTGCTCTCGGTTTTGGCCACGCTCACCTGGCTCGCCGCCGCCCAGGCTGCGGATGCCCCCGATGCCTCGGAATTCAAGACTATTGATCGCACCAATTTCGTCTGTAAATACCCGACCGCCTGGAGCGAGGCCGTCAAAGACCCCGATTACAAGCCCGAGAGTTATTTCAACCTCAACGCCCCGGGCGACAAAAACAGCTACGTGCAGTTCAGCATCGTCGACAAAGCCGAGGACACCAGCGCCCTGCTTGCCTCGACCGTCAAGAGCCTCGACGGTTACGCCATCAATGCGCTGACCAAGACCAAACTCGAGGAATGGGGCACCTATAAAGGCTCCGGCCTCCATCTCAAAGGAAAAATTCTCGACACCTACCCCGGTGGCATTAAGATATTTATCTTCAACAGCGAACATCACAACATCATGGTCGTGGAACTCTATTGGTCCCAGGAACTGAAAGACCTGCAGGCGGATCTGGACTTTATCAGCAAGAATTTCACCATGAAGAACTGACCGCGCCCTCGTCCCGTCCGCCTGCGCCTGCCCATGAAAGCCCTCCCCCATCTATTTCGAATGCTCGGCGCTGCCTCGGCGCTGCCCAAGTCCTGCGCCCTGGCCCTGGTCCTGGCGTTTGCCTCCGCGCGCGCGGCGGACGCTCCCGCCGCCTCGGATACGTCGGCACCGTCACCGGCACCCGCCACGGCGACAGGGAACGCCACGATGGCGCCCATGCCACGGCCACGGCTACCACTCGATTTTGCCGATTTTGTCTCGGATTATAAACCCAAGGACCTGCGTCAGGAGTGGTTGACTGTCGAAGTGGGAGAATTGGAGACCTTCAACGCGCCGCCCGAAGGGATGACTTCCTTTGTTATGCCGGAGGACATTTGGAATCGGCAACAATTGTCAGTCACCTTCAAACCCATGGTCCTTACCTGTGTCGTGGGCTCCAAGGCCCGGTTTGACAACCTGATGATGCTGGAAGTGGACAAGGCCAACAATCCCCTGGGATATTCCCTGCCACTGGGGCAGTTGGTTTATTTCCTGGCCATGCGGGAAGCGAATGAGGGCATGGTTTTTTCCATACATTACTACCACGCAGAAGAAGTGCGCTGGATCCCCAATCCCAACGTCAGTGGTTCCTTTATGCCCGTTACCTCACCCACGATTTTGACGCAGGATGCCGTCATGCCGGCGGAGGACTACGCGTTTCTGTATTTGTCGCAGCGCTCTGGCCCGGTGATTCCGGGCGCGCCCACGCCGCCGAAAACTCTGTACCGATTCCTGGTGGTGCATATTCACCGGCTGACACCGCCAGCGCCGCCCCTGCCGACGGGTGTGATGCTCCCTCCCGGCAAATAGACGGTTTTATTCTTGGGGCAGGCCCAGGCAAGGTTTGCGCGCCTTGGTGTGCTTGGCATGGTGAAGGCGCAGCAAGTCTGCGCCCCTGCGATGGAATGCCTCGCGAGATTAGGGTCGCCCGCTTGTTCGAGCATCCTCGGCGGCCTTACGCCAAATCTTTCAAACATGTGCCCGTTGGGGTGTCGGCTTGCTCCAGTCCTTTGGGTGGTCCGGCGTAAATCAGGCGCCCGCCCGCCGCGCCGCCGCCCGGCCCGAGTTCCAGCACCCAATCGGCCAGTCGCACCACATCGAGATGATGTTCAATGACAATGATGGTGTTGCCCGCCTCCCGCAGTTTGAACAACAAATCCAACAACCGCTGGATATCCTCCCAATGCAACCCCGTGGTTGGTTCATCCAAAAGATAGAGTGTGCCGCCTTGCTGGCGCTTGCTCAACTCCAGGGAAAGTTTTAGCCTCTGCGCCTCGCCGCCCGAGAGCGTCGTCGCCGGCTGGCCCAACTTCAGGTAACCCAGCCCGACGGCATCCAGGGTTTGCAATTTCGCCACCAGGCGCGGCTGCATGCGGAAAAACGCCAGCGCTTCGGCCACGGTTAAATCCAGCGCATCCGCGATATTGATGCCCTTGAAGCGCACCTCGAGCGTCTCCCGGTTGTAGCGCCGACCCCGGCAGCTCGGGCACTCCACGCTTACGTCCTCCAGAAACTGCATGTCCAGCCGGATGACGCCGTCGCCCTGGCACCGCTCGCACCGCCCGCCACGAACGTTGAAGGAAAACCGGTTCGCTTTGTAGCCGCGCACCTTGGCCAGCGCGCACTGCGCAAACAAGTCACGCAGCAAATCGAAAATCTTGGTGAAGGTCGCGGGATTTGACCGCGGACTGCGGCCAATCGGTTCCTGGTCCACACGCACCACGGATTCAAAATATTCCAAGCCGGCGATGCCCCGATGCCGCCCGGGTATGGTCTTCGCCCCATTGAGTTTCCACGCGGCCGCGTGGCCGAGGATTTCATTTACCAAAGTGCTTTTGCCGGAGCCCGACACGCCGCATACCACCGTAAATGCCTGCAATGGAAACGCTGCATCCACGTTTTGCAAATTGTGCTCGCTGGCGCCACGCACCGTCAACCAGCGGCCATCCGGCGCGTGCGTCGGGACGTTTTTCTCCAATTGGGCCCGTCCGGAAAGATAGGGCCCCGTGCGCGACGCCGGTGCTTTGGCGCAATCCGCCGGCGTGCCTTCAAAGAGGATTCTCCCGCCCTGGGTGCCCGCGCCCGGCCCGAGTTCGACCAGATGGTCGGCGGCCCGAATCATGTCCGCATCGTGCTCGACCACCAACACGGCATTGCCACGGTCGCGCAAACCGACGAGCAAGCGCACGAGTGCCCGGTTGTCCCGCGGATGCAGGCCGATGCTCGGCTCATCGAGAACATAAGCCACGCCGACGAGGCCCGTGCCGATTTGCGTGGCGAGGCGCGCCCGTTGCGTTTCGCCGCCGCTGAGGGTGCCATATTCACGCTCGAGCGTAAGGTAGCCGAGCCCGGTTTCCCCCAGAAAATGCAGGCGCGCTTCGAGGCCCCGCCAGGCTTCATCCACCGCCGCAGTCAACCCCAAGGCCCCCGCCCGCACCTTCCCGGCAAAGGCCTGCGCCGCTTCGACGGTCATTGCCATAAAATCGTCAAATCCCCGGCCTTGGACGCGCACCGCCCGCGACCGCGGATTCAGCCGCCGACCGCCGCACGCTGGGCAGGGGGTCGAAACTTGAAACGCCAGCAGCCGCGCGCGCAGGCCTTCACTCGAGGTGTTGCGTCGTGATTCCTCGAGGTCGGCCAGAACGCCGGCAAACGGCAGAGCTTCCGGCTTATGGTTCCCGGAATGCAGTTTAAACGAAAACAATCTCCCCCCGGCGCCATGCATCAGCGCGTGGCGTGTCTCCTCAGGCAAAGTGTTCCAAGGGGCTTCGGGGTCATAGGGTAATTGAGCAGCCAACTGGCGCAGAATGGCGTTCCGCTTGATAATCATCGCCTTGGAACCGAACCGCCACGGCTTGATTGCGCCGTGCCGCACGGATTTTTCCGGGTCCGGCACCACCAAGTCTTCGCGAAATTGCAATGTGCGCCCCAATCCCCCGCACTCGGTACAGGCGCCTTCGGGATGATTATACGAAAAATGGCGCGGCGTCAGCGGTTCATACACCGTACCGCAAATTGAGCAGGCGAGGCGCTGGCTCAGCGGAATTTCACGCCAGATGCCGTCGGCCTGCTGCACCAGGGCCACCGCACGATCCCGCCCCTCGCGAAAAGCCAATTCGAGCGAATCCGCCAGGCGGCTGCGCTGTGCCGGGTCCACCACAAGGCGGTCCACCACCAAATCCAGAGTGATTTCCTTCGCGCGGCCCTCCAGCAAATCGGTCTCCTGCAATTCGCGCATTTCGCCGTTCACCCGCGCCCGGGTGAAGCCTCGCTGGCGCAGGCGCGGAATTTCCTCGCGCCAAAAGGCCGGTTTGGCGGTCTCCCCCGGCGCCAGCAGTACCAGCTTGCTCCCGGCCGGCTCCTGGAAAATCCGCGTCACACAGTCGTCGAGCGTGCGGCGCTCAATCGCCCCGCCGTCCCGCGGACAGCGCTGCTCGCCTGCCATGGTCCAAGCCAGCCGCGCGAAGTCGGCAATTTCTGTGACGGTGGCCACCGTGCTGCGCGAGTTCGCGCCGGCGCCCGTGCGCTGCTCAATCGCAATTACCGGCGGCAGCCCCGTAATAAAGTCCACCTCCGGCCGCTTCAACTGGTCCAGCAATTGCCGCGCCCGCACCGACAGGCTCTCCATGTATTTGCGATAGCCCTCCGCGTATATCGTGTCAAAAGCCAGCGACGATTTGCCGGACCCGCTCACGCCGGTGAAAACCACGAGCTGCTGACGGGGCAGGCGCAGCTCAAGGTTCTGCAAATTATGCTCGCGCGCCCCCTTGATGTGGATTTCGCCGGGCGGCGCCGCGATGGTGTGGTCCAGGCTCATGAAGACAAACTTTTACTATCGTCCAAAAAGCCATTCCGCTCAACCCCCAATCCTGAAAAAAAACCGGGATTTCGGTTGAACGCCGCCCCAGATGCGGCGATAGTGGGGCCGGAGGCTCTTCATGAACCATAAACCCATTCTCTATATCAAACCCGGCTGCCCGTGGTGCCGCGATGCCCTCGCTTTTTTTTCCCAGCACGGCGTTGAACTGGACGTCCGTGACGTCACGGCCAGCAAGGCTTCCCTGCACCGCATGATTGAAATCAGCGGCCAGTCCCTCACCCCTACTTTTGAATACGGTGACTTCGTCGTCGCCGATTTCAGCGTAAATGAATTTACGGACGAGCTCGAACAAGTCCCTGAAATCAAAAAAGAACTGGGCTTGGGCGACGACGAAGACTGAATTGCCCGACCAGCCATGAGTGATTCCACCCTGCAACCCCGCCCGTGGCTCACCCCCGGCCAGCGCCGCCTGACGGCGCTGGCGGTGGCGGCCTTGGCCGCGTTGCTGCTGAGCGGCGTCCTCGCCTTGGGCGTGTGGGGCTTGCGGCTGTTCATCGCCGCCTTTGGCCACGTCGTCTGGCCGTTGGTGATCGCCGGTATCCTCACTGTCCTGCTGCGGCCCCTCGTCCAGACGATGGAAAAATACCTGCGACTCAACCGGATCCGTGCCATACTCCTGCTCTATTTCCTGGTGATTTCGGCGTGCTTCGCGCTGGGCCTGTTGATGATGCCCTTCGCCATTGATCAGCTCGGCGAATTGACGCACGCCGTGCCCGAATTCATCCGGCATGCCTCGAACGACTTGAAGTCATTTCTTTATGACCACTACCCCGACCTTTATCAAAAGCTAAAAGATTACCTCGATGAATCCAATCTGTTGGACGATGTGGACACCATGAGCCGCCAACTGCTCCTGTCCGCGCCCTCGACCGTCCGCCGAATCTTTGAGACCGCCGCCGGGCTGGCGGTCATTCCGATCTATCTCTTTTTCCTACTGCAGTCCAACCGCAGTTTTTCGCGCGATTTTCGCGAGCAGCTGACGTTTCTCCCGGCCACGTTGCGGGAGGACATCGTCTTTCTGGCCAGCGAATTTGCCGGCATCATGGTCTCATTCTTCCACGGGCGCCTGCTTATTGGGTTGATGATGGGTGTGCTGAAAGCCATCGGCTTCGTGTTAATCGGCCTCCATGGCGGCCTGCTGCTGGGATTGTTTTTTGGATTGCTCAACTTGGTGCCCTACCTCGGCTCGGCCCTCGGCCTGGTCGTGATTTTGCCGGCGGCGTATTTCCAGCCCAATGGCGGTTGGCGGCTGTTGCTGGAAGCCTGCGGCGTGTTTGCCATCGTGCAACTGGCCGAAGCCTATTACATCACACCAAAAATCATGGGGGAACGGACCGGCCTGCATCCCATGGTCATCATTCTCGCGATTTTCTTTTGGGGCACCGCCTTGCATGGGCTCCTCGGAATGATCCTGGGCGTGCCTCTCACTGCGTTCCTCGTCGTGGTTTGGCGCCTGGTGAAGGCAAAATACCTGCCGCGACACACCCAAACCCCCATGCCCGCGCGTTGAAGCACGTCCGGCAGGTCTTTGCGATTGCGTTTTCAAGGCGTCACTTTACGGTGCAAACCCACCGGCCCGAATTCCTCAATTTCCGGTTTCCGGTTTCCGGTTTGCCGTTTTTTTGCATTCTGCATTCTAAATTCTGCATTCCTCCACCGTGTCCGAGCCTGCCGTCGATACTTCCGCCAACCCGCAGCACGTGGCCATCATCATGGATGGCAACGGGCGCTGGGCGCGCGCGCGCGGACTCCCGCGTATTGAGGGCCACCGCCAGGGTGTCGAAAACGTGCGCCGGATCATGGAAGTGATGCGCGAGTTGAGCCTCCCGTACCTCACGCTCTATGCCTTCTCCGCGGAAAATTGGCGCCGGCCCGCCGAGGAAGTCGGCGCGCTGATGGGACTGCTCGAGATTTTCCTCGAACGCTACACCCGTGAACTCGAGGAAAACGAAGTTCGCCTGCGCACCATCGGCCGCACCGATCAATTGCCCGCGCGCCCCCGCGCCTGCCTCGAACGCGCCATCGCCCGTACGGCCCATTTTACCGGACGCACTCTTGTCCTCGCCCTTAATTACGGTTCGCGCCAGGAAACCACGGAGGCCGTCCGGGCCTACGCCGAGGCCGTCCGGGCCGGCCGCGAAGACCCCGCCGCGCTGGACTGGTCCCGCTTCGCCAAATATCTCTACACGGACGGGCTGCCCGATCCGGACCTCATCATCCGGACATCGGGCGAAAGCCGCCTCAGCAATTTTCTTCTACTCCAAGCTGCCTATGCCGAAATGTATTTCACCCCGGTCTATTGGCCGGATTTCAGCCGCGCGCATTTGGTCGAGGCGATAGAGGCCTTCAAACGCCGGGAACGCCGTTTCGGCCAAACCGGCGAACAAGTGCGCCCGCTAATCCCCGCCACGCTGTCTCCGCAATGAAACGCACGCTCAGCACCATCGGGTTGTGGACCATTGTTTTTGGCACTGTTTACTTTTTTGGGGTGAACGGAGGGGTAGTTCTGCTTGCCGTGCTCACGCTGCTGGCTCAATATGAATTCCACGGCTTGCTGGAAAAGTCCGGCCTGATGGTTTGGCGGGGCTTTACCCTGGTTTTTGGCTGCATCATGATTCTGGCCGCCAGCAAGACGTTAAACCGGCTGCCCATGCCACTGGTAGGCACGCTCGCCGCCGCCGCCCTGGTGTATGGTGCCCTTGCCATCGCCAAAGATCCCGCCAACCTCAATCGCCTGGCTGGCTCGGTGCTTTCGCTGGCATACGTCCCGGGGCTCATGATGTTTTATGCCCTGCTGGTGCGCGATTTCGCCGATTCCTGCGACCGCGGTCACGGCGTGGGCCTCGCCATTTGGGTGATTGCCGTGGCCAAATTCACCGACGTCGGTGGCTATCTCGTCGGCTCGGCCATTGGCCGGCACAAACTTGCACCGTCCATCAGCCCGGGCAAAACTTGGGAAGGAGTCGCCGGCGGCCTCGCCATGGCGGCCCTGGTTGCTTCCCTTGGGGTCCACTTCGCAGCCCATTGGCTGCCATACAACCTGACGGTCACGAATGCGGCATTATTGGCGCTGCCCATGGGTTTTGCCGCCATCGCATCCGACCTTTCCGAATCCGCCTTCAAGCGTCGGGCCGGCGTCAAAGATTCTGGAAACTGCATTCCCGGCATTGGCGGCGCCCTCGATCTGGCCGATAGCCTGCTCCTCACTGCTCCCGTCGCCTATTATCTGCTGCTCATGCTGGACGGATCTTAACTTCCGCTCAAAGACCCCTCGTCACGGCATTTTCACGGGTGGTGCCGTGGTATTCGCCGGTGTGGTTTGACCATCCAAAGAGGGCATGGACGGCATGGATGAAGGCAGGGCGAGGCGCACCATTTCGCCCTGCCCGGGCGGCAATCCCATTGTGTTCGGCAGGCCGTTTGGTGCCGGGGAAGGCAGGTTGCTCGCGCTCAAATCGGTACTGGCGGGCTTCGCTCCGGCACCCGCCGGCACGGGGATGGAGTCATTCGTCGCCGGACGGTCGGCAGGCGCATTGCTCTCTGGGACCAGTTCCGTCTTTGACGTAAAATAATTCACCGCCGGTGCATTCGTAGCTGGCAAGCCCGCGAGCGCCGCCTGATATACTTGGTTGTGCACCGCATCGGTACCCCCGGCCTTCGCCGCCTGGTCCGCCGTCAATTCCTTCAACACTTTCGGGTCAATATTCACGTCCGGCACATGGATGACGGGTGTGCCCGGCCCGACCGAACCATCATCGTTGTCGTCCGGGGTGGCGACTTTCAGAAAGAAAAACAAGCCCAGCCCAAACAGCCCCGTCAACACCGCGCCAATGAACATGCCGAGTGGCGAATTAAAAAAGGAAAAGGGATTTACGCTCAACTCCGGCCGGGCATTGCGACGGGACTCCACCCTGATCTTGGTAATGTCCACCTCGCTCGCCGCACCCTTCTGGGACTGCCTCTGCGCTAATGCATCCACCGACGCATTCCGGCGCGCCTGACTTTGCTTTTTTTCCAACCGATCCTTACCGCCGGACGAAGCGTTTGTTCTGGGCCGGCCCTGGTCCCGAGCCATTTTCGGGGATGGCGCGGACATTGCCGCCACCGCCGGGGTGGGTGCCGCGGTTCCGGATGTCTGCTCCGCCTTGGTGGCCAAGGCTTTGCGTGCCGCCTGGTGCAATTCGCAGGCACGCTCAAACTTGCGCCGCCGCAAGAGATTGCTGTGCATCGCCTGCTTCAACTCCCCCACCTCGTGTCGGCCAATCTCGTTGTCGAGGTAGAGGTTGATTAACTCGTCGAATCGTTGTTCCGTCATGCGGCTGTGTCACCCAGAACCTGTTTAAGCGCCTCGCGCGCCCGGGCGATCCGGCTCTTTACCGTGCCCAGGCTCAGGTCCAGCAAGGCGGCAATTTCTTCATATGACAGATCGCGCACATTACGCAAGGTCAGGATTTCACGGTGTGATGGGCTCAACTTTGCCATGGCCCCCTCCACCCGCTCCACCAATTCCTGAGTCATGGCCTTCTTCCGCGGGTCCGGATCTTCATCCGGCAGGACCTCCGCCAAAGTCAAATCCACCTCCGGGCCCACGGCGGCATCCAAGGACACCCCCGCATGGCGACCACGGCGCCACCAAAACCAATAGCGGTTATGCGCGAGGTTCGTGGCAATCTGATACAGCCAGGTCGAAAATGCCGCATCCCCGCGAAAGGCCTCGAGCCCGCGCCGCGCCCGCAGAAATGTATCCTGCGTGACTTCCTCGGCGTCTTCGTGGTTCTTCAGCAACCCAAAGGCCCGGCGAAAAATCGGCTCGTAATAACGGCGCACAATGTCGTCAAAGGCGCGCGCGTCGCCTGACCGAAAACGTTCGAGCAAAAGTTTGTCCGCCGTGGCATCGTGTGAGCTCATGATGGGCCTATTATACCACCTCTTTTGGAAAAATGTCGCGTGGATACGATTCACCCCCTAACCCACCCCCAGCCAGCCCATTCTTTCTCCCTGACCTGCAATCAGTTACGCATCCACCCGGCCATTGTAAAACCCTTGTCATGGGCTTCCACCCCAATTCAAACGACCGTTTTAATTGCCCGGAGCGACGGACGGCACCCCGGACACCGGTCAAAAACTGTCTTCCACCCGCCAAAAATTGAAAGCATGAAAGGGCCATGGGGACGAAATCTTGGGACCAACCGCAATAGACTTGTCACCCATTGGAGTGGGTTGAATCATGCGGGCGGCTCATGCAAATCCATTTCTCCAAAATCTTTCAGCTTCCGGTTTGGATTTTTACCGCGGCATCCTTTTGCTCTTTATGTCCGTCGGTGCAGGCGGCGCAGGAGACCGCCGAACAATGGGGCGTCTTTGAATTTTCGCTGCCCGGGCCGGTGGGAGGCAATCCGTATATGGATGTAGATTTCTCCGCTACATTTACCCATGACCAGCAGTTGGTCAAGACCGACGGCTTCTATGACGGCGACGGCATTTACCGGGTGCGTTTCATGCCCGATGTTGTGGGCGAGTGGCATTACACAACCTCCAGCAATGTCCCGGAAATGAACGGGAAGACCGGCGTGTTCACCGTCACCAAGCCGTCCCCGGGCGACCATGGGCCGGTGCGGGTCGCCAACACCTACCACTTCGCCTACGCCGACGGGACGCCCTACAAGGAGTTGGGCACAACTTGCTATGCCTGGGTTCACCAGGGCGATGCGCTGGAGGAAATGACGCTCAAGACGCTTGCGGCCTCGCCCTTCAACAAGATCCGCATGTGCATTTTCCCCAAGCATTATACATGGAACAACAATGAGCCCATTCTTTATCCCTATGCCGGCACCCCGCCGACCACCTGGGATTTTCAGCGCTTCAATCCCAAGTTCTTTCAACACCTCGAACAGCGCATTCTCGACCTCCAACAGCTCGGCATCGAGGCGGATTTGATTCTCTTCCATCCCTACGACACGGGCCATTGGGGATTCGACCGCATGCCGGCGGATGCCAATGACCGATACCTGCGTTACGTGGTTGCGCGCTTCGGCGCCTACCGCAACGTCTGGTGGTCACTCGCCAACGAATGGGATTTCATCCGCTCCAAAACCGAGGCGGATTTTGCGCACTACGGTGAACTCGTTTCGGCCAACGACCCCTACCATCATCTCCTCTCCATCCACAACGGAACGAAGATTTTTGACAACAACCGGCCTTGGATCACCCACGCCAGCATCCAAAATGGTTCCGCGGTCGAAGATGCCGGGCGCGCGGAATTGTATCGGGACGTGTTTCGCAAGCCAGTCGTGTATGACGAGGTAAAATACGAGGGCGACATTCCCGACCGCTGGGGCAATTTATCGGCGGAGGAAATGGTTTTCCGCTTTTGGGAGGGTACCGTCGCGGGCACCTATGTCGGCCACGGCGAAACCTATTTGAGTCCCAATGACGTGCTGTGGTGGTCCAAAGGCGGTGTTCTAAATGGTCAAAGTCCGGCACGGCTGGCGTTTTTGAAGAAGGTACTGGACGACAGTCCGGCGGCGGGCATTGATCCAATTGATAAATGGCAGCACCCGGAATTCGGCGGCCAGGCCGGGAGCTACTATCTCGTTTATCTTGGCAAGCAAACCGCTGCTTCATGGGAATTCCAACTCCCCAAGGCGGCACTCCAAGAAGGCATCCAGTTCACCGCCGAGGTTCTCGACACCTGGAACATGACGGTGACCCCGGTTAAAGGAGTTTTCACGCTCAAAAAGAAGGATGACTATTTCTTTGCTGATCAGGCCGGACGCTCCATCGCGCTGCCGGCGAAACCGTACCTGGCGATTCGCATCAAGCGCGTTGCTGTTGGCTCAAGCACGGCACCCCCAGGCACCCCGGGCTAAACCGTCAGGTGCTTTTTAACCACAGTATCGGTCAGATTCGCAATGGGGCCCTCGGCGACAATGGCACCGCGGTCCATGATGTAAAAGCTGTCGCCGACACTCAGACAGAAATCAAGATATTGTTCCACCAGGAGGATGCTCAGCTTGCCTTCTTTTTTGATTTTTAACAACGTCTCGCCAATGAGGTCTATAATGTTGGGCTGAATGCCCTCGGTCGGTTCATCCAGAATCAAGATCTTTGGGTTTGTCAGCAGGGCGCGGGCTATGGCCAGTTGCTGCTGTTGGCCCCCGCTGAGCACCCCGCCTTTGCGCGGGAGAAACTCTTTGAGGATCGGGAAAAGTTCCAGCACCCGGTCCACCGGCGAGCTGCCCTTGACCTTGTGCACCACCAGGCCGACTTTCAAATTCTCCCAGACCGTGAGGTGCGGAAAGATATCACGGCCCTGCGGCACGTAACCGATTCCGAGCCGCGCCCGGGCGTCAGGGGCGAGCCCGGTCAACGCCTTGTCGTCGAGTTTAACGCTGCCGGTGTCGGCTTTCACGAGCCCGACAATGGATTTCAGCGTGGTGGTTTTGCCCACGCCGTTGCGCCCCATGAGGCAGACGAGACTGCGCTCCGGCACAGTGAGATTTACGCCGCGCAATATGCGGGAGCCCTGGTAAGAAGCCGTGATGTTGGAAAGTTGCAGCATGGTCAGTGGCGCTTTTTGCGGCCCAAATAGATTTCCATAACTTGCTCGCTGTTTTGCACTTCATCCACCGTGCCTTCGCACAAGACGGTGCCATGATGCAGAACCGTGACTTTCCGGGCGATTTGGCGGACGAACGTCATGTCGTGCTCGATCACCACGATGCTGTGCTTGCCCTCCAGGCTCAGCAGCAGTTCGCCGGTCTTGTAGGTTTCCTCATCCGTCATGCCGGCGGCAGGTTCATCCACCAGCAGGAGTTTTGGATTCAGAGCCAGCAACATGCCGATCTCCAGCCATTGCTTTTGCCCATGGCTGAGCGCGCCAGCCTTCGATTCCGCCATTTCTTCCAGCGCGACGGTCTTGAGCACCTCGTAAATCCGGTCACGCCGTTCCGGGGTAACCCGGGAGAACAGCGTGCTCCATACGCCGCGCCGACCCTCGAGCGAAAGCCAGATGTTATCAAACACGGTGTGGTCAATATATACTGATGGGGTTTGAAATTTGCGTCCAATGCCCAGGCGCGTGATTTCGGCTTCATTCAGCCTGGTTAAGTCCGTGTCAAACCCAAACTCAATTTTGCCGCTATCCGGTTTGGTGCGACCGGTAATCAAATCCAGCATGCTGCTTTTGCCGGCGCCATTGGGACCGATAATGACGCGCAACTCCCCCTCGTCCATGTAGAAGGTAAGATTGGAAATTGCCTTGAAACCCTCAAAGGACTTGTTCACATCCTCCAAGGTAAGCACAAATTTTTTGGATCCGGCCATAATCACGGGCGGTTGGATTTCGGTAAGCCTTCACCCGGCGGCGGGGTCGGCAGTGCGGCCGGCGGTGGGTCCGCCGGGTCCGGCGCGGAATCGATGGCTGGTAATTTGGCGGTTAGAAGACGGCGTTTCAGTCCCCGCAGTTGTTCAGGCAGGCCGACGATACCCTTGGGCATGAACAGGGTGACCAAAATGAATGTCATCCCGAGAAACAACAGCCAAAGGTCAGGATAGGAGCGCGTCGCCCAGCTCTTCATGGCATTAATGACAATCGCCCCAATTACGGGACCAACCAGCGTGCCGCGGCCGCCCACCGAAACCCATACCACCGCTTCCAAAGATTTGTCGGTGGCCATTTCACTCGGATTGATAATCCCCACTTGTGGAACATAGAGCGCGCCAGCCAGGCCGGCAATAACTGCCGCCAGGACAAACACGAACAATTTGAAATAAGCCGTGGCATAGCCGGAAAAGAGCACGCGGTTTTCGCTGTCGCGAATGGCCCGCTGCACCTTGCCAAATTTGGTGCCCGTCAGCCATTTGCACAGAAAGTAGGTTCCCAGCAGCAGGAGCACGCTGCAAACATAGAGACCGCGCTGGGTCGCGGGCGAACGGAGATCCATGCCGGCCAGGAATTTGAAGTCGGTAAAGCCGTTATTGCCCCCCATGAGCAGGCTGTTGCGAAAAAACAGCAGGCAGGCGGCGTAGGTGAGGGCTTGGGTGAGAATGGAAAAGTAAACGCCGCGGATGCGGGAGCGAAACGCCATGAAACCAAACATGAGGGAAACGACGGCGGGCAACAAGATGACCATCATCAGGGCAAAAGGGAAACTGGCGAATGGCTCCCAAAAGGCCGGCAGCTTGCTCCAACCCAAAAAAACGAGGAAATCGGGAATCGGCATGTGATACTGGCCCAAATCGCCAATTTTCCGCATGAGATACATGCCCATCATGTATCCACCGAGGGCGAAAAACAGGCATTGGCCGAGACTCAGCAGTCCGGTGTAGCCCCATAACAAATCTACGCTGATCGCCACGATGCCGTAACACAAATATTTGCCGTAGACGTTGATCGTAAAATCGCTGACATGCAGCATACTGTCCGGGGCGGTAAACGCATTCAACCCCGGGAGGACGACGAGCAGCACCAACGCAGCCAGTGCCACAAACCACAATTCAAAATTGGTCGTTTTGGCCCGCATGGTGTTAATCCAGATTTCGGCCGCGAATGGAAAATAGCCCGCCCGGCCTCCGTTGCAGGAAAATTATTATGCAAACCAGCACGATGATCTTGCCCATCACCGGCGAGCCGAACAATTGCTGGAGGACCTGGTCGGCCGTGCCGATGCCCAATGCGGCATACACCGTGCCAATGATGCTGCCCACGCCTCCCACCACTACCGTCATGAAACTGTCCACAATATAACTCTGGCCCAAGCTCGGGCCGACGTTGCCAATTTGCGAGAGAAAAGCTCCCGCCAAGCCCGCCAAGCCCGAACCAAAGGCGAAGGTCATCATGTTCACGCGGCTGGTGCGCACACCCATGCAGGAAGCCATCGAACGGTTTTGCATCACGGCTCGAATCAGCAAACCGAGGGGAGTTTTGCTGAGCAGCAGCCAGGTGCCAAACACAATGACAAAGGCGAATCCAATGACGAAAACGCGGTTGTAACCAAACGAGACGTCATGCACGGTAAAGTGGCCCAGCAGCCAAGACGGCGAATTGACCTGGACATTGTTCGCCCCAAACACCATGCGGAACAACTGCTGCATTACCAGCGACACCCCCCAGGTGGCCAACAGCGACTCAAGGGGGCGGCGGTACAGGAATTGAATGACGGCGCGTTCCAAGACCAACCCCGCCAGCGCCGCCGTCATAAAACTGAGGGGAATCGCAAACAGAAAATAACTCTGGTAGAACCAGCCGGTGGCGTGCAAACCGGGTAGGCTCAAGCCGAAACCGAGTGGTTTGCCCATAACATTGAAGGGCAGCGTGACGTTGAAGGAGAAACCATCGCCAAACAAGTTTTGCACGACGTAACTGGTGTACGCGCCAATGGCAATCATCTCCCCGTGCGCCATGTTGATGACCCCCATCAGCCCGAAGGTGATGGCCAACCCAAGCGCCGCCACCAACAAAATGGAGCCCAGGCTGAGACCGTGAAAGATCGTGCCGTAGAAATTCACAAACCAAATGTGGGTCTGGATGGATCTTATCGCCAATTTGGCGGCTTGCACCACTGTGCCGCCCGCCTTCCCGTCCGAAACGAGCTTTTGCAGAATATCCAGACTCCCAATCGCATCCAGATCCTGCAATTGCTTTATCGCGGCCAGTTCCACCGCTGGATCCTGGTCATTGATTTGCAACGTTGCTATGCCCACTAAGATCGCCCGCTTCACCGAGGCATCCGTCTCCTTCGCCAGCCTGGACTGGAGGATGGGAATGTAACTGACCTTTTGGGAATTGCCCAATTTGTTCACCGCTGACCAACGGCTGTCCACCTCGGGGCTCGACAAAGAAAGTGTGTCGATCGTTTGGCTGATGGCCGACCGCAAGCGCATGTCCGTATCCGCCGTATCCAATTCACTGTTGCCAAACCGTAGTTCCTTGCCACCCGCATCTTTGAGCACAAGCCCGTCAATCACGCGAATGGCCCGGGCCTTTCCATTTGCATCCAGTGTATCCTCCAGCAGCACGGGCACTTTGGAGCCGTCAGCCTCGGGATACAGGTATACCTGATCGCGCGTCCAAGCCCTCAAGACATCCGCAGCAGTTTTCGAACCGGAATCCCCCACACTTGCCAGCAGCTTTTGCTGCGTCGCGCCATTGCCGGTAATGGCCTGGGTCAAAAGCTGGCGGACCGCCGCATCGTCCGGAGTCGGGACGTCGGCCGCTTCGGCGTGCAGGCAAAGCAACAGCAGCCCCAGCGCAATAAATGTTTTCCCTCGAAGCTTCATCTTAAGGCAAAAAGGGGCGGAGCAGTTGCTCCGCCCCTTTTGATTGAAGTCATTTGCATTGGCCGGTAACAGTCTCTACTTGCCAGCGGCCAGCTTGGCGTCCAAATCCTTCAGCAAGAAGGGCTCACCCGGAACCTGGTCAAATGTCTGCAGAATCTTGAATTGCCCGTTGGCCTTGGTCTCGCCGATGTAGACGTTCTTCGTGGCGTGGTGATTCTTGGTCATGGTGATTTTACCGCCCGGCCCGTCGAAACTGTCGTCACCGGATTCCAAGACGGCACGGACCTTGTCCACGTCAAAAGAGTCGGCTTTCTCGACCGCCTGCTTCCACAAAAAGACGCCGTCATAGGAGAGGATCATGGGACTGTCCACCGCACGGTTTTCCTTGATCACGCCGGGATGGGTTTCGGTTTTCAACCAGTCGGCCCAGCTTTTAAGAAATGCGGTGTTGGCCGGGGTGCTCAGCGACATAAAGTAAGTCCAGCAGCCGAGTTCGCCCACCATGTCCTTGGTCGGCATGCTGCGCAGTTCATCCTCTGCCAAACTGAAGGAAACCACCGGGCAATCCGACGTCGTCAATCCCGCAGCGACAACTTCTTTGAAGAAGGGCACATTGGAGTCGCCGTTGATGGTGTTGATCACGCAGGCGTCACCGCTGGCGGAAAACTGCTTGATGTCGGCCACAATCTGCTGGAAGTCGGTGTGGCCAAACGGCACATACTGCCCGGCCGAAATGACCTTGCCATCCGCATCCTTGCGCAAACCCCCGCCGATGTTCGCAACCGGCACGCCATGCAGCAGCAGGTATTTGTAAAGGATCAGATTGGTGGTCTGCGGGTAGACGTAGTCCGTGCCGATGAGGTAGAATTTCTTTTTGCCCTGGGCCAGAAGATAATCCACCGCCGGCGTCGCCTGCTGGCCAACGGCCTCCGCGGTGTAGAAGATGTTCTTGGACAACTCTTCGCCCTCGTATTGCACAGGGTAGAACAGCATTCCGTTATCCTTCTCGAATACGGGCAGTACGGATTTGCGGCTGACGGAAGTCCAACAGCCGAAAGTGACCGCCACTTTGTCCTCTTCCAGCAACTGCTTGGCCTTTTCCGCAAACAACGGCCAGTTCGAGGCGCCGTCCACGACCACGGGCTCAATCTTGTAGGATTTTCCGCCGACTTTGATGCCGCCGGAGGCGTTGATTTGGTCAAACGCGAAGAGCAGCACATCACGCAGGGATGTTTCGCTGATCGCCATGGTGCCACTCAGGGAGTGGAGGATGCCGATTTTAACCGTGGGCGGCACTTCCGGCGGAGCGGGCGTGTCGGCCGCCGGAGCGGGAGTCGCAAGGTTCAAAGAGGCCGCGAGGGCCGCTATGGTAAGGAGATGCTTTTTCATGACGATGAATTTGTTAAGTTTGAATAGTGGGAAAATATTAACCTGAAGATTAAAAAACAGATGCGACTTAGAAAGAGACCGTCGCACCGACACCAGCAACATATTCGTTTTGCTTGCCGTTGAAGCCACCCTTGTAGGACGTGTGGTTCACCCGAAATTCCGGTTGGATCTTCAAGTAGGATGTCGGACGCCAATTGAACGTGAGGGTGAAGCTTTCCAAGTCTCCGCTCGGGGACGGCGACAAGATTCCGGAGCCCGGACCAAACGGGTTTGGTCCGCCATTCAGACCCACCCCTTGCGGGTCATCCAGATATTCCGCCCGGAAAGCGATGCCGTATTTGGGCGTAAAATCATACCAAATCCAGCCGCCGACCGAATCCAACTCGCCCGAGGGTTTGCCCTGGTTATGAAAACTAAAGTAGTCTCCCTCAAACCCGGTGCCCAATTCCGGGGTGAGCTGATATCCGCCGATTACCGAAGCTCCGTTCGCATCCAGCGTGCCACCACCCAGGCCGCCAAACCCAATGACATTGAACCAAAATTCCTTGGTCGGTTTGAGATTAAGTGATGCCATGCCCGCCTTTTTGTTCGCATTGCCCACCGGGCCGGCATACAGGCCGTTATCCACCCGCGCGGTTAAACTGATCCAATCCGCGAACGCGTAATCCGCCTGCACGCCGGCAGATGGACCGTTGCCGGTGTACCACCATTGATAGCCCTGGGAGAAATTCGGGTTCGCCGCGCCGCCGTCGCCCGATTCCCAGTTCAGGAGCGAGATCAATTCGCCCGCCCGGATAATGAGGCCGTTGCCAATGGGGGCATTTACTTCCACATAACCCTCACGCAAATATTCGAAGCCGTTGATGGCCGCGCCGGAATTCAACACCGACGAGTCTTCTCCACCCATAAATGACACGCGGAAAGCGCTGCTCCAATCCGTATCACTGCGAACCGCCGCAGGACTTGCAATGGTCACCTTGACCTTGTTGATGGAAAAGTTGTTGTTCTTGTTGTTCCACAGATAGCTGGCAATGCGCTGCGAGGAACTGTTTTCCAAATCGCTGAAATATGAACTTTGCACAAAACCGCTGACCGTGACATTCGCGAACGGCGACGCTGGTTTGGCCGCGGTCCCGCTGGGCACCAAGCCCTCTTTTTGGACCATGGCTTCCAGCACCTTGAGGCGATCGTTTAAGGCTTGGTTCTGTTGCTGCAACGACGCCAGGGTGGGAGCGTCTTGGGCCAGCGCCAGAGCAGCGCTGCCTGCCAAAACACCACCGGTCAACAAACAACGGCGGATCAGTTTGAACGCAGATGGATTATTCATAGTGACGGGTTTCTCCGCTGCAATTCGCGCCCGCTGTGGTTGGAAGTTAGCGTGGTGATGAGAGCAGTCAGCCGGCGGTTGCAGTGAAAACGTTTCAGCAACCCCGATGCCAAATTGTAACACTCGCGTTAAAAGAAGGAAAAGGCCGGCCCGGAGAAATTTTGTTCGGCGTTAATTTTTATTAATGCGGCCGGCGTTTATTTTTCGTGAAAATTGTTCACTGAACTAAATGGCCCGAAATCCTGAAGACATGGCAAATCACCCGCGAAAAGGGCCGGGTAGCCGGGCCCATCTCCCTCAACCATCCCCCTTTTTTCCGGCCGGTTATTTTTCCATCGCTCCGTTTGAATTCTCTTCATACTTCACCGGGTCAATGACAAAAACTTTTCATCATTGCGGCCGAAATTTTCCACCGGTGACTGCGACTCTGGGGCGTTTTCTCCCACGCGCCGCCGTCTTTCCCGCGCATTTTTATCCACAGGGTGAACGGGGACAACTCGCGGCGCTTTTTTCTCGGGGAAGGCCGGCCCGCCGGGGACCGCCGCCACCAACTCACGACCGGATTCATCCAGCAAACTCCCTTCGCCGAAACTGCCAAAGCCGGATCCGCGTTTACCCTGGCCTGCGCACATGGCGAAGCGGCCGGCGCCACCTTGGCGCCGCTAGACTTCGCCTTGCTCGACGAAGCCGCTGCACTCCTTTACCAAGGCCCGGGCGGCGGCCCGGATTAATTTTTAACCGACAGCTGGCTGGGTTTTATTTCGTCGTACCGTTTGAGCCGGTAGACCGTAATCGAAACCACCCAGCTGGCGACAAAGATGCCGATAATGATGAAGCCCAACGCGCCCAAGTTATCGTTGAGCCCACGAACCGAATTCCAGACGGTCCCATGCAACTCAAAGTGGTCGACCACCAGGCCCAGCGCCTCAATGCCGCCAACCACCAACGCCACGGCCACCGAGACAAACGTGATGGTCAGGTTGTAATAGAGTTTCCGGATTGGCTTCACAAACGCCCAGCCGTACATGCCCAGCATCAAAATACTGTCGGTAGTGTCCACCAACGCCATTCCGGCCGTGAAAAGCGCCGGAAAGACCAGAATGGACCAGATCGGCAGCCCGTTGGACGCTTGGGTGGCGGAGATGCCCAGCAGGCCGATTTCCGTCGCTGTGTCGAACCCCAGGCCAAAAAGAAAACCGAGCGGATACATGTGCCAGCTTTTTTCGATGAGGTGAAATACCCGGCGGAAAATCCGCCCCAAAAAGCCACGCTGGGCAAGAATCAGGTTCAAATCCTCGTCGACGTAGCCGCCCCCCGCCTTGACGACCCGGAACATCCGGTAGACCGAAACCAGGACGATCGTGTTCGCCGCCGCTATCGCCAGCAGAAAAAAGGCGGACACGGAGGTGCCCACCATGCTGCCGATGACATGCACGGGTTCCATGCGGTCCTTGATCGCGGCGGAAGTCACCGCAATGACGACGGACAGGCCAAACACGACCGTGGAGTGGCCCAGGGAGAAGAAAAGGCCAACGGCCAACGGTCTTTTCCCCTGCTGCATCAGCTTGCGGGTGACATTGTCAATGGCGGCAATATGATCGGCGTCCACCGCATGGCGCAGGCCAAACGTATAGGCCAACAGCGAGCTTCCCAGCAACAACGGATAAGCGTGGAAGGAGATCACCGCCCAAATCCACACCGCCAGGTTCGCCCCGATCAGCAGTCCATAGATGCCTAAAATCTTTCCCTTGAGGTTTTTCGGCAACGGCAAGAGATGTGCGATCATTTTTTAAACGAGGCTGGAGGATTCCCTGGCCGCAGGCATAATCGTTTTCACCGGTTCGCGTCTTGATGATTTTATTGGGTTGCGCCCTCTCATTTTTCTCCAGCGGCGGAATGACGATGGGCGATGCCCACGGCGTGCTGCCAGTGATGGATAACGTGGTTTATGATTTCATCCACCCCGAGGCCGTGCTTGACTTGCGCAAACACGAACGGGCCGTGCCCGCGCATGAGCCGTGCGTCGCGCTCCATCACGCCCAAATCCGCACCGATGGCGGCGGCCAGATCCGTTTTGTTGATGACCAGAAGGTCAGACTGCGTGATGCCCGGGCCGCCTTTGCGCGGGATTTTGTCACCCCCGGCAACGTCAATGACGTAGATGGTGTAATCGGCCAACTCGCGGCTGAAGTGGGCGGCCAGGTTGTCGCCGCCGGATTCCAGCAGCATCAGGTCGGGGTGAAATTGCTGATGGAGTTCCTCCAGCGCCAGCAGGTTGGCGGAAATGTCTTCGCGGATGGCCGCATGCGGACAGCCGCCGGTTTCCACGGCCCGGATGCGCTCGGCTTCCAGCGCCTGGTTGCGGATGAGGAATTCGCCGTCTTCCCGGGTGAAAATGTCATTGGTGACGGCAGCGATGTTCATTTGTCGGCGCAATTGCCGGCACAGCGCGAGCATCAATGCCGTCTTGCCGCTGCCCACCGGCCCGCCCACCCCGACCGTGAACGCACGCTGGTGGAAATCGCGATGCAGCGGTTGGTCGCGTTCGTGGAAATGGCCGGGGTGGTCGAGGTGTTCGTGCGTGTGGCCATGGCCGTGCGCATGGGTATCGTCGTGGCCATGGTCGTGGTCGTGATGCGTATGGGCTTTCATGGTCAGCTTTGAAACAAGCGGGAGTAGAGGCGGTCCTGGGTTCCCTGCCATAGTTCCAGCAACGGCGCCGTTTGGGCCATGGCGGAAACGGGCAAATGCATGCCGCGGGAAAGTATCTCCCGCGCAGTAGGCGCCAAGCGGTGCTGGAGGGCCTGCGCCTCCATGGGGCCGACGATGCCCAGCCGGATGGCGGCGGCAACCAACGCGCGCAAATGCTGGAAGAAGAAAAGATGGGTCGTGCTCATCCGAGGCAGGCCGAGCCGGCGGGCAGTGCCGCCAAATACCGGCGCGAAATGCCCGAAGGGCAGCGAGTAGTGTGCCAAACCGAAAGTTTTTTCCACCACCATCAAGACAGAGCGGCCCTGCGCGCGGCTGGCGCGGTTGGCCACATGATTAGTGAGAAAGGCGTCGGACAAGCGGTCCAGTTCCGCTCCCTGTTCCGGAGCGTCATGCGCCGCGGCCACGAACGGCAGCGCCGAGTGAGCCAATTGCCGCAGGCTGGCTTCGAGAAAAGACGATAACTCGGCGGGGTTGCGAATCTCGCCCTGTTGCCAGGCGGCTTCCAATCCCACGCTGTGCGCAAAGCCTCCGGTCGGAAAGGCGGAATCCGCGAGTTGCCACAACAGCCAATCCTCGTCCGGCGTTTTCAAAACAGGGAATAGCGTTGGGCCAGCGGGAGCACGCGGACCGGTTGGCACACCAGCGGCAAGCCATCAGCCGTGACGGCGTAAGTTTCCGGATCGACCGTGATCCGCGGGGTGGCATCGTTCCATTTCATGTCCTTTTTGCCGAGTTTGCGGCAGGCTTGCACGGCGTCAATGCGTTTGCGCAACCCGTAGCCGGCGGCGACGCCTTGGTCGCGGCAAAGCCGGCTGACAAAGGCGATGCACGACGAGCCCGGGCCCGAGCCAAAGGCGCCAAACATCGGGCGCATGAAAACGGGTTGCGGCGTGGGCAAGGAGGCGTTGGCGTCGCCCATCTGCGACCAGGCGATGAAGCCGCCCTTAAGCACCATTTCGGGCTTCGCCCCAAAAAAGGCGGGCCGCCAGAGAACCAAGTCGGCCAGCTTGCCGACCTCCACGGAGCCGATGGCATGCGCCATGCCGTGGGCAATCGCGGGATTGATGGTGTATTTGGAAATGTAGCGTTTGATCCGCAGATTGTCGTTGCCCGCGCCTTCGCCCGGCAGCGACCCGCGTTGCTGCTTCATCTTGTCCGCCGTTTGCCACGAGCGGGTGATGACTTCGCCGATGCGGCCCATGGCCTGCGAATCGGAACTCATCATGCTGATGGCGCCGAGGTCGTGCAGGATATCCTCGGCGGCGATGGTCTCGCCGCGAATGCGGCTCTCGGCGAAGGCGACGTCCTCCGGCAGTTTGCGGTCGAGGTGGTGGCAGAACATCACCATGTCGAGATGCTCGTCAATCGTGTTGACGGTGTAGGGGCGCGTCGGATTGGTGGAACTGGGCAGCACGTGCACCTCACCGCAAATGCGAATGATGTCCGGCGCGTGGCCGCCACCGGCGCCTTCGGAGTGGTAAGTATGGATGGTGCGGCCTTTGATCGCGGCGATGGTCGCTTCGACAAAGCCCGATTCGTTCAAGGTGTCGGTATGGATGGTCACCGCCACGTCGTGGTCATCGGCAACGCGCAGGCAGCAATCAATGGCGGCGGGCGTGGTGCCCCAGTCCTCATGGAGTTTCAGGCCGATGGCGCCGCCGAGAATCTGTTCCTGCAACCCTTGCGGCAAGGCGGTGTTGCCTTTGCCGGTGAAGCCAAAATTCAGCGGCAGGGCATCAGTCGACTGCAGCATCCGTTCGAGATAAAACGCACTCGGTGTGCAGGTGGTCGCGCAAGTCCCGGTGGCCGGTCCGGTCCCGCCGCCCACCATGGTGGTCAGCCCGGCAGCGATGGCCTCATGAGCTTGTTGCGGGCAGATAAAATGAATGTGCGAGTCGATCCCGCCCGCGGTGAGGATCAGCCCCTCGCCAGCGATCACCTCCGTGGTCACCCCGACTATCATGTTTGGGGAGACTCCGGCCATGACATCGGGATTGCCTGCCTTGCCGATCCCTGCAATCAGGCCGTTTTTGATACCTACGTCGGCTTTGTAAATGCCCGTGTAGTCCACGACGAGGGCATTGGTAATGACGCAGTCCAGGCAATCCGCCTGACCCACGCCAGCGGCCTGGCCCTGGCCTTCGCGAATGGGCTTGCCGCCGCCAAATTTGCACTCGTCGCCGTAGACCGTGTGATCGCGCTCGACTTGCAGGAGGAGGGAAGTGTCGCCGAGTCGGACGCGATCGCCCGTCGTCGGGCCGAACATCTCGGCGTAATGCTGGCGCTTCATGAGGTGCGACATGGTAGGTCAGGATGATTTGTGGGAAAAACCTTGTTGCGCGATGCGTTTGGCCGCCGCCGCCTTGCCTGCGTCGGAAACCGGGCCACTGGCCAGATTATTGCCGCCGTGGATAACCCGCCGGCCGGCGATGTCAACGAGCTGCACGGTTTTGGTTTCGCCCGGCTCGAACCGCACGGCCGTCCCGGCGGGAATGTCCAGGCGTTTGCCGTAGGCTGCGAGCCGGTCAAATTCGAGCGAGGCGTTGGTCTCGATGAAATGGTAGTGGCTGCCCACCTGGACGGGCCGGTCGCCCAGATTGGTGACTGGGAGCTTGATGCTGTTGCGGCCGGCATTGAGTTCCACGCTTCCCTCCGACGCGAGGCATTCACCCGGCTCAAGGTCGGTGGCCTCCGGCTTGAACAGGGCGGCGTCCGGCACGGGCAAAAAACTGCCCTGCAACGCCAGGACGAGGTTGCCCTCGGCGGCGGCGATGGGATGGTGCACGGTGATTAATTTGGTGCCGTCGGGAAAAGTTCCCTCAACCTGCACTTCGGTAATCATGGAAGGCACGCCCTCCATCACCTGGTTGCGGCCGAGCAACTGGCGGCCGAGGTCCATCAATTCAGAAACGCTTTTGCCGTCGCGCACGAATTCGAGCAACTGCGTGGCAATCAGCGCGACGGCCTCGGGATGATTGAGGCGCAAGCCGCGCGCCAGCCGTTTCTGCGCCAGGACGCCGGCTTGGTGCAGGATTAACTTATCCAGTTCTCGAGGGTTCAGGTGCATAATAGTTTTACCACTTTCTAGCCCACGGGTCGTCACCCAGCAATTTGCTTACCACTTTCGCGACCACGGGTCGTCACCCAGCAATTTGGGCACAAAGGCGAGGCCGCGATGAATTTCGCGGGCGACTTCCTCGCTGCTCTCGCCGGCCATGCGCACGATGACGCCTTCCCGCATGGGGCTGGCGGTGATGATGAGGCTGGCGCGCCGCGCCACCGGACGGCTGGCCACTTCCGCGAGCCAGTTCGCCGCGGCCTCGGCCACGGAGGCTCCCAAGACGACAATGACGGCGACGCAATTAAAGCGGCCCATGCGATGGGGCCCGTCGAGGGGGCCATCAGCCTGATCCAGCAGCAGGGAATCCACCAGCAGTCTTTCTCCGCCGACAAAAATTTCGTTCCGGCTTTGCAAACGCGTGAAAATCCAGCGTTCGTTGCGCGCGGTTCGACCGGAGCAAAACCAATCGACCAGCACCAGACTGGCGCCCGCTTGCAGATGAAATTCCTGGCGCTGGGCATAAGTCGAACCGGCAAAGGACTGGATGGGGTCGGGCGCGAAGACGAGCAGCGAGCCGACCGCGAGCTCGGCCCGGAGCGATTGGCCGCAGGGAAGCTCGCGAGGATTGCGGTAGATTTTGGTGGAAGCCTGCGTGGTTAGAAAACAGCGGGCGTCGGCTCCCAGACGAATGGCCATGCTGGTCTCATCCCCCGCCACGAACCCGCCGCCAAAACTGCCCAGGTAGGCCCAGACGCTTTCCCCGCGCGGGCGCGGAACCAGGAGCTTCAGCGGATTCGAGGAACAAACCGTGGTAGCGGTGCTGCGTCCGGCGACTACGTCAACTTCGAGACACGCAGTGGTTTTCGTCATATTCACAGGATTAAATGATGAATCCTTTTCATCATTTAAAGGATCGCTGGGCCGTGGAACATGCATCTCGCCACGATTCACAATACAAAAACGTTCGCCGCATCAAGGCAAAAGTCTCCGCCGCGTTTGCCCTGACCCGCGCGCCAGTCGAAGCCACCGGCGCCACCTTGGTGCCGCTGGACTTCGCCACGCTGGATGCCATTGCACGCTATCGCGTCGCTGCCGTGAAGGGCACCGCCTTGCTGCGCCCGCTCCTGCTCAATTTCCATTTAGAGCATTCCAGCATTGGGCAGGGCAATTCCCCAGCGACATCCGCGCGGAATCGGTGTATTCTGACACGAAACAACCAACCATGATTTCAAAATGCAAAAGCGCAAACTCGGAAACGGCAATCTGGAAGTCTCCGCCCTCGGCCTCGGCTGCATGGGCATGAGTTTTTCCTATGGCCCGCCGAAGGACAAAGCCGAGATGACTGCCCTGCTCCGGGCCGCCGTTGATCGCGGCGTCACCTTCTTCGATACCGCGGAAGTCTATGGCCCGTTCACCAACGAGGAACTCGTCGGCGAGGCCCTCGCCCCGTTCCGCAAGCAGGTGGTCATCGCCACCAAATTCGGATTCGACCTGAGTGGCAGTGACAAACGTCCGGGCGCCGCCGGCCTGAACAGCCGGCCAGAGCAAATCAAGAAAGCTGTCGAAGGCTCACTCAAGCGCCTCAAGGTCAGCGTCATTGATTTACTCTACCAACATCGTGTGGACCCGAACGTGCCCATTGAAGATGTCGCCGGCACGGTGAAGGAGCTGATTCAGCAGGGTAAAGTGAAGCACTTTGGCCTTTCCGAAGCCGGCGTGCAATCCATCCGCCGCGCCCACAAGGTCCAGCCACTGACGGCGCTGCAAAGCGAATATTCCCTGTGGACCCGCACTCCGGAGAAAGAAGTTATCCCAACCCTTGAAGAACTCGGCATCGGCTTCGTCACCTACAGCCCGCTGGGCAAGGGATTCCTCACGGGCAAAATTGACGAAACCGCAAAGTTCGACAGCACCGACTTCCGCAGCAACCTCCCCCGCTTCACGCCTGAAGCCCTGAAGGCCAACCAAGCCCTGATTGATTTGCTGGACGCCATCGGCCAGCGGAAAAAGGCCACGGTGGCGCAAATCGCCCTCGCGTGGTTGCTGGCGCAGAAGCCGTGGATCGTCCCCATTCCCGGCACGACGAAGCTGAATCGCCTGGACGAGAACCTCGGCGCCGTGGCCATCGAATTCACGCCCGCGGATCTGCGCGAGATTGACCGCGCGGCGTCCAAGATTGCCGTGCAAGGCGCCCGCTATCCCGAAAAGCTGGAGCAAATGACCAGCCGCTGAGCAGTTGAAGCTGGAAGTTGGAAGCTGGAACGGGTATGGTTAACAAGAGGCAAGCAGCTGAATTTTCAGTCGCCTCAGTCGCCTCGGTCGCCTTAAGCTGGAAGCTGAAAGGGAGGAATAACCATAAACTGCAAACCGTAAACCATAAACTCAGCTCCATGATAATCCAACGCAACGGCTCCCAGCCCTCCAACAAAGGCCCGGCCGATTGGTTTACCGGCACGGTGCGGATTGACCCGCTGCTCCAAGCGCCGGCTCCCGCCCGCGTAGCCGGGGCCAGTGTCACCTTCGAACCCGGTGCCCGCACCGCCTGGCACACGCACCCTCTCGGGCAAACCCTAATCGTCACGGCTGGGTGTGGGCGGGCACAGCGCTGGGGTGGCCCAATTGAAGAAATCCGGCCGGGCGATGTGGTGTGGTTCGCGCCGGGCGAAAAGCACTGGCACGGCGCCGGCCCTACCACAGCCATGACGCATATTGCCATACAGGAAAATCTCGACGGCAAAGTGGTGGACTGGATGGAAAAGGTCAGCGACGAGCAATATCAGGGCTGAACCAAGTCGATAGCCCCAAAAGCCAAGAAGGATGTTGGCGGGGGCGAAAATAGTTGTCCAATCTCGCGGCCACGCGGGAATAATAGGTAAATGGACCACATGAACGACATGGCGTTGGTGCGGGAATTCTCCGAAGGAGGCTCAGAGCCGGCTTTCACCGAGTTGGTTGGCCGGCACATCAACCTTGTCTATTCCGCCGCGCTGCGCTGCACCGGCAATTCCGAGGACGCGAAGGACGTGACCCAGGCGGTATTTATTCTCCTGGCCCAAAAGGCCGGAAGCTTGGACCAGCAAACCATCGTTGCCGGTTGGCTGTACGAAACCACGCGATTCGCATCCATGAGATTTTTACGCAGCAAAAACCGGCAACGAGTCCGCGAACAGGAGGCTTATATGCAATCAACCTTAAATGAGACAGATCCCGACAAAGTTTGGCGGCAAATCGCGCCACTGTTGGAGGAAGCCATGACGCGTCTCAATGAAAAGGAACGCACCTTGCTGGCGTTGCGCTTTTTTGAGAACAAGAGCGGCGCGGAGACTGCGGCGATTCTCGGCATTCAAGAATGGGCGGCCCACAAGCGTTTAAACCGCGCCGTGAAGAAGCTGCAAAGTTTCTTTCTAAAACGGGGTATCACTTCCACCACCGCCGCGATTATCGGCTCAATCTCGGCCAATTCCATTCAAGCCGCCCCGGTTGATCTGGCAAAAACGGTGACCGCGGCAGCGCTGGCCAAGGGCGCGACTGGCGGCGCGGCGACGCTGTTGGCGTCAGCCAAAGGCGGCGTCAGCGCGAAAGTTGCGGGTGCCACGGGGCTCTTCGGCGTGATTTTAAGCCCATTACTTGTTCTCTCCGGCCTTTGCGCGAACTATCGCCTGAGCCTCGACGAGGCCCATGCAGGTGAGGAACGCGACCTGGTCAAAACGTTTTTCCGCAAAGCCCTCCTCCTTGCCCTGGGATTCTCCGCCTTGTTGGCCGTGCCCCTATTTTGGGTGTGCCAAGGGCGAGATGACCCTTCGCTGTTTTGGGGGTTGTTGGTCAGCCAAGCCGTAGTCGTGTACTTTCTGACGGTGCTGGCCCTGGGCTTCGCCACCATTCAATCGCGGCGCCGGCATCTTGCCGGGCTCCTGGCGTCTGAATATGCGGGCAATTTTCCCCCAGCAGCGTATGAATATTGCAGCCGGTTCAGTCTGTTCGGGTTGCCGCTCGTTCATATTCGCATTGGTGATCGGTTTGACTTGCTGCGCGGCCCGGTGAAAGCCTGGATTGCCATCGGCAGCAGTCACGCGGTGGGGGTATTGTTCGCTTCCGGGGGAATCGCCATCGCCCCGGTAAGTTTTGGCGGCATTGCCATTGGCTTGCTGCCCTTTGGCGCGGTGGCGCTGGGAATAATGCCCATTGGCGCATGCAGTGTCGGAGTTTGGGCCTTTGGCGCGCTGGCCATTGGCTGGCAGGCATTCGGCCGTTGCGCCTTCGCGTGGAAGTTGGCGATGGGCGGAATCGCGGTTGCGCATGATTTCTCGCTGGGTGACATCGCTCCCGCCGTACAAGCCAACACCGATATCGCCAGGGAGTTCGTCGACCAAAATTGGTTTCTAAGATTCGCCCAAGTTGTTTCGGGTCATGGAATCTGGGTGATGCTGATTTGGGTTATTCCATTAATTCTACAAGGACGCATTGTGGCGCTGGCCCGGCGGCGCCAGGAGCGGGAAAATTCCTGACTTTCAACCTCGAAAAGCATGAAACTCAAGATGAAACCTTCCATCAGCCCGCTCTTGATTATTTCTGTCGTGATCGCCGCCGGCGCCCTCCTTTATTGGAGCCGTCAACCAGTCCGGCCCGTTCCCTCCGCTCCAATTTCCGGACTATCGTCGGATCCGGCGAAACCCACAGAGATAGGCTTGCCTGCGGTGGACCCGCGAAATGGTTCCGCAAACCGCAACGGGTCGCAGATTCCAACCTTGAATTCCGCAGCTGGCGACTCCGGGCTGGACGGCGCGGCCACGACCTCCAGCCGGGTCGTTGATGATTTGATCTCCCCGCAAACCAGCTTCAACGAGAAACGGTCTCTCGCGGGCAAATTGCTGGCGACAGGTGGATTGGACCAAGCCATCGCGGAATTGAAACAACGCGCGATAAACAGCCCGGGTGATCCGGAAATTCCCGCCACGCTGGGTGAACTTGATCTTGGGAAAATACCGTCCACCCAGGATCCCAATGAAAAAGGAATTCTGGCGCTGGAAGCTGACCAGTATTTCAACTCCGCGTTAAGCATTGATCCGGCAAACTGGGACGCGCAGTTTGCCAGGGCGTCCGCCTTGTCCGGCTGGCCGGCCGAATTGAACAAGGGCCTCGAGGTGGTTCAACAATTGTCCGCCCTCATTGATCAGCAGGAAACGATGCCGGTGCAGCCACAATTCGCGCTGACTTATGCGCTGTTGGGTGATGAATATCAAAAGCTTGGCCAGCCCGAAAATGCCGCTCAAATTTGGCGGCTGGGTACGCAAAAGTTTCCCAACAATACAGAACTTCACAAAAGAATGGCCCATCCGTAATTGCAAACTTCATGGACCGGATGTGACTGCAATTTCTTCCACGGACTGCGGCAACGCTCATCGCGCGGCAAGGCTCCAGCACCGACCATATTTACGGGGCCTTGGTGGCCTCACTCGCAAAGTCGGTGAGCATCAGATTATTAACATCCATCAAAATGGTGGCCGGGCGGGCGTCGGGCTTCAGCGTCGTAATCCGCACGCCCTTTAAATTCAGCCCATTGACGTGCCGCGCGTAGATGCCATAGGCGGGCATGATTTTGCCGAACATGTCGAATTCCGGATAGGCCGTTTCTTTTTCAGGCAAAATCTCTTTCGCCGCCTCGGCGGTTCCACCGCCCGGCAACTCGAGCTGGATATTCTCCAAGGTGAGCGCCTCCACCGGGAAGCCGGGCACGCCATTGATCAGCATCCCAATCTGCTCGATGTTTTTCGCCGTCACGTTCTTAATCGTTATGTTGGTTAGCTTGCCGGGGGCGGTCCTCGGCTGCTCGCCCTCGCGGAAGGTCTTTAGTCGCGAACCAAGACGGATGCTGATGGGAACGATTACGCCGTCCATGGTGATGTTGCTTATCGTCACATCGCGCAGGTCGCCGCCGTCCACGGTGTAAAGGGCGATGCCCGACATCTTCGTGTTCGTGATTTGGCAGTCGGTCACCGTGATGTTCGCAAAGCCGCCGATGGATTCCGTGCCCAGCTTGATGGCATTCGTCCGGGTGGAGAGCTTGCAATTAGCCGCGTGAATATCGCGGCTTGGCGACGTGATGCTGGTGGATTTGATGACCAGCGCATCGTCCCCGCTGATGACGTCGCAATTGCGAATCTGGATGTTTTCGCTGGAATCAAGGTTGATGCCGTCATTGTTGGGCATGCCCAAATCCCGGCTGCGAATGTTCACGCCCTCAACCACGGCGCCCTTGGTCTGAAAGAAATTCAGTGTCCACGCGCCCGGATTGGTGAGATGGACATCGCGCACCGTGACATTGGTACAGCGCACCCAGCGCACTAGAAACGGCCGTATCGTATAGGTGGCTTCGGTGGCTTTCAACTTGGGACTTTGCCCGTCCACCGTCCCCGGGCCCTCAAGGCCCACATTCGCGGCATCCACGGCGACAATCAGCGCGTGCCCCAGCGGATGGCCGCTGCCATCAATAAACGGATCCAGATTGCGGTAATCGGCAACATTGGTGCTGCCGAGCAACGTGGCCTGATCTTCCAGCCGCAAAGTAACATTGCTTTTAATTTGAATCGTGCCGGTCAGATAGCGGCCGGCGGAAAAGGAAATCGTCCCACCCCCAGCAGCGGAGCAGTCATCAATGGCCTTCTGGATGGCAGCTGTATTCAATGTTGTCCCGTCGCCGACCACCCCGGCTTTAGTGGCAATGATGACCTGGTTCGCGCCCAAGGCTGGATGGGCGGCAAAAAGCAAGCTGAACGCTGGCAGTATTGCGAATACTGCACATTTGAAGGAGAACATAGATGTCTTTGTACTTTCCGCTTGGTCTAGGCAAGCGTGACCTTGAAACCCAGTGCGATGCGAAAGGGCATTTGTGCGGGACATTTGATTTCCAGTCCATCCGCCGATTGCTTCCAATCCACGGTTGCCATGGACCCAAGCAAGCTGACGGATTTTACAGTGGGCACGGCGGGTTGCGCCGCCGTTCCCATCGAGGTAATCTTCACTGCCGTGCCTGGGTCAGGCACCGCCATGCAGAAGGCGTACACCGAACCGTCCTTGCCGGCAGTGAAGCGGAAATCCTGCGGACCGAACTTAAAGCTCGCCTGGCGCTGGCTGATCTTGCCGGTGGGCGATTGGCGAACGAGGCCATTGGCCCCTTCGCCGTATTTTAGCCAGGCCCGGCTGCCATAAATTGCTTCGCCGTTGATTTTCATCCAGTCGCCCACCTCGGCCAGCATCTTCAGACAGCCGTCGTCAAAGGAGCCATCCGGGCGCATGGCGATATTGACACAGAAACAGCCGTCGCGCGATACACACTCGAGCATGTGGCGCACGAGCGCCCCGGCGTCATACACAAAGCCGGGCGCGTAATACCAGTCGCCGTAGGCCGTTTCACCGATCCACGGCTGGTCGGTCTTGATGTCCGCCGGCCAGTTGTCCTCAAACGTGTTGACGACGCCGTTGCCCGGCGGATGAAACTTGACGATGCTAAACGTGTCCACTTTGCCGCGCGTGGCCAGCGAGTGGTTATAGAAATCCGCAATCACGCGCTGCATGGCATCGCATTTATACCCGGTCGCGCTCTTGTATCCGGTATAGGGCTGGGTGGAATTGCCGTCCGTGTAAATGAAATCGGGATCGTATTTCCGCACCACGTCCATGATGCGCAACGCCCAGCGGTTGACATACCATTTCGCATATTCCTGATGACGGGTGAGAATGCCTTGGTCCGGACACCAACTGTCCTGGTCAAATCCTTTGTACTCGCGCAAATCCACACCGTAAAGCAGGCGTGGATCCATGCCCTCCCACCACTTGCCCTTTCCATCGGCCAGGGTGATGTTTCCATCGTATGGCACCCCGGCTTTGGGTCCAGTCCGGTCACTGCCCAGCGATTTGAGCCACCACCACCAGGTGTATTCATGGTGGAACGAAACGCCAAACCGCATACCTTCCTTCTGCGCAGCCTTTGACCATTCACCCAAAAAATCGCGTTTGGGGCCAAGATTGACGGAGTTCCACGGCTGATAGGCAGAATTCCAATTGTCGAAGTTGTCGTGGTGGACGCCTTGAATCAACATGAACCGCGCACCGATATCCTTGTACAGCTTTACCACCGCCGCCGGGTCGAGCTTGGTCGGGTTCCAATCCTTCAATAATTCCTTGTAGCCCACTTCGGAGGGATGGCCGAAGTCCCGCAAGTGATTGTTATAGGCAAGTTGCCCCTGCATATAGAGTCGGCGCGCGTACCAGTCACCGCTCTGGCCCGCCGCCTGCGGTCCAAAACACACCCAAATGCCAAATTTGGCGTCGCGCAGCCAGCTGACTTCTTTGCCGGGATAGTTTTGTGCGATGGATTCCCAAGTTGGTGCATAAGGGCCGGGAACCATGGGGAAATCCATCTTGGCCTCCGGAAACTTCGTCGGGTCGCCCATCGGCACGGAGCCTGCCGGTCGCTTGGGCGGAAGTTCAGGCATGGGCGCGAGCGGCGGCAGTGGCGGCAATCCGTTGGTCGCCGGAATGGGCGATGCGGTGGGTACGGCCCCGCGAGCCAAGGACGAATACCCGCTGAGCAGATTGCCTGCGGCGATGCCAGATCCGGCCAGCGAAGTTAACTTGATAAAAGTGCGGCGCTGCATGGCCACTCTTTTGCGCCCTAATTTTGGGGAATTTTGCACTGCGGCAATTACCTTGATTGAATTGAAGAATACCTCAACCGCTAAAATGGCGGGAGGGGAGGGTTCTGAATCCTTAATGCATATTGTTGATCAAAGTCAAATGCCAGGGATCCGAACCCGCCCGTGTAAAGTCATTACAAGTAACTTTCTTCCAAAAAGTTATGGATATGTCTAAACCCGCCTTTGAATGCCTCGCGGCAAACGTTTTTCTATAAACGCATGAAGTTTTAGCAGCTTCCCGGCTTTAAGCCCGGCGAACAGAATTCGGGGTTCGATCTTCAATCGTTCAAACGCCCTATGGCCGTTTTTACTCGTTACTATGGCGAGTAATCGTTCAAGAAAACTGATCAGCTTGCGCTCCTCCATTCGTCCTTCGTTGGCCGCCTTTTGCAGGTCTTCCAAATAGGCGGGGAGCAGCCGGGCTAGAATAACCACATGGCGGGAATCTTGCCGCCCGGTTTGCGGCAGGTCGGCTAAATTCGCGATCTTTGCTTTTAGCAGCACAATCGGTCCCGGCACCTGGACTTGCACGCTGCCCTTGCCTATCGCCATGGTGTAAATCGGCTCACTCAGTTCCTCGTTGGTTACGCCATGAACGGAACGCAGCACTTCGATGGGCAGCGATTGGCCATTGGCGTCCTTGGTGATCACCACCCCCACCTCATTGCTGGGCGGGCGCAATGGGAAAAATTGGGGTTTGGCCCCCGCCAGCCTTCCCAGTGCCTTCAATGTTTCCTTATCGCCCAGAACATCCGCATCTCGGGAAACAAAAGGAGTCAATCCAATGGTGCGCTCGTGATAATAAAGCGCCCAGAGATTGATGGCTTGCCCGCCTACTAAAAGCAGCGGCTTCGCTGTCGCCAGCATCGGCGCAAAGTCGGCAGGCGGACGGGGCCTTGCTTCAGAGGGCAACAGCGGCATGGGCACGATCAAAATCAATCAAGCGAATCGCCTGAGAAAAGGAAGCGAGAGAGTTGCGTTCTTGGATGGCGTCCGGGCTCGCCAATTGTAGATCCAAAATCACCTGGTCGAATTCGCGTTGGGCGCGCTTGAATCGCGACAATTGTGCTGCGGTCTTGAATTGCGGCGGCATTCGCGGGGCGCTCCGCCAAACGACTGCACTCAGTGCTTTTGCTTGTGCCGGGATCGTCCCTCGCTTCCTGAGCAATTCCCTCGCCGCCTGACGGAGCAAGGCCATGACCGTGGTGTCCTCGCGACGGGCAATCTCCGCCAGCGCAGCCAGCACCGCCTCGTGCTCGGCCAGGCTCTGCCGCTTCTTCGTTTTGGCCAGTTGATTGGGCATGTTAAAAAGGTTGATTCAACCTAAAATGAATTTGGCCCGTGAGCAAGTGCATTTTGACGTCCGGTTTCTGGGTTTTAAACGCGGAACGGGATTTTCCTTTTCCCCCTACGGCAGATTGTTGATCAAAGTCAAATGCCAGGGATACGAACCCCCTCGAACCTTGAATCTTCGTTGGCCGTTTCTATTCAATGACTTATGGCGCAAATCTTTTTGACGAATTGTGCTCAAGCAGGCGATACGTCGGGTTAAAGGAATCAGGATAGGCATTTTCTTTGGCATTACAGTTGCTTTATGAGTGGAAGCCCCCCTATCTAAACCCCACAAACCGCTCATCCCGCTCAGCCATCGGCCTGCCTTGCCCATCCTTTGATCCATTTTCGCCACCGCCTTCTTTTGTCTTTGCTGGTAGCGGCAGGGATGAGCCTCCTCCCCCAGGCGTTTGCGCAAAGCACCTGGACGGGCGGCAACATTAGCAATGCCAGTGATTGGTTTGACAATTTGAACTGGAGCAATGGCGTGCCCAATAGTGTGGACGCCGAGGCGGATTTCGGCCCCGCCACGGTGTCGGGTACCGCGCCGTCCCTGGGCGCCACCAATGCGACGATCGGCAGCCTCAATTTTAACAGCAGCCAGGCCTATAGCGTTGGAACGACCACCGGTCGCCTCAACCTGCAAGTGACCAGCGGCAACGCGACCATCTTGATGGGCAACACCGGCTCGCTGGCCCTGGCCCGTCTGAGTCTGTTCAGCAATCTCAATATCCAGACCACCAACGGCAACAGCAGCACGCTGTCCATCTCGACCTCCCTCATTTCCAATAACAACAGCATCATCTTTAACGGCACGGGCACGGGCACGCTGACACTGGCCGCTGGATTCAGCGGCACCGGCAACATCACCCAGGCCAGCAGCGGCACGCTCGTCCTCTCCGGTACCAATAATTCCGGCGGCGGCGTCAACCTCAACTCCGGCACGCTGGACCTCAACAGCAATTTCGCCCTCGGCAATGTGGCCAGCGTATTCACCATCAACGGTGGCACGATCGACAATACCAGGGGCTCAGCCGTCGTCCTACCGCCCCGCACCCAGAAATGGAACGGCGACTTTACTTTTACGGGGTCGAGCTCCCTGAATCTCGGCACGGGGGGCACCGTGACCATGAACGCTTCGCGCACCATCACGGTCAACGCCAATACTCTGACTTATAGCGGGTTCATTGGCGACGGCGGGGGCGGATTTGGCCTCACCAAAGCCGGCGCGGGCACCCTGGCCCTGACGCCGGCTGGCTCGAACACTTACAGCGGGATTACGACCATCATCGGTGGGACGTTGAGCATCAACTCGGAGGCGGTTCTGGGGGGCAGCCCCAACACACCCACGCCGGGACGATTGGTCATTAACGGCGGCACGCTGCAGACGGTGGGCTCGTTCTCGTTCCCGATTTTCTCCGGCCGGGGCATCGCGCTGGGGCCAACCTCGGGTTCCGGCTCGGGCACGATTGACACGCAGAACCCCACCGTGACTTATGGCGGCATCATCGCGGACAACCCCGGCGGCAGCGGCGGCTTGACGAAGGCGGGAGGGGGCAGGCTCATCCTTACTGGCGCAAATACCTACACCGGCGCGACCATCGTCAATGGAGGTGTGTTGGAAGTTGACGGCAGCCTCGCCGCCGCCAGCGCAGTGTCGGTCAACAACGGCTGGTACTTGGCCGGCACGGGCACCGTTGGCGCGGTGACGATAAATGCCTCCGGCGGCGGCCTCATCCCGGGCAATTTCAATCCGATCAGCGGCACGGACACGGGCACGTTGACTGTCGCCAGCCTGACCACCACCGGCCCGACGCTCATCTCGATCACTTTAAGCAATACCGACAACACCTCGACGAGCCTCGACGTCACCGGCACTTTGATGAATAACAGCGGCCGCATCCTCTTTGATTTTCAGGACACCGGGTTTTTCGATGGCGTCACTCCGACCACCTACACCCTGCTCAACTTCGGCGCCAATTCGGGTTTCTCGCTCGGCGATTTTTCCTACCAAAACGTGGGCGTGTTTGGCAGCGGGGCATTCGTGCTTAATCCGACGAGTTTGCAGTTTTTGGTGCCGGAACCGGCCACGTGGACGCTGGTGGCTGGCGTTGTCGGGCTGGGGTTGGCCATCGTGCAGCGGAAGAAGCGGCTGGCGTAGGGATTGTTTTTATCCGGCGAAAACGCACGGCAGACTTGCGTGCTTTTCACCAAGACGTGAAAAAATTCAGAAAAGCGGAAGGGGAGGGATTCGAACCCCCGGAACCTTGCGGTTCAGCTGATTTCAAGTCAGCCGCAATCGTCCACTCTGCCACCCTTCCGCCGTTGGTTCTAGTCGGGCGGAGGCAGGGAGTCAAGGGAGCGTGGCCACACTTCAAGGGATCAAGGGACCAAGGGACAGAGGGACCAAGGGTAGCGCACAAAACTCTTGAACTTTTTCGGGAATTCTTTTTTTGCAAATCCCTCTGTCCCTCTGTCCCTCTGTCCCTCTGTCCCTCTGTCCCTCTGTCCCTCTGTCCCTCGATCCCTTGGTCCCTTTTTACAATCGCTTCCCCCGCCCCATTTTCCCACAATTACCCCCCTCTCCTTGCCCTGCACCCTCCGACATGGGAATAAGCAATCAACTCCCCGACGATTCCCCACCCGCTACTCCGGCGGGAACGCCCATGGCGTCTACCAGCCCCACCCGGCCTGATCGCCGCGAGGACTCACTGGCGGCCCAATCCCTCCCGCCATCCCCCGCCCCGGGTCCCGCCGCGCCACCATCGGCGGCCCGCAACCCGCCACGGGCAATTCCGGTCCCCCGCATCCCCTGGCTCCGCTCCAAAATCTTCCTCATTGGCCTGGGCTTGGGCCTGATCATTCTGGCCGCCTATTCCAATTCCTTTAGCGCCGGGCTGGTGCTGGACAATAGCGTGGTGATCGGCGACGACCCCCGCATTCGCGCCGTCAATGGCGATAATATTCAACTCATTTTGACGAAGAACTATTGGTGGCCCGCGTTCGAAAGCAATCTCTACCGTCCGCTGACCACGATGAGTTATCTCATCAACTACCGGCTGTTTTCCCATGGTGCGCCGGATAAATTTGATTTGGCGACGGTCCCCAGCTTTCACTGGGTGAATTTCCTGCTGCAATGGGCCAATGTTTTTCTGGTGTTGGTGATTGTGCGGCGGCTGTCGGGCCAGTTGGCCCTTGCGACGGTGGCGGCCGCCTTATTTGCGGTCCATCCCGTCAATGTCGAATCCGTGACGAACATTGTGGGCCGGGGGGATTTGCTGGCCACCCTTTCGATCCTGCTGGGCGGCTGGTGTTACTTGCGCGCCGCGGAAGCTACTGGCTGGGGGAAAGTGGCCTGGCTGACCGGCGTGGCGTTCAATGCTTTGTGGGGCATCTTTGCCAAGGAAAGCGCCGTCCTCCTGGCCGCTTTTGTGTTTCTCTATGACCTGATCTGGCGGTGGCCGCGGCTGCCGGAAAAGAAATTCTTCCCCCGGCTTGGTCGCGCCATTCTGGAATTCGGCGTCAAAGGTTATGTGGCGCTGGCGCCCGCGCTGCTGGCCTTGTTGATCGCGCGCTCCCGGCTCACCTTTTATTCCCCCGTGTTTGGCGAAGTATTTGCCGATAATCCCATTTCCGGCGCGGACCACTGGTATATAGGCGCGATGACGGCCATAAACGTGCTCGGCCGCTACCTGCTGTTGATGATTTTTCCGCGCACCCTCTCTTGCGATTACTCGTACCATGCAATTCCGCTGTACGGTGATCCCGGCGCGGGCCTTCAGGATCTACTGACCTGGGTGTCACTTGGGGTCATCGTGGGGTTGCTGATGTTCGCGGTGAAGCGGTGCCGCACCCAACCGCTGTTCGCGTGGGCCGTGGGCATCTTTTTTCTCATGCAACTGCCCACGATGAACCTGCTGTTATCCATCGGCAGTATTATGGCGGAACGTTTCCTGTATTTGCCCTCCATCGGCTTCTGCGTGGCCGCCGCCCAGTTTTTGTGGTGGATCGGCGGTTTCCTGGTCCGCCACGCCCGATGGCCCCGGCTCATTCTTGGCTGGTCACTCGCCGGCGCCGCCACCTTCGCCCTCGGCGCCAGGACGCACGCCCGCAATGCCGACTGGCAAACGGAATACTCGCTGTGGCAAAGCGCCAGCGCCGCCGAGCCCGACAGCTTCAAGGTGCACAAGGGTTTTGCCAACTGCCTGTGGGGCGAGGCGCTGGCCCATCACAAGGGCGATTGGGTCGCGGAGGAATCCGCCCTTGACGCCGCCATTACCGAGGCGGAAAAAGGCCTCTCCATTCTCGACCACCCCCCGCTGCCGCTGCCCAAGGAGGACAACACCCTTTTCAAGGATTTGGGCATGTTCTATCTCCTCAAAGGCGCCCATGTGGAACATCGGGGGCAGACGGACGAGGCGCGGGGCTTTTACCAGAAAAGTGTGGCGGTGCTTTTGCGGGCCGTGGAAGTTGACCACTATGCCAACAAAACCTCCCATGAAACTTCACTACGGCGCGGCCGCCTCGAATCGGAAATCTCTGATGTCGGCAATTATAACATTTATACGCTGCTGGTCGTCAGCTACGAACATCTCAAAGACTGGACCAACGCCGAAACTTATGCCCGGTACATTCAGCGGCTCGTGCCGCTGGACACCATCGGCTACCGCCTCGCCGCCACCGAGTGCGCCAATCAAGGGCGGGTCGGCGACGCCGCCGTCCTAATTCTCGAAGCCCTTTTTCTCGACCCCCGGGATGGCTCCCTGTTTCAAACCCTCGGCACCTATTATTCGGCCATGGGGCTGGTTCCCAATCCCGTCAATCCCTTCGGCAATAACTTTTCCCTCAATCAGGACGTACCCCTCGTGCGGCAGGAGCTAAACCAGGCCGGCGTGGACTTGGTTCGCCACCTCGAAGACTGCAAGCAACACGAAGCCGCCGCCGCCCTCCGCGATAAATTTATCGCCTCGTATAAAATTCCGGCGGAATTGTTTATCCGGAAGTGATTGCCCGGTGGGCCGGCTGGGCAGCATTGAGTAACAGCCCGCGCCAAGCCTGCCGCCAGCCGATCTTACAAAAAGGTTCCACTCGTCAAATTCTGGCTGGCGGGCACCGCGACGGGCGGCGCGGCGGCTGTGCCCGGCAAAGCTTCGTACCACACTCTCACCACCTGCAACCACAGATGGTCTTCATCCCAACGCTCCAAGTTCGAACCCGAAGCCGGATTTGGCGAGGCGTTTTTGCCGATTGGCAGCAGCAGCGTCTCGATGCTTATCGCCTTCAGTCCCGCAGCACCCAGCCATTGATTCGCGCGCCCCACCGCGCCCGTCAACGGCTCCCATTGTGCCGCCACGCCGCGGCGCGGCGCGGCCAGGAGATGCGGGGAAAAATCGCGGAATGCCAGGGCCATGAAAGAAAAGCTAGAGGGTATTGGGGAGGATTTCGAGAAGGAAGTTGATGGTAAGGATGAAGGATGAGGGATGAAGGATGAATCAGCCGTCACTCAAAAAACCGTCAGTCAACTATTCCAAATTCGCGGTCTTGTCATGCGTGCACCCTGAAATTCAGCATCCAGAACTCAGCATTCAGCATTTTAGCCTTCATCCTTCATCCTTCATCCCTCATTCTTCCCCCATGCCCCGCCTTTCCCTCGTCACCTTCAATATCGCCCACGGGCGGGGATTGTCGTTGTACCAGGGCTTCCAGTCCGCGCGCGGCATCGAGACCAATCTCGCCCGCATCGGCCAGCTTTTGGCGGAATCCGGCGCGGATGTCGTCGCCCTGCAGGAGGTGGATGAGGATTCGCATTGGAACAAGCGCATCAACCTGCTGCAAGCCCTGCGCCGCGAAGCCGGTTTGTCTCATGCCTGCCTTGGGGTCAACAACCGGCGCTTGGGACTTAAACCCCTCGCCTACGGCAACGCGCTCCTTTCGCGCCACCCGGTGCGTCTGTGGGAAAATAACCCCTTTGGCGCCGCCATGCTCGGCGAGAAGGGTTTTCTCTATTGCGAAGTGGATGTCGGCGGCCACGCCCTGCCAATTATCAATCTCCATCTCGACTACCGCTCACGCCAGCGGCGCATCAAACAAATCGAACAGGTCATCGAATATATGCGTTCCCGTCCCCACCCCGATTGCCCGAAAGGCCGCCCGCTCGCGCCCATCATCTGCGGTGACTTCAACACCCACTCCCGCCGCGTCGGCGATGCCGTCCGCCATCTCTTCACCGCGCTGCTCCAGCACGGCGAATACGAAATTTGGCCCCACCCCAAAGCTAAAACCTTCCCCGCCCACCTGCCGAGTCGCGGCCTGGATTTTATATTGCTGCCCAAGCCCTACCGCGCCGTGCGGTGTGAAGTGTTGAAATCGTATTTGTCCGACCACCGGCCGGTGCTGGTGGAGTTGGAATTTGAGGGGTAGATGAGTTCATGGCGGGGGATATTGCCAGACCCAATTGTCAGTGCGAATGTCAAAATCCCCAGCACTCTTGAGTTTGCCCTGATTATCCTTGCCGGTCCATCCCGTCGAATAAAGGATAAATCTGCCCTTATCCGAAAGCTGATAAATCAACGGCTTTCCGGAAACCAAATCGTGCGGCAGCCGTGAGATATATTGCGGAACCAGCACATCCAGCTTTTCTGGATAATTTCCCTGGCTCAGATGATAACGCTCCAGCGCGCAGGCCAGAATTGCCTCATCCAGAGAAGTTTGAGCATAGGCGATTTGCGGATAGAATAAGCTGGACGTTTGCCATAGCCCTTTAAATGGATCCCGTTTGAATTGCGTTTCAAATATTTTTGCTGCGAGGGCCGCTCGCTCAGGGTAAAACCGCCGCTCGCCGAGGTCCAAAATCGGTAGAAGGTATTGGTCGAAGTACTCGCTGCCGGCCACCGATGCCTTGTTTAGGATAAAATGCGGCATTCGCAACAGCTCCGTAGCCCAGTCCACTTTCTGATTGCTTGCAAGGAAACTACGGTAGGTCTTTACCCGCTGAGCGCTGTCCTGTTCCGCAAGCCACTCCAGGGTATCAATGAAAAAGACTCGCTCCCCTTGCTGGGCTGCTGAAAACTGCGTCAGAAGATCAATCTTTTGCAGTTCATCCTGAAGGGTGGCGAGTTGGGATTCATTCCATCTCCGGTCGGCCAATCCCACCCAAATCAAACTCGTGCCCAGGCGAATAAGGACAACCTCCACGAGTTTAGACATGTAGATTGGCTCATTTCGGACAACCTGGGAAAGGCGCAGCAACGAAACCGCATCACTCATTGCTTGGTCACTTTGCCCGTCCGCGAATTCCGCGCAGGCCCGCAATAGAAACAATCTCCCCAGGGCGATGAGCGGACTGACGTGAACCAACCGCAGGCTGAAAATCGGGTGCTGGTCATAAGAAATTGGAAAACGTGAATACGGGCGCCGCAGAGCCTGGGTGATTTCCGCCAGTTCGCCGTCGTGTTTTTTTAGATCGGCCATTGCGTCGGGCTGATGCAAATATTCCTCCAATTTCGCCCAGTCCGCACCCTTGCTGGTATCCCGACTACCCAAGTCATCAAGCATGGAAAATTGGCCATCACTCAATTCCAGCCGGTTTGACAATTCAGACTCATAGGCGGGTTCGCCATAGAGTGGTTTGAGCAAAGGCGTCATCGCAAAATTCTGGTCATCCGGCACCGGCGGAGGGGCCAGTTCGGCCAGCGTCAGTTTTTCGCCGCGCGCGCGGGCCGCCGCCTTGTAATTCTCCCATGCTCGCCCTGTGCGGTAGTTCTCCTCCGCCACCACAAGCGCCACCAACGTCACGATACAAACCAGGGTGAAGACCACTGGCCGCACCCAAGGCTTGGCCCGTCGCCAAAGGAAACGGCCCCAGCGGGAAAAAGTGGGAAATTTTGCAGCGTTGCTCATGGCGTGAATGGGTTCGTCAAATGGGCGGATTGGCGTAGCGCGGTGCTTCAGCCCGCGCTTCAGGAAATCCGCAAGGCCCGGAAGCGCG